>JANNPW010000072.1:0-7870 GCA_031400405.1 Mariniblastus sp.
AGCCGAGCGTATTGGTAAAACAGACATGAACCCTCCCTGGTCGAATTTACAACACAACACCAGGAAAGGTTCACGCCCGCGAGTATTCTACCGATCAGTTGGGTCACGCCAAAGACAAGTCGATCGTTGGCGTAAAAAAAATGGAATTTAAAAACGCGACGGATCGCGTCTCTCCATGCTGCGCGGTGCCGCCGACTTCAATTCCAAAAAACGCAAAAAAGCCGTGGACAACGCCATTCGTACTTGACACCCTTTTATTTGTCCAGATTCACTTACATGTCATCTTCCCCCTTCACCAAGCTTCTTGGCGCAAACACCTTTTATTTGTCCCATGGATTAGCTTTTAGAGAGCCTTCCAATTACTATCCTCTTCAATAGTTAAATTGCAATTGGGGAAGCAACCCCGAATTCTCGTGACATCGCTTTCGAGAATATCGCAATTCAAAAAATACAAAGTTTCCAAGGATTTGAATTCGCAAATCCGATCGACCAAGGACGATTTTTGATCTCCAAAATCGGAATTCAAAAACGTAAAATCCTTAACATGTCTCATCGAATCCAATATCACTAACGACCCTTTGTGGAATTTCGCGGACATGAAAGTAACGTAATAAAGGTTTTTGCATACCGCAAATTTGCTCTTTGAACTCCCGCTAAATTCACAACCAATAAATTGGATTTCTTGCAAAAAAAGCAAATCCGATAAACACTCAAGATCACTCGTTCGAAGACTCGAATTCTCGAACTCTAACGTAAACGTTCCAGAAATGCAAAAACGGTGCACGAACCAGTTTGGAAAAAATCCATTGGGTGGTATAGACCCGCCAGAAATATAGATCCAGTTGGGCCCCATCGGTTCTTCAAAACCGTGAATAAATATGCCACCCATTGCCTTTATGCAGGTCGCCGCCTTTTGGTGGCCTGGAAAAAAATGTTCAAACCTAAAAAGAATCACAAACGAAAACAACAACATTATTAGCCAATATTGTCGTATCGACCGAGGCAGCCAACGAAACCGCCGTCCCGATTTTTGCGAGTTTCCATCCTCCATCATTTTGCGAACTCGCATTTGATTGCATGTTGCCCTCGGTCGCCAACACCGAGTTCTGGTAATGCAACAACCAACACGGTCTCCCCGCATTCCCAGCTCCTAAAAGCCCACGAGGTTGTAATGATAGGCGCACCTTTTCTTCCGCCCACGTTAAATTCACCTCGCGCAGCTCCTCCACAACAGGCGGTAAGAAAGTCGGGTGTTCCGACTAACTTCCCAAAAAGGATAGGTGTACCATAAGTATCACCATCGTCCCCCGACTCTAGCGTGCCTTCGATACCTCCGACCCAAATAGGTTTGCCTTTCCCAGACGTGAAAATTTCAATCGGATGATTATTCGCAGGATTCAGATTTTCTCTTTTAGCTCTAAACGTAAATTCGGGCCATACATTGCCAGTGCAACGTTTTTGGCAATCATCGTTGTGGTTACATGTGTTTGGAAATTCGATTCGGTTGCAGTTATCCTTTAGCTCAACAATCACTTCAAATGTCATGACTATCGTTGCTTCATTGGCAGCACGCCAAGTACATTTTGACGTCACCGACTTCTTGCCAGTGACTTTGATGTCGCCACCTTCCCAAGGATCGTCAAGCCCACTCGGATCAACTCCGTTTGGAATAAAATACCCCCTAAACAAACTCATCCCGTCGATATATTCCAGCGGATCGGGCGCAATAAACTCGCCGGTGAGGTGATCGTAATAACGGGCGCGCATGAAGAGGAGGCCGGTTTCGGCGTCGTGTTGACGGGACGTGTAACCGAACGGCATGTTGTACGAACTGGTGTTGCGGACGGTGCTGCCGTTGGGTTCCAGGATCGTCCGTTTACCGAAATGATCGTACGTGTAACGTTCGAGAATGTTGCCGCTGGTAGCGTCAGATAAAGCGGTCACGCTCCACTGTTGATTCCGCGTGATGGTTAATTTTTCATTGCCACTGCCGCCGCCGGTTGAGCGAACGAGCAACACCAGCGAATCAATCTCTTGGCCGTAAACGTATTCCTGAGTCGGAGAAGCGGCGGCCGTGCCGGCAGGATACTCGGCAATCACGTTTGGTCCAGCGTGAATATAGACCGTATGCTCGTTGGTACTGCTTTCGAGCATCCGTTTCTTCCAAACTCGCTTCCGATCGGCATCGTAACCATAAGTATTAGTCCCCTCGATGCCAGCCGTATCTCCGGTGCCGACGATGGTCTCTTTCATCATCCCCGCTTCGTCCCAAGCCAAATCGATTCCGGTCTGGGCGTTGGTTAAATTTCCATCGGTGTCGAAGACTTGATTGGTCGAACCGATCGAAGTCAACGCGTGGATATTCGAATACCCGCGCGCAGTATTGGTCCCATTGAGATTAATGTTGGAGATATTGCCAATATCACTTCGCGTCAGGCCCAATGTTTTCGATTGGCCGGATTGAATGAAGTTGGTAAAGCGATCCTCGGCATCGTAACCTTGTGGATTGGCACCGGCGTTGGTGGTGATAAAATTCCAGGCCGCCATCGCACCGCTCCACGACTCGCTCAGTTTGTTACTGTTGGCGTCGTACGTGTAAGTCCCGTCGCCGACGTTGGTATTACCGATCGACGTCACACGGTTCAGCGCATCGTAGGCTCGCGTTTCATCGACACCCGGTCGATCGACACCGGTCATTAGCCCAACGGCATCATAAGCCCGATCTTCGATCTGCGAACCGGCCCAATTGATTTTGTCCAGCTCACTCCGGTCGGTGAACGAATAAGCCGCCGTAAGCGCTGGAGAGCCCTGTCGTTGGGCGAAAGGGTCAGGCACAAATTTCGGCAGTCGAGCGGATTGCATGTGGCTACATCTTCTCGAAAAGCAAAATTAACCCACTACCAAAACCGATTTGAGCCGAAAATTGAGCCAGACCCTGCGTGTATCGTAAGCAAAATTCACGGCGTAAGACTGCCCGCTGTAAGTCGTTGTATCGGTCGCCAATTGACCCAGATCATTATAGACCCACGCTTGCGACACGCTATAGCGACCCGTCGAGCCCGTTTTTCGCAGCAGCGCATCGTAAGTGTAATCATCGGTCCCGACCAGCGTATTGGCCGCGTTGCGGAACTCGATTTTGTCGAGGACTCCCGAGAATTCATAGATATTGGTCTGCGATTTCCCGGAAGCTGAAGTCGTTTTCTTCAAGCGACCGGCTGGGTCATACGTCATCGCTTTGGCCGTGTTGTCGGGCAACGTGGTACTGGTCCGCTGTCCCAGCAGGTTATAAACATAAGTCGTGACCTTGGCCTGGGCATCGGTAATGGAAGCCAATTGACCCGCCGTGTTGTAAGCATTCGTCGTCAGTTTCCCGGTCCGATCCGTGGTGGTCAGCACGCGGCTGAGTAGATCGTAACCGTAGCTGGTCGAAACTCCTTTGGCATCGGTCCGCGAAGTGACTAGCCCGTTGGCTGGCGAATAAACCGTCGTCCGCACATTGGACAGCGGCGCCGTGACTGTCGTCTGTCGCCCCAACCCGTCATAAACAAAGTTCGTCTCCCGAGTGAGTGCATCCGTCGACTTCAACAGATTCCCACCCGAGTCGTACGATTGTTTAGGGATGTTCCCCAATTGATCGATCGAAGCAACGGTGCGACCGAAGCCGTCGGTGATCGCCGAAGTCTGCTTGCCGGCCGGATCGATGGAGGATGTTTTCAAAGCCGCGATCGGCGTGGTGGTCGTATCGATTTGATCGGCCAGCGTGCAGGTCCAGTTAAGCAGGTCCAGTTAATCAAGGTATTGGGTGTCGTGGCTGCCGGGCCGGTCATGGTGGCGTTCATTACTCCCCGACCCGTGGCATCGGTAATCGAGACTTGCATTGTTTTCTCATCCGGTGCGATGACGACGGTGGCTCTGCCCGATACGCCTTTGACCACTCCGAAAACGGTTCCGGCTCCCCCATTGGCAATCGTGTCCGCCAATTTAGTCTTGGCTGCCTGAATCGAGATCGCAGCCGTCGCGCCACCCAAGCGAGTGATCGTCAAGCCAGCGGTACTATCAAGTCCAACATTATCAGATATCACCGACTCGTAGACGTACTGGGTACGGGGCGGAAGCAGAGTCGGACCGCGGCAACCAGACCAAGGCAAGCCCTGGCCTGACGAAAATGTATCAACATGAAATGACGAACAGACCGGAAATCCCGCAGGCTTGCCCTGCGGATGGTTGGGCTGTTGACTACCAAGGGCCACTATCACATCCAACGTCCTCCCCCGCGATTTGCCTACGGCAAATCGCGGAGGAGGACGTTACTTTTGACGTGATTCAGGGTAGCAAAAAACCTAACCATCCACCGGACAAGCCGGTGGGATTCACAAGAAACTAAACTGCGTAGCATGCCCAAACAACAACATTTTCGTCAGGCCAGGCTGGACCTGTAGCGCCTTGATGCTTGCTGGTGTTGGCGGTTGGATGCCGTCAGCCAATGGTCGGACCCCCACGGCGTGGAATGGCGGCCCTGGGAATTGGAGCACGATTGCCAATTGGAGCGGTGGCATTGTTCCCAATAACGGCAATGGTGGCCAGTTCGGCGGTAGTTTTGCTTTCAGCGGTGGTAATCTACTGCAGTTTACCTTAACCTCAATTCCAGAACCGAGTGCGTTGTTGGTGCTGTTCGGTGGACTGGGAGCGATGTTATCCGTTCGCCGGCGTAAAGTGGCTTGAGTTTGTTCTGTCAGCGATACACACGACGTCGTCCTTTGGTCGACGTCGTCTGGTCCTGTGGAAGAAGTGTTTAGAATTTCGCCGGTTAGCGCATCACTTGCCAGGTTTGATGGTTCGAGTTTTAAGATCTGACAAACCGAGATCTATTGCTTCCACGACGGAGTCTCGATCCGTGAGTATTATGTAGGGTGTCCAGCTAGGCGTACATTGTTTTAAGTACGTCTGACCGAACGGCGGCCAAATAAACTTGGCGTGGGGAATTGCTGCGATCAAGTTCTGTCGAGTTTCCGGTGGCAGCTCCGATTCGTCGACACAAATCACGACATACTGCTCATTAACATCGGCAACAACCTGTTCGGCCAAAGTTTTCAGCCAATCATCACTAATATCAGCGGCCCCCGAAACGAATGCGACCACGGTCCCGTTTGCTGCCGGATCTAGTTCCTGTTCGCCGGGCGCGCCACTGTCGAATCGAAACTTCGCACCCACCAAGGAGCGCCGCGTCTCGTAATGTTGCAGCAATGTTTGGATTTTTTGGCGATTCGTGTCGTCTGCAATTTTTTCCACCGTCGATTCAAACAGGGCAAACAGCTCCCGCTCGCGCGCCTTTTCCTTGGTTTGATGTAGCCGTTCAAAAACCGAGATCACATTGAGGTAGACACCGATACTGACGTCTGGGCTGGAAGCCAGGTTTGTTAATACACCTTCGAGTTCCGTAATACCGAAGCTACTGCCCGTCGCAACCATCGGCCGCATTGATTCAAAATCTACCGAACCAATGATGGAATGATCCCACAAGGCTTGGCCCAGAGCTTGTTCTTCCGTGGAGCCACTAGCCATAAATTGCTTCGCCAGGCATTGCCTGATTTGGCGAGAAGGTTGCGGATTTTCCACTTTTCCCAACAACGCAACCACAATCCTCAAAAATTGCGGGTCCAGTTGCGCTGGGAAATTTGACAAATTGGATTCGATCGCAGCAATTGTCGCATCCAGATTGGCCTGCGAGGGATCGCGAATAAACTCGGTAATCTTCGCGATCAGTATGCCAGCAATCGCCAGAGCAGCAACTTTCGGATTCGACGACGCCAGATGCTCTGTCGAAAAACTCAACAATTCGTGTCGAAATTCCGGTTTATCGGCAGGCTGGTCGCTCACCATGGCCGTCATGGTAATCAGCGAATTTAATTTCTCAACGACACCGATTGAGACATAAGCCTCACTCTGTTTGAGTTCAATGAGTTGTTCGGCGAGCTGTTTTTTGGCAAACAGATCAATAAACTGGTGATCAGCTCCATCGGCCCGCATGGCCTCATCCAGCCGATCAATCCGGGCGATCAAATCATCGGAAGTCGCATTCGGCAACACTGTTTGCTCTGCGGGCTCGACCGATTTGCGGGCGCCGTTGTTCGAAATTATGCGAACTTTTTTTTGCCATGCTAGCCAATACGTGAAACCAAAATACGCGCCAATACACAGCAAAATTACCGCTGGGATCGTCAACAAACGAAAGACGGATCGCCGCCGTCCCAGATTCCGTTTTCTGTTTCGCTCTTTTCGTTGTAATGCTTCCAGCTCCGGCGATATCTGCTTTTGCTTCGGTACCACATGTTTTCGCGTGGGCGGTGTTGGAACGGCTTGCTCGGGAAGGGGTTGCGATTCCGTATTTTCGGGAGGCCCAGGAGTTGTGTCGGACATAAGTTAACTGGCCGTCCAGTTTTGAAGGGTTTATTGGTTCTTGGTTTTCAATCGGAATGTCAAGCGTTATTCTAATCGAACATCCACGACTTGCTGGTCAGATTTTATCGTAATTTTCCGCTTCGGGAATCTCCACCACCGGCTCCCATTTCTAAAAACACAGCAAATAGGGCCGACCGATCCACGCCCATCCCAATTCCATCAGCCATCAGTTTGCATACGGCCACAAAGCGGCAAAGATTAATCCTAGAATGATACCGAACACCGAGCCGTCGATGATGTCGGTAATCGATCGCCGCTTGAACCAGATGTTATTGAGCACACCACTGGAGGCGTGAGTCAAAATTCCGATCGTGCCCGCGACGCGAAACACTTTCATGAAGTTCACGGTCGCGTCACTGGGAGGACAAGTAAAATGCACGATGTAACCGATCACTGCTGAAGTAATCAAAAAAAAGATCACGGTCTTGACCATATTCATCGGCATACTGACTGGACCATAGACGTCCAAGCAGCCATTGGGACCGGCTGCATACAACTCCTGAAATTCCTTGGAGCCCGAATCTTTTTTGTTGTCTGCGTAGGGGAACATATAGTTGCCGGGCGGAATTTTCTGTTGGCGGACGAAATCCAGCACAGCCGCTTGATTGGGCAATTTCTTCTTGTCGCTGAAATGGTGCGGCAAAATCACCCACGCGGTAAAACTGGCAAAGAACAACACCACCGCATTGACGATAATCGGCAACCATAAATCGTTCAGAAATTCCATGTCAGACTCCAAAAAATGGGAAAGTGGGGAGGGAATTTTTTCAACCGGCATTATAGCGGCCAAATTCCGATCGTGCATGCGCGGAAATCGCGCGCGAGCTCAACCTCTGGGTTGACTTTTTCCTGCTGAGGATTCAATCCCACAGTTGTTCAAACAAGTCTCTGGAAATCAAAAATCCCAATCACCCACTTTTTATGATAGTTCTCGCTGAACGCCACGACCACTCATTTTGCTTGGCCAAAAATGCCGCCGGCTTGCCCTGCGGATACTTCGGTTTTTTACTACACAGCGAGTCAACACAATCTCGCTTTGCCGCCGGATTTGCCGGCGGCAAATCCGGCGGCGAAGCGAAAGAGAGGGCGTCGTTCTTGATGTAGCGAAAAGCCCAACGATCCGCAGGGCAAGCCCATTGGTATCTACACAACTTTGATCGACAAACCGTGGTTTAGCCCAGTTACGAGGAACGGCGCGTTTCTAATACCACCGGCTTGTCCGGTGGATGGTTGTTTTTTTTGCTACAAACTTGCTGGGCCATTGATTCGCTCTTCAGCCGGATTCGCCTTGGGCGAATCCGGCTGAAGAACGAGGTGAATGGGGGGGATCTTTGGGTGTAGCTCAAAGCCGAAGCTTCCGCTGGACAAGCCAGCGGGATTCCAATACGGTTCACTACCCACGAAGCAAACT
>JANNPW010000075.1:0-10166 GCA_031400405.1 Mariniblastus sp.
TTAGACGCGGAAATTTTCCGCGCTGAGGCGGGAATTACGATTCTGTGGCAAGCCCCCGCGAAACTATGGGGCAAGCCTGGACTGCTAAAAATTCGGTATTGACATCGTGTTTCGTGCAACCGTTTTTATTCCGCAGTCGAAATTGACCTCGGGCCAACGGCCCAGAAGTTTGCCTAGCCCAGGCTAAAGGCCTGGGTAACAGAAAGAACAAGCAACCACAGGGCCAAAGGCCCGGCAATTTGTGGGAACGGCGCCCGGCGGCGCCCGGGGCCAGACAAAGCCATTTTTCCCCCGGGGCCAGACAAAGCCATTTTTCCCCCGGGGCCAGACAAAGCCATTTTTCCCCCGGGGCCAGACAAAGCCATTATTCCAACCGACGGGGGGAACGGCACCCGGGGCCAGACAAAGCCATTTTTCCAACCGAAGGGAGGTCATCCCGGCCCGGTTAGCGACGCACGGGCCACATCGCCAGCGCGATTGTTAAACCACCATCGAGCCAATTGCAGGGACTTCCCCAGCGATCGTCTTCCGCTCGATTTACCAAGTTGGCCGTCAAAGCCTGCCTTGCGAAATAGCGACAAACGGTATGAAAATGATCGTCAGCTGGTACCAGAACACTCTTTTAGCGGACGAGGTAAACGTGACCGTAGCCGGTCGTTCTATCGTGCGCAAGGTAACGCTGGGTTGAGTGTCAGGGTGAGCCGTTCGATGAACTCCGACATCCCACCATCAAAGCGGGGAGACAACACCAGGCGCCAATGATTGCTCATCCAATGGTAACCAAAGAGGTCCACCGGAAACTTTTGCAAAGCTTCTGCGACCAATCGTTGGTGTTCATTTCTCCTAGCCGTTCACGGCCCATTCTCGTCGTTCGCGCGTCGGCGGGAATCCAGCGTTGGCCGGACTGGAATCCAGAATCCGATTCGACTGGATTCCCGTCTACGCGGGAAAGACTAACTAACGAAGCGCGAACCTTACCGTTTTTCTTCTGGAGACTACCTGTCTTGGCAGCCAAACATTGACCCGACGAAAAATGCCGGGCCGGCAAGTTGGCAAGTTCGATCGTCGCGAGAGAACTGAAATGCTCGATGTCAATTCGCCATGCGGTCAATAACCAGCACGCTGGTCTGCTTATCCGAATCGGGACTGCTGCCACCCAGAATGATAAACCGGTTTTCGTCCAGGGCCACCAGTCGATGAAAGAAACGACCTGTTTCGAGTTCGGGCAGTACTTCCCATGTCGTACCGTCTTCGCTCAGTTGCAGGACTTGTCCGCTGAACGTGCTGATCACGATCCGACCGCCAACGTTGAAGGCGGAGGATCCAAAACCGTCCATCGCTTCGCCCGGCAACGCCGGAGCCGCGCTCCATTTTTGATTGGAGGAGTCAAACACAAACGCGCTGGTCGTGGGTTTGGCATTTTCGCCCATGCCACCCAGCAAGTAGATCTTTCCATGCAACTCCGCCAATGCAAATGCGCGACGTGACTCCGGCGGCGCCGGCATCGGCCTCCATTCGGGAGTTGCCTGACTCAAGTCGGCTTGCCAAGCGGTCTTGTGCCATTGCGATTCCTCATCACCTTGGCCCAACGACCAACCGCCCACAACATAGAGCATATTGCCCGCTATGACCGCATCGAAACTGGAGCGCGGCTCGGGAAGCGGAGCCAGTTGTGTCCACTTGGATGTGTTCGGGTCATAAACTTCAAAATCCGTTGTTGAAACAATCTCTTCCTCTTCACCGGCAGCGTTGCGGGCTTCGAATCCACCGACCCGATAAACTTTGCCTTGGTGCGAGACGAGAGCCATTCCTTGGCGCCGAGGAACTTCGCCGAGCGATTCCCAATCACTGTTCGTTTCCAGTTTTACACGGCGAAAGACATTGTTTTGCAAATCCTTGGAATAGGAATGAGCGTCTCCCTGATTTCCACCGTACACGTATAGGTAACCATCACAAACAGCGGCTCCAAAACTGGTCACCGAAGCTGGAAAATCAGGCAACTCCAGCGGCTGTTGGGTTTTCGACAGTTGCGCTTGGGGCTCCTGGAGTTTGGTCAGGGTCTGAACTGGATTAGGATCGCTGGAAATACAAATCAACTTTGAGCCAGTTCGCACAACGAAACGCGAGTCGGCCACAGCGACGCCGTACAGTTTGTCAGCGACAGACAGCGTGTTGGTTCCCAGCAGTTTGAATTCTGGACCCGCGGCGAGAATGTCAGTCTTGCCTTCTTTCGAAAAACAATAAATTCCAGCGCTGGTTCCAATTGGTGAAGCCCAACTCGATCCACTCAGTCGTTCTTTCCAGAGAGTTTTTCCAGTCACGGCATCCACGCCAAAAGCAACTCCTCCTTTGTCGATATAGTACAATTGTCCATCACGATACAACGGCGAACCGAACGAGCTGGTGGCTTCGTTATTGCGCCACAGCACCTCCGTCTGGTCAGATTTTCCAGACGCATCAAATCGAATGGCAAAATTCTGATCGCGGGCACTCGATCCAACGAATGCGACGTTGTCATGTACAGTTATCGAAGCGACCGTATTTCCCTCGACGTTCCCCACCGACCAGATCTGTTTTCCGGTGGTGGTGTCAAACGATTGAACCGTTCCAGAAACCGAGAGAATCACCTGACCTCCCGCCAGCGTCGGCGAACTCCAGGAAACTTTCGGATTCAGATCGGTTTTCCAGATATTCTTCCCAGACGATTTATCCACAGCCAATAAATAACTTGGCCCCTCATGGGCAACCAGCACAAATATCGCGTGCTCATTGATGGCAATCGAACTGCCAATTCCGTGGTTCCCCTTGAACTCACCGTATTCTTTGACCAGTGATCGTTGCCATTTGGTTATTCCGTCGTGGTCCGTCGCAATGAGTTCACCGCTTTCGAAAAAGGCGTAGCAATGGCTGGCGTCAACGGCTGGCGTCGGCGCACTGCGTGTAACGTACTCCAGCGTGCCGATGTCCTTGGTCGGGGAAAATTTTTGGCTGGCTTCGAATTCTTTTTTCCAGACTTCTGTTCCATCCGTCAGTTTGAAGCAGGCGATTGTCGGAGTTTCCTTGTTGTCCCCCTGCATCGTCGTTACAAACACCTGGTCGCCCCAGATCACCGGGCTGGATTGACCGTAGCCGGGCACCGCAACCGACCAGGCAACGTTCTGTTGATCACTCCAAGTGCTTGGCACGTTCGCCGCCGAAGTCAAGCTTGTTCCATCGCCACGAAACGCTGCCCAATTATCGTTTGCGTGGTTACTCGATTTTTGAGCTAAGGAAAATTGCGAGACCAAGAGCCCCAAAACGATCGCGATGTAGAAACAGGAATGAAACATGAGACGACCTCGGATTGTTGGGTGGGCATGTTCTTAGGAAAGTTCAAAACGAAACGAAACACCAACCTCATTGGAAACAATCTGCCAGAAATTATTTGTTTCCCGGCAACGTCTTTATTTCCTTTGAGAAACCTACGGATCGAAGTTCGAACGGTAAAGTCATTCGATCTACACAAACCGCTTTGGAATTGCTTCGTTCAAGCCATTTAGTCTAATGAATTGACTCAATTGTTTCAATCAAGCGAATGAATCTCGCCAGCTGGTGATTCCGTGTGGTCGGAGCCTGGCGGACAATAAAAAAACTCCGTGCGGAATCGCACGGAGTTGTAGTTTTTGCGGCGGACCATTGGCAATTCAGTTCGCGAAACAATGTTGCCGAGGAATTATTTTTTTCGGCGACGAAGTACTAGACCAATTGCACTCAGTCCGAGAATCGCCGCGCTGCCAGGTTCAGGAATTGCACTGAGGTTGAGCGTCGATCCCGGGGGCCCAGAGATCCTGGTAGTAATTTGTCCGAAGACCGCATTAGAAAACGTGGTTGTAATGAGAAAGTAACTTGTTCCAGCCGTCAGGTTTTGCGAGAACAGCGAAAGAGCACCGATCCCGGCATCATCATCGGCCGCCAAAGCGTTCGTCAAAGGGGAGGCCGGATTGAAGCTCCCCTGATAAAGCACCAGGAACGTGTCGTCAACCGCTCCTGGGGCCAGCGTTGCCGCCGTTGTTTCTATGGAGTAACTTCCGGTTGTATCGGGAATGAAAAACAATGCACCATAGGAAACCGCTGTTCCTGATGCTGAAATGGTCGTTGGTGGAATCCCAGCAACGGGGCGGTTAAAGACGGGTGAGCCGGCATCAAGCATCGTATCATAGGAGTAGGGCGTTGCCACGAGCTGCGCATTGACGATGCCCCCTCCAAAAAACGCTGCAGGCATGGTTGCCAATACGCATAACAAGCTAACACGGATTGATCTGAACATGTGTTTCTCCAAGTTGAATAAGCGCTTAAACCAAACGGCGCAAGCGCCTCGAGCGAAATCCATAACACTCAGCATCGTTGGTCGAGTACAAGTTTGCAAGCGAAATCTCCAATATGTTTCCATTGCCCTGGGTTTTTAGCCAACGTAAATCGGAACGAATCATTGGCGCACGAATCAACAAATAATACCCGTTGATTCAGAATACACTGTGTTTCTAGGGGCTGTTCAGCGGAACTTCAAAAAACGTCAACGCGGCGATACCATTCTGGCCGTAGAGCAGGTTGTTGGCATCCCATTTTTTGTCGATTAAATAGGTGATTGCGGTGGCAGTCGAGGGTTCATGCAGTTTCAATGTCACAACGTTTCGAGTCACAACACCTACAGCGATCTTGCCTGCTTCGCCGTTCAAATAGAACTGGCTGATGAGCGCGTCGTTCCAGGCCATTGGTTGATCGAACTCCAGCGTGATCTCATCCTGTTGGTCATTCGAAAAACCAGCCCGCCTGATGTTGGGCGATGTGACGGACCGTTTGAAGCTGACCCCATAATTGTCTTGCTCCACAATCGGGAGAACTTGCCGGGCCAATTCCGCATAACCAGCGGGAGGAAAATGGCAAGAGCCTTCGGGCTTGATGCCGAGCGTTGAAATTGCCGTCATGTTGGCAAATAACCGTGGCAATTGCCGCTGAACATCCCTGAGACGATCACTGTTGGGATTGCCGCCCATCGAGCACGAGTTCGGCCAAATCTGAAACACATAGTAATGCTGAATGTTGGGAAAGTCCTGTTTCCAAGCGGCTGCCATGGCGATGAAATATTGTTCGTACGTTTCCCAACCGTATTTGCCAGTCGCTCCTTGCGCTCCCTGGTTGTTTTCCCCTTGGTGCCAAAAAACACCGCGAATGCCATGCGTCAATCCAGCTTGTTGAACGCGATTGAGCAAACGGCCGTAGATTGTTTCCGGATCGGTGTGGTTGTCCGCGTTTCGTTGATGAGCCTCGATCAATGTCCCGCCGGCAGCACCATTGATAATGCAGATCGGCATGTTGTGGTTCTCGACCAGGCTTTTCGCCAGATCCATCCCCCAACAGCCGATTTCGAAATGCCCTCCCTCGCGCCGGACGGCGTTGCCCCAGCCTTGGCTAACATCGCCGTTGTTGCTGCCATAGCTGCGGATCCACTCGCTCGAATATTCATATTTTTCCTGGCCCCAGTCGGTCGCCAACGCATTGGACTGACCTTCGATCAGATAAGCGTCACCGCAGACAATGTTAGTGGCCGTGTGCAGAACAGTTTCTGTTTCTTTTGCGATCGATCCAAACTCGACCCGGTACTTGATCAGTCCCGGCTTGAGTTTGATGGCGAATGCGTACCGGTTGTCAGCGCCGAGTTTTTGTTTTTCATTCTGGTACGGCTGGTCATCCGCGTAGACGTTTAGATACACGGAGTCAGCAACCTCGGGCAAAGTCCCACGGCAAACAAGCGTACCTACATTCTTGTCGTCGCGAGGATAGAACTGGTTGTCGACCGGTTGTTCGTCGGGGCCTGGCGTCCGTGCGACCCAAGCGTCTGTTACCGGTTCTTTGACGGTGATCGAGGTTGTCGACAAAGTCTCGGCTCCGCCGTTATCCAGCGTCAACGTGACGGTCAGGTCGCCACTGTTTAAGGCCCGAGTCAGAACCAACCGGTCGGGCTGAACTTCCTTGATGGCGGCCAGACCGGAAACCGCCCAAGTGTATGCCAATTCGCCTGCTCCGGCCGCCTGCAGGGCTTTCAAATTGGAAATACGCGGGATGACTTCGATCGTCTCCCGACCATCCCAAGCTGGCGGCGATTCCAATTGGAAGATCGGCTCGGGTATTGTTTCGAAAACCTTGATTCGAACGTCCTGTGTCTTGACTTCATTGTCGTAGACTGCTTTCAATTGCAGCGTCATCGACGTATCGCCGACGACTCGGCCGGCGACAATTTCATAGTCGAACCGATCCACTGCGACAACGGTTTCCTGATCGTCGTGTTTGAGAATCCAATAGACTTTCTGAGCACCACCCGCCTGAGCCGTGACCGTCGCGCGTTGACCTTCGGAAAGCGAGATCTCATCAACTGAAACCGAGAATTCGGTGCCCGGTTGCGACAGCGGTCCCACCGTGGTCTGCATGGGTTTCTGGTTTTCGTATTGCAGTTTCACCCACTCGGGTGAACGCGCAAGTTTCGAAATTCGCACCTCATCAATATCACCAACGAAGTTGTAGTTTCCATACCAGCCGCCGATCCAGAGGCTTGATGTGGGCGGGATGTCGAGCTCCGGAGTGGACGCTCCCTCCAGCCGTCCATTGACGTAAACTCGGGAATCTCTGTCCTGATAAGTATGCACGACGTGATACCACTGATCGATACTCAATGGAGTTGCGGCTTCGACATCGGCAAAATAACACCGGATCGCGATACTCGGTGGGCTCTCGAATTGCATCATGACTTTGCCCGGTCGTTGCTCTTTTCCCCAAGCCAATACGTTGCCATTGGATTTTTCGGCGCGAAACCAAGCCTCCGTGCTCATGGGGCCGGTGCCCGATGGATAGGAATCAATATCGTCGCCACCGAATATTCCCTGACCGCCCGCCAAATGTCGGGCCGTGGCAATGATTCCGCTGGTCGCCGTGGTCCCTTCGTCCTTCGATGTGACGTTGCCGACCTCGTCTTTTACGGTTTGGCCCATGTGCCAAACGCTGGCGTATCCATTGGAGGCATTGAAGACAGCTTGGCCATCGGATTCACTGGCCGCGTTGGGATTGCCCCAGTGGAGTTTAATTTCTTGCCGTGCGTTGCCGGTAATTTTGGGCACGCGAACCCAGACACTGGCCGCCCCGTCAGCGGCATTCCATTCTTCGATTTGATACAGCAGCGGCTGGCCGGCGCTGGAACTGAATCTCAAATCATTTCCATTGCTTTGAGTCTGCTGGAAATCGAACCAATTCTTGTCCAACCGAACCAGCAATGGAAAATTCTCAATCAATGTTGTCGGTGGCAAATCGGCACCCTCGGGTGTCGTGATTATGAACAGCGAACCCGTATGTTTCCATTCGGGATACTGGGCGAATGTTGGATTCACAAACGCCAAAACGAGAATGACCAATTGTGCAAACAAGGTTTTCATAACAAGACTTTCCGATGGATCAAGCTGGATTACTGGGGACCAACTGGTAGATTTTCGTTGAGATATCGCGTCATCAATCCGTATAGGTGACGAGTCGTATTGCTGCCTTCGTTGATCGCGTGGCTGCGGTTAGGGTAGGACATCATCGTGAAGTCTTTGTTCAGCTCGATCAATCGATTTACCAATTTCGTCATTCCCTGTTCATGGCAATTGTCATCGCCGCTACCGTGGACCATCAGCAATCTCCCTTGCAGACCCGCTGCATGTGTGATGGGCGAGCCGTCTGCGTATGCTTCAGCGTTATCTTGCGGCAAACCCATGTAGCGCTCTTGGTAAATCGTATCGTAGAGCCGCATGTTCGGCACCGCTGCGACCGCCATGCCCGTGTGATAGACATCGGGGTAACGAAACATCAGGTTCAATGTCATGGAACCTCCGCCGCTCCATCCCCACACGCCAACGCGTGCTGAGTCGAGGTAGGGTCGCTTAAGCAATTCATGAGTGGCAGCGAGCTGGTCCTCCGATGCCAGCGTGCCGACACGCTTGTAGGCGATCTTGCGCCAGGCGCGACCGCGCGGACACGGCGTTCCTCGATTGTCAAAGCATGCCACGACGTACCCTTGTTGAGTGAGCAGCCTGTGCCACAAGGAATGCCGGCCGCCCCAAACGTCTTTTACCGTTTGGCTCGCCGGTTCACCGTAAACGTGGATGATCAGAGGATACTTTTTCGATGGATCAAAGCCGGGTGGTTTCATCAGCCAGCTATCCAAATCCACTCCCTCACCGATCCCGACGCGGATAAACTCCACCGGTGATAGATCCAACGACGCCAGATCCTTACGCAGCCCGTCGTTAGTCACGATCGAGTGCAGGGTTTTGTGATCGGGCAGCGAGACGAGTTCAATCTGCGGTGGAACATCGACGGCAGAGTAAGTGTGGATCGCGTACGAACCGCCCTCGGTAATATCATATTCATGGGAGCCCGGTTGCTCGACCGGACTCAATCGCTTGGGCGCGCTATCGCCATCGAGCGAGACGCAGTACAGATACTGCTGAGTCGGATTCTCCGGCGAAGCCAGAAAGTAAACTCGCCCAGCAGGCTCATCAACGTACAGCACGCGGATCACGTCGAATTCGCCGCGAGTCACTTGTCGTTGCGATGTCCCATCACGCGCGGCAACATATAAATGCTGCCAGCCATCACGTTCACTGATCCAGGTAAATCCACGTCCTTTGTCGACCCACGTCAAAGCGTCGTCGTGGATGTCCACCCAAGCTTCGTCGCGCTCGGTCAATACGTTGCGCACTTCGTGCGTGGTGATATCGGCCAACATAACGTCGACTGAATTCTGCAGTCGATTGACGCGCTCGATCACCAATTCCTGTGAATTGCCAGCCCATTGCATTCTCGGGAGGTAGAAGTCCGTGCGCGTGTCGCCGGGAATATCGACCCACTTCGTCCCCCCGCCGGCCGCCGCCACGACACCAATCCGACACGCCGAATTTCGTTCGCCGGTTTTCGGATAGGCGAACGTCTTCAAAATTGGATACGAATCGGTGGTGTAATCGATCAGCGTAAATGTCTTCACGCCGTTCGTGTTGAGTTGCCAATACGCGATCTGCTGGCCGTCAGGACTCCACCGCCAACCGTCGCGGCAGGAGAACTCCTCTTCATAAACCCAATCGAACGTGCCGTTGATGACCTCGGTTGAACCATCCGTCGTAAGCTGAATGGCGTCGCCTCCTGTCACCGGTTCGACGAACAGGTTATTCTCGCGGACATAGCCCACGCGGCGGCCGTCTGGCGACAACTTCGCGAACATCAAAGTCGCTGGCAATGCCTCGCCACCGAGCTTGATTAGCCGCCCCGTCGATCGTTGGAAGACCCAATAGTCGCCCCGCGTGTTCTGCCGCCAGACTCTCATCGAATTTGTATAGATCAGCACGACATCCCGATCCGATGAGAATTCATAGTCTTCAATGATCAGCGGATCTTTGGCCGGAGACGGAATGAGTTTTTCGGCGGCGACGAGAATTTCACTTTTCCCGGCGGCATCGACGCGCACGAGGTCGCTCGCTGCCTTGTGCAATTCAGAGGGACGCAACGAAGTGTACCGACCGTCAGCCAACCACTTGATCGACGGTGCAATCTCGCCACGAAACTCGTCGGAGGCAAAGATCCGGTCGAGCGTAAGTTTGGTTGGATCGTCCCCGAGGCGCTGAGCCGCCATCGTCGCGCGCGTTCCGATCAACAGAACCAGCCAAACAATCAGGCTGTAAGACTTCATGGATTTCTTCCTCAAATTATAAATCGTGCCGCGGCACCACTTAGTGGCACCACCGGACGACCATTGTTGCTGAACTTCGACTCGATAACCGACATTGGAAGAAACCGAGTTTATTGTTTCTTCGGAGTCGTTTCTAGCAGGACATCACAAAACGCTAACGCAATTCCCCGATCTTCAAAAAATTCTTGGGGCTTACGTGAGACGAGAGCGACAAGTAGAGGGATCAAAGAAACAGCCCAAGGGAGCCCAAGGGAGCCCAAGGGTGGTCTGATGAAAATGTTGTTGTTTGGGCCTGCTACGCAGTTTAGTTTCTTGTGAATCCCACCGGCTTTTCCAGCGGAAGCTTCGGCTTTGAGCTACACCCAAAGATCCCCCCCATTCACCTCGTTCTTCTGCCGGATTCGCCCAAGGCGAATCC
>JANNPW010000140.1:0-121042 GCA_031400405.1 Mariniblastus sp.
ACTGGATTCCCGCCTGCGCGGGAACGACGAGTAAAGAGCGTGAACAGGTATCGCAAATCTTAAGCAAACCGTTCCTGCAACGACTGGACTTCCATTTCTTCGGTACGCAGTGCTTTGATGGCTTGAACGGCGGCTTCGGCGGCCTGGATCGTGGTGATGCAAGGAATGCCGTGCTGGACTGCAGTCGCGCGGATGGTTCCTTCGTCGGTTCGGGCGCCTTTACCATTGGGTGTATTGAGAATTAGATCGACTCCTTCGTTTTTCATGTGGTCGATCAAATTAGGGTGTCCTTCAATTATTTTTTTTACGCGTTGAACCGGAATGCCCGCCGCTTCCAGTCGCGTCGCCGTACCCAGCGTTGCCAAAATTTCGTAGCCCATGGCATGCAACTCCGCCGCAATGGGAACCGCTCGATCTTTGTGATTTGCCGCGACACTAATGAATACACGACCCGACTCAGGCAACCGAACACCTGCCGCCAACTGTGATTTCGCAAACGCAATCGGAAACGTTTTAGCGATGCCCATGACCTCGCCGGTACTGCGCATTTCGGGGCCGAGCACGATGTCGACTCCGACAAACTTGCGAAACGGAAATACGCTTTCTTTGACCGAAACATGTTTCGGGACCAATTCCGTGGTGTAGCCTAATTCAGCCAGTTTCGCGCCGGCCATCACTTTGGCTGCGATTCTAGCCACCGGAACGCCGGTCGCTTTGGCCACAAAGGGGACAGTGCGACTGGCCCGTGGATTGACTTCCAGTACGTAGACAATATCGCTGTCATTTTCCCGCTTGACCGCAAACTGAACGTTCATCAATCCAATGACTCTCAAATACAGTGCCATTGATTTCGTGGCAGCGCGAATTTCATCGAGGGTCGAGGGGGCCAAAGTGGTGGGTGGGATCGCACAAGCCGAATCACCCGAGTGGACACCGGCTTCTTCAATATGCTCCATGATGCCGGCGATCACGACATCTGTGCCGTCGCAAATGCAATCGACATCGACTTCGATCGCGTCCTCGAGAAATTTGTCAATCAGTACTGGCTGGCCGGCAGAGACAATGAATGCCTCCATGACGAATCGCTCGAACTGCGTTTTGTCGTAGCAAATTTCCATGGCTCGTCCGCCCAAGACAAAACTGGGACGCACCAACACCGGGTATCCAACCTTGGCAACCTCGGCGCGGGCACCGCTCATCGTTCGAGCGATACCGTTGGATGGCTGCTTCAAGTTCAATTTGTGCAACAATTTCTGAAACTGCTCCCGGTCTTCGGCCATATCAATGGTATCAACGCTGGTGCCGATGATCGGCACTCCGGCGGCCGATAAAGCGCGCGCGAGATTTAGCGGGGTCTGGCCGCCAAACTGCACGATCACGCCATCGGGCTGCACCCGGTCGCAGATATTGAGCACGTCTTCGACGGTCAACGGCTCAAAGAACAGCAGATCGCTGGTGTCATAGTCCGTACTGACGGTCTCGGGGTTGGAGTTGACCATAATCGATTCGATGCCCATCTCGCGCAGCGCATAGCTCGCGTGACAACAACAATAGTCAAACTCGATTCCCTGTCCGATTCGATTGGGGCCGCCACCGAGAATCATGATCCGTCGTTTGTCCGATTTGGGTGGGGTTTCGTCTTCTGTTTCATAGGTCGAATAATAGTACGGCGTGTAGGCTTCGAACTCGGCCGCACAGGTATCGACTGATTTGAAAGTCGCGACGATCCCCAGCTGTTTGCGGTGCTGGCGGACTTCCATTTCGTTGGTGTCCCAGATAAAGGCCATTTGGCGATCCGAAAAACCGGCTTGTTTGGCTTCCCGCATCAACTCGGCAGTCATCTCCAACAACGAGGTTCCGCGCAAGCGTTCCTCCAGCTCGACAATGCCAAATAAATGATCGAGAAACCAGTAATCTATATTGGTCAACTGATGGACTTGCTCCATCGTCAATCCCGCCTTGATCGCGTAGCGAATGTACCACGGGCGATCGGAGTTAGGAATTGACAACTTGGCGCGAATCGAATCGAGATCAGGTTGGTCATCGGTGCCCCAGAGGTCTTTATTGTCACAGCCCAGTCCAAAACTGCCGACTTCCAGGCCGCGAAGGGCTTTTTGAAACGATTCGCGGAAGGTCCGACCAATCGCCATCGTCTCGCCGACTGATTTCATTTGAGTCATCAGGGTAGCATCGGCTTCCGGGAATTTTTCAAACGTAAACCGTGGGATTTTAGTGACGACATAATCGATCGACGGTTCGAAACAGGCTTTCGTGACGCGCGTAATATCATTGGGAAGCTCCCAGAGTTTGTAGCCAACCGCTAATTTCGCGGCAATTTTCGCGATTGGAAATCCAGTCGCTTTCGACGCCAAGGCACTCGAGCGGCTGACGCGAGGATTCATCTCAACGACAATCATCCGCCCGTCGTGGGGATTGGTCGCAAACTGAATGTTAGAGCCACCGGTTTCAACACCGATTTCCCGCATCACCGCCAACGAAGCATCGCGCATGCGTTGGTACTCTTTGTCCGACAACGTCTGAGCGGGCGCGACTGTAATCGAGTCGCCAGTATGCACGCCCATCGGATCGAAATTCTCGATTGCGCAGATGATGACCACGTTGTCATCGGTATCCCGCATGACTTCCATCTCGTATTCCTTCCAGCCGATGATGGATTCCTCGATGAGTACTTCGGTCGTGGGCGACTGATCAAGTCCTCGGCGAACCAAGGTTTCGAATTCATCGCGGTTGTAAGCGATCGCCGAACCACTGCCGCCCATGGTAAAACTGGGGCGAATCAAACAGGGCAAGCCAACCTGTTCCATTACGTCACGGGCGTCATCAACGGTGCGCACCGTTCGGCCGCGACATGTTTCCAGCCCAATGTCAGCCATTGCTTTTTGAAAACGATTGCGGTTCTCCGCTTTGTCGATCACATCGGCATTGGCTCCGATCATCTCCACGCCATATTTTTCCAACACTCCATGTTTCGTCAAATCCATCGCCAGGTTGAGCGCTGTTTGTCCGCCCAGGGTTGGCAACAAGGCATCGGGTCTTTCTTTGGCAATAATCTTTTCGACAACTCGCCAATCCAGCGGTTCGATATAGGTCCGTTCGGCCGTACCGGGATCGGTCATAATCGTGGCCGGATTCGAATTGACCAGCACTACTTGGTAGCCCTCTTCGCGCAGAGCTTTACAAGCCTGGGTACCGGAATAATCAAATTCGCAAGCCTGACCAATGACGATCGGGCCGGAACCAATTAACAGAATTTTATGGAGATCGTCGCGTCGAGGCACTCGGTTGACCTACAGTTGAATCAAAAGGATGAATTGGAATCGCCGATGAAGTTTGTTTCGACTCCTACGTCGAAAAACAAAATTTCCCCAGCGTACCAACTGAACCGCGATTTGATCAAGGTGCGACCGCAAAAAGACCGAAATTTGCCCGTTCGACACTCACGAGCTACGTCGCCGACTTTTTAGGGGTTGCCGGCGGCGAGTCTTTTTCGGAACTCTGCTCCGCTGGCTGCACCGATTCTGATTTCAATTCCTTCCCCGATTCCGATTTCGAATCGGTATCTGATTCCGTCTCCGATTTGGTTTCCAATTCCGACTCCGGCTCGGGATCCAGGATACGGAAGCTATCTAGAAACGACGCCGCGATTTTCTCGTCGAATCCATCCGCCTTCATCAACGCGCTAATTTGATATTGCCGAGTGCCAACCAGAAATACGCGAGCGGAAACTTGATAGATCTCATTGTTCTGCGCGTATTGATATAGAAACGCACGACCGGGATGCTCACCGTACCGAATCGCCTGTTGAGACACAGGTTTGCCCTGCACATTGGCGATGCTACCGACGATGGCACCGTCAAGTGTATTGTCGATGTCCTGTGGTGTGGGCGGCGTCACTTGCAAATCATGATAACCGAACACGAAAGCACCGCTTTTTTGATTGAAGCTCCCAATATGCAAGCGAACTTTGATGGGTGGTTGGTTGACGATTGGTGAGAACATCCGTTCGACATACCGGGGTTTGACGGGCATCTTGAATTCGGCGTTGGCTCCGGTTGGCTTGATTTCCAGCCAATTCGCACTATCTGCCGTGACGACAGCTTCATCGGTCGGTGTCGCTTGGACGATTTGAGTTTCAGGGGGCGATGCCGGTTGATCCTGCGACCAAACTGACGGCGACAGTGTCGCATTCCAGACGAAAAATACCCCGGCGACTATCGAATGCGCTAAACCTGGTGGATTGGCAAATGGTAAACAATTCATGGAGCATCTTGATCGGGTTATGTCGTGACGGGAGTCGCCCACGAGTGGCGAATATTCGGTTTACAAACCATAGTTTACCCATCGGACGATTCAAAGGACATGGAAGTATCGAGTCGGCCCGCATTTATCGCCCAGTTTCCCAAAATCGGCGTCCAACGAATTTCCATCTGTTGGCAAAACAATGATTCGGACGGCCAGCAAGTCGACGTTTGGGCAACCGAGGCGGTTTGACACTTGCCGAAACGGCACTTAGGATTTGGCTGGATTATTGTTTTTTTGAATTGTCGGCTTGTCGAGCGAGGTGAGATTTGTCCAGTCCCAGTCGTAGCGGTGCATTTGACGCGGCAGTCGATAAACGGGTTGAGCGGTTTACCGAGAGTATCAGTTTTGACCAGCGGCTGTACCCGCAGGATATTGCTGGCAGCATTGCCCACGCCCAGATGCTCGCAGATCAAACCATTCTGAAGGCCGAAGAGCGAGACCAGATCGTCGCGGCACTTTTGGATATCCGACAACAGCTGGATGCCGGAACATTTCCCATTCGCGTCGAATTGGAAGACATCCACATGAACATCGAACAAGCCTTGATTGACAAACTGGGGGATACGGGGCGCAAGCTGCATTCCGGCCGCAGCCGCAACGACCAGGTTTCGACTGATCTGAGATTGTGGGTTCGAGACGCGATCGACCGCATCGATGGACTTTTGGCAGATCTGCAACGCGCGTTTGTGGAGCGCTGCGATTTGGACGCCGGGGTGATTGTTCCCGGGTACACGCATTTGCAGCGTGCTCAACCCGTGTTGGCCGCTCATCACTGGTTGGCCTATGTTGAGAAATTCCAACGGGATCGCGATCGGCTGCAGGATTGTCGGCGGCGCGTGAATTTGTGCAGCTTGGGAACGGCTGCTTTGGCGGGCACAACGTTGCCCGTCGATCGCGAAAACGTGGCCCGTCGATTGGGATTTGCCGGAATTGTGGCCAATAGTATCGACTCGTCGAGCGATCGGGACTACGTACTGGAAACCGTGTTCTGCTTAAGTGCGATTGCGATTCATTTGAGTAGTTGGGCGGAAGAATGGATTTTGTGGTCGACGACGGAATTCGATTGCCTTCAATTGCCACACGCATTTTGTACCGGGTCGTCGATCATGCCGCAGAAGATCAACCCCGACGTGCTGGAACTGACTCGGGGTAAAACCGCACGTGTTGTCGGAAGCTTGCAGACATTGTTGATGCTGACCAAGGGTTTGCCGCTGGCCTACAATCGTGATTTACAAGAAGACAAACCACCCTTGTTCGACGCCGTCGACACAGTGACCGCCTGTTTGTCGGTAGCGGCACCGTTGGTAGCGGGCGCGCGACTGAACGTCGATTCGATTGCGGCGCGGTTGGAACAGGGATTTCTCGATGCGACAACGTTGATGGAGTTCTTGATCAAACGGGGCATGCCACAGCGCAACGCGCATCATCTAATCGGTCAACTGGTGCGACAAGCGACCGAGCGCCACTCATCACTGGCTCAATTGCCACTGGAAATTTTTCAAGCGGCCGATCCGAGTCTGGATGCAAGCGTGTATGCGGTGTTGGGTGTCAAGCAAGCGGTCGAATCATTTCAAAGTGCCGGTTCGACCGCCCCTGGCCTGGTTGCCCAACAGATTGCGATTTGGAAGCAACGATTAGGGGAAGTCAAATAAATCGGGTAACACGTGCCAACGAGAGAATTGAGCGTATCGCCAGCCAATTCAGTTTTTGTCACCTGTATCGTCTTCTTTCGCGTCGTCGGATTTTTTGTCCTTCGCATCGTCGGCTTCGTCCTTTTTCGGTTCCGGTTTCGGCTCCTCTTCCTCGTGCGCGATCGTGACATCATGCCCCATTTCGCTTAACAATTTTTCGATTGCGTCGTCCATGTCGTCGCCTCGGACATCCCGGTATCGAATCTTGCCGTCCTGGTCGAGCACGAAAATCGTCGGCCAACCTTGAATCCCCCACAGGTCCGAAATCGCTCCGTACTCCTGTGCGTTTTGGAAACTTCTCCAAGTCAAACTCTTCTCCTTGACCACTTCACGAATCACTTGGAGATTTTCATCACTGTTCACACCGATCAACGTGAACGGCTTGTCGGCAAGTTGTTTTACGAGCGACCGCTCGTGGGGGTACATCGCCCGGCAAGGAGGTCACCAATCTCCCCAGAAATCAATTACGACGACCTTGCCTCGGTAATCGGAAAGCTTAAACTCAACATCGTCCAAGTCTTTTCCCTGGATATCTGGAGCAAGTTTCCCGACCTTGATCTGAGACGTCAATAACCTGGCGTTGGCGAGCTCGCCAAGCGTACTTTTCTCCGCGCTGACGTCCGCGAATTTCTCCAGGCAGATCGTCAGCAGCGATTCAATTTCCGTGTCGATTTGCTCAGCGGTCCGATTCGAAAGATATTCTTTTTCAACGTTAAACTGAGGCCTGTCTCTCACATTTTGCAAATAGGTGGCCAACGCAAACGTGGCGATGCCCTTGACCTTCTCGTTAGAGCTTTTTTCAATCAACTCGCGCAACCAGCCTTCCGTATGAGCGGTTGGACTCAGGTCGCGACCAAGTTCCTGGGCAAGTAGACTCAGTCGATCTGAATTCAAATGGAGCGACGTCAATTCGCCGTAGACTTTGTTCCGGGCGTCTCCCTTAACACGGTTGATGTACCAAACCAAATCACGAATATCTCGGTTGGCGTCCCGTCGATCGCGCGTAAAATGTAACACTTTGTCAATGATTGCAACTTCGAACTCGCGGCGATTTCGAATGACTTCTTCTTTGGATTCGTCATCCGCTGCTTCACGAAACTGTTTCGCCAAGACCGAGAGTTTCTTAGTAAACTCGGACTTCAACAACGCAATCTCTTTCGAGGGATTTTTGCGTGCTGATTTTTCTTCGGTATCTTGAGCCGATACGGTTGCGATATGAAACGTGAAGTTAACGACCAGGAATAACAAACAACATAAGCAGCGGAGTTGGTCAGGCATGGCAATTCTCACTGGGAGCAACCTATTTTGGAGACCGAAACGTATCTCATCGTCCGATCACGGACTGTGGCATGTTACCGTGGCGGCGGAGTAAATTCCACTGGTTTAGCCCGCCGAAAAACAACAGTTCCAAACGATCCGCCAACAAATCCAGGACCAAGTGTGCTAAACTACTGGCGTCAAATTTTCAAACCCCGCCCCCAATTTCTCAAGGACAGGAACCATGCAACGCTATACACTCGACGATTTTCTAAAAAAGTCCGCCGAACAAAATCTTGGCCAGGGTACGTTCGAATTGGAAAACCCCCGCATGTTGGAGGTCAACCTCAATGGTGAAATCTGGACCAAGATGGGTTCGATGGTGGCGTACGTTGGCAACGTAAAATTCGAACGCGAGAAAATTCTCGAAAAAGGCATCGGCAATTTGTTGAAAAAAACCGTTACCGGCGAAGGTGCCAAGTTGACCAAAGCAGTCGGACAAGGCAAGGTCTATCTCGCCGACGGCGGCAAGACCATTCACATCCTGCAACTACAGAACGATTCGATATTCGTCAACGGCAACGACCTGTTGGCCTTCGAGCCCAGTGTCGATTGGGACATCAAGATGATGAAAAAGGTAACCGCCATGTTGGCCGGCGGTTTGTTCAATGTCAAACTCACGGGCAGCGGAATGGTGGCATTCACCTGTCATTTTGAACCCCTGACGTTGCAAGTCAGTCCCGGACAACCGGTCTTCACGGACCCCAACGCCACAATTGCCTGGTCGGGCAGTTTGCAACCCAACTTGAAAGTTCAGGCTACGTTGAAATCGTTCTTCGGTCGCGGCAGCGGCGAGTCATTGCAAATGGAGTTTATCGGCCAAGGTTGGGTGGTAATTCAGCCGTTCGAGGAAGTTTCGTTCCAAGCAGGTAGCCCGGGATAGTCGCGAGCGTTTGGTGAATTGGACCGGTTTGGAATGTCATCACAACTTGATGCAATTTAATGGCCGCGTGCTGTTAGGAGTGCGCGGCCATTTCCCGAAACTGCGTCACCAATAAGTAGCTCAGGACACAGGTAGCTCACCGGGGAGCTTTGTTCGTTGCCGAAAGCGGCGGCACCGGACAATCAAGCGATTCGGCAATGGCTCGAAACAATTCCGCCTCGGCTACTGTAATCATCTGGTCATGGATAATCGCGACACCAATCGCCGTTAATAATTCTTTTTTGACTTGCGGGGCGGCCTGCATCAATTTGTGTAGCGCGCCGTTAAGCCCATGAAAATCCCATTGCCCACCGGTAAATCGCAATGCGCGACCAGCACTGACAGCGGATTGAGCCGCCAACTCAAACGCAGCTTGCATCGCGGTTTCGTCTTCGTTTCCCTGTCGAACCACCACTGACAACAACAATTCCGCTTCGACTTCGATCCCGGCCAAAGTTTCGAAATGAATCTTGGGCGGCAGGCCAATTCCCAAATGGCGACGCAAGTGCACTAGCAGATGATGCAATAAAAAGAACTCAAAAATCGAAACGCTTTGATCGGCCATGATTAACAGCTTGACCGACTGCTGAAAATGCTCAAATTGCGGCACTGACATACCGATCAAGGTACCTTGCATGATTTCAAAAATCGGCAGTCGAAATCGAGGAGGAATTCCCGCCAGCACATCGACCTGTCGCAGCGTCTCGTCGACGGTCGCTGATTTTTCCTGTTTCGACAGCTCGGTCAATTGAAGTTGTCGAACTGCGGGCCGTGGATCCAAAATTGACGCGAACACAATGCACCGGGCCACAAACAGATCTCGACAGTCATCGAGAAATTTGTCGGGAACATTTCCCAACAACATTTGCGAGTAGACGACATCATCGTCCGTAGGCGTGCCGATACCGGAAATTAGCAGTGCTGAATCCATCGGCATCGAATTTTCCATTTTCGACAATTCATCCGAGAATGTTCCGAATCGCCGACCGAAATCGCCTTGCTTGGCCCGTTCCAAGTTAGATTCGCTGCGTTCTTCGGCTTGCGTCAGGGTCGCTTTGGCGCGGACTTTCAAATATTCGGCGAACTGACCGCCGAATCGTGGTTCAATGCGTTGAATTCTTGGGACTAACGGGGGATGGGTGCCTAGCAGATTCTGGGTCAGGGACCCCTGCATGTTGGCAAAAAACATGTGGCTGATCGACTCGGCGTCGGGGGCCACGACTTTCGACGATCGGCCATCCGCTCCGATCATTTTAAGTGCACCGGCAATCCCGTCCGGAATGCGCGTGAACTGCACCGCTGAGGCATCAGCCAAATATTCCCGTTGCCGAGAAATCGACGCTTTGATGATTCTGGCAAACAACAATCCAATCGAACCGACAGCGAATAAACCGCCTCCCAAGACCAGTAACACAATGGCCACGTTACCACCTTTGTTGTTACTTGACCTTCCCCCCGACATCTGTCCGGCAATCCGGAACATGTACATGCCAATCAAGGCAATCGCCTGTATGCCGTGCAACCAGCCGATCATCCGCAGGCTCATCCGCATGTCGCCGTTGAGAATATGGCTGAATTCATGCGCGATCACTCCTTGCAGTTCTTCCCGATTCAATTTCTCAATCGTTCCCCGATTGACACCGATTACGGCGTCATCAATTGTCTGCCCAGCGGCGAAAGCATTGATTCCGTCTTCCTGGTCCAGGACATAAACGGGTGGAACAGGAACACCAGACGCCAGGGCCATCTCTTCGACGACGTTGAGTATTCGTCGTTCGGCCAAAACTTGCGTGCCAGGCATCAGACGCCTGCCACCGATCAAGTTAGCGACCGAAGTGCCCCCTTGTCGCAATTGCGCGACCTTCATCGCCGAACCAATGCTGACCACGGCAATAACCAATGACGCCACGCCAGCAAACAACAGCCCGTTGTTCGCCGAAAAGAAAAAACTCGTGGTCGTCGATCGGGAATCAATCGCCGCCTGCATGAAATCCCGCGATTGGAGCAATCCAAACGCCAAAACTACGACGCCATAGACCGCGATAATCAACGCGATGATGGTGATTATCAGTAATACGACAAGTTTACGCGTATTGCGACGCGCCAAGTCCTGGCTGGCAAAAAAGTCCACGGTGCACCTCTCCCGGATTGGTCGAGATCAAAACTGAACTTTGACGGGGTCGCGTTCTTTGGGATTTTCCATCTCCAGCAACTGGGCTGATTGAAACCCCATCGCTCCCGCGAATATGACAGCCGGAAATTGCTCGCGACTGGTGTTGTATTGCGTTACGGCATCATTGAATCCCTGACGTGCGTAGGCAACTTTGTTTTCGGTGGAAGTTAACTCCTCCTGAATCGCCATCATGTTTTGATTGGCTTTAAGATCGGGATAAGATTCCGCGATCATCAGCAGGCGGCCCAAGGCACCGTTAAGATTCGATTCGGCTTGCCCCAGATTTTTCATCGTGTTGGGGTCGCCCGGATTTGCTGCTGCCGATTGACCCGCCGCAAACGCCTTGTTTCTGGCTTCGATAACTCCCTGCAAAGTTTCCTGTTCATGTTTCATGTACCCTTTGGCAGTCTCAACCAGATTGGGAATCAAGTCATAACGACGCTTAAGTTGTACATCGATCTGAGAAAACGAATTCTTAAATCGGTTCCGCAACGTGACCAGTCCATTATAGACGCTGACTCCGTACAGAAACAGAATCGCCAATACGCCGACTAAAACCAGCAACCCGATCGTTAAACCACTGAGATTTGGCATCGATTGTCCTTTCATAAACAAAGCGTGAATTCGCTTGGCAGGGGCTGATATTGGAACATATTTCCAACGTTGAACAACTACCTGCCGAGCCGGTCGTGGAGCCGCCTGGTAACGCGTTGGTCCGACAAGGTTTTTACTATCGGTTTCATTCTGGCGATTTCCAACGATTGAACGACAAAAACAACCCCGACAGCTGGGGGGAGTTTACGTGCCATGAATCGGTTGCATTCACTGGGCTAATAATTCGATGGCCTTGTCCAGTTGTCCATCCGCGCCATTGGCGAAGGGAATCGGGCGATCAACGGAATAATCTGGCCGCACTCCTACGCCCTCCAGTCGTTGGCCATCAATCCGCAAGTCGGCAACGGCCAGGTACAACACGTCGCCATTGCTGAGTGGAATGCAGCGACCAGCGACAACCGCACCGGCGGATGTTGTACCAACCAGTGGACCTAATTGATGTTTCTGAAAAGCAAAGGCGTAAAGTTCCTTGCCACTGGTGGTTCCCGCGTTGATCAGCAACGCAACTGGCTTTCCCCAAACCCCGGAATAATTGCTTGTCTCGCCGTCACGACGGCGCGATTCGACTTCGACCAGTGGTTTCTGAAACAAATTTACATAGTCCAGGCTGGCACCCCCCCAACCGTCGCGAAGATCGACGACCAATGCATCGCAAGCACTAAGTTTCCCCCACAAAACCAATTGCACCAACCGCTCGTGATACTTGGCCCCCGCGTAACTCCAAACATGGACGTAGCCAATTTTCCGGTCGCCCTGTTCGATGATCCGCGCGCTATTTTCGAGGGCGTCTTCAAACATTGTTCGACCATTTAAGGACGCGACGCGAACCTGGATCGATTCTGGTTGGCCATTTTTTTCCCGGCGGATGGCAACATCAACTTCCTGTCCGGACTTCCCATCAAAAGAGCCGATTGGATGGAATGGCGTTGAATTAATCGCCACGATTTCGTCTCCGAATCTCAGGCCAGCTTGATCCGCCGGCAAACCTTCAAACACGGAACTTACGAATACTTTTCCATCAATAGTTTTGGTATCGACGCCGATTCCATCGAACGTGAAGCGGTCGGATTGCGAATCAGGCGCAACCGTCTGGAATATTCCCAACAGCTGAAAATGTTTGGGATTGGTAGTCGCAAAGAAATACGTGTGCGATGTTTTGAGGTTACCGAGCAATTCATTCATTACTTCGGCAAATTCATCATGGCTGTTCGCGTTGACTGCCCGTTTGCGAAAGCCGGCCGCCGTGGCCTGCCAGTCAATGTTGCTAAATTCACGGTCCCAAAATTCGTCACGCACAGCCGTTGTGACCTCGTCAAATACGTGAGATTGGTCAAATTTCGATTCGACGACTTGCCCCCTGATATTCTCAACTGAAAGTAAAACCAACACACAAACAAATAACCAACGTCGCCAGTTCCCAAGAATACAAATCAACATGATTTTCGCTTTCATCATTCTAAATTCTTCATATTTCGCTTGCGGCGGCGAGTAAGATCATTTCGATTCGAAAATTCGCGGTGCCATCGAAGGCGTACGATTCCAGGTTGCGGCAGAGCTCCATTTTCATGATTTTGAGTCATTAATTGGCAAACCCATCCCGAAATCGTGATTCCCAATTTGGAAAACCGCCAATCGATATCCTACAATCCCGCACGACCGGCAGGTACAACTCGCAAAATCCCGTGTCTGGTTGGCAGACCGGTCATTGGTCAATTGCCGAATCGGTGATCCGTGGAGGTTAAAACTTGGGCCAGGTTCAATATTGTTTGCATTTGACCCAGCCGCCGGGCGCGGCGCGGACACTGCCTTCCAGGGGAAACTTGACGAATTTTAAGAATTTTCATCAGATTTCATACTCGATGAGCATAAAACTCCAACGTCGATTACAATCGGCATAGAAGTTCCAAGCCTAATGAATCCACACCCGTTTTGACGATCCTCCCTCGGTCATGATGATGCTTCCAACTGATTACGTGAAACTCATTTGCACCGGCCTGTTACTGGTTGGTGGGTTTGGGTCGCAATCCGCCCGTGCTCAAGACAATCCGTTTGGCGACATACCGTCAGCGACCCCGTCGGCCGCCCAGTCCAATGATGCGCCGCTCGATCGGCCGGCGATAAGTCCGGCCTTGAGCGAGAGTACGCAGCTGATTATTCGCGCTGTTGAACAAGCCAATCCGCAATCAGAAATCGAATTGGCCAAAGCACTCAGGACGATGCTCGATCTCGACCAGTACGATCAGGCGCGTTACTATTTGTCGCGGTTGCAAGCGTTGTCGTTGAATGATGTACAACGATTTCAACTCTATGAGACATTGGGAACCGACTTTTTTTTGGAACTGCACGCGGCGACTGAAATGCAACCCGAGGGTGCCGGGTTTTCTAAACAAGTGTTGGCCGCAGCCCGCGTTCAAGCCTCCAGCCCCGAGCGATTTCGGGATTTGATTAAACGACTCAGCGATGCGGACGGCTCGGCTCGCTCGGAGGCGTTTCGCAAACTGCGGCGACTTGGCCCCGCGGCCGCTGCCGAAATGATCGCCGTTTTTACCGAACTCGATCGACAGGCCGAATTTCCATTCATTCGTTCAGCCCTGAGGTCTCTCGGTGATGATGCCATCGCACCACTGCTGGGCGCTGCACGGGCGAACAACCTGTTGGTGCAGGCGGAAGCTGTTCGGGCGTTGGGACATTATCGTTCTGCCGAAGCGACCGATACGATGATGCGGACCTATTTGTCGCCGCTGTTGCCTGAATCGCTTCGTCGCGTCGCGCTCGATTCCTTGATGACGAGTGAACGTTTGCCAGCGGATCCTGGTTATGTTGAAGACCGCTTTTATCAGCGCGCACAAGATTTTCTGCTGGGCCGGCGACAGCTCATTGGTGTTATGGACGGAACGATTTCCGTCTGGCAATGGGACACAGAGTCGAATCGACTAACGCCGATCGTGGTTTCGTCAGCGACGGCCATGCGACTTTCCGCTGCACAAATTGCCACCGATCTGTTTGAAATAAGCCCAGCTTCGCCGCGCAACCGGGCGCTTTATTTGTTGACTCAACTGGAATTTGCCAAACGGGTCGCCGGGCCGAGCAGCGCCGTTGATGTTGACGCTTTGATGAAACGATTTCCCAGTGCGGCTGCCCTGGAAATTGAGGCTTTGCTGGCCGAAGCATTGAAGCTGAATCTGATTCCGGCGGCAATTGCGTGTTGTGAACTGTTGGGGGAAATAGGGAGCGCCGATCTGTTATTGGGCAGCACACAACAGACGCGTCCGTTGATGCAAGCGATCCAACTTGGGGATCGACATTTGCAGTTTGCCGCTTTTCAAGCGATCTCTAAACTCGACCCGCAAAGCGCCTATTCCGGCAGTAGCTTCATGTTAATGTTGGGGGTTTATCTGGCCAGCAGCGAGAACCGCGGGGCGGGACTGGTGGGACATAACCGACCGGACATGGCGCAAACCTATGCAGCCACGTTGCAAACTGCGGGCCTATTCGGGAAATCAGTCACTTCGAGTCGGGAGTTTTTTGACGCGGCGATTCGAGATCCCGATCTCGAACTGTTGTTGATTACCGATACGCTCGACAAACCGGATTACGCCGAGTTAATTCAGCAGCTGCGAAAAGACCTGCGCACCAAACGGCTACCGATCGGATTACTGGTCCGGGATATGGAGCACGGCGCGCGCGTGCAACGGATGGTCGTGGACGATCCCTTTTTCACAACCATGCCGATTTCCCTTGAACCACAACAGGTCGCCTCACATGTGCAGCGGTTGCTCGCGTTGGCCAATCCCTGGCCCGTTACCGAACTTGACCGTCGCCGGCATGCGACTACCGCGATCCAGTGGTTGAATCAAATTTCCAACGATCGGCAACAGTATCGCTTTTATGATCTGGGTAAATATCAAGACGAATTGGCCCGCATGTTGTATTTGCCAGGGTTCGCTGAACCGAGCAGCCAGATACTGCGTCAACTGGGTACACCGTTAGCACAACGAGAATTGTTGAATTTTGTTGGTCAAAGCAGTTTGCCTTTGGAAGAACGCCGAAAAGCGGCTGAAGCTTTTTCGCAAGCAATCAACACCGGCGGTACACTTCTGACTCGCGAAGAAATTTTGCAGCAATACGATCGGTATAACGCCAGCGCAACGGAGCCAATCGAGACACAACAATTGCTGGGCTCCATTCTCGATGCTTTGGAAGCACGCGGTAAAAGTGAAATCGGCGCTAAGGATTAAGTTCGAAGTAACGTGTCGGGGTGTCACGAATTCGAACGGAATACTTGGGCTAGCGGCCCTATTTGCTGGATAAAACTGCAATTGCCGCGATGATTGATCACCGTATAATGTTCTTCTCTAAGCAAAGCATCTTGGTTCTCTGACGGAGAGTTTTGATCGAACGTGTTTGTTGTTAGCCGGCACTCGGTTGTCGACATCGGTTCGATGCCTTGTCCACTTCCCCCGACAAGCTCACCAGACTCCCTCCCATTATTGGTCAATGCCAAAATGTCTTTTCCCCAGTTTATGCAGCAGCTGCTCCACGATGTCGCCGCGTCGAATTCTCCGCATTGCAAACCAGCGATTCGAAGCTCGCTTCGATTACGCAATCAGTTTAGTTTTGACGTGTTGGAACATCGTCAGATGTTGGCGGCAGTTTTTCTGGATAATTCAACTGGGGATTTGTTTATCGCCGGAAATGCAGGCAACGATGTCGCGACTGCATCGATCCTTAATAGCTCAACGATTCGGGTTACATTTGCTGTGGGAGGGAATTTCGATTTTCCCCGGCCCAATGTCGGCAAGTTGTTGTTCCTCGGTTATGCAGGAAACGATACGCTTACGAACAACACCGACATTCAGAGTCGCATGTTCGGAAATTCGGGGAATGATACTTTGGTGGGAGGCCCGCATGTCGATCGCTTGAATGGCGGGCCCGGCAACGACATTTTGCGCGGAGGCAACGGCGCGGATTTCTTGGTTGGAATCAGTGGCACCGACAATATTCGAGGGGGAGAAGGAGCCGATGCAATCTACGGGAGCGCAACCGGACCTAACTTGATCTTCGGTGATGCGGGCAATGATATCATTTTTGGAGGGACCCAGGCTGATGAGATCCACGCCGGGGATGGTATCGATCGTGTGTATGCCGGCAGCGGTAATGATCGCGTCTACAGCAACGCCGGGGGAATTGCCGGCAGTGCCGGAACCGCGAATGCGGATCTGGTTTCCGGGGGCGATGGCGATGATGTGCTAATCGGCGAAAGTGGTCTGGATATCTTCTATGGAGGCAATGGCAATGACTTCATCGCTGGTGGTCAAGGCGAGAATCGAATTCAGGGACAAGCCGGCAACGATACGATCCGTGGTGGCAATTCCGCTGATGTTCTATTCGGCAACGAGGGCGACGACGTCCTCCAGGGATATGGCGGGAACGATTTTCTAGCAGGCGGTAATGGCAATGATTCGCTGTATGGCGGCAGTGGGTTTGATATCTTGTTGGGAGAAGCTGGCGAAGATGGTCTGTTTGCCGGTTATGGAATCAATGAAGTCGTCAATGGCGGGGCCGGCGCCGATCGATTCCTGTTAAACAACACTGACTCCGCCGCCGATGTCACCAGCCTCGACGCAGAAATTTTCTTTTTCGATTCCACCAGCGGTTGGACGGATACGAAAATCGAAGCCCTCGATGCCGGGCTGCGGGCACTGCACCATCGCACAGGCAGCACCACGGTTTTCAAGGATACGTTGGCCGCGAATCCAATGTCGATCTACCTGGAAACGGCTGGTTCGTTGGGTGCTGGCGTTCGAGCGCGAAATGACTGGCAGTGGTCGGGTACCTGGACAACAACTGGGACGATTACTTCGGAAACCTACACTCGCAAGTATTCCATTTCTAATTGGAGCGAATCCAGTCAAGTTGATAGCGAATGGGCAGCGTTGAGCATAATTCATGAAATATCACACTCCTGGGATTCCTATTTTGAAATCAACCAAAGGGTCCCCGCTGGCGCATCGCGCTGGATTGCCTTTGCCTTCGAAAGTGGCTGGACCATCACGGACCCTGGCGCCGGATTTACTCGCGCAATCGCCCAGACGGAAGAAGCGTTTGATCGAGTCTGGAATCCAAATTCTCAATCATTCGATGTTCAGCGTCGAACCTGGTGGTATCGAAACGGCAGTCCCTTCGCTCGCTCCTATGGTACTTTCAACGCCCTGGAAGATTGGGCGACGGTGTGGGAATCGTTGTTCGTCAATCAATTGGTGGCCAATCCCAATGGTAATTATTCACAACTGTTGCCAGGAAAAGTTGCGATCGTGAATCAGCTTTTGGACGCAATGTAAGGATGGAATTCTCCACGTTTTTCGTTTGGCTTGTTGGGTTTTTTGACTTTATGAGAGAATTTGGGCGATACCTGTGAACCGGGTCATGGTTTAAACACCGAGCATGACCTGAAGCCCCTCGAAAAACGTATTTTTGTGAATCCAATCCATTACCCTCCCGCGACCGATAAACTTCCTGCTTGTCCCCTAATGGAGAGTTCGCTTGGCCGACTGCCGCAGATCGGAATTGTCGGCGGCGGACCGGGCGGCTTGATGACCGCCTATCTGCTGCAGAAGTATGTTAACCGCCCGATCGACATTACAATTTTCGAAATGAGCGATCGTTTGGGTGGAAAAATCCTGACTCCCTGTTTTGAAACTGCTCCAATGCAATACGAAGCAGGCGCCGCCGAGTTTTATGATTACTCACCAGTCGACGAAGATCCGCTGAAGGAGTTGATTGCCGAATTGGGATTACCGATGTCACCGATGGGTGGCAGTTCGGTGCTGATGAACGGCGAGTTCCTCGGCAATCTCGATGACATTCGAAGTCACCTGGGCACCGCGGCGCATGATGCCTTTCGGCAATTCCACTCGGTAGCTCGCGATCAGATGTCGCCAATCGAGTTTTTTGGGTCGGGTGGTACGGAAACCGTTCCGGTCTCCGATCCCGATCGCCGATTTGACGCGGTTTTGCAAACCATCGCTGAGCCGGCCGCTCGACAGTTCGTTGAACACTTGATTCACAGCGATTTAGCCACCGAACCGGCTCGAACCAGCGCGGAGTATGGACTGCAAAATTATTTGATGAATGACCCAGCGTATATGCAGTTGTACGGAATTGATGGCGGCAATGAACTGCTACCTCAGAGCTTGGCCCGCCGAATCAAGGCGACAATTCGGATGAACGAACGAGTGTCCCAAATCCGTCGCGACGATACGGGATGTTTCGATATTGACTCTCGTTATCAAAGTGAATCTCGGCAAAACAGGTTTGATTTCGTCGTCGTCGCACTTCCTCACGACGCCTTGGACAAGATCGATTACCAGAGCCCGGTATTGCTGTCGGCAATGCAGCAACACATTGCGCACTATGATTTTCCAGCCCATTATCTGCGGATCACGATTCTGTTTCGCCGCCCGTTTTGGAACGGTCATTGGAGCGAATCCTATTGCATGTTGGATCAATTGGGGGGGTGCTGTTTGTATGATGAATCCTCGCGCAACACGGATTCGGAATATGGCATCCTGGGTTGGCTGGTAGGAGGTGAATCCGCGCTGGAACGCGCTGAGTTGACCGATGCCGAGTTGATTCAACAAGCCCTCGATTCATTGCCGATGCAATTAAAGTTCGGAACCGAACTTTTTTTGGAGGGACGTGTTCATCGCTGGATCGGAGCCGTCAATGCGATTCCCGGCGGACTAATACCGCGCTCGCTGGACCTTCGTCACCAACCCGAACCGGTCAATCATCCGAATTTTTTTGTTGTCGGCGACTACCTGTTTGACTCGACGCTTAACGGGGTACTCGACTCCGCCTATTATGTGGCCGAATGGATCGCCGCAACTATCAATGAACCCGCTGGAATAAAACGTGACACAACTTGATCTGAAATCGACTCTTCCCATCCAACCTTGCAATGGCCGTGGCTCGCGCGGTGACACGGTGATGAATCTAGCTCAATTCATGCCAACCGATCCACTACGATTACCTGCGGGTTCCGAGATCCTGGAGCTTCAGTTTGTCTCGGACCAAATGCTGAGCTCGACGAACTCATCGATCTGGATGGAGTTGGGAGACGGTTCGCGAACCAAAGCCATGCTCAACCACCGAATAGCGCCCACACAGCTGCCAACCATGACCGCGTCGACGGGCAACTTGGTATTGATCACAATCCCACACTTGAACACGGACAGCTCGCAGTTGGTTCAACGACTGCAACACGAATTGGAATCCGAGTCGACGCATGGCGGTGAGCCGGTCAAGGCGGTTTTGCTCACCTTGCAAGGCACACAAATTCTCTGGCGACCAAACCGAATCGTCGTGTTTGCGCCCCCCGAGCGAATGGATTCCGTTAGCCGGGCAATTGTGGCGGCATCGTTCTTCGAAGCAGAATTGCGGTCGCTCGAACAATCTATCGATGGTGCTTGGGACCAACTTCAAACGGACTCGGTGCTCGCCTTTGAGTTCGACGAACGTGCCGTCCCTCGTCGAGCCGAATTGTTAAAACGCTTTCAAACCGTGCTGTCCTGGCGGACACGATTTGTCAGACTGGCACCTCAAGTGCTGGTTCCCCATGTCCATCCACCGACGCTGGCCAGCCAGATCGGGGAGCGCCTGCGAGAACGCACGCGAATGGCGGAACGACTGGAATTGATGAATGGAAAACTGGAAGCGCAAGAGCGCATCTATGAACTGTGCAGCCAGCGTGCGAGCGATTTCATGGTGGCACGCACCGGCCATCATCTCGAGTGGGCGATCATCGTGTTGTTGCTGATTCAAACGATAATCTCCCTGATCGAGTTTCTCGGATCAGCCAGCAGTTAGTTCATGCGATACTCCTCCATCGATCTGCTGCGCACGCTGGCCATTTTTGTAATGGTGTTTGTGCATTTTTGTGAAAACCTGGCCGGGTATTCACCCAAGTTCGCCGGCCTGGGAGCTCCGCTATTCATGTTTCTTTCGGGAATCAGCTTTCGTTTGTGGCTCAACGGTCAACTGACCCGCGGCATTGCCGATAACACGATTTCCAAAATTACGGTTCGACGCGGACTGTTTTTGTTTGGGGTCGGATTCGCCTTCAATATTCTGGTCTGGCTGCCAGAAGACGTTTTCAACTGGGATGTCCTGACTCTGATTGGCTCGGGCATTATCGCGCTCAATTTCGCGCGACGAGTGCCCGTGATGATCACCCTACTTTTTTGCGCAATGATCGTCCTGATCAGTCCATCGGCTCGAGCGGCTGCCGACTGGCCGGCGTTTTGGACACAAGGTTACTTTGATCCGGACCTGACGTTGACTGACGTGATTCAAGGCTATCTGGTGGTCGGTTATTTTCCGGTGTTGCCATGGATCGTCGTCCCGTTGCTGGGATTTGTAACGGCGACGTTCGTGTTCGGTACATCCCGCGAACAGCTGCCGGATGAACGCGTGTTGCGAACTGGATTCCTGATTGGAATGGCGATGGTGATCTTGGCGGCCGCAGCAATAGCATCGCGATATTTTTCACCGCAACTGTTTCCCACCACTTGGCCCAAAGCCTGGACGATGTTTCCGCCCAGTAGCGAGTACTTGTTGGCCACGATTGGATTCGCGTTATTCAGCTTTTGCGGCAGCTGCCGTTGGTTGGATCAAACCGGCTCGCCGACCCGATTTAGTGGCTTGAAAAAGTTCGGAGCTACCTTCAGCCGCCATTCTTTTACGGCTTACATCCTGCACCATATCGCGCACCTTTGGCCGCTGTGGATTTACGCCATTGCCACCGGGCACGACCCGACTCAGTTTTGGCAGAAAGCGACGACGGTCCCAATCGCCGTACTCCTGGCCACCGTTTTTCTGGTCTGTTGTTGGATGCTGTTTCGCTGGATGGATCGATTTCGTGTGCCGGGGGTCGAGTCCTGGATGCGATGGGTCTGTGACTAGATTCGGCGAATTTTGAGCGCGAGCCGATTCCGTTAATCACCGCACCAAAAAAACACTCCTGCGTGAGATATTTTCCCCCGTCCGCGAGCGCAAAAACATGCCATTGGCATACAATCTGCTTCTCCCTGACAACTGGGGTGCAAATTTGTCGTAGTTCCCAATTCACACAAAAATTCGCGGCGCTCCAATGGAAAATTCACTGACTCACAACGAAATCGAAAAATTAACGGCCAAAATTGCTGCCGCTAGCGCACCCTTTCATCAATTGATGGACGAAATCGGCAAGGTAATTGTCGGACAGGAAGGCTTGATCCGTCGGATGCTGATCGGCCTGTTGGCTAACGGCCATTTGCTGATTGAAGGCGTGCCGGGACTGGCCAAAACCACGGCGGTCGCCAGCCTCGCCAAGGCCATCGCCACAGATTTTCAACGTCTGCAATTCACACCGGATTTACTACCGGCCGACCTAATCGGCACGCTGATTTATCGACCGCAAGATCAGCAATTTGCGGTTCAGAAAGGCCCCCTTTTTTCGAACCTGATTCTCGCCGATGAAATCAACCGGGCACCCGCGAAAGTCCAAAGTGCTTTGCTCGAAGCGATGCAGGAACGACAGGTTACCATTGGCAGCGAAACCTTCAAGTTGCCTGATCCTTTCCTGGTACTGGCGACACAGAACCCCGTTGAACAGGAAGGAACCTATCCATTGCCCGAAGCCCAGCTTGATCGCTTCATGTTGAAAGTGATTGTCGATTACCCAAACCGCGATCAAGAATTGGAAATCCTTCAACGGATGTCGAAAACCCGGCCAGTTCATGCTATTGACCCGGTTATGAATCCAGCTCAATTGATCCATGCCCGAGAATTGGTCGACGAGATCTATGTCGATCGCAAAGTGCAAGAGTACATCGTAGATCTGGTCCTGGCGACTCGTCGCCCCGAACAATATGGACTACCCCTGCGTGACCTGATTCAATTCGGTGCCTCGCCGCGTGCCACGATCAATTTGACATTGGCCGCGAAAGCGAATGCGTTTTTGGAAGGCCGCGGCTACGTGATGCCTCAGGATGTGAAAGAAATTGCCCTCGATGTGTTGCGACACCGAATCATCTTGACTTACGAAGCAGAAGCTGAAGACAAGACCACCGATGATATCGTCAACCAAATTGTCAAACAGATCCGCGTGCCCTAATGGCTGGGCCAACCAAACCATTGATTTCCAAAGTTCAAAATAATCCCGACGAACTATCCGCATGTTGCCTCGCGAACTGATCCAGAAAATCCGTCGCATCCAAATTCGCACGTCGCATCTGGTCGATGAAATGCTCGGCGGACAATATCATTCCGCTTTCAAGGGACGCGGTATCGAGTTTGAGGAAGTCCGTCCCTACCAGGTCGGTGATGATGTGCGGGCGATCGACTGGAACGTGACCGCCCGAGTCGGCGAGCCCTACATCAAACTCTTTCGAGAGGAACGTGAACTCGCCGTGCGATTGCTGGTCGACCTGAGCGCCTCGCAAGGGCTGGGGACAAACTATCAAACGAAACGCGAATTGGTTACCGAGCTCGGAGCTTCGTTGGCTTTCGCCGCGATCAAGAACAATGATAAAGTCGGTTTGACGTTGTTTACCGATGGCATCGAAGCCTTTATTCCGACTGCCAAGGGTTCGCGGCACGGGTTGCGAATCATTCGCGATATTCTGTTCACGCAACCCATCGGGCAGGGGACGGATTTGAAATTGGCCCTCGAACATCTGTCTCGCACCAGCAAACGTCGCAGCGTCGTATTTATCATCAGCGACTTTTTGACCACGGGTTACGAAAAATCACTGCGGATTGCCAGCCAAAAACATGATGTTATTCCCGTTGTGGTTGCTGATCGCCGAGAGTTTTCGATGCCGAATTTGGGTTTGATGCGACTGCGCAACGCGGAGACTGGGGAGACGATTGTCTTTGATTCGGCCAGCCGCCGAAATCGCCAACATTATGAAACATTTGCGCGGGATTCCGCCGCTCAGCGCGACTTGTTATTTAAACGCTTAAGAATGCCCCCAATCCAGGTTTGGACGGGTGAAGACTTTGTGGAACCCCTCAAGAAATTTTTTCGGTATCGAGAAAAAGTCAAGAATTCGCGATCGAAACGATGATCGCTCGCCGGATGTTTTCCCCTATGACACTTACGATACCAGCCAGTTCCCGACTGACGGCGACCTTCGCCATGCTGGCGAATGCTGGTCGAGGTGTGTTTCGATTGGCGATTTGGCTGCTTGTGATGGCCGGGTGCTTGATCCCCTTGAACCGAGCCATGGCCAGTCCTCACAAAATTCCGTCGGGGCTTCAACAGGATTCGCGAGTACCCCACATTTCAGCGGTCGTGGATCGCTCGACAATTCAGATCGCGGATCCATTTGAGTTGACAATTACTGCGATCGTGCCCACCGGCGCGCGAGTTCTCTTTCCACCTTCCCCGGAGACAATCGGGCCGTTTAAAGTCAACTCTCATGCGGATCGATTTGATATCCCAGTCGATGACCATCGAAGCTGGACCCGCAGGTATCAATTGGAGACGTTGAAAACTGGTCCGTTGCAAATCCCAGCCACCACAATTCAAGTCGATGGACAGCCGGTGGTCACGGTCCCGATTTCGATCGAAGTGGGGAGTCTGCTTACCGACCAAAGCGATCCATTGGCTTTTCGCGAGCTCAAAGACATCGTCGACATTCCACGACCGCCACTCGGCAATCAAAGATGGCTGGTTGGAGTCGGTATAGGAACCGCAGTATTGGCAGCCATCGCGATTGCCGTATTGCTGCGTCGCCGGAACAATCACGATTCGCCGGAACGTTGGATTTGCTCACAGCTGAAGGAACTAAAGGCCTCGGAGGCATTTGCGCGCGGCGACCAGATTTTCGTTCTACCGGCGATCGCCGATATGTTACGTCAGTACATTCAGCGCCGGTTCGCAATCGCCGCGCCGCAACAAACGACCACTGAATTTTTGCGGCACGTGCAGTCGGATCCCAGATTGACCGCCCAGCAACAACAGGAGTTAGGGAAATTCCTGTCGGAAGTCGATCAAATCAAGTTTGCCAGTTATTTGCCAGCGCAAAACCGTATGAACGCTGCTTTGGATCAGGCCCAAGCATTCGTGACGGAAACTACTTTATTGCCACGCGATCGGGGTCAGTTACCCGCAGTTGCTCCACAAGAACTTCCGGCGCTTCGGAGGCAAAACTGATGTTTCATCATCCTTGGGTCTTGTGGTTATTGGCATTGCTTCCTGTTCTGGCGTGGCGTATGTGGGCAGTGCGTAGTAGCAATGCGGTGTCGTTTAGCACCACTGATTTTGCTCGTTCAATCCGACCTTCCTGGCGACAACGAATGATGTGGCTCCCACCGGCACTGCTATTGGCCGCGCTCGGATCGTTGATCGTGTCCTTGGCCGGACCGCGCGAGGGTCGCCAACAAACGATGGCTAACACGGAGGGAATTGCCATCGAACTGGTCGTCGATCGCAGTGGCAGTATGCGGGCGATGGATTTCCAGATTCAGGAAAAACCGGTCAATCGCCTAACCGCAATCAAAGATGTGATGGGACGATTCGTACTGGGAGAAAATCAACTCGCCGGACGGTTCAGCGACTTGATCGGGTTGATCACGTTTGCGGGACAAGCCGATGGGATCACCCCGCCGACGTTGGACCATGCGTTTTTAGTTGCCCAATTGAACGAAACTCAAATCGTCGATCAACGTAGCGAAGACGGCACTGCGATTGGCGATGCGCTCGGCCTGGCAATTGAAAAACTGGCAGCGCTTAACAAAAATCAAAAACAGCCCGTCAAGAGTCGAATCGTAATTCTGTTGACCGATGGTGAGAATAATGCTGGCGATTTGGATCCAATTCAAGCGGCCGAACTCGCCAGTCGTTTCGAAATTAAAGTATATACGATTGGCGTTGGGACGAAGGGTCAAGCACCCGTTCCTGTGATGGATCCATTTTCCGGTCGTGAAACGCTTCGTTGGATGGACGTCAACATCGACGAAGTAACACTCACAAAGATTGCTGAATCCACTGGTGGGAAATATTTTCGAGCGACCGATACGCAATCACTCGAGCAAATTTACGTGGAAATTGATCGACTGGAAAAATCCGAAGTTGAGGCGCGGAGCTTTATCGACTACCGCGAATTAGCCGTTCAGCCCATTCGACTGGGATCGTGGTCAGCACCACCGATTGCCGTGTGGGCACTCCTATTACTGGGTCTGCAGTTTACCCTCAAACAGGTTGTTTTTCGCGAGTTGGGAGCTTGATTCGACGATGGATATTCAATATGGACAACCCGAAAATCTGTCCTGGCTTTGGCTGGTTGCGGGTCTGACGCTGGTCGCGTTGATCGCGACCTTGCGAAATCGCCGCGCGCTGGCCCAATTTGCTTCGCCCAATTTGCTTGCGACATTGCTGCCATCTGCCGGCCGTTACCGGGGGCGGATCTCGACGCTGCTGACGTTGGCTTCATTGATTGGAATCGTGATTGGATTGATCGATATTCGCTGGGGAAAAACCTGGCGCGACGTTCCGCAAAAGGGGATCGAAGTGGTTTTTGCGCTGGATGTCTCGCGCAGTATGTTGGCCGAAGACCTTTCACCGAATCGACTCGAGCGAGCCAAACAGGATATTAGGGATCTGGTTAATGAAATGAAGGGTGACCGAGTCGGGTTGGTAATTTTCGCCGGAGAAGCCCGCCGCAAAACTCCGTTGACAAATCATTATGAAGATTTCAAACAAATCTTGGATGAAGTCGGACCACACAACCTCGATCGAGGCGGTAGCAATTTGGGCGCGGCGATTGATTTGGCTGCCAAATCATTCCTGGAAAAAACTGCCGACCACAAAGCGATTGTGTTGATCACCGATGGAGAGGACCATGAAAGCCAACCACTGGAGACAGCTAAAAAAGTACATCAGGAATACGGCATACGAATTTTTACGATTGGACTTGGTGATGCGTCCCAAGGCGCGTTGATTCCGTTGGCTACTCGCGAGCGCGGTGAGTCATTTTTGGAACATCAAGGCGAACCCGTTCGATCAAAACTCAATGGTCAAATTCTTCAACAGATCGCCACCCTGACAGACGGAGCCTTTATTCCGGCCGGAACCAAACAGGTGGATATGGCAGCCGTGTATCAACAGTTTATTGCCGGTATAGATCAACAGGATTTCCAAGCCGCACGAGTCAATGTCTATACACCGCGGTACCAGTGGTTTCTCGGTGCGGCGGTAGCCTGTTCGGTGATCGAGGTACTGATATCGACTTGGCCCCGACGAATTCAGCGGAACTTTCGGGAACCAAACGTCATCGGTCGGACATCCAAATCCAGAAAGGTAGCTTGACGATGAAACGACTCGCCAATGTCGCAATGCTAGTGGGAACATCGTGGTTGATGATTTCGGCCGGGGCCACATGTTCTCGAGCCGATGACTCGATCACTGATTTAACAACTAATGCCAATGCCGCCATTCGTGCCAGCGATTATGCCACCGGAATCCGGCTGCTCGAACAGGCAATTTCGCAGGACGGCGATAATCCAAGCCTGTCTTATAACCTGGCGATCGCCCGTTATCGACACGGTGATATAGAAATTGCGCGCCAGCTTTTTACGGAAGTCGCAGCGGCCGAAGATGCCGAGTTGGCAGCAAAAGCACGATACAATTTGGGAAACGCCGATTTCGCCGAGGCGATTCAGAAACTTGAACAGGATCCGGCGGCCGCGCGCAAACAGCTGGAGTCCGCTATTGAAAACTATCGCAAAGCTTTACAAATCAACCGCACCGACTCCGATGCGCGAGCCAATATTGAATTAGCGAATCGGTTGATCGATCAACTTCAAAACGATCACAAAGAAGATCAATCCAAAGAAGATCAATCCAAAGAAGATCAATCCAAAGAAGACCAATCCAAAGAAGACCAATCCAAAGAAGACCAATCCAAAGAAGACCAATCCAAAGAAGACCAATCCAAAGAAGATCAGTCCAAAGAAGATCAGTCCAAACAGCAGGAGTCGGAACAAAACAAATCATCCGACCAACCAGCTGAAGAAACCCAAGAACCTAAACAAACACCCGATCCAGATCAAAAACAGGACCCCTCAAACCAAGCTCCTGATTCTCCGCCAAAATCCGCTTCGAATGAATCGAAGCCCTCGAATCAGAAACAGGATCGTACACCTGCTGAGGATGGTAAACCGAAGGATGCGGCGTCGAAGGAAAACGGAGCTCCCCCGCCAGCTGGAGAACTGTCGTCATTGAACGAGCAATCGCCACTGACAACCGAGCCAGCGACTCCCTCCAGCGAGATACTGCGTGATGACCAAACGATGACTCAACAGGAAGCACAAAAAATGTTGCAAGCCGTACGTGATCGTGAATTGCGACGCCGTTTACAGCAGCTCCAGCAATCACAGTTTCGGCGATTGCGCGTCGATAAAGATTGGTAAGGAGTCTTTATGACAAGTTCCCCGATGAAGAATCATAACCTTTTGCTTGTTCTCGTCCTGTTTTGGACGAGTCTGTTCGTTCCGGTCCTGTGCGCTCAGACTCTCGAATCGCAGCTCTCCAACCAGCGGACATATGTTGGCCAGCCGATCATGTTGCAGATTCAGATTTCGGACGCAAAAGAAATTGATTCGCCGCAACTGCCGGACGTTGATGGCTTGGATTTGGAATTGGCCGGCACTCCGGCTCGAAGCTCGCGGCTCAGCATTATCAACGGGCGGCGCAGCGAAAGTTCGTCCGTCTTGTTTAATTGTCAAATCACTCCGCGCCGCGCCGGGACTTTCACCATCCCGCCCATCAAATTCACGTTTGATGGGCGCGAGAAATCAACGCCTGAATATCAATTCGATGTGGCCGTTAGTGAAACGGGTGACCTCATGTTCGTGGAAATTGCGGGGCCCGACAAACCGGTCTATGTCGGACAGCCAGTCAAACTGAAACTCAAGTTTTGGCTAAAACCGTTTGTCGATCCAACCCGCAATCTAAAACTTACCGAGGCCAACATGTGGCAGCTGATGGCCGCAAGCAGCAATTGGGGTCCTTTCCAACAGCGGTTGGAGGAATTGTTGACGAACAACCAACGTCTTACCGGTCAAGAAGTTTCCCGCATGAACGCTGCTGGGGAATCGACCGAGTATTATCGATACGAAATCGAATCGACGGTTTACCCGCAACGACCTGGAAAAATTGACGTGGGAGATGTCCAAATCGTTGCCAACTATCCAACTGAGTTAGGTGAGGCGAGAAATCAACTTTCGCTATTTGGTGACGACGATGATTTTGGATCGACATTGATGCAAGAACCTTTTCGCGACTCACCACGAAACCGCAAATCGCTAGTTGTAACGGCGACTCGCCCGATTGCCGTAACGGCTGCTCGACCGGCAGTGGCAGTGATTGATGTGCCAGTGGTGGGTCGACCGGCCGATTACCGCGGGGCTGTCGGCGAGTATCGCATCGTTGCGCAAGCCCAACCGACCGAGGTGACCGCTGGTGCGCCGATAACCTTGCAGATGATTTTGCAAGGCGACGGTCCGATGGAATTGGTGCAGGCTCCTCCGCTGGCGACATTGTCCTCGCTGACCGATGATTTCAAAGTGGACGATGACGCATTGGCCGGTTTCGTACAAGACGACGCAAAGTTGTTTACGACGACCATTCGCCCTCGTCGTGAGAGAATCAGACAAATTCCGCCGATTCCATTTTCGTTTTTCAATCCGGAAACGGAACAATTCGAAACTGTATTCAGTGAACCGATTTCGATTCGAGTCAAGCGCGCCGATCTGCTGGCGTTGGACTCGATTGTGAGCAATACCAGAACCAAAGAGCGATCGCCGTCAAGCGATTCCTCTGACACGGTCTCCGGCACTGTCGATGCGACCGCCCGGAGTCAACCCGACCTCAGGAATGTTTCGACTGATTCCATTTTGACCAACGCAATTCCAAAACAATCGTTCGACTGGCTCCTGTTGGCGATACCACCGCTGCTATGTGGACTATTGATCATCGTGACCCGCCGTGGCGCGTTGTGGCAATTGTTGCGGTCTCGCCAACCGGTTCCAAAAACAATTGCGGCGATTCGGCGGGCGAAATCACCTGGCGAAATTGCCGTCGCGATCCAGGAACTGTCTGGTTCTTCGATGCCCCCAGCAATTGCGGACGTTGTCAGTCGTTGCCATCAAGCCGCCTATAGCCTGCTCGACTCAGTATCCACGGACGAATTGAAATCTGCCGCCATCGTTGCAGTACGCCAATTTTCACGAGATCGGGTCGAAGCGGGCAGCGGACTGCCAGGAGCTGTTCTGTCACGAACAATCTCCTGGTTTGTGCTGAGTGTGGCGATTCTGGCGGCGACAGAAGATTCGGTTGCGATGGCCCAGTCAACATCAATGACGCTCAACATTGATCAGCAACGAACCATTTTGGACGAAGCAAACGATTTGTATGCCCAAGCGCTCGAGCTGAGGTCAACTGATGCCGGTGCAGCCAGTGAGAAATTTTCTGCGGCGATCGCCAAATACCAAACGGTGGCGACCGACGGAATCCACAGCCCCGAATTAATGTTTAATCTTGGCAATGCCTATTTGCAAGTCCATGAATTGGGATTGGCAATTGCCAGCTACGAACAAGCCTTGCGCTGGAATGCCTACCAAAATGGGGCTGTCAAAAATTTGTTACATGCGCGGGGCCAATTGGCATCGCCGCCCAAAAATCTGGCTTTGCGGACAATGGATTGGCGTTCACTCGGCAGCCACCTGGTCGGTTGGAACCGTTGGATTCCTGCTCGCTGGGTTTGGTGGCTGGCGGTTATCAGTTGGTGCGTGACGTGGTCTCTGGTCGGCTGGCGGTTGCTTTTTACACGGCCACGATTTTACGGACTATTAATGTGCAGCGGCGCCCTATTTATTTTGACAACGCTTTCACTTGCCCTTTCAAACAATTACTTTTTCGCGGCGGATGGCGTGGCGACCAATCTCGAAACGGAACTGCGACAATCGGATGGCTCGACGTTTCCCATTGTCGGAAAACTATCCATGGGGGAGGGCGTCGAACTATTGGACCAGCGAGGCGAATGGGTCCGAGTCAAAGCGATGCGATTTCCCGAGTCTGGTTGGGTCCCGAGGAAAAATGTCTATTTATTCGCCGCCGATTCGAGTCGCCAGTGACTCGGCTTAAGTTGTGATTCAACCTGGCGGTTTTTTCAAACCAACAATCGTCGTCGCGAACCAAGCATGTTATCCTAGTGGTTTCTAATCGTTACTTCGATCCAGCAACTTACGAAAGTCACATACCGAAAAAAATATCCATGAGCGAAATCGTCCAACCCTCACAGTTGCCCTTTGATCCGCAGTCAATCACTCGGCCGGAACCCGTCTTGTTGAAGTATTACGCATTGTGTGCGGCCTTTGCTGGCCCGATTTTTCCGGTTGCTTTTCTTCCGCTCTATTTCCGCTACAAAACGCTGGAATACAAATTCGACGAGGCGGGCGTGTCGATGAAGTGGGGCATCTTTTTTCGCAAGGAAGTCAATCTGACCTATCGCCGGATTCAGGACATTCATTTGACGCGCAATTTGTTTCAGCGCTGGATGGGCTTGGCCACGGTCGCGATTCAGACGGCATCAGGAAATTCCGGACCCGAGATGAGCATCGAAGGGATTGCCCAATCGGACCAATTGCGAGACTACCTGTATTTGAAAATGCGCGGCGCTCGTGGAGAAAAAGAACAAGTTGAAACCGAAGTATATTCCAACAAACCGACGGATCGAGCGCTAACTGTTTTGCTCGAGATTCGAGATTTGTTGAAATCACCGCCGTCGAGGGACTTGCGATGAAAGAACAGGTCGAACGAGTCTCCAAATGGTGCTATCAAGGACTGTGGGGAGTCTTGACGAAGTGGTTTAATGTGCCGGAATCTCCCCCCACACTGCCTACCTACAGCGGGCGATCGGTGGATGCATTTCAGCCCAGCGAGGGATTCCTGAAGTATTTGAAATTTACGTTTTGGTTGATGTTGTTCATTATCGACATTGCCATCCTGATTGCCTGGATTGTGATTACGGTTGTCAATCCTGTCGTTGGAATGATTCTGGCACCGATCGCCCTCTTTATCGCTGTCGTTCCCGACATCGTGGCTTATTTAGCAATTCATTTGAGATTTGATACGACGTGGTATGTGCTGAGTGATCGAAGTCTGCGAATTCGACGAGGGATTTGGTTGATTCACGAAACCACGATTACTTATGAAAATATTCAGAACGTCAAAATTCAACAGGGCCCTTTGCAACGGTGGTTCGATATCGCCGACGTGCTCATCGAAACGGCTGGCGGTGGCGGCTCGCAGCCAGGTCACGCCGCCTCGTCGGCACATTGCGGCTTGATCGAAGGCGTGCAAAACGCATCGGCGATCCGCGAGAAACTGATGACCAAAATCGGCCAATCAAAATCAGCTGGTCTGGGTGACGATGGTGCCGCCGACACCGAATCGTGGACCGAACAACATGTGCAGGCCCTGCAAGAAATTCGTGACTTGCTTGCGATTCGGTTTTCTCGTTCTCAACAATAAGTCATTTGAGATTGTTGGAAAATGAATCTGAATAGCCGCGAAACTTAAGGGTACCAAAATCTGACGTGCAACTTGCCGTTCAGACAATTTCTGTTCATTTCGATTTGATTGAATAAAGTAAACATGAGAACCCCCAAAATGATTTTTCAACAGTTTTCTGAAATCGAAACCTCGGTCTGCAATTTGTGCTCAAAGCAGTTGGGAATTCCTCGCGGTCAAGTTTTACCTGGCAGTCGACTAATTGACGATTTGCATTGCGATAGTCTCGATCTCGTTGAATTGTTGATGGAGATTGAAGAATCGTTCGATGTTGAAATCAGAAGCGAGACTAAAAATCCCGTCTTCAAAGCAGTATTCACACGACATCCCTTTCGCGTTTGCGATCTTGCGGAACTTGTACATTTTAGCCAAGGGAGTATTCGACCTCGTCGTCCGGAATGGACCGCTGATCGAATGGATTTGGCATCCGTGAACGACGTTTGCTTTACTCAGTTGGGAGGCATTTGCCATTTTGCGTTCGCGACAAACGAACTTTTTGAGCCAATTGGTTTGGTGCAAGGTTTCCGTCAATTCCGCCGTCGAACGGACGGAATGCGATGTATTCAGATTCCGAGCTGCGATGTGGAGATTGGCGACGGCTCCTCCCACAATTTAGTCGATGAACAGCCCTGCCATATTGTCAAACTCGATTCATTTTTGGTGGATGCCGAGACCGTTTCTACGACCGCGTTCTGTCGGTTTCTCAACTCAATTGGCGATGTCGAGTTGGAAGTCCTGCATGATTGGTTTGTACTCGACCCTTGCGACCGTCGGAATCAACATGTTGTTGTTCGGCAGTCGTCGGATGAGTGGCGGCCAGTTGCCGGAACTGAGCATTGGCCAATGATTCTGGTTTCCTGGTTCGGCGCAAATGCGTACTCTCGTTGGGCCAATGGCTGCGGATGGCGAGAATACCGTGATGAAGTGGGCGAGAGTTTTTTGCCGTCTGAGGCACAATGGGAGTATGCCGCTCGTGGTCAAAAAAGTTGTTCCTATCCGTCTGGGGATATTGCCGATCCGACAATGATTCGGTGTGCTCAACACATCCGTCATCAGGCCTATCGGGTCGAGACGTTGCCGTTGGGAAATGTAAACGACTTATTGGGGATGTCGCCCATGGGATTGCACCACATGGCAGGAAACGTTTGGCAATGGTGTCGGGACTGGTATGACGAAGGTTTTTATTCGACACCTGAAGCAAGCAAACGAAATTCGTTGAATACCAAACCAACTAAAACGCGCAGCGAACGTGGCGGAAGCTGGATTGGACCGGTTGAATTGTGCCGATCTTCATATCGACGTGGGCGTCCGCCGACCGCCCGCGGTCGTTGTCTTGGTTTTCGATGCGTTAGTCCTTCAAGGTAAGCAAATTTTTAAGCGTTGGAAAACACTTGGTCTGTTCCGAATACTTTTTTTGATCAAATGTTGATCCTATTCATGGACTCCATCCTTACGCGACTCTCGGCGGCAAAGTCCTTCTATTAGACCCGTACGGGAGTACCACTATTTTTTAGATCTAGTCGAGACTGACCATTCGGCAAACGAATGCGGCCAACAATTCGCCCTATGAAGCAGCCGAAAAATGACCGTGAACTATTTAACCGAATACAACGTTACCAACTCCAACATTATTTTTTCTAACTGTTTAAAATATTCTTCTTCCGGCAACGTCGATTTTTTTAAACGCAGTTGTTCGAGTTGCAATTCCATGCGATTGCGTTGCTCAAGTTGCTGGGCTGAAAGCCGGGCCTCCCAACCCCCTGGACGCAGAAAAATCTGGTTGGCTTGCAATCCATCGGCCACACCTTGCGTCGATTGCCTGACAGCTCGGGTCCCAGAAAACCACTCGGCGGGTGTCCCCAAACCATCGCTATTGTCATCGAGTAGGGCGGACTCCGCCGCCAAACGGGTTTCCTGTTGATAGAACTCTTGAGTTCGCGCGCTGGCCGCCAGAAACATCTCTAACAAAGAGGTCTGCTGGTCCTTGTCCAGATCGATAGTTGTATCGCCAAGGCAATCCGCCAGAAATCCACCGAAGCGGGCAAAGTTCTGTTCGGCCCCACTTTTCGTGGCCGTGACTATGACGCGATTTTTGCCCGTCAATTGATTGATAAATGGACTACTGGCCGAAGTGCAATTGATTACCACGACGTTTCCTTTCAGCGGAGCCAACCAGGCTTTCAAATCCTCAGCCGATAGATCCGGGCCGCGCAAATTAAATTTGGCTGTTCGCTGATCATAGGTCCCATGACCAATTAATACCAACCAAAATTCCTGGCAACCGGCTTGAGCAATGCGATTCAATTCCGACTCAATTGATTCCAGATCGGCAGCTCCATCGGCGGCATCCAACCCAATGGTCAAACACTCGATGGGTGGCGTTGGCATGACCTCCGTACTCGGTTCCGAGGATTCTTTTCCCTTGGCCGATTCCGTTGACGATGTGGACTCAATCGCAACTCGCCATTTTTCCGCCCACAGTCGAAACTGGATGCCATACTCGGGAGCGCCGTCGGCTCCTACGACGACCATCACCGTTTTCGACTGCGCCTGAGCGGTGGTCACCAATAAGCCGATACCACAACAGCTCCACCAACAACAGGCGAAGAACCGCCACGATGGTCGGGCCAAACCGAAGCGAATAAACCAAGCCATGATTCTCATTTCGGAAATCATCAGGGCCAACCCTTCCATCTGCGAAAACCCCATTCCGTCACTAACAATGACAGCGCCATTGCCATTACCATCCAGCGATGCCACCAGGGAATCAATTGCGTTACTGTGATCGGAACCTTCCGATCGTCCAAGCTTTCTACAAACGCATTCAAGCCCGCTGGATCAATGACTTCACCCCCGGTCCTTTCCGCCAATCGCACGAGTGACTTTCGATCGGGAACCAACGAACGAAACTCGGCGGCATCGGGATCAGCCACCCAGCCAATTTCGCGCTGCTCGATCAAGCTTTGGTCAGCAGCCTTGGCAATGACCTCGGCACGAAATGCGCCAGCTTGTTGGGACGCAAAATCAGCGACATACCGGCCCGCCTGGGCGTCTACGGCTGAAGCCACCAATTGGATCGTTTTGTTGTCGGGCGTCGAAATCGAAATAGCCACTTGCGCGTTATCCAGCGGTCGAAAACTCTCGTCGCGAACATCAACCACCAACTGCACCGATTGTGCCGCTTCAGAATCTCGCAATACTTCGGCCTCGACGCGGCGCGGTACGTCGGACACCAACCACCGGACCATTTGTCGCCAGGACTTCATCATGTCGTCGTTTTCGACGCTGGACTGCATGTGCCAACGCCACCAATCGCCGACCATCAACGCTCCGACCCGCCCTTTGCCAAACGGCTGGACAATCAAGGCCGGCAATTCCGTTCCGGTCGAAGACTTGACGGTCGCCAGGACCGATGCGCCGGGCTTGATCGTCTGTGCCACATTCAAAGTCTGAAAGGCGGGCATTGCGGCGAGACGTGTTCGCTCGTGCTCTTCCGTCGAGGCAATCCGAACCCAAGGTTGCAACCATCCTTCGCGCGTGAGGTTCAATTGATACGGCTGACTCGCAGTTTCGGCAATCCGATCATCCAGATAGATCGGCAACAGCTCGCCAATCGTTGTCTGCCGATAGCCACCGGCCGCAAACGACTCCAATCCTCCCAGCATCAACAGGCCACCACCGCGCAGACTGATAAACTTCTTCAATAGCGATTTTTGCTCTTCCGTAAAAAAATTCGCCTCGACGTCATCGAGCACTACGGCATCATATTGAAACAACGTCTCGGCATCTTGCGGGAATCCGTTGCGCAGTTCCTCTTGGTCTTGTGTACCCAATCGCAGAAAAACCGGTTCGTCATGTTGTTCCGCCGTATCATCGTCTTGATTCGCAAACCCGCGATACAACGGATTGGACTCTTGGCCGCTGCGGCCGCGAAACGAAAACTTCGCTTCGCGACGGGCAATACGAACCAAGGCCACGAGACTAATTTCATCATCCACTGCCAGGGCACGCCGTAAAAACTTCAGCTCCCAATTGGGACGCCCTGTCACGTACAGAACTCGATACGGCCCGCGCCCCCGATTAACAATCACGATTCGTTCATTATTGACGTTGGTCGCTTCCAAAACAGATTTCCCGACCGTCGCGAGACTTTCGTCCGATTCCAGGAATGTTCGAATGCGATAGACGTTGACGCCACGTCGTTTCGGTTGTGTATTGAAGCGAACCGCAAATGTTCGTCCTTCTTCGACTCGCCGCACAGTCTGTCGATCCAGTTCCCGATTCGCCGAATCCAACAGTTGCACGACGATTGACTTGCCCGAAAATCCATGAGCAATCAGTTCAGCCGTAATCGTCACCGGCGCCGACTCAAAATTGGTTTGTGAACTCCAAACCCGCGTGATTCCCAGATCGTCGGCGGGTTCTGGTTGGCCAATCACGACTGGATAGATTGGCGGCAATTTCGACCAGTCAATGTTCTGCCATTTCGATTCCACCAGTCCCGTATCCGTCATGTTGCCATCCGTTAATACGACAATCCCGGCGACTGGTCGGCCCGCTAATCGTTCGGACGCCAATTTCAAATTACCAATCAAATCGCTGCCTCGCTGATCCGCCTGAAAAGCCTCAAAATTCGCCACGGGTCGCAGCTGGCGATCAAATTGATAGCGTCGCACATCAAAATCGCCAACCAAATTATCAAGCCAACTCGAATCCTTGTTCAACAGTCGCTGCAACGCGAACTCGCGCGATTCCGATGCTCCACGATCTTTGATCTGCAAACTCTGACTATCATCCGCCAGAACCAGCATCAGATTCGCTCCCGGTTCCGGCCGACTCAACCGATTCATGGGCTCGAGCAAACAAACCACTAACAAGGCGATGGCGATAAATTTGACCAATCCCAAACTCAATTTCAGCCATAATGAACCGCGAGCCATTGTGTAACTCCAAAGTATCACCGCGACGGCGACTGCCAGCAAAATCGCGACACTGCCGATCCAATCCCAGGATCCCCAATAATTGGGAAACATCATTGACCGCTCCCAATTCGTTCATAGTATCTGCGGACGGAATCTTGATACTGCGTCGGAACGGGGTCGCGATCCAGTGGTACTCGCGCATCTCGCGAAGTTCGGCGCAGCAGTTCCTGGGCCACTCGATCCCGCAATTCTGTCAAAGGCTGCGCGACCTTGAGCCGTACCAAATCCCAATTCGGCGCAGCGGAGTGGCGTTGATTCTCGCGGCGCATTTCACGAGCCGAGTCGCGAATTCGCGCGGCGGCACTTCTTAACTCCGGGTCGTCAATCATTTCTTCGACATCGCGCAGACGATCCGACCACTGACGAAAATCAGCGCCGGCAATCGGTTCGAGAATCCGTTGATTGCCGCCGCCCGTTGGCAGACCACTTTGTTCCCGATTTGAGTCCTCAGCAGGATTTCGTTGGTTCGAATTGCCGGCAACGTCCACCGGTTGACCGCCAACGGGCGGCGAGGAATTCGCCGATTGGGCTTCACTCTCTGGACCAATTTCAGATAACTCGGATCGATCAATGGAGCGATTGGCATCCGATTGATCTTGGCCGGCCGACGAACCAGCAGATTCAGTTTCGTTTTTTCCGGCGGTCTGGGATTGTTCCGGACGGTCCCCGGAACTATTTTCCTCGTTAGACTGCGATCGATTCATTTCCTGTTGCAGTTGTTCGTTCAAGTCCTGCAACGCATTTTTGGCCGCTCGCAACGATTCCGTTTCATCCCCGAGTACACTCTCGGCGGCGACTTCAATGCCAGTGCGCATTTCTGCAATTCCCTTTCGCGCAATGCGTTCCTGGGATTGAGCATCGTCCAGCCAACCCCTTTGAAACGACTCGCGTGCCGATTCAAGTGCTTGATCGGGATGCGCAAGTTCGCTCTCGCGGTAGGTTTCGTATAGTTTCTCAGCGAGCAATGGTTCCAGCGACTCCGCCTCCTGGATCGTTTGTTGTATTCGCTCGCGCAATTTCTCAACGGATTCTTGTTGGTCCTCGAGTTGTTGAGCAACATCGGTCGTGTCGGAATCAGTTCGCAACGAAGGTGTCGTCCCATCCGTTGGCAACGCTTGCTCCTCGGCGTTCATTCTGTCGGATATTTTTTGTTCGCGGTTCTCCAAATCCTGCGCTGCATTGCGTAGTTCGCGCACTTGTTCGGTGAATTGACCTGCCGAACGATTCCGAAACTCGTCGCGCAATGTCTCCAATTCGCGCTGGGCACGGGTTCCTTCGGCGGCAGCCTGCGAAACCGCGCCCTGTTCCAGGGACTCGGTCGCGGCACGCAAATTCTCGCGGGATTGTTCGAGTAACTTGGTCTCTTCCGCCATTCGCTGTTGATTTTCGGGCTGCTGCATTCGATCGAGTAATTCATCAGTATCGCGCAACATTTCCTCTTGCTGGTCGTGCAAAGATTTTAATCGCCGTTCGATTTCCGATTGCTCTGCCGGTGTTTCCGCCGACGCCAGAGCGGATTGCAATTCTTTGATTTGCTCGTTGATGTCCTCTTGTCGACGAGCCAACTCGCGCAAGCGATTGAGCACTTGTCGATCTTCCTGTTGTTCAACGGGCTCGGTTTCGTCGGTAGCAGCCCGTTCATTTTCATACCGATTTTCGTCGCTCTTTAAATCGAGTTGTTCCATTTGCTGTTGAGCACGACTGTTCGCGGATTGTCCCTGTTGACTGGGCTGTTGCTGACTCCGGACGACTTCGTGCTCCCGCGCGCGAAGTTTCAACATCGTTTGATAGGCGGCCTGCTCACTGCCCAGCGCTGGCTGCAGCAATTCCGCCGATTCCAGTTGCCGTGCCTGGTCCAGCTGTTCCAGTGCCTCGCGCATCTGAGAAGTTGCGGTCTCAACATATGATTGTGAGGTCCCGTCGTTGATTTCAGCGGACAGTGCTTCGACCTGTTCGAGTGCATCCTGTTGTGAATCAAATAACAGCTGCACATCTGACGAAAATGTGTCCGATTCAATTTCGAGTTGACCTTGGCGAATCAACTTCCAGGTGGCACCGATGATCTGTTTCTGAAGTTCGGCGAGTTTCTGGGCCTGCTGTCCGGACTGTCCGGGCTGTCCGGGTGGTTGTTCGCCTGCCGGAGGTGCCTGTCCCTGTCGAAAAATTTCATCAAAATGGCGTACCTCGGCGAAAAACAGATCGCCTTTGACGCGGCGCGACTCGCCATTGGGCCCAAGGTCTTCGGCCCAGAAATAATACGACAACAATTCGTCCGGTTCGGCAGCCAGAGTTTCCAATTCCAACAAATGGTCGATCTCATGTTTCTGTTTGCCTTCACCATCGGTCAGCAAAACCAATTCGTGGGACGCTTTGCCAGCGATCGAAAAATTGACTCCCAGCGCCTTGATCCCGAAATCATCCCAAGCCGTCGCCGCCAATTGCAGTTCCTCGATCGCCGACACATCGACATCTCGAGCAGGAAGGGTGAGTTTTAGATCCGGCAATTGGTTCTTCAACACATTCAACGCAAACTGGGGCGGAGTTTGGTTTTCCCGACCCTCGTTATCAACCAATTGCAAATCAAATTTGGCCGATTTCAGCATCGTCAGCCGTCCCGTCCATTTCTTCGGATCAACATTGTCCGCTTGCAATACGACAACGCGATATTCAGCAACCGAAGCGGTTTCCGCTGAAGGAACAGCGGATGACCGACTTGGCAATATTGACGATGCATTCTTGACCGGGACTAAAACCGCGGAAGCAATTGACTTGTTGAGATAAATTGAAAACTCAATCTCAGTTCCTTCGACAGCGGAAACACGTCGGATGTCGGTCAGCTGTTTGTCTGCCAGCCGCGTGAAGGTCGGAAATCGAAGCGTCGCATCGGCGCGAATCATCTTCGGATACTCAAACACAGTCACGGCGAATTCGTCGGATTGTTGTTGAGCATATTCAACCCAGTAACGAATCGGTTGGTCGATCATGGGAACGCGTCCGCCAAACACCGGATCATCCAGACTCTTGTTCATCGGGAGACGGGTTGAATCGCCAGTTCCAGCCACATAAACCAACACGGACTCCGGGGGGATCGCGGAAGCAAACCGGGCCATCACCAGCAGACTTTTACCTCGCTCGATTTCCGTGTCGCCTGGTTCGACAGACAATACGAAATTGTCTTTGCCCACCGCAACTTCGGAAAAAAGCCAAGTGCCCGTGTTTGACAACGAACGGGCTTGGATCGACAAACCCCACAAAGAGCCCATCAATCCCACCAGAGCCAATCCGCTAGTCAACAAGCCGATCCAGAGCTGCCAAGACGGAACGAGCGATTCCCAACGTTCGAAGAAACTATGATTGATCGCACGCCGAATAACATCCTGTTGTAGGAAACCCAACGGCTTCGAGCCCATGGGCTGAAGTTCCACGGCCGTCCGCAGGCTGGAATCCAGCTCCGGAAACTTATGTTCCAAATTGTCGACTACCCGAGACAATTCGCCCGGAAATCGGTGTACCCATCCGACTGCCAAAAAACTGATTAGGCCCGACGCCAAAACGATCCACCAAGGCAAACGCCGGCTCACAACATCCAATTGTCCTTGCAGATTAAGCCACAACAATAATCCGACGCACAAGGTCAAGCCAAACCAAATCGCGGTCAGCGTCATGCTCATCCGGCGCCAGCGCAACCGGCGAGTAATTCGCATCAACCGTTGTCTGAGTTCGTGATTCATGTTGTCACCCCCGTCGCGATCGGTTCGATCGTCCCGTCCCTATTTGCCGAAAAATCTCGTTGATTGCCGGTCCGACCAGCCAACCAGGTCTCGAAAATGAGAATCGTAACGGCAGCCAAAATCAACCACTTCCAAATTTTCTGTTGGTCTTCCAGTTCGCGATCCCGCTTTTCTCGCAACTGGGCGAGCTCCGCGACGGCGGTCGATTGCCGACCGATTTTCAATGCGAACATTTCCAATTGTTCCAACGGCAACGGCTCGGTTTCACTCTCGGCTCGGTCGAGGTTAACCGCGAAAGTCAAATCCGTTTCACCCTTTACAAGACAATAAATGCCAGGCAAATCGGTTTGTTCAAAACGGGTCGCTCCCGCCTCAACTTCTATTTCCTCAAGGTCCGGTTTGATCATGGTTCGGGTATCGTTCGCCGCCGTAAACTCAATCGCTTGATTCACCCATAGGGATTGCTTCAAAGGAGCCGTATCCAGCGCGACATCGAGAACTCCTTGAACCAAAGGAACAAATTTGGTTGACAATGCCAACTGACTATCGCGCGGGTGCCATCCGCTGGCCAGCACCAAAACGCGGCCTCCCGTAGCAGGGTGGCACTCCCAAAGGGCAGGGGAGGAGTCATCAAAACGCGCCACGACTACGATTCCGGCATCACCTTCCATCGGCTCCATCAATTCCACCGATCGGTAGTTCCAAAAACGAATGGTCGTGAAATCATTGTACCGCTGGGAATCGAATGGACTGAACAACGGATGACGAAAATCAATGTCCGAAAGCATGGCATAGGGTTGATGATTGACCGATTCCGGTCGAGCCAACGGTTCGTTTAATTCCGCAGTCGTGTTGGCGATTGCCCGTGCATTTGTCCACCGTGCCGTGGATTGGATGGTTTCATCATCTTTAAGCACGAAGAATACGGTTCCTCCAGAAGCTAAATAATTTTCGATCTGGCCCGCCCGAACTTTGTTGACTGCCGACGTTACAACGAGCAATGTCGTCAACTGCGACTTTGGCGAATCCGCGGCGTCTGCTTCCTTCGATTGTGCTGTTGGCAATGAGTCCGTGACAACGGAACGACGAAATTTCAATTCATCTGTATCAGCTGGCTTGTTAATCCGAATCGTTCGCAAGGGCGATTCGACCATCGCGCGCGACAAATAGAACTGCATTTGCTCTGGATCATCAGGATCTTCGTCGCCCAGGTAGGCCACTTGCAGAAGTTGCGGTTGGGCTGGTACGGCGAAGAAGGAATTATCAAATGGTTCGTAATCACCAGTCACCACGAACTCGTTCGCTGACAGAGCCGTTGGATCATCTATCTCGACCACACGAGCCTCATCAGCGGGGACCTGCAGCGGAACCGAATTGGACGCCGTTGTCTGATCAACACCCGACCAATTTACAAAAAATTGTTCGGAGCCCGTATCGGCAAAGTTGCGAACGCGGATCCGGGGCAACAAAGATTGTTCATCCTCTTGATTCGGCGTCAAAACTTGAATGGTTGCGTTGTCCATGACTTTCGGGACGACCGTGCGAAAATCAATGAACAGGTCGGTGGGCCACTGATAAGACTGCAAGTGATCTATTTTCGATCCTCGTTGCAAATCGCTAATCACAATGAGCTGCAATTTCGGACTGGTAACTTCGCCGTCATTGGTTTGCGATTCGCGCCGCTGGACCATTTGATCGGCCACCGTAACGATCGCCTTTCCGAGATCGGATCGCGCAAAACCCGGCTGCCAGTGCGAGAAGGCCTCGCGAAAAACGGTCGACAAGGGTTGCGATCCCGAGGCCAGGGCTTCATCAAAATCGACAATGACCCGGACTTCATCATCAAACACCCACAAAGCCACTTCATCGTGGGACTCGATTTCACTCAGCGCCCGGTCCAGTTGTTGTTGAGCTTGCTGCCACAAATCGGCGCGGCGCATGCTTGCACTGCGATCTACCAGAATCGCAATGCGCCGATGGGCCACCTGACTCGGCGAAAACTGTGTGGCGTCTCGCCAATACGGTCGCATAAAGGCCGTGGCAATCAATATTACCGCAGCCATGCGCAGCAACAACAGCAACCAATTGTCCAGACGACTCCGTCGCGTCAAGCTGGGCGGCGATGGTTTGAGAAACATCAGTGAACTGAACGGTACTTCGCCGCGCGGCGTGCGGCGAATCAGGTGAAACAAAAACGGAAATGCGACGGCGAGCGCACCCAGTCCAAAAATCCAAAACAGCGCACTCATAATCCGCCTCGCGACCGATTCTGGGCGGTTTGAGGAACACTTCGTCCACGCTGTTTACGTACTTGAATCAAATCAAACAATCCCCGATCCAAAGCTTGGTCAGTTGAGAGCGAGAAATAATCGACGCCCAATTGATCGCAAACCCGCTTAATCGCCGTGTTGTGTTCCTGAAATCGCTGCTGATATTCTCGGACCGTCGTTTGCGGATCAACAAAAATCTCCTGTCCAGTCTCCAGATCCCGAAACAGCGCCGCGTTGGAAAAATCAAAACTGATTTCGCGTGGATCAAGTGTTCGTACGATCATGACATCATGGCCCTGTGATCGAAGGTAGCCGAGCTGGTTTTGCAGTTGAGTTACTGGCGCCAATAGATCGGAAATCAACACAACCATCCCACGTTTCGTAACGGTTCGCGCGATCTGCTCCAAGGGGGACGACAAATCGGTGGATTTACCGGTCGTCGAATGATCCAAGGCGATCATCAAACGTCGCAAGTGTCCCGTGCGATAACGCGGAGCGATCAACTCATGGATTTGATCGCTAAACGTCACGACCCCGACCGCATCTCGCTGGCGGTTCAAAAAATAAGCGAACGTCGCGGCCAGCGTTTTCGCGTAATCCGACTTGGAATATTCCAATGAGCCAAATCCCATTGACCGACTCAGATCCAGCAGCACATAGCAGCGCAGATTGGTTTCCTCTTCAAAGCGTTTGATATAATACCGGTCGCGTCGCGCAAAGAGTTTCCAATCCAGGTACCGTAAATCATCACCGGGAGAGTACTGGCGATAATCAGTGAACTCAGCCGAAAACCCGTGATAGGGACTGCGATGGAGACCAGCGAGAAAGCCTTCCACGACAATCCTCGCTCTCAATTCCAAATTCTTGATCCGAATAATCGCCGCCGCCGACAGGCGTGAGTCATCCGCCTTGGTTAAGCCGACAAAGGAATTTTCTGGAGCTTCCATGGGATTTGATTTGGAGATTTCAATAACGATTTGGATAATTCAAAAACGGTCGCATTCGTCAAACGAGTCCGATTCGAGACTCATTGAGCAAGGCGAAAAACCAACTACGGCGCAGCGACATGTTCCAACAGCCGACCGATGATCGTCTCAACGGAAACACCTTCGGCTTCCGCACGATAACTGGGTAAAATTCGGTGTCGCAACGTGGGAAAGGCCAACGCGCGAATGTCGTCGATGTTGACATGCGAACGACCATTAAACAATGCGCGGGCTTTGCCACCGAGAACCAGATTCTGCGCCGCGCGCAAACCCGCGCCCCAATTGACGAACTGATTAACGAAGTCCGGTGCACCAATCCGCTGGGGCCGACTGGCATCGGCCAAGCGAACGGCGTAGCGAACCAAATCCTCGGCGACCGGAACCTTGCGGACGGTTTGGTGAAATCGGATTACGTCCTCGGCTGTAAATAGCGCTTCCACGCGGGGTTGAAATTCGGAAGTCGTGCGCTGGACAACCCGGACTTCATCGTCCTGGGGCAGGTAATCCATGTGAACATTAAACATGAAACGATCGAGTTGAGCTTCGGGCAGCGGATAGGTTCCCTCCATTTCGATCGGATTCTGGGTGGCCAAGACGAAAAACGGCTCGGCCAACTGGTAGCGGGTTCCGGCCGACGTGACTTGGTGTTCCTGCATGGCCTCCAGCAGGGCGGCTTGGGTCTTGGGAGGCGTCCGATTGATTTCGTCGGCCAGAATCACATTGGCAAAAATCGGCCCTTCCACAAATCGCATGCGGCGAGAACCATCCGGGGCTTCTTCGAGAATCTCGGTACCGGTAATGTCGGCCGGCATCAAGTCAGGGGTAAATTGAATCCGCTTGAACTCCAGGTGGAATATCTGGGCAATGGTCCGCACCAACAGCGTTTTCGCCAGACCGGGAGCACCGGTGATCAGACAATTGCCGCCGGCGAACATGCTGATTAAAATCTGTTCGATCACTTCCCGCTGGCCCACAATCACCTGCTCGAGTTGCGTGAAAATCTGTTGTCGTCCGGCGCGAATCTGTTGAACTGCCAGAGCTTCTTCTTCAAATGTTTGAATCGACACGAGGGCTCCAAAATTAGTGAGTTAAGGCATAGACAATAATGTTAATGCCCAACGGGTAGGCATAGGGTTCGGAGTACGTTTCAAAGTAGCCGCGATCGACTCCTTCGCGCTCCCAACCATCTCCCAGATCCGTATTGTGACAAATGAAAGCCATGATCCGGCGATCGTCGTCGAAAATCGCTCGATAATGCGGTTCCTCCGCGTCATAGCGTTCTGTTTCGTATCCACTCAGGTATGCGTGAACACTGGGAATCATTGGCTTGCGATCGAGGTTGTAGACGACGTGGAAAATTTCGTGCTCCAGCGGCACTTCTTCGGGCTCGCGATTGGGAAACACGCGTTTGATTTCTCGATAGAAGTTCTCCCACTCGCGTTCACCCCAGAAATCATCAACCATCAAAAATCCGCCTTTGGACAAGTAGTTTCGCAATGCAATCACTTCCGCCTCGTCCAGCAATATGTCACCCGGTTCGATCAAGTAAATAAATGGATAATCAAACAATTCCGGATCCGTCAATCGAAGAATTTTTCCATTGGGATCGACTTCGAGCGAAGTCAATTCCTTTAACCGAAACGACAAATTCAAGTCGGCATCCGGATAGTCCGTTTGCCATTTCCCGCCTCGGCCCCAACCTCGGCGCGTCGAATCATATTCCACTCGCACAAACGTAAACACGTCCTGCGGAAATTTTTCGTTGCTCTCCCATTGTGGGACGCCATTGCGATCATCGACGGGAATATTCAGATCGCGCATGCCACGGGAGCGCCGTTGAAAATCCTGTGCCACAACGACCAGGCCAATCAGCAATAGCGCGGTGAACGTTAGAAATTTGAATGACGTTCCAAGTTTCATAGGATTTTTTTCGATTCGTTGCCAGCTGGCGAATTCGGTGGCTTGGTTGTCTTGGTTGGCTCTTGGAAGTTCGCATCCGTCGTCGACGGTGCAGTCGGTTCAGCGGCATGCTTCACGATATTCAGCAACAACTGATGGGCATCCTGAAACCGAGGAGCCTGTTCCAAGGCAATTAGGACATGTCGCTTGGCCGAACGCAAATCGTTTTCGCGAAAAAACGCGCCCGCCAAGCGATAATTCAAATCGGCCACATCGAGAGGATTCATCCGGGCCAGCGCTCGTAGCGATTCGATCAACGCTGGATCATCGTGAGTTGCTTCGGCAGCCGTCGAGAGATAGCGAAAGGGCAATGGGATGAGCGGATTCAAAGCAATCAACCGTCGCGCATAGGTTTTCGTAACTGGCCATTGCTCCGCAGCGGAACTCAGTTCCAATAATCGTTCCAGCGGTTCAATCGAGTTCACGTCAACTGCAATTAGGCGCTCCAATGTTTGGCGCTCGTTATTTTGATCGTCCAATTGGCGATAGACTTTCGCTAACAACACATAGGCACTCGGCGTGGCAATTGGGTCGATGTCGATAATCTCGTTTAACGGCGCGAGAGCCGATTGAAATTGTCCATCGACGAACAGGATTTGCGCCAGCGCCAACAGTCCCGCGATGTTGCGCGGATGTTCCCCATTCCATGTGCGCCATTGATCGGCTGTTGCGGTAATCGGCAAATCGGGTTCGTCCCAATTGGCATCGGCCGCGTATTCACTGGCTCGCTGGATCGCAAACTCGCCAAATTTCTGATCCAGAAATTCAATTGGCGCCAGATGTCGCCGCAACGCATCGTTGATGGGTGTGCCCAGTGCCAATTCATCGAGAACTTGATTCAAGGATTCGCGGCCATACTCCTGGATCAGGTATTCGACTACCAGCGACGATTGATAATAGGCAAATTGCAAATGCATGGGCGATGCTGGATTTAAAAACGCACCGCTCAACTGACTCACCGGCGTGAGTTCCGCGCCGAGCATCATCGTTCGATATTTGGGATTGATGGTTTGCCCCCACGCCGGATCGGATTGCCGTTCTTCATAGACGGAAATTCCTTCGCTCAACCAACGGGGCATGCGGTTCTTTGTCTTTTGCAACGTAACGACGTGACAGAATTCGTGCCAGAGCACGGACTCCCAATTGGTCAAATTCGATCCTTGGGCGGCAGGACTGTTCATCGTAATCAGTCTTCCAAAACACACTCCCAGGAATCCGTTACCGCCGGGCAGGCCAAAAGTTCGAATGGCAAAGTCCTGTTGGCGAGGAAAAATCTCGATGAAAATTGGCATCTCTAATTTGACATTGTATCGGGCACACAATACTGTCTGCGCGCGAGTCAGTAACTCCAGGACCCGTTCGCCGTACAGGTACGACTCCTCCGTCTCCATGCGGACCACGAAACCATTTCCTTCGAGCGTGCGAAAGTTCGCCAGATTTTCACGCAACTTGACTAGATTGTGCGCCACCACGTTGTATTGGTCGGCATCAAAAATCTCGTCGGCCAACAGCCACCCTTCAAGCTCTTGGCCCAAACGCAACAAGTCATGCGCCAACTGTAACTTCGCCGGCAGATAATTATTGTCGTATACGAGTGCCCGGCGTTGATAGGGAACACTTTCGGCGAACCGGTACTTCTGCGACAGCTCGCGACCAATGGTCTGATCGACGGCGGGATTACCCGACCAATGTTTGAGGGCTTGTTCCCGGTACTCCGCCTCTTGCGCGGGACGGTTATCCAAATTAGCCAACACCGCGCGATAGGCCCAGGCGATGGGCTGATGCGGATTGACGGTGAGAATTTGTTGCAACAGTTTTTCGGCGCCGACGTAGTCTTCGGAACTCACCTTCTGATCGACCAACAACAACAGACTGTCGACATGTTGCGGATTGAGCTGGAGAGCCGCCTCAATTGCTGTGGCGGTTTTTTCAGGATCGCTGGGCAAAAACGACTGGGCCAATCCACAATGCAGATCTGGATTTCCAGGTTGCAATTCGATCGCTTGACGAAAGTTTTCCGCTGCCAATTGGTAGTCATTTTTGTCGAGCGCCAGTCGAGCGATCGCGGCGAGGCAACCGGCATGACGAGGGTTTTTGTTTTTTGTCGGTCCGAGAATCTTGTCGATGACTTGTTTGGCATCGAGTTGACGCAGCAAGTAGGCGTCGGCAAGTACCAGTTGGTTCTCGACGTCGCGATAGCGCCAATTGTCGTCGTCTACCAACTCAATGATCTCGGTCAACAATTCAACCGAACGCTGGGGTTGGTTATTGAACCGGCTGATTTCGATCCCGACGTGTCGCAGCCGAATGCTCTGCGGAAAACGCACCAGGGCCGCATCCAGAGTCCGCAACGCTGCGTCGTATTGGCCTTGGGCCAATTGGCAACGGGCGACAATGTTGGACCAGTCTTCGACGGTACTGAATTCGCTTAACTGATCGTCGAACGATTGCGCGAGTTCGGCCGCGGCAGCGAAATCGCCACCCTGCAACAGTCGCTCGACGCGAACTTCATTTGTTTCCGCCAGAACTTGTGCGATGTCTTGGACCGGTGCAAACGGATCTGAGTTCGCGGTTTGGCACCAAGCCATCGGCAGCCAACCGGCGAGCACCAACGTCCCAATCGCCAGCCGAATTGATCGAACCAGTTTTTCCATTTTATGGAGGAAAATATCGACACCCCTTGATTTTCGTTTGATTGACCACACTCGCGGTCCGCCCGAAAAGCCGGGCTGCGGCAGTTTGTATTAAACGTCTCGGGCTGGGTGAAGTTACGTGGAATCAGGACAAAAAGAAATAGTTCCTGGTGCAGGCAACCCGGAACTTGTGGCAACCGATTGAACCTTACAGTTTGTACTAACGGATTCAAAAAATTGCAACCAATGCGTCTAAAATCGTTCACGTGAAATCGTCCAGGAGAATTTGACTTCAATCGCGAATGTGAACCGATCAGACCGAGCGACCCGACTGCCGTTGGGTTTACTCTAACCTAGACAAAATGCGAGTAGCTGCAGGCTTCACAGGGCTAACACCCAATGGCACTTACATTCGAGTAATTGTTAGCGGAGTCGGCGCAAGCCGCCCGGTTTTCATCCGTAATTCCCACGCAAATACCGGACGGCTCGCGCCGTTCCGCTACAAAGTAAGTGCCATTGGGCTAACAACACACTTTTTGGAAAAAAAAAAACGCCCGCAGAATTTATCTGTGGGCGTTTGAATTTTTTGCAGAATGTAGGATCGAAAATTAGCAAGTTCGGCGTCGTCGAGCCATCATCATTCCTGCCAAACCGATCAAGCCCAAACCAGCAGTCGTTGGTTCCGGAATGGCGAACCCTTCGATCAGGATATTGTCCACGCGGCCTGTTCCAGCCGTTGCAACAGTTCCACCGGTGATGGCGGTTGTTCCAATATTCGTCAGTCGAAAAAGCACGGTGGCGTTGTTGTCCGTTGCTGTGATCGCTGAAAAATCAAAAGTCCTAGTGCTAATTGGATTGTACGTGGCATTCCATGCGTCATTAGTCAAAATGTAAGAAAAAACTGAGCTGAACCCTGACCCAGCATCATATTGCAAGTCGAAATCGCGAGGACCTGTATTGCTGCCGGTCTGATCCCAAGTAAATTTGATATTCTCCAAACCAACCGTTGACACTGAAAATTGGTAATAATCGCCGGGAGCCCAAAAATTCGAACTGAACGATTCCACGCTTCCATTTCCGGCAGGATTGGAATAGGCGGCTGAACCGCTGGCATGTAGTCCGGTCGCACTGCCGATACCAAATTCAGCAGCATGAGGACCAGCTGTCAACGGAACGCTTGTTTCGAAAGTCCAATTGGCAATCACATCTGCCTTGGCAATTGTTGGTAGCGAAAACGCAGCAATTGCGATTGCAACCGCCATTGTCTTTGTAAATAATTTCATTCTAAATTCTCCAAATGTGTGTCTTAGATGAGGCGCGACAATCGCTGCCGAAATGTAGCAAACATGTCTGTGTGTTAATCCTAGCAAATACACCCTCTCAGGCAAACGCATTTAGGCCGTAGATAGCTAGATTAACACAAGTTTAACATGAATCGGCTGTCGTCCACCAGCCTGAACGGTAAACCCGATATTTTCGAGGAATTTTTTCGGTTTATGCCGGAATTATAGGGGAAATCGTTAAAAAGTGCTTGTTAGCCCAGCGACTCGACAACTCTTGGGTCTTAACTCGCTTCCTGAACCGGGAAAACTGGGTAATTCTCGCAAATTCGATTTTTTTCTTTCGAGAAAAACCATTGTGCAAAAGTGTTGCAATTTCGGTTTTTTTGTGCGATCATCAATGGGCAGTCGCCCCCCACTTCCAATCGGATCATTTCCGTAACCTGTAACCCGTTGGGCTCGAACGCAAGGGTTCAGGCAAAAATTCGCTGGCGATTTAATCGTCGATCGATTTTCGACAGCGACCAGACACGAAATTTTCTTTAGAGGAATTGGGCATCATGAGAGCTATCCGTTTTTCAATTTTTATGCGGACGTTGTCGTTCGCTGTTGCGGTCGGGACCGCGGCCACGTTTATTAATACCGTTGTCGAAACCAGCGTCGCTCAAACTCCATCATTACAATTGACGCAAGTCGCTTCGGGATTAACGAATCCAATTTATGCGACCTCGGCGCCGGGCGATCCCAGTCGCTTGTTCATTGCCGAACAAGGCGGCAACATTCGCATCCTGAACTTGAGCACCGGGACATTGAACGCGACATCCTTTTTGAGCGCCGCTCAATTGGGTACTGGCACCGGTTTGACAACGGGTGGCGAACGAGGGTTATTGGGATTGGCGTTCGATCCCAACTATCAGACCAATCGCCGGTTCTACGTGAACTACACCGATTCGTCCGGTAACACCAACGTGCGTAGTTTCCAGAGTCAAGCGGGCAATGCCGATTTGGCTGACGGCGCGAGTGCGGCAAGTATTTTGCAAATCGCGCAACCGTTTTCCAATCACAACGGTGGCTGGATGGATTTCGGTCCGGATGGACATCTATACGTTGCGACCGGCGACGGTGGCAGCGGCAATGATCCAGGCAACCGAGCGTTGGATCGCAATAATTTGTTGGGAAAAATGTTGCGGATCAGTCCCAATACGACCAATGTGGGCGGCTATACCAGTCCCAATTCCAACCCTTTTGTCAATGATGGAAATGCCAACACCCGCGATGAAATCTGGGCCTATGGATTGCGCAATTCCTGGCGCAACAGTTTCGACCGGTTGACGGGTGATTTGTACATCGCCGACGTGGGCCAAAATGCACGCGAAGAAATCAATTTCCAGCGAGCCAACAGTGCTGGCGGCGAGAACTACGGTTGGCGAGTTCGCGAAGGAACGATTCCCACCGGCTTGACGGCGGGTACCTTGACGGGACTGGCGACTCCCACCGACCCGATCTATGACTACTTGCGCGGCAACAATGCGTTCCAGGGATTCAGTGTCACGGGCGGTTTTGTCTATCGCGGCCCGGTCACTGGCTTGCAAGGACAATATTTCTTTGCCGACTACGTCAGCCAGAGACTGTTTTCACTGCAATTCAATGGTAATTTAGCCGGCCCGTTTAACGGTACCAATTTTGTCAACCTGATCGACTGGAATAACAAAGTGACGTTCGCCAACGGAATTGGCAGCATCGGTTCGGTCTCGTCGTTTGGACAGGATTTGAATGGAAACTTGTACATGATTAACCACGGTGGGCAAATTTACCGGTTCACGTTGGGTACAATTCCGGAACCGGGAACGGGAATACTGTTGCTCGCCGGCACGGGACTGTTGGCTGCCGCACGGCGCCGCAAGTCGTAAACGGTCCGACGAATTGCTCAAACAACAATTCGAATGATTATTAAAATGGAAACATCGCCAATGGTTGGATGTTTCCATTTTTTTTGGATAGATTGGAATTAGCTGTCCGGAATGATAGCCGCCGTTCGTTGATCTATTGTAGTGACCATTCCAATTGTCTTTTTTTGAAGGAGTTTCCCATGCCTAAATACCTGTTGGTCTATCGCGACTCGACCAGTCCTCAATCCCAACCCTCACCCGAAGAGATTCAGCAATTTCTCGGCATGTGGTCGGGTTGGTTTCAGAAATTCAAGGCTGCGATTGTCGATCCAGGAGACGGTTTGTTACCGACCGGCCGCGTGTTGCAAGCCGACGGCGTCGTAGCCGATGGACCCTATGTCGAAGCCAAAGAAATGATTGGCGGGTTTTCGGTTTTACAGGCGGACTCCTACGAGGCAGCCGTGACCATTGCCCGCGAATGCCCGATCGCCATTGTCGGTGGGGCCATTGAGTTGCGCGAATTCGCTGGCTTTGTTTAGGGAAAGCGAGAGGGCGAAGTTGAACGGGATAGGAACCGGGCCGGGGCCAGCATGAAACCGACAGCGATCCTGGTCGAACATTTTTTTCGACATGAGTATGGTCGCATCGTCGCGCTCCTCACGCGCAGTCTCGGTGCGCGCCATCTCGACTTGATCGAAGACGTCGTCCAGTCGGCGTTGTCGCGCGCCTTGATCGCCTGGCCACGTTCCGGTCCGCCCGACGATCCATCCGGTTGGCTGTATCGAACCGCAAAAAATCTGGCGATTGATGCATTGCGACGGGAACGAACAGCCGCCAGGTTGTGGTCGAAAGTTAGTATGGCTTCCGAAACTGCGATCGAGGCGGCCGAAATCACGGTGGATTTTGCCGACGAAGTCGGTGATGAACCCTTGCGTTTGTTGTTCTTGTGCTGCCACCCCGCGATTCCACCGGAGTCGCGAGTGGCTCTGGCTCTTAAAACGGTAAGCGGATTTAGCACGCGAGAGATCGCCATTGGCCTGCTAACCACCACGGCCAATGTGGAAAAAAGGCTCTCGCGTGCCAAAGAACGATTGCGTGAGACCGGATTGGAGTTGATCGAAACGAATCCGCAAATGGTGCTCGAGCGGCTGGAGTCCGTGCTTTCGACGATCTATTTGATTTTCAATGAAGGCTTCGCGGCGTCTCACGGCGAGCAAGTCGTACGGCGCGATTTGTGCGATGAGGCGATCCGTCAAGCACGCATGTTGGCCCATCATGGGCTCGGTCAATCGCCGGCAACCTGGGCTTTGTTGGGACTGTTCCTGATGCATGTCGCGCGATTGGATACGCGGGTCGATTCGCAAGGCGCCATCGTGCTGTTGGGAGCGCAGGATCGGTCACAGTGGAACTGGGAGTTGGTCAAAGAAGCAATGCATTGGATGCAATTGAGTGCGACTGGCGATGAATTGAGTCGTTACCACATCGAAGCCAGCATTGCCTGGGAACATTGTCGTGTGGGGAACTTGGAACAGACCGATTGGAATCAGGTGACCAGGCTGTATGAAATGTTAGTCGAACGGTTCGCCACGCCGATGATTCGTTTGAATCACGCCATCGCATTGTCCTATGCGGCAAACGTGGACGCTGGATTGGCCGGGCTGTTTGCGATTCGCACGGAAGATCGTCAGTGTCTGCGACCGTGGTGGGATTGTGCGTTGGCCCAACTGTATCAGCGCCAATTGAACTCGCGACGGGCGCTGTTCCATTGGCGGGATGCGCTGGCATTGGCTACCAACGGCGGGCAACGAACATTCATTCAATCACAAATTATTCGCTGGGAAAACAACGCCGCCATCGACGATGACCAACGACACGACAGCGGGCCGACCCGAGTTGAATGACCGAGTTCTAAGTTCTGCAAGTTCAAAACTCGAAACAATCTATTCGTGCCGCAGGGCTTCGATGGGATCCATTTGAGCGGCCCGAATCGCCGGATAGAGTCCGAACAGAACACCGACCGCGACCGAGATAAAAAACGCCAATGGAATCGACAACGGGACGATCACGGGCGACATGACCTTGGCGACCTCCGGTAAGTCATTGTAAAAGTTAGGCCAGCCGTTTTCGACCACGTACTTCGCCGCCTTCACTACGCCCGGACACAACAATCCTCCCAGAATTCCCGTAAATCCTCCGACCACGGAAAGCGAAACCGTTTCTACCAAAAACTGCTGCGTAATATCCGACCGTTTGCCTCCGAGTGCCCGCCGGATGCCGATCTCGCGGGTTCGTTCAGTAACGGTGGCCAGCATAATATTCATGATGCCGATGCCCCCCACGATTAACGAAATCGCCGCGATCAAACCCATGAACAACATGAACATCATCCGTGTGGTGCGGGCTTGTTCGAGCAATTCATAGGGCACTACCACAGCAATATCTTGACGATCGACGTCGGAGCGGGATTTCAAAGTTGCTTCCACCAATTTGGCGGTGCGGGGCACATCATTAACATTGCTGACCTGAACCGTGATTTGGGACAGTTCAAAGCTCTTGACTGAAAAGGAGCCGCCAGTTTGTTTTGTTTCGTTGTCTCCCATCCGCAGTCGCATCGTGGTGATGGGAATGTAAATATCCAACGAAAAATCTTGCGCGGCCAACGAACCACCGATGGCCGCCGTTGCATTTTTCGGCTCCAAGACACCCACGATTTTGTAATACTCTTTTTTCTCTGGCAAAAAAATCTGCTTATTGAGCGGGTCTTCGGAAGGAAAAAGTTTGTCGGCCAATTTGGCAGCAATTACGCAAACGGAGGCCTTCGAATCGCATTCTTGGAAAGTCAGAAAATGCCCGCGGGCGACTTCCAAGCGGGTCACATCTTTGTATTCCGGCAGACAACCGACCAACCGTCCGTCAATTGGTTTGACATTGGCGTTGCCCGTGTAAGCGAACTTTTGTGGAATCTCGCGAATTTGAACGACCTGTTTGACCGTGGAGATCGTCCGGGCAATCATTTCGGCTTCGCTGCGTTTGACGCCAAAGGCCGTGATTTGGCGAAAATTTCCGCCACTTTCATCGGGAGGCTGGATGCTTCGAATGATAATATTCTCGGCCCCCAGATCTTCAATTTGACGTTGAGCTTCCTGGCTGATGCCTTCGCCGATGGCGAGCAGCCAAATCACGCTGGCCACTCCAATGAAGATCCCCAACACGGTCAAAGCGGATCGCATGGGGTGCAACAACAGGCTCTTGATGCCTAATTTCCAGGTCCGAAACATCAGCATTAGCGAACTTCCACCTTTTCTTTGATCTGGGCATTTTCCGAGATCGATTGGATTTTTTCGGCGGAAAACGTGCGCCGATTTTTGATCGGTTCGTCGACCACGACCATACCGTCCTTTAACCGGATCACCCGTTTGGCGTGTTCCGATACATCGTCCTCGTGAGTCACCATAATGATCGTCCGACCTTCATCATTCAAGCGTTGAAACAAGGCCAGGATCTCGTCGGTCGTAACCGAATCCAAATTACCAGTCGCTTCATCGGCGAGAATGAAATATGGATCATTCACCAGCGATCGCGCAATGGCAACTCGTTGTTGTTGGCCGCCGGACAATTGCGTCGGGCGATGATTGAGACGATCACCCAGTCCCACCATCCCAGCGAGCATCGTACTGCGCTGTCGCGAATGCGCGGTCAATTTGCCCATGTAATACAGCGGGACTTCAATATTCTCGACGACACTGAGTTGGGGAATCAAGTTATACGATTGAAATACAAAACCAATCCTGGAAGCGCGGATGCCGGAAAGCTGATCGTCGGTCATGCGGGCGACATCATCATCACCTAGCAGAAACGAGCCCGAGGTCGGCCGATCCAGACAACCCAACAAATTCAGCAATGTACTTTTTCCTGAACCCGAGGGGCCCATAATCGCCACGTAGTCCCCTTCCGGGACGTCGAATGAGACGCCGCGCAGCGCGCGGACGGTTTCACTCTTTAAGACGTAGTGTTTTTGCAGGTCACGAATGACGGCCGCCATCTTGGGTGCCGCGGTATTCATTGACTCACACCACTGGGACCACTGTCGCCACCCGCACCGCCGAATCCTCCGCCACTCTGCATCCGATCCTTCATGCTTTTGATCGAAGCGTCGGCTTCGGCTTCGCTGAGGAAACCGTCTTTATCGGTATCAACGCTGTCGAAGAAGAACTCGTAGGGCGAACCGGCTTCGGTCTTGGTCAATTTGCCATCGCTGTCGGTGTCTTTGGATTTGATTAGAGCGGCGCCACTGGCCGGCAACTTCATGCCGCCAGCACCGCCAGGACCGCGACCACCAGCACCAGCCGGTGGGCCACCGGGCGCTCCGTTGGCCTGCTGTGGCGGGCCTCCTGCTTTAGCCTCTCCAGGGCGGGCCGAGGAGATTTCTTCGGAGGTTTTTCCCACGGTACCCAGTTCGTCGTCCGAAAGTTCAATCTTCGAATCCAGTTTCAATTCTGGCAGATCCATGTATTCCTTGAACGCTCCTGGATTCATGACCAGCTGATCACCGACTTCTACACCTGACTTGAACAACACAACTTGGGAGTTCGCACCGGCCGTTTCGACAGCCAACGTCTTCCATTGATTCTCGCCGACTTTGGCCAGGCAGAATTGTTTCTCTTGCACCCCATACACCGTCTGAATCGGCGCGACTAAAGCGTCGGCGGCAAATTGCGTTTGAATCGCGACGGACGCATTCATGCCCGGTTTCAAGTTCTCCGGCGGATTCACAATTCGGACGAAGACCGCATACTTTCGTACACTGCTGGACATCCAACCACTTTGCTCCGCGTACTGATTGACTTTCGTAACGACTCCTTTGAGAGTCGAATTATTTAACGCATCCACGCGAACTGAAACGGGCATATTGACGGCGATTTGCGTGATACTTTGTTCGTTGATCAGTGCTTTGACTTCCATTTTGGTGGGGTTTGGAATTCGGATCAGCACCTGGTTCTCGCGAACTGTACCTCCCTCTTCCAAGCCCCAATCCTGTCCGCCGCGGGATGATTCTTTGCCATAAACCACTTGGCCTGAGACGCCTTTAGGAACTTTGATCAAACACTTTACCGTCATCGATTTGATCTCTGCCATTTTGGATTCTTCAACCGTATAAGCGTCGCTTTGACTGGCCAAATTTACTTTTGCCGCTTTGATGTCGCTTTGATATTGCAGAATGAATTTCTGAGAGGTGATTTCCTTCAACACTCCCATTTTCTTTTCTGCCAAGTCCTTCATGTTGCGGCCTTTCTCTTCGTTGATCTTGGCACGTTGGACGGCGAATTCGGCGGCGTCCATCGCTTGTTGAGTAATGTAGGCCTTGGCATGGAGTTTTTTGCTATGTTCGTAAACCGCCTCAGCTTGTTTTAATTCCTGTTGAGCGGTGGTAATTAAACTCAAGGCATCGAATTTTTCATTGGCGATCGTCTTCTCAGCTTCGACGAAGATCCCCTGTTCGTACTCCTTCAAAACCGCTTCCGCGGTCGCCAACGTCGTTTCGGCTTGGATCTTCAAAGTCTCCGCATTGGCCATCAAGATTTTTTGTTGTTCGAGTTCCTTTTCGTACATGGTCGAATCCAGTTGGATCAGAAAATCCCCTTCTTTGACACGAGTGCCTTCTGGCACCGCACGCAACACAGTCAATACGCCATTTCGAGCCTTGGCCTCACAGCGAATCTCGATATTCTCGCTACTTTGAATCTCGCCTTGGTCGAGAACCTGAGAGACGAATTCCCCACGACTGACTTCCGCCATGATTGGCTCGATCGTGACCGCTTGGTCGCCGCGGTTAAACAAGTAGTATCCGGCACCACCAAGAAACAAAACCAAACAGACGCCAATAACCAGCAGCGGACCGATACTGCCGTCACGCTTTGAGATCGTGGGTCTGAAGAAATTAGGCTGCCGAACATCCGAGGACTCGGTCGAAGTAGGTCTGATCATGGTTTGAACTTTTGAAGCCTCTAAAACGAAAAAAATATTGAAAATCCCGCAGATATCATCAGCCGAAATCCATGGTGTTTAGCAAGTTAAGAACGCCAAGTTGAAAAACCGTTAGGGGCCCGACCCAGTAACTTTTTCGTGAACGTTTTGAGGAAATAACTCAATCCGACACAATGATGCCCGTTTGGCGATCGTTTTTCGATTCAAAACCGGCTCTCCCCAATTCCTAGAATTAGCCAAGCCGTCGCCGAGTGGAGGCACCCATTCATTGTAACCAGATCAGGGTCGTTTCTACGAAGCCAATCTAACGCCAATCTACCTGAACTCCCGCTAAATTGAACCGCTCGTACGCGTTTAAGTTTCGAGCGTAGCGTGTCTCAGCGACCGATTGGCGAGAATTTGGGGATTAAAATTCCGGCCATTGAATAGTCCGATGAATGGATTTGGCTCGTCGAATCAAGCTTTTTGCTCGGTTGTTGGCTATCTTCGGCCCGACGGGACTTGCGAAACACCAACGGCGGAAACGAATGCCCAGAAATAGGCCCGGCGGCGTTGCCTCGGCATACTCGATACCGATTAAATTACTTTGGGTTTCCGCTCAATCGGTTAAAACCTTCACCAAAGGCTCGAAAATTGGGTTTCCATCCGGTCTGCGGGGGTAGAGGTTGCAGCGGATGGTTTTGTAGTGGTAAACCCGGCTGGGGCTCCTCAATGGGCGCGGTCAGCTCATTTACCAGAACAGGGATTGGGGTCGTAGTATCAATTCCGTCGGAATCCGAATAACCGGAAACTTGCCGCAGCATATTTTCACTCGGTGGTGGCAATCCGCTGATTGAATCCGCCTTCGCAGCAATTCCACCTTCTAACGTGGTCGGTCGCGCCATGGTTTCGAGGATCCCCCCGTTCGATTTATTTTGCCTGCTCCAATTGCTTGAAATACCAAGCTCCTGGTCGACTGCCGAGGAACCGATCGCCGGAGTCCGAGCCGCTGGAATCGTGAAGTCCGGGGCGATGACCGGTGCCGAAGATTTCTTGACGAAGGACACAGCGACCTTTGGCTCGATCGGGAACAGCGGTTGCGGCGCTGTCGAATTCACGGCCCCCCGTGGAGCGCGCAGCGACAGTGACTGGCGTGAGGAAGACTTGGTACCTGACGGTTTCGGCCCGAGAAAATTGCTTCCCTGATCGGTCGGACGCGTGGGTGGCGAAAGTTCCAATTGTAAGGGCAGCGGTTCCGGCGACTGTTCCGTTGGAATTGGTTTCTCAAATTCCAATGGCGTTGTAATTTCCGGGTCTGCGTTGGTTCCCTCGGTCGGCAGTTGGGGCTCATTCAGATTGAGATTGGTCCGCGGCTTGGTCGGTGCGTTCGTCGGATCAGGAACTTGAGTGGTCGATCGTGCTGGCGCTGGTCGAGGCGGCTCGATCGTTTCACTTTGTTCATTGATTGAATCGTCATTAATGAACACCGGGTTAATGACATCATCGCGACAGAATTGGCAATCCAGTTCAATACCCATGGCCGCTGCGGCACGCATACCAATCGTATTGTCAATCAAACCCGGATCGATCCAGACACCTCGTTCATCGACCTGCATTGTATCCATATCGAAATCCAGACTTCGCCGGAGCACTTCATACTCCACCCAGGCACTGGTAAACCGGTTTTGAATCAAATTCAGATTGTTAATTGCATCGGCGAGATTTCGCGCAGTGAAACCGCCCAATTGAGTAGAACCTCCTCCACCACCTCCACCTCCACCTCCCGCACCGCCTCCCGCGCCAGCTCCGCCGCCTCCACCAGATTGCCCTATCGGCGCTTCCAGAGCTAACCGGTTAAGTTCAATTTGTTCAATTTGGACTTGGACCGAGCGTCGATTCAACTCAAAGAGTACCTTGTTGCGGCTGAGGTTTCGAATGATATCGCGCAAATTTCGTTTAACTTCATCCTCGAATTGATAAAACAGCCGGCGTGCTTGTTGATATTGAATCAGAACTGAACGATATAGATTTCGTTCGGCCTGACGAACGATCGGGGAATCGAATCGAAAACCAGCGCGCAGTTGCCCAGTTTCGTAACGCAATTTGAATGGATTGTCGCCAACGTTTCCCATATCACCTTGAAATACCAGATCGACTTGAGATTCCAATTGATCGGCGACAAATTCGATGCGCCGCCAATTGTCGACCAAACTTGCTCGCGCGTTCATCCAGTCTCGTCGGAAACATCGAGCGACTTCGGTGGCGAGCTCAGCATCGATTTGGACATCCTGGATTTCGATCGAATCGGATCGAGCTCGAGCCTGGAGCAACGACAGTTCGAGCAGCGTGTTATTCATCGCCGACAATAATTCCGGGATTCGATCCTGGACATTTTTTTTGATCGTGGCAAAGAGTTCCGCCGACGACAAATCGACTTGATCGCGTTCGAGAACGGTAATTTGCTGTTGTGCCGCCGCGATGTCATCACCGATCTGCTTGATTCGATTGAGAATGTTGAATTCGTTCTTCGGATCATCGAGTGCCCGTCGCAGCTGATCACTGGTGGAAATTGAATTGGCTGCAAACAGCGACGGGTCGATGGCCGAATCCACTTCCCCATTGTCAATTGCTTTCGTCAAGGTCTCTAGGTAGGACAATCGATCGTCGCGAACGGAATCCAGCTTTTCAAAATCGGCCAGCAGTTGAGCGACGTCATCGGTTTTGATTTCCTCGAGCGTTTTAAGTGCGGATTCCAGGTAAGGCCGCATGGCCAAAATTCGTTGGCCTAACTCGTCCGACCATTTGAAATTGGCATCCTCGACCAGATCCGCTCGGCCCGGCAGCAGGTCTTCGACCTTGTTCAATTCGTCGCCGGTCTCCTTACGTAATTTCGCGAGGTTGATTAATCGATCATTGAATTCGTCGCTGATCAAATTGAATTGATCCAACAAATCGTCCTGGATCACAACCTCCAGATCGGGGGGTAAGCCGATTCCTTGTTTAAATCGATCAACCGAGGTTTGGTATCGTACACGTGCTTCCACCAACGAAGACTGACGATCATAGACTGTCGACTCGAATAGCTTTAACTGCACGGCATCGAGTCGATCGCGAGCGAAAAATTCGCGAAACAGCTCCAACACGGATTCGAGCTGGCGCACATTAAACTCTTGATTGCGAATCTGTTGTTGCTGTAACAACAGTCCGTAATAGCCGCCGACATTGGTAGTCGCGCCGCCGGGCAAGGCCAAGAAATTACCAACTCGGTTTGGTCCAGCACCGGCCGGTCGGCCAGTAGCGATTTGTAGGTAAAAACCTCTTCGGAATCGATCCAACTGTCGGACGTTGGCCAAAAGTGTGCGCTCGGTTTGCGTTAACGATTCCATAATTCGGTCTCGTCCAGCGCCGCGCATTAACGGTTGGATCACTGAAAAATCAATTAATGAATTTGCCGATTGCGTGTTGTTACCGGCAAAGTTAAACAAAATGGTATTGGCAATCCCGACTGCAAAATTTGCCCCCGTGGTGCCGAGACGGGACATTCGCAAACCATTTCCAGTTGCTCCCAAAGAGCTGGAAACCTCGGTACTGGAGTTTCCCGATCCGTCGCGAAGTCGGCCCCGAGTGGTCACGAACGAATTCAGCCCGGTAAAAAGTTGAGTATCGAATCCGAACCTTTCCAGGCTCACATCCAGCGCCGATAGATACAGTGTTTCGTTCTGCTGTTGCAGTTCCGTCGAATGCAACAGCGCAAGTTGAAACGCGCGATCCAACGTCAACACCAGCTCGCCTGCCTCGTTGGCAGGCAAATAGGATTTCCAATCCGGATTTTCCACATAATCCGTATCGCCATTGGCGTGCCAGTGTGGATATCCCGATTTCCCATCGACATTGTGCATTAACTGATGCGAGGCAGCGTCGTCTGGTGGAATCGGTGGATGGTCGCTGGAAAACGGGTTAAACATCCGAGAGTAGGGGTCAATTGCGATTGATCCTGCGGAGCGGTTCCAACGCGGATCGTTGGCTTTCTCCTGGATCAATCGAATCGCTTCGGCGTCCGCCTGACGTCGATAATAACTCCGATGGCAACCGACCATGGCGCAAATATCGACTAAAATGACTACAATCAGTAGCCGGGTGATCTGGGTCTGCAACACCGGTAACTCCTGGGTTGGCCCCAATCCCAAGCATGCTACGACGACAATTTCGTCGCAGACAGTCTTGGCAAATTGGGTCGGTCGATCGAAAGATCCGGATCCCAACGAACCGGCGGGGGGGTTCGATTGGAGAAAATCTCCCGTCAACACATGATTCGGGATTTACCTGGCGACAACTTAAGCGATTATTCCGGATGTTTCGGTCGCAAACAGGACTTTGACGATCCCCAAGCAGTTACCAGCGATCGGACGATAGCAAACTTGACTAGCCAAATTGCCCAATTTAATATGGAATCTGGGAATACCTGAATTGCGAGGCATTTGGGCTCGCTTCACACTTACTTCGTTCCAACCACGAGACAGCTAAAACATGGACTTGATTTCCGCAGGCATCATTGGGTTGGTGTTCATCTTGTTGATTGTTATTACCGTGTTGTCGGCCAAGACATGGCATTGGGTCAACATCGTATTTGTTAACCTTACTTTCATCGCGGGCGTTGGAGCTTCCATCGGGCTATCCCAGGCATTGCATCTACGTCAACGCGACATGTTGGATTTGGAACAATCCCAAAAGAGTGCAGAAGAAAATAAAATTGCTGCGGAACTTGCAGTCAGCGGACGGCCGGACTCAAGTACTTACGATCGCAGTTCGCTGCGGGGCATCACGCATGAGATGGCGATGGTCATGGCCGGTCGCGGTCGCGTATGGTCGGGTGGCAAGGTGACCGTTGAAGGCGACAATCGAATTTTTCAATTTCCAACCGCCAGACCCGCCGTTGATGCGAGCGTGGTCCAACTCAAAGACGTAACGTTGCATTTGTTCGCCGACGGAATTATCTTCGAGAAACCTTATCCCCAATCCTATGTTGGTAGTATCGTAGTGACCGAAGAGTCGACAGAGAAATTGACTTTGAAATCGGTTTTTATTGTGAACCCTGAGGAGTGGACGCAACCAACGACGACTTGGTCGTTATTTGAAAAAATGCCATTGGATCGTCACGACACTTTCAAGATGCGCATCGTGGCCTACGTGGACGCTAACCCCGACACGGCGACCGAACAGGAAAAACAACTTGCCGAGAGTATTCGAAAAGACGAAATGCAAATCGGTCCTTTTCGTGAATTGTTAACCAATGTAATTCTCAAACCGGAATCGTTCAACTTTGATCCGGCTAATCCCGGACCAGAATACGAGAAACTGATTGACCAGTATGCGTTCGACGGTTTTTCGCTTGGACAAATCCAAAACTGGATCGATGAGAACACGGCCAAGCGGATTTCGCAACGGTTTGAGCCGCTGCCGGCCGAAGTTTTTGTTCGGTACCGATTCAAGAAAGCATCCAAAGAACCCTATGTTGTCGATTCCGAAGGTGGAACTCTCGAGACCGAAGGGCTGTTTACCAACCTTGGTTATGCCATTGACCCCGCCTTGAAAGCTGGAGCGGCAGTCAGTTTTAATGAAGGCGACACCGTGTTAGTCGACCAGTTAACGGCCGAGGGTCAACGTGGCAATGAACAAGTTCCCAAGTTCCAGGACAAAGAGGAAGTTGAAGAGGTCGATCGAGTCTACGTGCGAAAACTGCGAGACTTCCCCTATTTGTTCGCCAATCTCAGCATCCAGACGAAAAAATTCATCGAGGAAACGGAACGTGTAAAAGCTACCATCGTCGTACAGGATAAATCTCACGCGGATGCGGAAGCTCAATTAGCCGATCGATTGGCGACCAATGCTGGCTTGCAACAGGACAACACGAACTTGCAAAATGATCTGGATACGATTATTGCTTTGGACAAACTCCGCAGCGACGAGGTCCGTAATCTGGCGGCTCAAATCGCGACGCTCAAGAATCAAATCCAAGCCCGCTATGATCGCATCCAAGAACTGACGCGGACGGTCGAACGCCAGGTTTACGCCGAAAAATAGTCGGCGGCCCGGCTCGTTCGGGGGCCTAAATCTGGCCTGACGAAAATGTTGTTGTTTGGGCATGCTACGCAGTTTAGTTTCTTGTGAATCCCACCGGCTTGTCCGGTGGATGGTTAGGTTTTTTGCTACCCTGAATCACGTCAAAAGAAACGTCCTCCCCCGCGATTTTCCGTAGGCAAATCGCGGGGGAGGACGTTGGATGTGATAGTGGCCCTTGGTAGTCAACAGCCTAACCATCCGCAGGGCAAGCCTGCGGGATTTCCGGTCTGTTCGTCATTTCATGTTGATACATTTTCGTCAGGCCAGCCTAAATCCGAGTCAGTCGCCGGTCACGGTTCTATTGTGTGACCTCAGCCCGCATCGACCCAGCCTCGTTCAGACAGTGCTAATCGCTCGGTATCGGGTTCGAGATATTTGTCTCACCTGCGTAGCCTGGAATCGGGAACTCGGTATTATATTAGGGTGAAGTCGATTGATTGCTTCACTCTGATGTACGATTACCGGACTTCTCCTCCAGACACGACGGATCAAATGGGATTTGAAGATCGACAGTATTACCGCGAGCAATCGCCGACGGATTCTGGTTTTTATTTCAGCAATCGTTCGATCGTTACGACAATCGTGATTATCAACGTAGCGATTTTCATTCTGGATGCGTTTACCCCCTTGTACGAGGTCCACGGTGATGGCACCCACTGGTTGAGTTTCTTGCTGGGGATTCAATCGGATCGACCTTGGTTTATCTGGAATTATTTGACCTACGGTTTCGCGCACGCCTCGTATTCCACGGCTACCAGCTTCTGGCATGTAGGTGGAAACATGTTTACCTTGTTCGTGTTTGGTCAATCGGTCGAACACACACTCGGGCGGCATGAATTTTTGCGATTTTATTTGATTTCGATTGTCGTTTGCGGGTTGGGTTTTACGTTGCTGTCGCTGTTGTTTGGCTGGCAGTACTCGTTTTTGGTTGGCGCTTCGGGTGGCGTTTCCGCAGTAGTGGCGTTGTTTATTTTCATGTTTCCCCGGCAAACGATTTTGTTGTTTTTTGTTCTGCCGACCCCGGCCTGGCTCTTGGGACTATTGTTGTTGTTGCAAAACATTTTCGTAGCGTTGCGGCCCGATTCTCATACGGCCTGGCAAGCTCACTTGATCGGATTTGCTTTTGGCGCTGCGTATTTTTATGGGCGCTGGAGTTTTGCGTCGTGGCAATTCGGCAAATTTCCCAACCCATTCCGCTCTCAACCGCGTTTGAAGGTGCATGACCCGGACAACGGCAACGACCAACTAAAAGACCAAGCGGATCTGATATTGCAAAAAATCTCCGAACAAGGGGAATCCAGCCTCACCGCTCGCGAACGTAAATTGCTGAACAAATACAGTCAACAATTGCGAAAAAGACGTTCCTGATTCGCGAGTTTGATGTTGCGCGGGTTTTAACGTAGACTTGAAATCAGCACGGTTCAATTGACTATAGGTCGGCGCGAGATTCTATGAAGTCTGATTTCCAAATACGATGCATTTTCCCGCTGATCGCCCTCCTGGTTGGGCTTCAACCGCAATTGTTGTTGTCTCAGGGGACTGAACAGGATCGCCCGGTTCTGGCAGATGGCCAGGCCAACACGGACGATTTCTACCGGCAACAAGTCAAGCCAATTCTGGTTAAACATTGTTATGAGTGCCACGCGAATGATCCAGGGAATATCAGCGGAGGTTTGGCGCTGACCTCGCGCGATGCAATAGCGCGGGGAGGTGAATCGGGGCCGGCGATCGATGCGGAAAAAATCGGTGAGAGCATTTTGTTGCAAGCCGTTAATTATGAAGTTTACGAAATGCCGCCGACGGGCAAGCTGGCCCAGCCCGAGATCGATATCCTCACGAAATGGGTTGAGATGGGAGTCCCGTTTCCAGCGGGCGAAGAGATTGATTCGGGCATCAGCCACCACTCGACCGTTCCTCAGGTTAACTCGGAAACAAAACGTTGGTGGTCGTTTCAGCCGGTTCAACGTCCTCAGTTACCCATTCCCATTCATGTCGATTGGCCGCGCAATTCCATCGATAATTTTATTCTGGAAAAACTCGAAGCCTTGAGTCTGACTCCGGCACCGCCGGCGACCCGACAACAACTCATTCGGCGTGTCTATTACGATTTGATTGGTCTGCCGCCGTCGCCGGCGGAAGTGGCAGCCTTTGTCAGCGATGCGGATCCACAGGCCTATGAAAAATTAATCGAGTATTTGCTGGCATCTCCGCATTACGGTGAAAAATGGGGGAGACACTGGATGGACTTGGTCCGCTATGCAGAATCCAATAGTTTCGAACGCGACGGGACCAAACCCTTCGTTTGGCGGTACCGCGATTATGTGATTCGATCCTTCAATGAAGATAAACCTTACGATCGTTTTCTGATTGAACAACTCGCCGGTGACGAACTTCCTGAATCGACACCGGAAGCCCTGATCGCAACGGGTTATTATCGACTTGGCGCGTGGGATGATGAACCGGCCGATCCGCTCCAAGCCAAATTCGATGATCTCGATGACATTGTGGCAACCACTGCGCAAACGATGTTGGGATTGTCGGTCAATTGTGCCCGCTGTCACGATCACAAGATCGATCCGATACCCCAAAGTGACTATTACAGTTTTGTTTCATTTTTTGAGAATGTGCGTCGATTTGGCGTGCGGTCACCGGACTCGGTGGACGATGCTTCCGTGAAAATTATTGCCGGCCCGGCCACGCCTGAGCAACAGCAGGAACATGCTCGCGTGATGGCTGAAGCTGCGACCGCCATCGCGGCAATGGAAGCCATTGTCAAACCGGATTTTGAATCAGTCGAACACGAAGAATTCAGCTATGAGGCCAATCGCCTTCGACTGGTCCGCAAACGTGTGGGTGGATTGTTGACCGAACAACAGTTTCAGGAATACGAACAGGCCTGCAACCGCCAGCGAACCCTGCAACAGAACCCACCCGGTTCCTACAAAGTCCTGTGCGTCACGGAAGAAGGCAGCACGCCGCCGACCAGTTTCATTCGCGTGCGGGGAAACGCCGGTGTGCCGGGCGCGGAAGTTCAACCCGGTTTCATATCGGTACTTTCGCCACCGATTCCCGAACTCGCACAGCCCGTGGCCGACGTGTCGACGGGTCGGCGGCTGGCCTTGGCGAAATGGATTGCCAGCCCGGATAATCCGTTGACGGCGCGCGTGATGGCCAACCGTTTATGGCAATTCCATTTTGGGCGGGGAATCGTTCGCAGTTCCAGCGATTTTGGTTTTCAGGGTACACCGCCGACGCATCCCGATCTGTTGAACTGGCTGGCGGCGGAACTGGTGCAACAACGCTGGAGTCTGAAAGCCATGCACCGCATCATCATGAACTCCAGTGCCTATCAAACGTCCAGCCAATACAATCCAGCGGCTTACGAAATTGATCCCGCCAATGATAACTTTTGGCGGTTTGATTTGCGCCGGCAAACCGCTGAGGAGATTCGCGATTCCATTTTGGCGGTAAGTGGTCAGCTGAATCTCGACGCGATGTTTGGGCCGAGTATTTTTCCAATTCAACCACCGGAAGTTTTGGCAGGACAGTCTCAGCCTGGTGCCGGCTGGGAGAGTTCGTCGGAGTCCGATCGCCGCCGGCGGAGCATCTATATTCACGTCAAACGCTCGTTGCCGGTGCCCATTCTGGCGACCAATGATTCCGCCGAAACGGACAACACTTGTCCCGTTCGTTTCATCACAACTCAGCCGACACAATCGCTGGGCATGATGAATAGCGCGTTTACAAACGAGCAAGCTCGACATTTTGCCAAGTCAGTGGCCGCTGAAAATCCCGAGTTGACGGCTCAGGTCGTGGAGATCTTGCAACGCGTCACGCAACGACAACCGGCGCCGGAGGAAGTCCAACGGGGAATCGCGATGATTGAGGATCTGAAACTCAATGAGTCATTGTCCGCCGAACAAGCCTTGGAAACATTTTGCTTATTGGCGTTAAATTTGAACGAATTTGTTTTTATCGATTGACGGAATATGAAACGAAATTTTTGTAATCGCACACGTCGCGAATTCCTGTGGCAGGCCGGTGGTGGTTTTACCGGACTGGCAATGGCCGGCATGCTTGAGCAGCCTTTTCTCAACGCCCAGGACGTACAAGCCGACGGCGTGACTCAGTGGAAAAATCCGTTGGCAGCCAAAGCCGCCCAATTAGCACCTAAAGCCAAATCCGTCATCTTTTTGTTCATGTACGGCGGCCCCAGCCAAATTGATACCTTTGACTACAAGCCGACGATGTACGGCATGGACAACAAAACGATCGACGTCAAAACGTTTGGTCGCGGCGGCCACAAAAACCAGGGTCGAATTGTCGAGCCGCGCTGGAAGTTCAAACAGTATGGAGAGTGCGGAAAATGGGTGTCCGATCTATTTCCCAACCTGGGACATTGTGTTGACGACATCGCGTTCGTGCACAGCATGACCGCCGATTCGCCAATTCACGGCTCCGCCATGTTGCAGATGAACTCCGGGAAAATTCAGAGCGGTAATCCTTGTCTCGGTTCCTGGATCAATTATGGACTGGGCAGCGAAAATGAAAATTTGCCCGGTTTCGTCGTGATGCTCGATGGTCGGGGAGGACCAATCAGCGGACCCAAAAATTGGTCCAGCGGTTACATGCCCGCCACCTATCAAGGCGTCGTCGTTCGCAGTGAAGGTACGCCGATTCTTGATCTTCAGCGTCCCGCGTCGATGTCCGATCCTACCCAAAGAAAAATGCTGGATGTGTTACGGGCGTACAACGAGCAACACGAAGCCAGCCGAATTGGCAATTCACAACTGGCGGCGCGCATCGCCAGTTATGAATTGGCTTACAAAATGCAGAGCACGGCGCCCGAAGCGGTTGATCTGACACAAGAAACAGAAGCGACCGAAAAACTCTACGGCATCGATCAGGAAAAGACGAGCTACTTCGGACGACAATGTTTGATGGCGCGACGATTGGTTGAACGGGGCGTTCGATTTGTACAAATCTATTCTGGTGGAGCTCACAATGATGACAACTGGGATGCTCACGGTGATCTTGTTGCCAACCACACCTTGCATGCGGGCTCGACCGATCTGCCCATTTCCGGCCTCATCAAGGACCTCAAACAACGTGGTCTGTTTGACGAAACGTTGATTGTGTGGGGTGGCGAGTTTGGCCGACAACCAACGGCAGAATACGCCGAGGGAACAGGTCGCGATCACAACGCCTACGGTTTCACGATGTGGTTGGCCGGCGGCGGTATCAAAGGTGGCATCAGTTTCGGCAAAACGGATGAACTTGGCGCCAATGCGATCGAAAATCGTTTGCATGTGCGTCGAATACATGCCACCATCTTGCAACAGTTGGGCCTTGATCCAAATCGACTTTCCTATTTTTATGGCGGTCTCGATCAAAGGCTCGTTGGCGTCGAAGATACCAAGCCAATCCTCAATATCATCGCTTGAAATTTAAGTTTACAAAGATGCTGATCGCCACCCTCTGGCTGTAAGACTCTGACTCGGTACCGACTGATTTGCCGGCTCGTCCGCGGTTCTGGCTCGTTTTTGCAGAACGATGATCGACCTCAGCGAGGCAGAGCCCGCAAAACAGTGCCTTCCAACGCGCAGCCTTGGAACAAGTCGTTCGCGAGGTCGCGTTGAGCGTTCGCGAGGTGGCGTTTAACGAGAAGTGACGACAAATTGAATGCTGAACCGGGTCGACATCCCCGTTTCAGGCAGGGTTTCGCCGATTTGAAAAAATCTCCCTTGTTCGGGGTCGAATTTCTCGCTAATACGTTTGCCCTTGGTTTCATGCGATACCGTTGATTCTTGATCGCCAACTGGCTGACCGATGTTCGTCCGAATACTCACGTTGATAATGCTGCTATTGTTGTGCAGTTGCGCGCGCCTGGATCAACCTAAGCCGACCAACAGCCTCCAATTCGACGCTGGTCAGATGGCGACCGATTCCGTCGCTTTCGAAATCGGCATTGCCCAACTTGACAATACTCAAATTGAGTCGTTTGAGGAATTTTGGTCCGTCTTGGACCAGCAAAAACTACCCCTGCCAGTCCGACAACGAATCGACCAAAACGGCTTGCGTGTCGCCATCATGGCCTCGCAGGCACCTGCCGTTTTGCAACAACTGCTTGAACCGCGATCACTGGATTTGGAGGTGCTGGATGTAGTTGAACAGCAATTGGCCGCCAAAAATCGAATGAAACCCAAACCGCGGATGATCCTCCACGAGCGCATCGTCAATCGCGACGGCGAAACCTATCCGATTCAGACCTCTGAGATTCACGCCGAGTACGCTTGGATAGTTCGTAACGGAGAATTGCAGACCGTCGGAACCGGTCAGCTGGTACGCGGATTGTTCGAAATCATGACACTGCCCCAAGGGGATGGGTCGGTTCGCCTGAGGGTCACCCCGCAGATTCAGCATGGACATGTGCAGTCGATGATCGGCGTTGCGGAACGGGATTTTATCTACGATGCTGGCCAAACCGCCACTCGATTAACGGACTTGACGTTTGATGTGACGCTGCGGCCCGGGGAGACACTGGTGATTGCGCCCACCGCGGATCGTCAGGACTTGGGGCGACTATTTTTCGGTCCGGCAACGCCCATTAGCCCGTTGGAACCAGACCCTGAAAAGGCGCTCGAAGTGACCGCGGACCAGCCCACCTCGACGAATTTGACGCATCGAATGTTGCTGGTTCGGATCGTGCAAACTCAGTTGGATGATGTATTCGGAAAATCTCTGTCAGCGGATCCTTTGACCACAACGTTCCGCAGATAACCGTTAGAAAACTCCAACGGAGCGGCGGGGCCAATTTCCTGGTCTTCATTTCCGGCCGACGGCGGGCGTTTCGGGTGACGCCGCTTTGCGCCATTGAGTAAAACGGGATGGAAGTCGATAATGTTGTCATCCGTTGCCGCCCTGTTCCTATGGTCAACGGCGCAACTCGAAAACAATCGGAGAAACTTGACCATGCCCCTGGTACCCCTGCGACTCGTATTGGATCACGCTGCCGAAAACGGTTACGGCGTGGCCGCGTTTAATGTCAACAACATGGAACAGATTCAATCGATCATGGAAGCCGCCGCTCAAACTGACTCGCCAGTTATTGTGCAGGCCTCGCGCGGTGCGCGCAGTTATTCCCAGGACAATTACCTGCGACACTTGATGTTGGCCGCCGCCGAACTCTATCCGCATTTACCAATCGTGATGCACCAGGATCACGGCAACAGCGTCGCCACTTGCATGAGCGCGATCGAGAACGGATTTACTTCCGTGATGATGGATGGGTCGCTGAAAGAGGACGGAAAGACCCCCGGCGACTACGCGTATAATGTGGCCGTGACTAAAGAAGTCGTCCGGTTGGCCCATGCCAAGGGGGTTTCTGTCGAAGGAGAGCTAGGCTGTTTGGGCTCGCTCGAATCGGGCGAGGGCGAACAGGAGGATGGGCACGGGGCAACTGAGGCACTGAGCCACGACCAATTGTTAACCGATCCAGAGGAAGCTGAACGGTTTGTTGCCGACACCGGTGTGGATGCGTTGGCGGTAGCCATTGGCACCAGTCACGGTGCCTATAAATTCACCCGCAAACCGGATGGTGAAGTCCTGGCCATGGATCGTATCGAAGAAATTCATCGCCGACTGCCGAATTGCCACCTGGTCATGCATGGCAGCAGCAGCGTGCCCCAGGAATTGCAAGACATCATCAACAAATATGGTGGCCAGATCCGGCAAACCTATGGGGTGCCCGTCGAAGAAATTCAACGCGGGATCAAACACGGCGTCCGCAAAATAAATGTCGATACCGATAACCGCCTGGCCATCACCGGCGCGATTCGCAAGGTGTTTGCCGAGGATCCGGCCGCGTTCGATCCCCGTGCCTATTTGAAACCCGCGCGTGATGCCATGAAACAGGTTTGCGTTGATCGGATGGTCCAATTCGGACAAGCGGGTCAGGCGGCCAAGTTTCGCACCATGGCCAAATCCTGATTCGACCATTACGGCCATGAACATTGCCCTCGACCCAACGCAATCCGCCGAGCCTCTGGCTTGGGTGGATCAACGCGAGCGATTGTTGCTCGCCCCGTTTGCCATGCGCAGTATCGATTCCTGCGGTCGACTGCATCCCGAAGCCGAACATCCCTATCGCGGTCCGTTTCAACGTGATCGCGACCGGATTCTGCACAGCTCGGCCTATCGGCGTCTGGCGGGTAAAATGCAGGTCTTTACCGGCGAGATGGGGGACTATCATCGCACGCGTTTGACGCACACTCAGGAAGTGGCAACGATTGCGCGAACGATCGGACGTGCGCTGGGGTTAAACGAAGACCTGATCGAGGCTTTGGCGTTGATGCATGACATCGGGCACCCGCCCTATGGTCATGCCGGCGAGGATGCCTTGAACGAATGTTTGGCGGACGCCGGTGGTTTTTCGCACAACGAATTTGCCCTGACAATCGTCCAGGAAATTGAAATCCGTTTTCACGAATTTCCCGGACTGAATTTGACACAGGAAGTATTGTCGGGACAGCATAGTCGGGCCGACAAACAAAATCCACACCGCCGGTCGTTGCTGGAAGTCCAGCTGGTCGATGCGGCGGACAGTACGACGTATGACGCTCACGATACCGATGACGCGATCAAACTGAAATTGGTATCGATTGACGAAATGAGAGACCTGGGCCTGATTCAGGAATGCTTGGCCTACGTCAAAAAAAATTACGCCGCACTCAATACTGACTTGTTGCGTAAAGCACTGGTGCACCGCTTGATTGAAAAACAGGTCACGAGCCTATTGACCCATTGCGCGACCGAGTTGAAACGCTACGATTTTAGATCCGTCGAGGAAGCGCTGAGCAGCGATTTCGTCGTCGGGCATTCGAAAGAACTGACCGAAAAGAAAAAAGAGCTGGAGAGGTTTTTGTATGAACGAGTCTATCGTCATAGCCACTTGATCGATATCCGGGACCGAGCCCAGGATCGACTTAAGCAAATGTTTCACGCTTATTGTGACGATCCGCGCTGGTTTCCCACGAAATATCAGCGGCGCGCGGAATCAATTGGAGTGCGACGAATGGCGGTTGAGTATATTGCCGGTATGACCGATCACTATTGCGAGGAGCGGTACCGAAAAATGTTCCCGTAATGGCTCTTCTTTCCCTCGGTTTTGCTAATAACTCGAATTTTAAGTACATTTCAGGGTACCTATTGCTGGATTTCCACCCTAAAATAAATTGTGAGATGGAACACTTTTATCGTTCTTGTGGTTTCTGGGTTTTATTTCCAGAACCATGCCGTGGGAAACCGGTTTATCAACCGGTGGAACCGAGTTATCGTAGGCCCGTCGCCTCGCGCGATTGGTGTTTGTATTGAACCGTTTTTTATCGGCGGATGACGGCCCATTATTGCTGAATTCCGCGCACTTTTTTTCGAGTAAACAACATGGCATTGTGGATATTAAGAGCTTGTTTTTTGATTGTAGCAATCGGGCTGGGATTGTCCTTGACTGCGAATTCAGCCCTGCTGATGAAACAGGGACCCGAACCAATACTGTTGCGAGCGGGCATCTTCATCCTGTTTCTGGCGGGGGCTGTGGTCACAATCCTGGCCGATATTTTTATTCGCAACAAACGCATCGATATGATATCGAGCGTTTATTTCGGATTGGTGGTCGGTCTTTTTTTGACCTACGTCGTGGATTTGGCGTTAACACCATTATTTGGCGTGAGCAATGGAAACGAAACCGGGATCAATCCCAATATGTTGCGCATCCTATTGGTGTCCTTTTGCGGTATTTCGCTATGCTATTCCTGCATCAGTTTGCTTTGGCAGACGCGCGAGGATTTCCGATTTGTAATTCCCTATGTCGAATTCAGTAAAGACGTCAAAGGGTTGAAACCGTATGTGCTCGATACCAGCGTGGTGATCGACGGCAGGATCGCCGATATTGTTGATACTGGCATCATTGATAACCAGCTAATCATGCCGCGTTTCGTGCTGGGCGAGCTTCAAGGCATTGCGGATAGCAGCGATAAAATGCGTCGTTCACGTGGTCGTCGCGGACTGGATGTGCTGGAACGATTGAGAAACAACAAAAACATTGACTTCAAGATCTACGATCGCGAACTGCCCGAGATGCAGGATCAGCCAGTTGATATCAAGCTGTTGATGCTGGCTCGTCATCTGGATGGGAAAGTGGTGACCGGCGATTTCAATCTGAACAAAGTCGCCAAATTGCAAAACGTTCCGGTCATCAATTTGAATGAAATTGCCAACTCCTTAAAACCAGTGTTCCTGCCAGGCGAACACATCAGCATTCGGGTCGTCAAAGGTGGCGAAGGAACTGGACAGGGCATTGGATACTTGGACGACGGTACCATGATCGTGATCGAAGACGGTCGAGATCATATCGGTGAAGATGTCGAGATTTCCGTCACCAGCATGTTACAAACTAGCGCTGGGCGAATGGTCTTCGGTAAATTCGAAGCCCGCAGTCATCACTCTTGATGACCCGTAGCTGAGACCGAAACGGGGCACAATTCACTTCAACATGACGCAAACCAAAATACCAGCCACCAATGAAAGAGACATCAGAAAGTAAGGCTGATAGTTGTTCAGAACTCGAAACATATAATCGCTCTCGCTTGTTTGGATCTCGACTTTGCAGATTAATATTTCAACACAATCCGGTTGACTTGCCAACCACCCCCAAGCCTTGATAAACCTAAAACAGCTGATTTTTCCGAAAGAAATTCCATTCCTTCGAATATTAGCCACAATTGCCCTGCGTTGTGCCTTCAATTTGACGACAAATAATGGTCCCTTTTTTCGGGCGACCCGATTGGTTCGAGCTCGGCTAGAAGGCCCATCGAGCACGAAAACCGAGCCTGGACCGGAATTAATTTACTAGCCAGCACAAACGGAAATTTTTGCAAAAAGTTACAGAGATTTTTTGCTTCACCGAGAATTTTTTTTGGCCCCAATTTTAAACTGAGGTATGTTTCGATTGAAAGTAGTTGGTTTTTGTTCTTGGTTCAAACGGAGGAAAGCCTATTAAAAGTTACCTCGTTATTGAGCGTCTGAAAACCTGAGAGTTTCTGGTAGTTGCCAGCGACGAATTGCTGAACCGCTACCGCATCTTGCAAACCAACACCCGTCCCGTGAATCGCACCGGACGGGTGTTTTTTTTCGCGCGGCAGACCACTTGCTCGCCTTCATTCCGCGATTGAAAGTATCTATGATAACCACGTTCCTACGTGGCGCTGGATCGACTCGGACTCAATTTAGATGGGTAATAAAACTGTGCCTGCGAAAACGCGCGAGTTAAGTCGCAACTATGATCGCGTCGCCTGGTTTTATGAAAAAACCGCCAAGTTCTATTCGACGAACCAAATCCGCGCCAGCAAAAGATATCAGCTGAATTTCATCGCGCCCGGCGATAAAGTGCTGTATCTGGGAGCCGGAGCAGGCGAAGACGCCGTGATGGCAGCCCGGCTCGGGGCGATTGTCACTTGCATCGATATCTCGGCTGGGATGTTGGACCGCGTGCAGCGAAAATTGGATCGCGAAAAAGTGAGTGCCGAGTTGATTTGTGCTGACGCATTTCAATTTGACCGGCCGGGTTATTTTGACGTGGTGGCCGCGAATTATTTTCTCAATGTGTTCCGACGCGACAACATGATTCGCATGCTGGACCATTCGGCCCAATTTTTGCGTCCGGGCGGCAAGTACTTGATCGCCGATGTCTCGCTACCGCAGGGGACGCTCCTCTCCCGTGGCTTTAATTTTTGCTATTTGAAACTCGCCATGGCCAGCTTCTGGACGATGGGGTTGGTCCCCTGGCATGAAAATTACGATTATGTCGCTCATCTCGCGGCAGCGCAGCTTGAGCTGCAACACATCAAATTTTTCCGGTTTGCCAAGCGGGGACCAATCCTGTTTCAAACCATTGTTGCCAACCAGCGGTGCGAGCGGTTGCCCGACTCTATCGGTTAACCAATCGCGCCAAGTATTCTTTCAATGCGAGGGCAGTAACTTTAATCTGGTCGGCGCCAGGGACGATCGAATTCGGTGAAGGACCATTCGGTTGGGCATAAAAATTGGCCGGCACCGGAGTCAACTCGAGTCCATTGGCCTTGGCCAGTCGCAGTGCACGCGACATGTGGAAAGCGGAAGTCAGAAGACCGGTACGGCCTGTGTCCGGCGTATTCGCCAGCAGGGTTTTCAAGTTTTTCATTTCTTCCGATGTATTGATACCGGCGATTTGCCAAACGCTCTGCGAGGGCACTCCTAATCCGATCAAAATCTCAGCGCCTTCTTCACGCGGATGCAGATCGTCAACGGACGTACGGAAAGAATCGGAGCCCGTGCAAATCAACACGCGGGCCAACCCCGCATGAAATAATCTGGCAGCCAAGACAACTCGATCGCCACTTTGAGCGAGTTGAGATTGACCCGAAAGTCGCGAACAAGTTCCGCCCCCCAGCACCACCAAATGATCCAGCGGCGCCATCGCAAAGACGTCGGTGTTTTGGTACGGCGCTTCCAATGTCGAGATCAGCCAGTTGGAAACAAAGCTGTTTCCGGCAACGGTCAACACTACCCAACAGCCCAGTCCCACTAATGCCGGCCAAGCTTGTCGGTTCAAGAAACAGAAGTACACCAACACCATCAATGTCAACCAGATCAGGCCCCCCGGCATCACTAGTTCCGTCAATATCTTCTCGACCATGGTCGTGCCATTAACCAATCCGACCCATCCGAGAAACAATGCGCCGACGAATGCCAGCGTCAAACAATGGGCCAGAAAAAACAGCCCCTTGCCGCCGCGCCGGCCTACATAACCCATTCGCCGGTCTTGCGAATAATAACTGTCGTAGTCGTCTTCCCAGTTCTTTTTTCGATTCCAAAATGCCATAAATTGTTTTCTATGCTTTTCAGTACTAACTGCTCTTGGGCCCCAACGGCCGTTTGACGGACGCTACTGTCGGCAATTGTCAGCCAACAGTATTGCAGAAAATCAGCCCAGACTTCCAGCCTGAAAGTTTTCCAAACGAAACTCCCCGCTGGAAGTCCGGGAACTGTCTGCGTATAACGGAATCGGCACGATTACCCGGCGCGACCGGTCCCCTGGAAATGGCAACCAGAAAATCTCCAGTCGCGCGCCTTTCCCTCTCCTATGATTCAACGCTCGAAGGCAGGAGTTACCAACGATGCTTAGTCTACAATCTTCCTCATCCGCTCGATGGCTCGATCAAGTCGACCAGCATTTGGACGAGATCCTGATCGACCACGCACACTGCGAAAAAAAAGCGGCGGGAACGGCGATGAATTTGATGTTTGCGTATGTCGAAAACCAGGAACTCTGCCGCGAGATGACGGAAATCATCCAAGAAGAACTCGCCCATTTTCATCAGGTATTGGCGATTCTCAATCGACGGGGAATCCCCTTTCGCAAACTCAAACCAAGCAGTTACGGACGAAAACTGAACGATTTGGTTCGCAAAATCGAACCGCACAAAGCGGTGGATCGGTTGCTGGTGGCTTGTCTGTTCGAGGCGCGATCCTGTGAACGGTTCGATTTTCTTCGCAAACACATGGTCGGAAGGGACTCCGAACTCGCTGAATTTTATGACAGCCTGTTTGAATCTGAAGCACGGCACCACACGACGTATGTTAGGATGGCGAAATATTTCGCGGCCCCAGACGTGGTTAAATCGCGACTCGATGAACTCTCCGCCGCCGAAGCTGAGATCATCGCGGCTGGTGAAGATTTACCACGTATGCACAGTTAATCCAATTTCAAATTTCCAAATTCAGACTTAACATTACCCATGCCGCTAACCGAACATCACCACCTGCTCGATCAACTCCGCGAATGCGGTCGGCTGTTTCATCAACGCGGTTGGTCAGTCGGCACCAGCAGCAACTACAGCGTAATCCTGAGCAACGATCCGGTGGAGTTGATTGTTACGGCCAGCGGCAAAGACAAGGGCCGACTTGAGCTGGCAGATTTCGTGCACATCGGCCGCGACGGTCAACCGCTCGAACCCAATCAACCGAAATCATCCGCCGAAACCATGTTACACGTGGTATTGGCGGAACTGGCCTCGGTCGGTTGCGTGTTGCATACTCATAGTGTTTGGTCCACCTTGTTATCCGATTATTTTTTTTCCGATGGCATGATTGAGATTTCCGGATACGAAATGCTGAAGGGTCTGGAAGGAATTACGACTCACAACACCGCGCATTGGATTCCAATATTTGAAAACACCCAAGACATTCCAGCACTGGCCGCCGAGGTCCGTTCCCGTTTGTGCGATCCGATGGAATCGATGACCCACGGATTTCTGCTGCGCCGACACGGTCTGTACACGTGGGGGCAAGACGTGTTTGCGGCCCGTCGGCATGTTGAGATCTATGAATTTTTGTTTGAATGCCTGGCCCGCCAAATGATGCTTCCCGTCCGCTCATCGAAATCGCGGGAGTAAACTCGAGAGGGGGCTGTTTTCATCCGTCGGAATCGGTGGCAACCTGTTCCTCACGGGAATCCTTACTTGGAGTACTCGTACGAAAAAAATCGGCACTGAGATCACGGAATTCATCGAGCAAGCCTCGGTAGTGTAGCTGGCCGTTCTCGATGCTCGCGGTGGCCCAATGCGGCGAAACGAAAGCAGTTTCCCCAGTGGCATTTTTTGCCCGATGGGATAAAATGTTCGCTGCGAGCGGATCAAGACGGGCGTCGTAGACAATGCCAGCCCACAAACGCGACCGCTTGTCGACCTAACTGACTCGATGGTTTTCATTGCAGTCGATGCTGGATTTTTCAACCGAGTTTCTATCCTTTCAGGCTTTCCCATGGCAACTGTACATATTCCTGACGAAGATCGCGAAATCAAAGACCCGGCAGAAATTCGAACTTTTTTGCAACCGTGGGGAATCGTCTTCGAGCAATGGGACGTCGATGGTCGCATTGGCTCCGATGCAACAAACGAAGAGATTCTGGCTGCCTATGCGCCCGAGATTGAACGGCTGAAGTCCGAGTATGGCTTCGTGACCGCCGATGTAATCAACGTCTCGCCCGCAACTCCAGGCCTGGAAACGATGTTGGCTAAATTTGATAAGGAACATCTGCACACCGAAGACGAAGTCCGATTTACGGTTCGCGGCAGCGGTGTGTTTCACATCAACCCGCAGACCGCTCCCGTGTTTAGTATCACCGTCGAATCGGGCGACCTGATTAGTGTTCCCAATGGTACGCATCACTGGTTCAATCTCTGTAGCGACCGAACGATTCGCTGCATCCGATTGTTTGAGGACATCTCGGGTTGGACTCCGCACTACATGGACCAACCTGTTCACGAAGACTATGCTCCCCTGTGTTTGGGCCCGAGTTACCTGCCAAACAAGGCCGGCGAAGAATTAGACCGGGTTTTCAAGCTCTAGTTGATACTGGATGGCTCCAGTTACCGGATCAATGCCCACCCCCAACACCATGATTACAACCTCCGCCCGTGGCATTCTGCTGGACATCGAGGGGACGACGTCGTCCATCAGCTTTGTCTATGATGTAATGTTTCCCTACGTTCGCTGCAATCTGCAAAACTATCTGGCCGCGAACTGGAATTTGGATGCGACGATCGAAGCGATCGCCGGCCTGGCTGCCGACATTGATCAACCCAGTGCGAGTGCCTGGCTAGCGGGAAAATCAGTGGAGGAACAACAGCGCATTGTTCAAGACGCCGTGCTCCAAATGATGGACTCCGACATCAAAGCGACCGGCTTGAAGCAATTGCAAGGGATGATTTGGAAATCCGGTTTTCATTCCGGACAACTTGTTGCGCATCTATTCTCCGACGTGGCACCGGCAATTCGCAGTTGGCATGCGGCCGGCGTCGACGTGCGAATTTATTCTTCGGGCAGCATCGCGGCCCAAAAGCTGTTTTTCGGTCATTCGATCGAAGGGAATTTGCTGAATTGTCTTGGCGGTCATTACGATACGACGATCGGACCGAAGCAAGCTGCGGCCAGCTATACGGCGATAGCCAGCGAATTTTCCTGTCCGGCCAGTCAAATTCTGTTTATCAGTGATGTACCGGCGGAATTGGAGGCAGCAAAAATTGCCGGCTGCCAAACTGTCCTCAGTCTCCGACCCGGCAATCAGCCCGTCGACCCAGCGCATGGTTTTGCCTCGGTGGTCAGTTTCGCTGAGTTGTCGGTAACGGCCATTCCTCAAACAAAATTTTCTGAAATACCGGCTCAATAAATTGTCTTGAACCGTTCGGTGAGCAACTGCGTAGCATTAGTCCACCTGACAGCGGTGCTCCATGACGGGGTAGATATTGGAAATTTTTCGTGGCCCAGCGGATGGTATCGAACGATTTGACCGTCATTTTGGAGATCGATTATGTTCTGGTATTTGGGGCGCGCTCTTTTTGTTTTCCAGCTCATCGGCAGCGTTGGCAGCCCATCGTGGCTGGTGTCAAACCATCTTTTTGCCGAAGAACCAACGGTGACGTTTGACGTACCGGCGTTGTTGAGCGCACGCGAGATTCCTTTCGACAGCGTGCAGTTCGCGACGACGACCCAAAAAACAATCGAAGTGATTGTGCCGGTGACTTCGGAGATTGTGGCCGCCGATCAAGGCAATATTATCGCGTTTCGTTTCGACGTGTTTTGGAATCGCCACCCGTTCCCGATATGCGACTATGGTCCCAAGTCGCAAACAGTGTCTGACATTGCGGGAACAATTTCAGTCGATAAATCAATCGAGAAAAATTCTACGCTCGGGTTGAAACTCAGCGGTGGTTTTCAAAACATGGCCACTGGCACCGGTCAGGCCGATCTGACCAATCGCGAAGGGACCAAAGTCCAATATCACGAAATTCCACAACATGAAGTTCTGGTTGCGGCTGGTACGATTCGACGCGGCACTGGTGCGTTTTTTCGTTTCCATCCGTCGCGCGTGGAAACGCTGGAGGGTGGACGTGACTTAATACTTGCATTTCAAGTGCCTCAATCCTGGCGCGGAGGACTAATTCAAGTCGAGTGTACGGCGACCGGCTCGCGCAAGGTCGTGGCTTGGCAGGAGCCATTCGAAGTTAGCCAAGTGTTCATTGTCCCGATCTTTTTGGACTCGGATGATGCGGCTCGAACGAGCGCCACGCAGTTCGTGCGTCGCGAACAACAACTGCGACAAAGCTGGCAGCGCTATCAAACAGAATCCGAATCGGCGCCGTCCCAATCGCCGTTTTCTGCCGTAATTTTTAGCGCGAGTTCGCGTAAGAAAAACACCTCACCGAGTTTACCCGAAAATTGGGTGCACGCACTCATTCAGACCAACAATGCACCGCTGGAAAAATACCGCGGGCAATTGCCAGCCGAGCTGGCGACTGCCGCCACGGAATTTGTCGAGGCGCGCGCGGAACTGCTGGAACTCAGTCGATAGACTTTAGACTTGGGCGGTATCGCGGCAGTTCGATCCGGCGGGCTAGAAAGTTAGCACAACGAAACCAGCGCGATATCCAACGCCGCCTCAGCTGGCTGCGCTGAAAACCAGAGCCACAAAATTAATCAGCAATTTCCCACCAATTAATTATCGCTAAATTCCAGTTTACTCACGTTATCGATCGACAACGGGTTTTTAGTGAACTGCCGATGACATTCCGGGCACAGATCGAATCGCTGACGTTGATAAACATTCGCGCTGATCTCCGCGCGATCGGTCTCGTCGAGCTGTTCCAGAATATTTTGCAGTTCGACCAGATGATCACGATCATCCGCGGCTTCATTCGAAATCGGATCCAACGCGGCGTGGGTTTCGATTTGGACCGAATATCTGATTTCCTGTTCGGCGTCGATCATCCGGTGGCAACGATCGCAAGAATAATGGATCATGAGTCTCGTCCTGTGAGAACACTTGGGTCAAATTCCGAACTTTAATGCTAACCGGTCGCTTGGTTAGTAAGCAAGTAAAAAAAAACTCTGTTAGACAATAATGCTGGCAAATTTGCGCATGAAACTCTCGCTGTGCTCATTTGGCTCAGCCAAGCCACGGTCGATCACGTATCATTGGCCATGCGCGTTCAACAATAAGCGTTCGTCAATCACTTTTTTTTGGAGGTTGAGTAGATCTTGGTTTCGAAGCCCTGGGCTGGGATGATTTTGGCTGGGACGATTTCGGCGGGGATGATTTCGGCGGGGATGATTTCGGGTTGGCCGACTTGGGCTTCGGTGAAACGGTTTTGGATGAAATTCGTTTGGACGATTTTGGTTTTCCCAACTTCGAATTCTCAGGTTTATTTTTCGCGGATTTTGATGGGGTTCCAGGCGATTTGCCGGCCTTTCCAGTTTTTTTCTTGTCAATCGAGTCCCGTTCGGAAATTCGACGCTTTTTGCGTTGACCCGATTGCGGTCCACTCGCTCGCTCGAACGCCCAGCCCTCCTGTTTTTCGGCTGGCGGTTTTTCCCGCGCAGCTGCCTGAGGCTGTCCATCGACTTTCTGGCTCGACAATTTCTGGCGACCTTTATCCCGGGCGGTAACTTCGCGCGAGGGTTTTTCGCCCCTTGGAAATTCTCGTGCACTCTTTTCCCGGACAGTTTTTTCACTTCGCGATGGGCTGGCTGTGCGTGATACATGTTGGCTGCGTTGGATTGCGTTGCGGGGTGAGGGCTTCACGCCCACCAATTCGAATTCCAACATCCGTCGATCGGGGTCAACCATCGCGACTTTGACTTCGACCTGGTCACCCAAACGAAATTGATTATCTTGCTTGAAGCCAGTCAACATCCGGCTAGCGCGATCGTATTGATATGAATCTGCGGGCAAGTTTGCGACGGGTAGCAAACCTTCGGCTGGGATTTCGACCCCTTGTGCGAAGATGCCGAACGCTTCGACACCGGTAATGATCGCATGCAAGGTCTGACCAACCTTGTCGGACATGAAATTCAGCAACTTCAGTTTCGTCAACTCCCGTTCGGCTTCGGCCGCTCGTTTTTCCAGTTCACTGCAGTGTTTGCCTAACGAGGTCAAGCGATCGAAATTTGATTCGGGTTTTTTTCCATCGATCAAATCACCGACCATGCGATGAATGATCAAGTCAGGGTAGCGACGAATCGGCGATGTAAAATGGCAGTAGGTATCGGCATTCAAAGCATAATGGCCGATTTCTTCGGGACTATAAATGGCTTTTTGCATGCTGCGCAGCACCGCATAATGAATCGCATGTTGTTCGGGCATGCCTTCCGATTGTTCGATAACTCGTTTCATCTCATAACGGTTTTGCAAATTCTCTGCGTCGATGCCCAATCCTTTGACGAAGTTGTTCAAGTCGGCGAGCTTCGCATCGGTCGGATAGGGATGGACGCGCCGCATTAGAAACAGCTTTTCATCGACCAGTCGCTGTGCCACGGCAATGTTGGCGGCCAACATGAACTCTTCAATGACCTGGTGGCTTTCTGTATTCTCGACCGTGTGGGCGCCGCAAACTTTTCCATCATCATCCAAATCAATCTTGATCTCCGGCAACACGAGATTGATCGCACCACCATCCATGCGACGTTTGCGAATTTTCATCGCCAACGTATGCATGTTGCGAACCAATTGAAAAACGCCCGGAGTAAGCTTCTTGCGCCACGGTTCATCGTCGGCCAGATACTGATCGATCTCTTCGTAATTGAATCGGTGGACGCTCTTGATCGCACCCCGATAAAGCTCGGTGGCGATCGGGATACCGGTATCCGTCATTTCAATCAACGCAGTCAAACAGTAGCGCACGCGATCGGGTTGCAAACTGGCGAGGTTGTTGGAAATAATTTCCGGCAACATGGGAATTACGCGATCGGGTAAATAAACGCTGGTGCCTCGGTAAAATGCTTCGTTGTCCAGTTCTGAATGATAGGGCACAAAATGCGACACATCGGCGATGTGCACGCCCAATTGCCAATGGCCATTCTCCAGGCGTTCCAGCGAAATCGCATCATCAAAATCGCGAGCCGTTTGAGGATCGATCGTGATCACGGTTTTGGTGGTGAAGTCGGTGCGATTATCAGGCAGTATTTCGTCATTAAACGCCGCGGCCTGTTGGCGGGCGTCTTCGAGAACCTTTTCGGAGAATTCTTCGGGCAGTCCAAACTGCCGAATGATGCTCAAGGTATCGACGCCCGGTTTGCCACGTTCGCCGAGGACTTCGACAATCACGCCTTCGCCCTCCTGGTGACTGGAAGGAAAGTGCACCATTTCGATGACGACCTTGTCATCGACGCGGCAATTTTTGGCACCGGCATCGCCAACCAAAATCCCGGTTTCAAACAGGCCGCCATCAACGACCACAATGCCATCTTTGCCGCGCTCGAAATAAGTTCCCACGAAACGATTGGTATGACGTTCAAGCACCAGGACAATCCGACCACTCGCCCCGCGCGGGTCGGGTTTGGAATCTTGATGGCCGCGCGAAAGGCGAATACGAACAAGATCCTGGTCGGCAGCGTCAAGCGTTTTTTGTTTCGGAATGAAAATATCTTCCGACCGATCCGTAGCGGTGGATGCTTGCGGCGTTACAAACCCAAACCCAGCCGCCGCACGGCGAAACGTGCCAATCACATCGTTGGAGCGTTCCGAAGTCCTAATCGCTGCGTTCGAAGTACTCGTTAAACCTGTGATCGACTTGGATTGAGCGGTAGCTTTCGACGTGCCAAGAGGTCGAGATTTCGACAACATTATCAGATGTTTTGGGCCGTAGGCTAGGCGTTCCTGCTTGATTAATCGTTTGACCGCTCGTTTAAGATTTTTCTCGTCGTCCAGCAGTTTCAGGCCTTTGGCAATGCCGCGGAGTTTCGTTGGTTGATAACCGTCGCTGGCGACGAAATCAAGAATCAGTTTTTCAAAATTAATCGGTTCATTCATGTTCAGATTTTAGGTCCCCTCAACGGAGATTACTACAGGGGAAATGGAGAAGATAGACACAGAGTGCGGATTGCAATTACACCACTGAGGTAAAACGACAGGGTGCCGGGCACAATTCCAACCGATGTACTCGGTGGTGGTTTGCCGCCAATGGAACTCTATTCAGTCTGGCCAGCGAAAACGACGCCGGTTCCGTATCGGCCGCACTGGATCAGTTAGCTGCCTTTATACAGCTTACGTCCGATGCTGGGATGATAGATAGTCCAGGGACTCGATTTGTTGACGTCATCGGCAATCAATTGCTGAAAACTGTGCAGTTTCGCATCGAGATTGTCAAGCAAATGCAATGTGATTGCTTCGACGGTCATGGGCAACTTCGGGCTGCCAAATTCATACTCGCCATGGTGAGAGACAATCAGGTGCCGCAAATGGTTCGCCAATTCAATCGGAAAAACCTCGCCCGCCTGTTTTTCAGTCATGACGATCATCTCATCCAGCATGCTAACGCCCAACACCAGATGTCCGATTAGCTGCCCTTCGTCGCTGTAGCCGAGATCAGGTGCGTAGGTAAGTTCGCGGATTTTGCCTAAATCATGTAAAAATGCGCCCATCAGCAACACATCCTGATCGACTCCGGCATAGTGCGTCGCGACCAGCTTCACCACCTCCATCAACGACAAAATATGTTCGAGTAGTCCGCCATGATAGGCATGATGGTTTTTGACACCTGCCGGGGCAGTGCGGAAATTGCGCATGAATTTTTCGTCGACCAGGTAACACTCCGCCAAATTTCGCAGATTGACATTGTGCATTCCGCGCAGCAATTCCGCCACGCGCGCGACCATCGATTCCACATCGACGGTCGACAGCGTTTCAAAATCAGCCACATCGATTTCCCCCGCCGACGATTTATCAAACTCCTTGCACAGGATTTGCATGCCGCCGTTGAATACCTGCGAGGCACCTTTGACACGAATGTAATCGCCGTTGTCGAAGCCATCAAAGTGTTTCTGAGTCGCGTTCCACAACATCGCCGTCACGGAGCCAGTGCGATCGCTCAACCGAACCTGAATATATAAATTCCCATTACGATTGGTTCGCAACTGTTTTTCAGAGGCCAGAAAAATCTGATCGATGACTTCGCCATCGCTCAACTCGGTCACAAAACGGCGGCTCATGAAAATCTCTGGGTAGGGACACAAATGAAACAGAAAACAAACATTTTTGAGGAAGCGGATTCTAAAGCCCCGGTCGCCAATGAACAAGGTAACGCCGCCTCGCTAATCAACCGGCCCATTTGTTGACATGCGGTAGAAACTGCGGGACAATCACCGGCGGTTTTACTCAGGTCTCGCGTCGGCACAGGCTCTCGGTTTAGTTCTCCAGATTCAAACAGGAAACAATTTATGCACATCCTAAAATGCCTTCAATTGTCTGCTGGCCTTTGTTGGTCGTTGGTTTGTTTATTGCCATCGTCAACCTTCGCGCAACAACAAGACCTGCAAAAACTGGTCCGACCAGCGTCTTTGCCACGTTGGTAGCCAAGCCCAAAGCGGTGCTGGCCCAACCGGCCTACGAGCTCATTCCTCATGAGTTGATCAAGATCTTCGGCACCAAAGAGCTGGGGTTGGAACTGCTGGAGATCTCGCGTATTACTGTGCTGGTCGACGAGATTGTGGATCCTTCCATGGAAAAACCGCCAGGCCTGGCGTTGATCGTCGAGTTTGACACGCCGCAAAAACTTGGCGATCCGATCACCAGTCAGATGATGCCAATGACGATTGCCGGCAAAGAAGCTTTTTCGTTTCCCCGGGACGACGTTGCGATTCTGATGTTAAATGAGAAGACACTTCTAGGTGGGACCACCAAGTTTTTGGGATGCATGCTCAGTGATGAAGCACGCGACAATGCGATCATCGACAAACTGAAATCGGCGCCGCAGGATGATCACGTAAACATCGTAATACAAATCGATTCGATTCGAGCCTTGATCAAACAGAACTTGCCGCCACGTTCCCAAGTTCCACCACCCTTTGGCGAATTTATGGCCCTGCCGGACTTAATCAAGTCGATCTCGTATCGGGGCAGTTTTTCGAAGAACCAGATCGCCGAATTAACGATCGAAGCGAATAACGAAAAGGATGCTTTGAAGATCACTCGATTGGTGGAAAATGCGCTGGAATGGGGCAAAGGGGCCGCTTTAACTGGGATCGCTGCAGAAACGGAGATCGATCCGGACTATGAAGAAGCCCTCGTCGTTTACGCCGACCGTTTGACGGAGGCCCTGAAATCAGGGTTCAAACCAAAATTTGACGGCAATAAACTGGTCTATGACTTGAATCAGTTGCAGATTGCGGGGGGCGGAAATCTCAACACAACTGCGACGATTGGTGTCTTGGTTGGAATGTTACTGCCGGCGGTACAACAGGTCCGTCAAGCCGCTCGTCGAACGACGTCCATGAACAATCTTCGCCAAATCGGCTTGGCGGCACACAATTACGAATCCGCCTTTCGAAAACTGCCCCTGCAAGCCAATTACGACAAAAATGGAAAACCTCTGCTCAGTTGGCGCGTCCATTTGTTGCCGTTCATGGAAGAGTCCGTTCTGTACGAACAATTTAATCTCGACGAGCCGTGGGACAGTGAAAACAATATTAAACTGCTAGATCAGATGCCGGCATGCTTCAAGAATCCGAATTTCGAGGACGACACGCGGACCGTTTATTTGGCCGTCGCGGGACCGGGAACCGTGTTTCCGGGTAACAAAAAAGTCAACTTCACCGACATCACCGATGGTACCTCCAATACGGCGTTTTTTGTGGAAGCCGATGCCGACATGGCCGTTCAATGGACGAAACCTCAAGATTGGGAATTCGACGCAGACGATCCGCTGAAAGGTCTGGGAAATTTACGCCCCGGTGGTTTTTCCGCTGCGTTTTGCGATGGCTCGACTCGCTTCATCGACCAGAATATCGATTCGGAAACATGGTTTTCAATGACGCAGATCGCCGATAAATAACCAACCCCGTCGTTCCAATTCAAGTTTTCAACCACAGGTCTTTTGAACAGGACGGTGGTCGCTTGGAAAGCCGAGTTGGAAAGCAGCGACCAACACTCTTGTTTGTATTCGATACTCACAATAAAAACCGTGGTTGAGTTGCCGTTCAACCACGGTTTTTTTCCACGTCTTGCACAGACCATTCGAAATTCAGCTCAGTGTTTTTTGACTTGGCCGATTAGGAAAGTCGTCTTGACTGCCTCAAGCTCGCCGGCGGCGACGCAAGACCATCCCCAACATCCCGACACCCACCAAGGCTGCTGTGCCTGGTTCCGGAATGGCAACGACCGTAAACCTGATTCGATAAACTGGCGTGTTGGCCGTCAGCTGGCTATTGAACACATACCCTGCTCCGGTTGTCAGCCCATTGAATCCAGCCAGCTCGGCAAAATCGAAATTGACTACACCGTTTTGGGGAGTACGAAGCGCGTTAGTGCCGCCGACCAGAAACGCTGCATTGGCCGGATCAAACGCTTCTGAGCCGTTATCCCAAATCTCATTGGCGAGGACGTTGATCTCGTTAAGGATCAAATTCCCAGCAACGTCAAACAGTTGGTACTCTTGGGGATCGTCGTTGCCAATGAAATAATCATTGCTCGGAACGACCATCGATCCAAACGTAAAAAAAGGATTGATGTCTGTATCGATGTCAAAGAGAGCCGAAGCCATGCCGCTGGGCAGCAAGGGGCCAGGGGGATTGGGGACGACGGTGCCCAAAGTTGCGTTTGGATCGGCTGCGGCAAACGCCGGGAACCAATCGCTACCACTTCCGCCTTCGGCAATCGAAATAATGGGTGCTGTCGCCGTTTGACCAATGTTGAACGAATCGTAGCTGCCGTTGTTGAATCCAACCCGCAGCGGAGCAAAAGAAACACTGTTGGTGGGCGCGAGATTCTCAGCCGTCACTTGTATCCGTCGAAGCTGTGCTTGACTGAATGCCGGTAGAAAGACCAAGGCGACGAACGCCGAGGTCGCAAAAACTTTAATAGAACTGGGCTTCATCGTTATCGTCTCTCAAAAAAATGGGGGGGGTGCGTAGAACCAATTTCGCTGGTGAATTGTTAAAAATTACGCGTACGAAGTGAAAGACGCCGTTGCTTCCCGCTCCTTACAACCGGCACAGAAAGATTTTTGGGACCCGATCGCCGAACAACGTAAACTGCCAACCCAATCGCGAGTTGGAACCAACCGGGCGATCGCCGACGACCTCGAGTTCGCGGGCCTGCCAAACAGGATTGTCGTGTGTTAAGGCCTGAGTAAATCAGGGCTCCCCACTCGAAACGAACCGCCCCACGACTTAGAATGCGGTCCGGTTTTTTCAATTTAACCGGTTCCCGGCGACCGATTTCGGTCGCCCGACGATGACTGAGGAACAATTAACAGCTTTGTCCCGACTCCATTTCAGAACCAGACAAACTAGATTTTTTGTGAATTACTAATGGCAAAAACGGGCATCACGCCAACTCGGGCAGACGACTATCCAGAGTGGTATCAGCAGGTGATCAAGGCGGCCGACATGGCGGAAAACTCGCCTGTTCGCGGTTGCATGGTAATCAAACCGTGGGGTTATGGAATTTGGGAAAACATGCAGGCCGGTCTGGACAAAATGTTCAAAGAGACCGGACATGAGAACGCTTATTTCCCGCTGTTCATCCCCATCAGCTTTCTCGAAAAAGAAGCCCAACACGTGGAGGGTTTCGCTAAAGAATGTGCCGTGGTCACGCACCATCGATTGGAGCCTGGTCCCAACGGTGGCTTGATTCCAGCTGGCCCGTTGGACGAACCGCTGATCGTGCGACCGACCAGCGAGACCATTATCGGCGTGATGTTTGCGAAATGGATTCAGTCCTATCGCGACCTGCCATTGAAAATCAATCAATGGGCCAACGTGGTTCGCTGGGAATTGCGAACAAGGCTGTTCCTCAGGACCACCGAGTTCCTCTGGCAAGAGGGGCATACTGCGCACGCGACTGCCGAAGAAGCTCAAGCCGAAACGCATTTGATGCTGGACGTGTATGCAGATTTTATCGAAAACCAGATGGCAGTTCCCGTAATCCGGGGCGAGAAAACGGCGGGTGAGAGATTTCCAGGAGCCGACAAAACGCTGTCCGTCGAAGCGATGATGCAGGACCGCAAAGCCCTCCAGGCCGGCACTTCGCATTTCCTCGGACAGAATTTCTCTCGCGCGCAAGAAATCAAATTTCAGGATAAAAACGGAACCGAGTCGTTCGTTTGGACGACGTCTTGGGGCGCCTCGACTCGTTTGATCGGTGCCCTCATCATGACCCACAGCGACGACGACGGACTGGTGTTGCCACCTCGGCTCGCCCCGCAACAGGTCGTAATTTTGCCGATCTTCCGCAACGCCGACGAAGAAGCGCAAGTGCTCGAATATTGTCAGTCGCTGAAACAGGAGATCATGCAAGTTCGCTATCACGAACAACCGGTCCGCGTGATGATCGACCAACGCGACCTCCGCGGCGGAGAGAAGAAATGGTTCCACATTAAACGTGGCGTGCCGATTCGGATCGAAGTTGGCCCGCGTGATATCGAATCGAGCAGCGTGTTCGTCGGGAGACGAGATCAACCCAAATCGGTCGGTTGCAGCCGCGCCGAATTCATGGCGTCCCTCCCTCAGACGCTGTCCGACATTCAAAATGGCCTGCTCGAGCGCGCCCGGCAAATGCGTGAACAACATACCCGCGTCATAACCACGCTGAAAGAATTCACTGCCTTCTTCACGCCCCAAAATCCCGATCGACCGGAGATCCATGGCGGGTTTGCGCACTGCCATTTTGTCGACTGCTCGGAGACCGATGAAATCCTGAAGCCCTTAAAGGTCACGCCGCGTTGCATTCCGCTAGACGATGAAAAAATTCCCGGACATTGCATTTTTACCGGTCGCCCGACCGTCACCCGCGGAATTTTTGCAAAGAGCTATTAGTCCAGTCCTCACTTGGCCGCAGTTCCTTGGCTGACCCCAGATCGCGATCACCATTGATGGGCGAAATTACTCAACACAAACCGGTATTACTAATTGCCGCGATTACCAGTCGTTACCTTTCGGCCTTTGACTGGACTGCCGCAACCGCTGGTCACAGCTGGGGGTCGATCGTCAAGAGTAGTCCCATTTTCGATTTTACCGAAACCGAATACTACGTCGCCTCGATGGGTGACGCGCTCAAAAAACAGTTTATCGCCTTTGAAAGATTGATCGATCCCGCCGCTATCGCCGGAACGAAACATCAATCCAATTCCTGGGAACGAGATTTCAAATCGGAAAATTCCTACCCGCAAGACCGGCCAATCAACATCGATCCAGGTTACATCAGTGAAGCCAAACTGGTCCTGGTTACCACAAAAGACCGCGACCACCGAATCTATTTGACCGATGGGATTTTTGCGGAAGTCACGCTGCATTTCCGGGGACGTGCTTGGACACACAGTCGCTGGACCTATCCCGACTATCAACGGGCTGATTTTCAGGGTTTTTTTACGGAGTGCAGACAATATTTGCGGGAACGAATTCGTCATGACTGAACGACTATCTTTGCCATTTACCCCAACCGGCGTCAGCTGTAATCTGTAGCTTGGGCCGGGCTGATGCGGCCATCCAGAATACCTATACTACCATCCGAGATGGCTGTTCTAGCCACGACGTCCACCTGTGTGAGGAATCAATGAACCAAAATTGGCTTGCTGGAAGGTTCGTGCTGTTTGTCGCCGCCATAGCACTTGTGGTTGCCACCCTTGGTTGCGGCCAACCGATGGCGATCCTGGACATGTTTTTGAGTCCATCATCCAGTGACATTAACCAAGAACCCGCCGACACCGACCAGAATTCTCCCAGCTTGGATGCTGAAAATTCTGGCGACGATGAGCCGAAGTCAAAGGCCGCGGATTTGGTCAAATATTGGGACAAACCGACATTTGCAATTTTCTTTACGGGACGCCAACACGGCTACATGGAACCTTGTGGATGTACCGGGCTGTCGAATCAAAAAGGGGGCATGATGCGGCGCCATTCGTCGTTGAAAGTTCTGGCCGATCGTGGCTGGGATGTAATCACGATTGATTCTGGTGATCAAGTCGAACGATTTGGACAGCAAGGACTGATCAAACTCGGTAAGACTTTCGAGTCCATGTGCCAGATTATGAATTACGATGTGATCGGATTGGGAATCGGTGACCTCAAAGTTCCATCGATTGATTTGGCTCAAACGATGATGAACGCCAATCAAGGGATCAATCCATTCGTTTGCGCTAATATCGAAGTCGTTGATCCGGATTTAAGTCAACGTTTTCGCATTATCGAAAAAAATGGAAAACGAATTGGCATCACCATGGTCTTGGGCGACGAATTCTTGCCCGAGTTAGCCGGCGTCGATGGAATTACTGCGATCGCAGCAGCGACTGGATTGACTGAGGTTATTCCGTTGATGGACGCCCAGAAATGCGACGTAAAAGTTCTGGTTGCCGCCAGTTCACTGGAAAATTGTCGGGTGCTGGCGAAAAAGTTCCCGGGATTTGATTTACTGATTACTTCCGGTTCCCCCGGTGATCCGACGCTCCAAGCCGAAGCAATTGAAACGGGTGCGAAAACCACCTCGATGGTTCAAGTCGGCGTCAAAGGGATGTATGTGGGCATCGTTGGATTTTTCGAGAAATCCGGAACGATGGAAATCAAATACGAACGAGTACCGTTGGATGATCGGTTTGAAGACTCCGCTGAAGTTAAACAAGTCTTCATTCGCTACCAAGACGAACTGAAACGTTTATGGGAGTCTGGTCAATTGGCCGACATTCAACCACGTCCTCATCCGTCGGGTCACCAATTTGTCGGATCGGATTCCTGTGCCGATTGTCATGAAGATGAATTTCAGATCTGGTCGGAAGGGAATAGTGGTGATGGCGGGCCGCACCAACATGCGACTGCCAGTTTGACCAATCCCAACGAGCGATCTTGGGTGCAGCGCAATTTCGATCCCGAATGTGTAAGTTGTCATATGACCGGTTGGAATCCTCAGGGATTTTTCCCTTACGAATCGGGTTTCCGGGATATCAAGAAAGATGACGCGCTGTTCAATAATGGCTGCGAAAATTGTCATGGACCAGGATCGGCGCATATCGACGCGGAAAGAAACAAAAAAGACGACGAAAAATTGTTGAGTAAACTACGGGATGAGTTACGGGTGACGGTCGAACAAGCGCGCACGTCGACCTGTGTACAGTGTCATGACCTGGATAATAGTCCGGACTATGTCAAGGAAGGCGGTTTTGATAAATATTGGCCAGAAATCGAACATTAACTTGCTCCGATTCGTATCTCTTTTGCGACGGTCCGTTAGTTCGGGTAGAATGGCCTAGTCCAAAATTCTGGCGAGCCGAATTCGGTTTTTTTGCATAATCGACTTACAAACCATGGAGAGACTTAGATGACCACGCAACACAATGTCGATCGTCGAAATTTTGTGCGGGCTTCCGCGGCGGCAATTCTCGCGACGCCACTTGTTTCGTCGACAGCTTGGTCGTGCGTTAAGAATACCGGGGAAGCTGGCCAATTTCGCATCGGGACCGCCGAAGATGTTTCACTTAAGGGCCGAATTTGGAAGACGCTAAAATTCGGTATGACCGACGGAGTTAGAGGTACTCTGACCGAAAAATTTCTCGCGGTAAAGGCGGCCGGTTTCGCAGGAATTGAAATGGATTCGCCGGGCATGGACGTCGAGGCTACCCGGATCGCGATAGCCGAATCAGGCTTGCCGGTTGACGGATCGGTCTGTTCGACGCATTGGGATATTCGCCACACCAGCCCGGATTCGGCCGTGCGGGCCAAGGCACTGGCCAACTTGCAAACAGCGATTCGGGACACCGATGCCGTGGGTGGCAAAACCGTGTTGTTGGTCGCTGGCAGCGGAAACGACGGAACTCCCGCTGAAATCTGGGACCGAGCCGTTGAGAACATCCAATTGGCGGTACCGTTGGCTGCCGAAAAAGGGATCAGCATTGTTATTGAAAACGTCTGGAACAAATTTATGTATGATCACGCGGGTGATCATACACAGACCGCTGAACAATACGTGCGATTCGTAGACGAATTCAATTCGCCGTGGGTCGGGATGCAGTTTGATATCGGCAATCATTGGAAATACGGCAGTATGGGTGATTGGATTCGCCAACTCGGTCGCCGCGTATTCAAGTTGGATCTAAAAGGTTTTTCCCGCGCCGAGGACAAATTCAAAGACATCGGGCAGGACGACATTGATTGGGCCGATGTTCGAGCGGCACTGCAAGAGATCAATTACTATGGTTGGGCTGCCGCCGAAGTCGGCGGTGGAGATCTGGAACGACTGAAATTAATCTCGACTCAAATGGACGGAGTTTTGAAGTTGGCATAGGCTGTTGGTGTCAACTGCTAAGCAGCCTTGCCCGTTTTTCAAATCCGTTGTCGGCTCTCAAGTTCTTCCAGCTATCTCACCATGAACATCCCACTGACATCTCAGGATTTGACCGGACAGGTGCTTGGCGATTATTCGTTGTTGCGTCGGCTGGGTCGCGGTGGAATGGCCGATGTCTATTTAGCGCGGCAGTCCACACTCAATCGCAACGTCGCCCTGAAAATTCTCAAACCGGAACTGGCGCTCGACGAATCCTATGTCAAACGCTTTCACCGTGAAGCGCAAGCTGCAGCCGCGTTGGTGCAGGCCAATATCGTACAAATTTTCGAAGTCGGAAATTTCAACGGTCTGCATTTTATTGCTCAAGAATATGTGCATGGCCGAAACCTGCGGCAATACATCGATCGCTACGGGGCGGTCGAACCTGTCATGGCGGTCAATGTTCTCCGGCAATGTGCAGCGGCATTGCAACGAGCTGCTGAGTTTGACGTCGTGCATCGCGATATCAAACCTGAAAACATCATGCTTTCAACCAGCGGCGAAGTGAAGGTAACCGATTTTGGTTTGGCGCGAATCAACAATGACTCGTCGCGCCAGGCGCTAACGCAAATCGGTATCACGATGGGAACCCCTCTGTATATGAGTCCCGAACAGGTAGAGGGGCGGGCGTTGGATTCACGCAGCGATATTTATTCGCTGGGTGTCACGGCCTATCATACACTGGCGGGACAGCCGCCGTTCGAAGGTGTGAATGCGTTGGCAATTGCCTTGCAACAAGTGCAAGAAAAAGCCCAACCTTTGGAACTGATCCGTCCCGACGTACCGGTTGAATTATGCCAACTCATTCACCGAATGATTTCCAAAGAACCCAGTGATCGGCCACAGGATCCAGCAAGTTTGCTGAAAGAAATCCGCAAGATCAAAATCGACGTGGACGAAGATTGGGACTTGTTAATTAGTCGGCTCGCGACCAGCGACGCCAATTTTTCAGCCCATTCGGCCACACTGTCGGAATCGAGACTTGCAGCGACGCAACAATTACAAGCCGTCCTAAAAGGCAATGTCCGTTCCTGGTGGGGAAACCGCTGGGTGTGGGGATCGTTCGCCAGCCTGTGTTTGATCAGCCTGTTTGTTGGAATCACGGTCGCTCAACGAACCGTCCCCCCGTTTCCCTTGAATGTCGCGAAACCAGTTTCACCCAAGATTCCTAAACAACCCTCCGTAGTAAAACAGTTCAGTTCCGCCTATTGGGGAACCTATGCTTTAGGCTTGCAAGACGAATCAACCAAGATTGAGTATTGGAAAGCTGTGCTGGAATATTTTCCATTGGATGAGGCGCAAAACGAAAATCTCAATGAAACGCGATATTATCATTGCCTTGCACAAACTCGCCTGGGAGAAGTGTATCTGGCAACCGCCATCGCTTTATCTTCAACCGAACCCCGATCGCCGGCGACTCGATTGGTTGAAGGTAAACTCATTCAAGAAAAGCTCGGAGCCGCCTTGGCGATCTATGAGTCTCTCGAAAAGAGCCCGGGGCTGACAGATACCTTCCAAGTGATTGGATATGCCGGGCAAGCAATCGTGTTTGACTTGTCCGCCGAAATCGCCGGCGGATCGGCCTTACAAGATGCCAAGATCCGCCAAAACTTGGGAAAGATTGGTGACAATTCGGAAATGCTCAACCAATTCATGCGCGGGGCCATCGAGAACATTCGCAAGCGTTATCCGGCCAATACGCAATACAATTATGAGCGGCTTACTTTGGGCCTGGTTTAACACTGCCGGTGCGGGACAAAATCAGGTTCGAAAATTCTGATTGATCCACCACCATAACCGAGCCCCTAAAGAACGGTATCCGGTAAACACTCGCGCTTGGCCACCCAGACCGATCTTGAGTGGCTGGTCTGATTTCGGCAGCGGTACTTTGGCAAAATACTGCAGATCTTTTTGATCGATTGCTGCCACCATCTCCGTCATCAGATCGGGCGGACGAGACTGGGAAATCGGGCCACTTGGTCGACCTGGTTCCGGTTTCTCAAAATCTTCGCGGTCGATCGCTGAATCCGTTTCACCAATCGACGCCACCTTGGATTCAATCACGTTCGTCGGATCCGCATAGAGTTTGATTTTCGTCAGTTGATCGAGCTGAGCAAACTTGACCTGATTTTCGCTTAGAATCACCACCGCATACCATTGGCTCAGGTCAGCGACCTGACAGAATCGCTGGCCCCTCTCAGCAGTCACGGTCTCATGATTGCCCTGCAGCCAGGAAGTATCGTCCACGACTTCAACCTCGGCGGAGCCGTGCGTACGATGCTGATAAGGGGTCTCCAACACGGTTCCCGGGATGGGACTGGTGATATTCAGCTCGGCCAGTTGTCTTTCTACGCCATGGGCAAACAATTTGAGATTTCTAACTTCAGCAGCAATTTCCGCATACTTGTCGAGCGCGCCTGGCGTCCCTTTCGAGCCTTTGCTGTTGATCTGCTTGAGTTCCAATTCTTTCTGGTTGATCTTTCCATTCGTTTCGAGCTGCTGTAACTCGAGATCGATATTCTTCAGGGTCGCCAATGATTGACCGACCGTCACCGTGTCGCCGGCCTTGACCAAACAGGTTTCGAGTTGCCCCGATTGCTTGATCCAGATGGTCTCCATTTCTTGTGGCATGACGACCAAACTGCAACGCAAGTAGTGTGGCAATGGCAGAAACAAGACCACACTGACGATGGCCAACAGGATCATTGAGACAATTGAGAATCGTACTTTTTTCACTTGATGCATCCGCCCCGGAACTGACATGTATTTGTACAATTTGTAAATCGGCATCACAATCATGCCGCCCACGGAAAACATCGCGAGCCCGATTCCGATGGACTCCAGACCATAGGGTTCGAGCATTTTCGTCAAAAACGTAATGATCGCGAACATGATTGTCCAACGATAGCAGAACGCCGCGATGGTAAACAACGCAAAAGCCACGGGACGATTCGCTGGCATTAGTTGATCGTCTGGAATCTCGAGTCCCAGCCAATGTCGCCCCAACAACGTTGTCAGAGCCCGGTTGGCCTTTTGATTGAGGTTGGGAATCTCCAACAGATCGCTCAAAATATAATAACCGTCAAAACGCAATAGCGGGTTTCCATTGAACAGCACTGTGCTAATCGAACTAACCACCATCACTTTCAGACAGATCTCCTGCACGACTCCAGGCTGAACAAACCACCAGATAAACGTGGCGATCGTCGCCAAAATAATTTCGACATACATTCCGGCGGCACCGATCGCCGCCCGGTGCCATTTATTTGGCAATCGCCAACTGTCGGAAACGTTGCAATACAAACATGGCGTAAAAACCAGCATCATGAACCCCAGTTCGTGACACTCACCCCCCAGGCGTTTGCAGGACAATCCATGCCCAAACTCATGAAAAATCTTGGTAACCCCCAGCACGACAACGAACAAATACCATTGACGAACATCAAAAAACTGTTCGAAACCCGGCAATTTGCTTTGGAACTCCGCCCAATTCACCAGTACGGAAAAGAGCGCGATCGTGGCCGCGATGGCCGTAAAAAAAATGGCTGCGGGAGTAAATACCCACCAGACATATCGAATCAAGAAGTTTAGCAGTCGCTCCGGATCAAACCCCCGGCACCGAACTGCCAAGATATTTGACAACTGACCAAAGCGTTCCATCATCTTGCTTTTGCGGCCACGTTTTAGCAGCTCTTCACCTTGACCCGTAACATTCGACGTGACCAATCCGTCTTTATGAAAACGAGTCAATAGTTGCTGCAACTCTTGTCGAGTAATTCGTTTGGGAGCGAACTTTCGATGATAATTGTTTTGCAATTCGTCGATCGACTTGAGGCCATCCAGTTGCTGCAACAGATAGAAGACGTGCGGGGGAAATTGATAATACTTCTGACCCAGCGGTTCCTTGATCACCCAATATTCGACACCTTGATACGTCATCCGGTCGAATGTCAAATCGGCGCGCATCTTCATCTTCACTGGCGGAGCGCCAGGGGGAGCCGGGTTGGTTGCGGCGACCGGTTTACCGGTGTGCGGAATTACCGACATCGAACCAGCTCCTAAAAGAACACATGCGTGCGCAACCAGTCAAAGACCTGATAGAAGCACACAAAACCCAACGACCGCGAGCCACAATGAATCTTCGCGGTCACGCCCGCTCCCGTTCTTAACTCATTCTTCAATTCGCGAAACTGTTCACTGCTGGCATCCACAATTGCTTTGTACTCGGTCGTGCCAGCCGCCGAAGTGACCGCCAGACTGGAAACGCTAACCAATTTTCCGCGCAAAATCAAATTGGGATTCGTGCCGATGCGAAATTCAACCTCCAGTGGTTCCACGGGATTGCTTTGCATTGCTTGAGTCACGTAACCGATTTTATTTTGCGGAATTTTCAAATCGATTTGCCAGGTTCCGGATAGGTCCGCGACTTCCAGAACCGCTAAATTGGGACTGGCCGGGAAATTCAGCAGTCTTCGTTTCGGTTGCGGCGTCACGATCGTGCCGTCGATTGGACTGGTGATCTGTAGAAAACTCTTTTTCCGTTCCAACAATTCCAGCTGTTTATTCAAATTCGTTTGACGGGCATTCAGCAACTGCAATGTGTCGGCGGCCTCGGCTTTTTCGTCTCGATCCAATCGCCCCCCTGACAACTGGGAGTTGGCGTCGGCAATCTGGTGGACGACCGTTTCAAATTGCAATTTCGCTTCCGTGATCTGCAGCGCGAGATCCTGATTCTCCAGTTCCAACAACACATCGCCCCGCTTAACGTCGCTGCGTTCATCGATCAGAATTTTGGTGATGATTCCATCTGTTTTGGAATAAATGGTTTGACGCTGCGTCGGGTGCATCACCCCGTCGACTTTCATTTTCAGTTCTTTGGGAAAGAAAATCATCAACAACGTCAATAGTCCCAAGGCGACCAAGCCGGTCATCGTTTTCGCAAAATGATCGCGGAACAACAAATTCTGTAGTCCACCCAGTCGTTGCCAGATCGGCAGCAGGAAAATCTCGCCATGCACCCGTGCATTTTCCATCGCCAGTTCGGCTTGAGTGACAATCAAATCACAGTTCTCCGTGATCTGTTCCCGTTTCACGTCCGCGTCGAAATATTCGATGATCAAGGCGCCAAGTTTGCGAGCCTTGAGATTGCGACGGCTGCGCATTTCCAGATCGGCAGCTGCCGGCGGACGGGCCAGCAACGGCAACACTACCAAGGTTCGACTGTGACCTTCGTCGAGATAGTCGTTGATTTGGCGCGCGACGTCAGGCGCGATCCCGTCCGTACTGCCAGTAATCCAGAACGGCGTATCGGCACTCACACTGGAGGTCGCGACCGCCCCCAATTTGCGAACCACGTTGGCGCGATTGTCGAACCGGTCCTGGCTACTGATCGCTTCGATCTTGCAGCGGCTACCGTTCCAGCGAGCGACGCTGACGCGGTCACAGTTCAACAACCGACGCGCTTCGTTGGCGATTGAATAGGCCGTTTCGGCCGGTTTGATAAAGCGGTGAACTTCCGTTACATACTCAATTTTGTCTTGCCATTTGTCCGCATGTTGAGTCAGGCGCGCCAGATCCTGTTGTTCGAACCAGCGTTGAAACAGCTGTGCGATTTGGACCAGAAAACGTAAATAACCATCTTGGGCTGCAGGCGTAATATCACCGCGTTGTAGCAGTTCCAACGTCCCGCAACACTTTTTCGCGCGATCATAAACCGGCGAAAACAGCAACAGGAAAGATTCGTCCCGAGCTAGATTGGGATCTTTCGAAATCGAATCGGCAAAGGCGTCCGAGGTCAAACCAATCGGTTCCTGACGTGTGACAACCTCCATCACGGCATTGATGTGCTGCGAGTTGTTTTGCGCGGTCACCAATTGGGCCGTTAGATGGGGCGGACTGCCCGATTGATGAGTCAGTCGCGGTTGCGAGTCACCGTTGACCTGCCACAGCAGTGCGCCGTGGGCTCCAGTAATCTTGACGACATTGGAAAGCACAGCCTCACAGAATTGATCGAAGTCCCGTTCCGATTGGGCCAATTCGTTCAATTGCTGAATGGTCCGCCGGACTTCATCGCGAATGGCCGTAGTTTTGTCTTCGTATTTCGATTCGCCAGCGGACATCGATTGTCAGTTTCTGTTCTGAGTAAAAACAACTACGGCTGGGCACGCGCCAGTCCAAACGTTCAACCAACTTGATTCAACAACAATTTCAACGCCGAAAAAATGCCGCTTGCGGCGCATCGATATCTTACAACAACCGTTCCAATATGTTAAAAAAAATCCGCTTGCTGCACTTGTCAGGACCAAAAAATTTCCGGCTGGCCCACCAGGTTTGCCCAAGTTATGGCTATTCAAAATTATCCAGAATCGGATCCAAACCCATCTCCCGTTGAGATTTGGCCAACATTTTTTCATTATACATAAGGATCCGCCGCGACCGGTAGTGTTGGCTTTCGACCTTCTGCTGGGCTTTCAGGAAAAGCCGGTACCATGATTGGGTTGTACGAGTTTTTCCGGAAGTTCGATACCGATCGGCCTTTTGTTTGCCAAAGGCCGAGTCCAATAGCTTGTCCTCGGCGGAAAAATACTGCTGCACGGTACCGGGATCACCTTGTCGACCGCAGCGACCAAACAGCTGCTGATCAATTCGCGACGATTCATGAATCTCGGTACCGATTACGTGCATCCCGCCCAGCTGGGCAATCGCTTCATCGATCTTAATGTCGGTTCCCCGTCCCGCCATGTTAGTGGCGACAGTAATCCGACCTCGTTGTCCGGCGGCGGCCACGATGTCGGCCTCCCGTTCGACCTGCCGAGCATTAAGCACCTCGTGATCGATACCCGCCTGAGTCAGCAATTGGGATAACAGCTCCGATTTCGCGATGGAACGGGTCCCGATCAGGATCGGTCGACCCGTTTGATGGACTTCGATAACGTCCTCCACGACTTGGCGAAACTTTTGCACTTCTTCAAATGCAAATTTGACTGGGAGGTTTCGACGCAGGCTGGGTCGATGCGGAGGGATGACATTGACGCCCGCGTGGTAAATTTTCTTGAATTCCCGACGAGAACTAAACGCGGTTCCGGTCATTCCGGCAATGTGGGCGTATCGACTGACAAACGATTGAACGGTGATCTTGGCTTGGGAGTTGGTGTCCATGGTAATCTCAACTCCTTCTTTGGCTTCGATCGCTTGATGGATACCACGACTCCACCGCCGCCCTTCGGCGATGCGCCCGGTCGCTTCATCCACGATGACAATCTCACCATCGCGAATCACATAATCTCGATCGAGTTGGTAGTCGCGATCAACCTGGATCGCGCGTTCCATAAAATCGTACATCTCCAATAATCCCACGCCGGCCAATTCGGGCGGCTTGGAAATATCTCTAACCCGGGCGGTCCCCGTCGGCGACAGATCAACCTTGCGACGTTCGCGATCATACCAATACTCGGCATCTTCGCTGAAGCTGGGTGCGTGGATCGCGGACCAACTGTACAACATCTTTTGCTGCTCGTGGGTGGTTCCATCTTCAGCCGCCGAAATAATCAGCGGCGTGCGGGCATCATCGATCAAAATGCTGTCGGCTTCGTCAATCAACAAGAAATGCGGCGCTCGATGGACCGGCATACTGGCCGATGATTCCGCCACGCCACCGGCCGCGCCACCATACCACAATTGCCGTTGTTTCTGTTCGCGCTGCGCCGAATGGTCGCGCAAAAAATCGAATCCGAATTCCTTCATCGTGCCGTAAACGATATCGCATTGATATGCCGCGCGACGTTGTTCCCGTGACATCTCGGACTGGATGATCCCAACGGTTAACCCGAGTGCATGATAGATGGGTTGCATCCACAAGGCATCCCGCTTCGCCAGATAATCATTGGTCGTGGCTAACAGGGCGCCCCGACCGGACAGCGCATGAACAACCAAGGGCAGGGTGGCCGTCAGAGTTTTGCCTTCGCCGGTCCGCATCTCGGCGACTTGGCCACGAACCATCGTCAAACCGCCCAATAATTGCACATCGTAATGACGCAATTGAATCTGTCGCTCGGCAGCCAATTGCACCAAGGCAAACGCTCGCACGATCAGGGAATCGGAGAGCTGCTCTGATTTGCGGGACTCAAAGGCCAGATTCAGCCCTTCATTCCGAAAAGCCAATTCGTCGAAACCCGCATAGGTCTGCGATTTTGTTTTGATATCGAACAGAAAGGAACCAAATTTCACGAGCAATTATCGCATGGAAAAACATCAATCAAGCCGGGTCGGCAACCTCCGTACAATCTTAGTCGATCGCCGCCCGTTCTGGATAGCAACAAAAAAGCACGCCCCGAAAAAGAGCGTGCGCTGAAATCATTTGACGGCAAAGTCGTTACAATCGAAATTGCCGGATTGGGGGAAAACTAGCAATTCGCCTCAACCACATTGGTGACTCCCGACCCGTTGATCGTAACCTTTTCGATTCCGCCTGTGAGAATATCAAAACAATCGGTCGCCAATTCGCCGATGATGATATCGATACCGGTGAACGTGGCAAAATTCTGCACTCGCGTTTGGGCCACGTCCTGATCTGTAATATTGCCAGTTGAGCTCAAAATTAGACGGTCACCGGCCTGGCTGTTACCCACCAATTGGACCCCTGAATTCACTGCCAAATTCGTGTTGGCAGTCGAGTTGAAAGTCAGCGATTGAAAACTGAGAAAGTCTGCGGCATCGGTGCCAAGATTAATCAACGCCCCCGAGACATTCAACAAAGTGTTGACCGTCGTTTGAGCTGTCGGCGTGTCCGAGACATTTCCATTGGCGATCAATGTCAAACTATTTGCCTGGTTCGTGCCAAACAAAAGAATCCCGCTAACTTCCGTGATATCTACTTGCCCTGGTGAGTCGAAACTAATCAAACCCGCGTTGAAAATATCGGTGGTGGGATGATCACCCAAGACCACCGATAATCCGGCGAACCGCGCTCCGGTGTCAATCGTTGTGAGTGCGTTGATCTGGTCAGAAATATCACCGAGCGAAGTCAAGATCAGAGAATCAACTTGGCTCAGGCCCGCAAATTGAGTATCGCTATTTTCGGAAACCACTACATCGCCAGGTGAGTTGATCGTCAGACTTCCAAAATTAAATACATCACCGATTCGCGTTCCAAGGTTGATCGAGGTGTTGCCATAAAATGCAGCATTGTTGGTCACCGTCATCGTCGCTTCATTGGCGTTGGTCAACTGGTCCGACGAATTGATGATCGAATTGCCAGCCGTACTGCTTCCCGCGATTATCAAATCACTGTTCTCGGTGATCTTGAATTGATCTGTTGTTGCGAACGTAATGGTACCGGAGTTGAAACTGTCCGTAAGTGTTTCTCCCAAATTGACCGACGCCGCGTTGAAACTTGAATTGCCGCTGACCAATAGTTCGGCAGTCAGGTCATCCGTAATCACGCCGGTGGTCGTTAAGATCAGTTGGGCGGCTTCGTTATTGACTTGTACCAGATGGATATTTGAATTGGCGTTCAGCGAAACCACACCCGGTGCAAAAAAATAAAATGCCCCCGCACTTAACTGATCGTCAACCGCATTTCCCAAATCGATACTGTCAGCATCCAGGCCAAGATTATTCGTTACCGTGATGCTGGCTCCAGCGCTATTGGTTAGGGCTCCCAACGAAAACAGGTGCGCGTTGAGCGCAGTGTTGGTGCCGGCGATTTGCATCGCGCTGTCTTCCGTAATATTTACGTGCCCAGTGGAGTTGAAAGTCACCCGGCCAGCGTTGAACCGGTCAGTTCCATTGTCGCCGAGGCGCACTCGCGCCCCGTCGAAGGTCGCCAAATCGGTCACTGTAATAACACTTGATTGCCGATCAAATATCCCTGCGGAACTTCTTACCCGCAAATTATTGGCAGATGTCGTGGCCAACCGAACAATGCTGTCTTGCGTCAGATCAACGTCTCCCGAAACAGTAAAGCCGACCTGAGTGAATTCGGTCACATCGATGATGTCGTCACCCAAAGTTACATTGGCCGCCGAAAAACTACCGGTCAGTTCCACGAAGATCGATGTTCCGACGTTATCCGTCACGTTGCCAACCGCGACGACGGTCAGATCACCGGTCACGTTGATACCAGAGAAATTCAGATCGTTCAGGTCCGAGATACTCGCCGAGCGAAAAATCCCGCCAGCATTCAAAGAGACCGCCCCGACAAAATCATTATTGGCATTATCGAAATTGATTTGATTGTCAAAGGAATTTAGCGCCGAGGTCCCGTTCACGATTACTTGCCCAGTCGCCCCGTCGCTGATCTGGCCGCCCGACTCAGTTGCCTTTAATGCGATCGACAAATTTTGCGCTAGTTGATAGTTGCCAGTGAAAACGGCCGAAACCACTCCCGTTACGGAAATTCCGTTCAAGGCGGCAGTATTACTATTAAGAAAATTCCCGCCGAACACTACCGACTGATTGGTTCTCAGTTCATCTCCAACGATATTGATCGTGCGAACCGCTTGAAACGTGGCCGATTGCACCCCAGCCGTCGAAGGATCAAGATCAATACTCGCGTTCAACGAGACATCATTTCCGATAATGCCAATCGTGGCCGAGTCGTTATCTGCAGTCAACGAAATCGTCAACAAACCCGCTCCGTCAATTGAACCAATCACGGCCAGCAACCGACGATCTTCGAGCACTTGGTAATTCGAACCAGCGCTGTTATTGGTATTCTTGCGCCGACGTTTCAGTGGAAATTTCGAACCCATCGTTGTTGCTCCTTATGGTGTATGTTCTGTTACCCGCACCGCGATCAGGAAGGATTTGGTCGATCTTATCCATGGAAAATACTCCCCTGGCCAGTCGAAACAAATATCAGCGGTCGCCAAAATCAGAAAACTCAAGCCAAGTCGCCCAATCGGAAAACTCGACCTCATTTAACTCGACAAACTCACTTGAGGACATTAGAAGAAATTGCTACGATCCGCCAAACATCAACAATTAATGGAAAGGGGATCAGAAATCTTTGCCAATTCTTACGCATTCCATGAAGTAGGAATTGTCCAATATTTATGGGTCCTATGTAAAGCCCATATCCTCTGCTAGCTACGCCACTTACCCGTATTACCTTTTGCCATCCTTCGTTTTTTAAATCGCAAGATGAGATGTTGAATTTCGATTTCCGCCGAACCAACAGGAAATGCTCGAAATCCGACCGTATACTTCAGCCCGGCGAAGAGTTTTTTTCTGCCTTGGTGGATTTCGGCGGCGAACCCCAACGGCTGGATTTTTCCAACGAGTGTTGGTCTGGCCCCCCCGAAAACTGCCTGGGTTGGTGGAAGTCAAAAATCCCGGATCTGGAAAAAGGCAAAATCTATTGGGTTCCGCGCCCGGTTTTGTTGGCCTATTTTGATTTCGTTCGGGAACAATCCGATAAAGCGGACGTCGCCTATATGATGGGGCTGTTGTTGGCCCAGAAAAAAATCCTGTCTGTCGTTGATTCGCTTCATGGCCCCGTCGGGGAGCAGCTGCAACTGTTTAACCGTCGTGACAATTTGCATTATGAAATTCCCATTGTTGAAATTTCACCAGACCGTTTGAAACAGATTCAAGCTGAATTGTCCGACCGATTGTTTACCGATCAGCCTTTCGAGTCCGAAGGAGAACTCGAATTAGCCGAGGAGTTTTGAACTCGGAATCACTAAACCACTGCCACTCCCCGCGTATTCAAGGATGAATTTTCGTGTCACTCAACTTCAAAATTCACGCTCCGGTCTTGCTGGTATTGATCCTATTAGTGATCACCCAATCCGGTTGCCAGATTTTTAAGCGATTTGGCACTCAACCCGATCCCGCTCCGTTGGTTTTTAACGCGCTCCCGTCTCAAGACGAACTGATCGCGCAGCTTAATTCGCGGGCCTCACGGGTCCGTCAGTTGCAAGCCAATGTCGATCTATCGCTCGACGGCGTGCCGAAACTCAAAGGGACATTGCAACTCGAACGCCCAGATCGGTTGCGATTGAAAGCGGGTGTGATGGGAGTCTCGGATTTGGGGCTCGATGTGGGCAGCAACTCGGATCTGTTCTGGGTATGGAGCAAGGTCGCCCTGCCAGGTCAAACTCCCGCCATTTATTATGCGCGGCAACAAGACTACCAACGACTGCAAAATCAAGCCGCCTTGCCGATCGAACCGCAGTGGATCATCGATGCTTCGGGACTGGTTGAATTTCCACCAACGGATGTGCAGCAAGGGCCGTTTGTTGATCCGACGGGTCGATTGAAGTTGATCTCGATTCGTCAAACACCGCGCGGTCCAATCACCCGAGTGACACTGTTGGATGCCAAATCCGCTTTGATCCAACAACAAGCTGTCTACGATGCCAGTAGCCGCTTGATCGCCTACTCCAACTCGAGCGATTTCCGGTTCTATGCCGACCAAGAGGTCAGCTTGCCGCACCGCATCGAATTGCATGTATTAACGCCTGACGAACAGGACTTGAAAATGGTAATCGACGCCTCAGACTACCGAATTAACGCCCTCTTTGGCGACCCGGATCAAATGTGGAGCATGCCCAAACCGGCGGGGGTGCCGGTCGTCAACTTGGCTCAATAACATTCACGATCGGGCGGATCGAACCAACATTAAACTGCGGGCGCTTGACACCCATTTTCAAGGCTATACCATTTTATCTCTGCGCCTGAACTATTAACAATTGCTCTTAAACGAGGAGAAGATAAATGACCCATGTGGTAGCCAAACCTTGCGACGGATGTCGTTACACCGATTGCGTTGTGGTTTGTCCGGTGGAGTGTTTTTACGAAGGCGAAACGATGCTGTACATCCATCCGGATGAGTGCATTGATTGCGAAGCCTGTGTTCCCGAATGTCCCGTCGACGCGATTTATCACGAAGACGATCTGCCCGAGGAATGGAAAAATTACATTCAGATCAACGCCGATCGATCCGAAGAATGCGAGAATATCACCGAACGCAAGACTCCGTTGGCCGACGAAAAATAGTCCCGCCAAACCGGCGGCAAAATTGCCGCCAGTTTTTCTCCTATCCGCTGCACAACGGTCATGCATGACCGTTGTCGCGGCGGTAATGTCTCTTCCGATAGTTTTCTGTATCGTTGTCTTTTTGCCCTCACGAAATTCGGCGTTCTAAGGAATTGTCCCGAATCAACTTCCGCAGTTTGATGGGAGCGGAAGGGCGCGAGCCCTCCGGTTTTTGTGTCACCTGACGGCTGGCGCCCAATGGCACTCACTTTGTATCTGGCTCTTGCGAATCGCTGGGTTTATTAGTTTTTTTTCGTTTTTGAAAGTGGGTGGATTTGGGTCGTTTGCCGTATGCTTGGCGGGGATAACTTCGTCCGGGGCGTCTGGGTAGCTTCTGTTGCGATGCGTATTTCAACGCCCGGTCCAGTCGTGCTGTCCATTGACTCGGGTCGCTAACCTCAATTCCCTGCAACATGTGACGGTACACCGACCAGACGCCGGTAAAGCTCAACTTTCGTGGTTCGCACTTTGCAATCACAGCAGCTTGTCGACGCAATTGCGTGGTTAAATTGTACGCCACCATGGCCATCGCGAATTCCTTCAGGAACATCTCTTTGGTCTGAGTCCGGATATCTTCGGTGCCAATTACCAGTTTGATGTTTCTGATATCGACTTCGATGTCGTTGCGTTTCCAATACAGATCTCGCAGCTGCTGGGGCGATGCCTCGATATCTTCTTCGAGGTAGAGACTCTCCTGGCCGATTTTGAGTTCATGGATCATCGCCGGGATGAAACAGTCCCATGGAAGGTCGGGGTTGGTTGTCCGTTCTTTGGGCGAGGGCATCCACTTCACTCGATAGCTTTTCGAAGTTGCCGTTGAGTTGACCAGCTCAGCACTTTTTCGGATGCGGTTAAATCGGTCTTTTTTCAATCGAAAAACAAAATTGTGGCCGTTTAGTTGCGCATGATGCGCGGTCGAGTAGATGCCATAGCCCGCGTCGGCCATGACGATTGATTTCGTGGGCAACCGTTTCAACAGCGATTGAGCGAGCCAGGTTTCTGAAACCGCATGGGGGCCATACATGGCTCCAATTTCTGGCTGAAGTGCGGCGCCCGAGCCAAGTTCATGTGCCAAAACGACATAGGCAATCGGCCATACTCCTGGTCCATGCTGATTGGAGACCGGTGGATAGTGTTCTTGGAGTTCAGCCACAGGAGCCCGTGAAAAAGTCGTTCCGTCAATCAGAAAGACTCGTCTGTCGTTGAACGACGGCGATGCTGAGTTGATGATCGAGGATGAGACGCGTTCCTAGCATCTTTCCCAGCTGACACCTTATTCTTGTGCCAGGTTTGTATATGTTGCTGATGCGGAGAACCAACGTGACTCTAAAAGCCACCAAAAATTTGGCCGCCAAGCATCCCGAATGCGTCATCATTGTCACGGATAACGGAAAATCAATTGAACTCAACCCAGAAAATTGGAGCCATGCCGAACTTTCAAGGCGAATTGATTCAAAGGTTTGAGCGATAATCGTCGTCAGCACCAAGCACATGATACTCCTGCATGAAATGCGATTGTTGTCGACATTGAAACCATCGTTTGTTAGGGGATTGGTTGCGAAGTCGGTGTCGATGAAGGAGGCGGCGCAATTCCGCCGGAGCGAACCGAACAAAGTGAGCGAATTGTTTATGGCGGTTGAACATCGTACGAAACTGTGTTGTGGAGACTGAACATGAGTAAGCCAAAAGACGATTTCAAAACAGTATTGAAACGACTGCTAGTCCGGTTGGAAAAGATTTCACGCAAACACGATGATCTTTGCGACACGATTGTTCGCGAAGAAATGGCAACTGCCATCTATAACGGGTTCCTTGCGCCGAGTCGCAAGTTTAAACTACCGGAATCGTATGAAATGATTGATGAGGAAGGTGATGAGATGATTGCCACCGCACTGGCCGAGTTTTTGCAATCCGCTTGCCCCATTGCCGACGAACTTGGTTGGGATGAAAAACAGCGACAGGACGCGTTTCAAGACCTCGACGTCACCACCCCCAAGGGTCTGACGTATGATGAATTTTTTGGCCATTCCGAATGATAAGAATACCGGGGCCATCCCAAGATATTTTTCCGGGATTTTTTTTCTAGTCGACGTAATTCATAGCCAGCAAACTCGGAATGCACTTAATCTGACGGCAAGCAACGGATCGAAAAACGCCTTGGTGTGGCACCAATTTTCGTTCCTTGGCGTGGCACCAGTTTTCGTTCCTTGGCGTGGCACCAGTTTTCGTTTCCAGTTTTCGTTTTTGAGTGCCGGTGGGCACGGCAGTCATTAGCCCACGGTGTAAACCGTGGGTTCGGTTCCCGAGAATTTTCATCCAACCCCGAATAGGGGCGACAGATTCTGCAAGTTAACTGCCGCCCCTATCCGGGGCTGAGGTGATGTTATTGTCTCGCTTCCCACGGTTTACACCGTGGGCTACGAACTAACGCCACTATCGCGGCTAAAAATAAAGGACACTCGCTTCGCGCGTTGAACATAAGGAACATAAGGAACATAAGGAACATAAGGAACATAAGGAACAAAAAGAACATAAAGGACACTCGCTTCGCGCGTTGAACATAAAGGACACTCCCTTCGTAGAGGCGTCAGGCTGGCGGAATGACGCTGATAATTTCCGGCTTGGAGACTGCAAACCCGCGGCCTTACCAAAGCAATCCCGCCGACCTTTTCGCGTTGACATCGTGGTGATTGCCTCGTTTCTGGAAACAAGTAGCGAATCAAATAGTGTTTCTTGTCATGGGGCATCAGCGGGGCCACACAAATGGTTTTTTCTTCACCGCCTGTTCGACCAGCGGTGTTCCGAGCTTCCTTCGGGCTCGTCCCGAAGCCATTTGCGGGAGTTACCGGGTAGCCGTTCACGGTTAGGCGTTAAATCAGCGCTCCACTGGCACAAGGCCAATGGGGGCGTCAGAAAAATTCAATGGCGAAAGAGTCCGCGAAGGGCAAGAGTCCGCGAGAGTCCGCGAAGGGTTGTCGGATTGTGCTAGCGAAATCCGGCAACCCTTCGCGGACTTTCGCATCCCAAAGACAAAACGATCGTTGGCTTAAAAAAAAATGGAATTCAAAAACGCGACGGATCGCGTCTCTCAATGCTGCGCGGTGCCGCCGACTTCAATTCCAAAAAACGCAAAAAAGCCGTGGACAACGCCATTCGTACTTGGAACCTTATTCTTGTTTGGTCGCCCGCGTGATGACCCGGCTTATTCACCCCGCTTTAGTTTCAAGTCTCTAGTGTCATCTTCACTCTTGCGCGGAATGCGGATTTCAACTCGATCTGCGCTACTTTGATCGGAAGGTTGCGGATTTCCTGCCGAATCCAATTCAGCGGTGGCGATGCCCTGAGTCATTTGGACTTTATCAACCGGGACACCGAGGGATTCGATAATCTCTTTAATAGCCAAACATCGTTGATGCGCTAACAGCCAGGGACTAATGCCGGCTTTTTTGCTGGCGTTACTGTCGGCATAGCCAATGATTTCAATCTGTGTCGCATTCCACCGAAGGTCGGGGACTAGCAACTCCAGTGCACCCAAGTTTTGATCATCCAGCTCGATCGAAGTGTTTTTAAAGTAAACGGTCGTGCCGAGTTGAAATAGTTTGCGGTCATCTTGTTGCACCAATATTTTTGGCCTGATCGAGACGCGCTTGTTTTCATTGATGTTAAACGGCGGACCGCTCGAGTCGACGCCCCCCGATTTTCCGTTGGAATCATTTGCGCCAAAGGGATCGCTAAAGTGATGCGCAATGGACTCTTTCATCTCTTGACTTTGTGCCGTAATCCACATCACCATAAAGAAGGCCATCATCGCGGTTACGAAATCCGCGTACGCAACTTTCCATGCACCGCCGCCGCCTTTTCCCGCCATGTTAAATCAGCTCCTTGAATCCCGGTATTGTCGTCTTATCGGCCCGCTTTGGCATTCGCATAAATCTGGTTGACTTCTTCTTCCGTCGGTTGAATATCACTCCCCAACCCACGACGGCCGAGCTCGATGGCCTCTTTGGGAGCCATTTTATCGACATAACCGCCGATGATTGTGGTAATCGTACGGAAGTAAACCATTTCCGCGTCGGCCATGAACTCGAGTTTGACGGCCAAGGGACCAAACAGACCATAGGACATCAAAATACCCAAAAAGGTCCCGACCAACGCGGCACCGACTTTTTTTCCGATCTCATCGACCGGTCCATCGATCGCGCCCATCGTGATGACGATCCCGAGCACCGCGGCAACAATCCCGAAGCCTGGTAGCGCGTCAGCTGTTTTGTTTAACACACCGATGGGTGCATGATGCTCGTGACCAACGGCCGCGAGTTCGACCTCGATGAATCTCGAAAACGTACTGCTGTCGATAGCGGGATTCATGGTCAATCCAAAGCAATTGCAAAAGAATGAAAGATTGTGTTTGTTGTTTCCCAGGGTTGGATACTTTTTGAATATCGCGCTTTCCTGCGGTGCGCTGAAGTGGGGTTCGAGTGCCAACAAGCCGTCACGTCGGGCGATTGAAAATAAATCGTTGAGTGCGCCGATGAGTTCGAGGTAGGCTTGCTTTTTATAAGGCGAACCTTTCAACGAATGCATCATGCCCCGCATCAAGTCTTTCAGGACTTTCATGGGGGACATCATCAACAGGGAGCCTAGCGAAGCTCCGCCGATGGTCAATAATTCCGCCGGATGAATCAAGCTTCCAACGTTACCGCCCGATATCGTGAAGCCACTGATGACCGAGCCGAATACGACCAGTACTCCGAGTATTACCAACATGAACAATTCTCCAAGATGACGTTGAGCCGAAACATGGCCCTCCGAACCCATCCTTGGTTCCTCGGTCGCCGATAGTTAATAACATCCTTGCCTGGACGCCCGAACTGAATGATTCAGCCGAACGCCTGTTTTGTCGACGTTCTCCTCCCTGTTCCTCCCGCTGATCCTGCGACTTGCGTTACAGAAACCCAGCACGACTCAGTCAAGTTATCGTAGGATTTCGCAGCAGCTTGCTAACGGTGAATCGATAATATTAGCCCGGTTCGTGGCGTCCGCGTTAGAAACGGAAATGGCGGAAAATTGGTTAGGCCGCCGCGGATTGTATCGGTCGTTGGGGGGCTTACATTCGCCTCGGTAGCGTGAAACCCGACTCGCACAGCGCGATAGATTTGCGAAATGCCTGTCCTTTTATACAGGGCCTCGCTCGGTCCCAGCGGGCCAATCGATGAAGAGTGTTTGGACATACTTTCTAACGGTTACAACGGGGAGTCATTGGCAATCTCGCATGGTTATTTGGGGGGAGCGGAAATAGATCGAATTGCAGCCGCCATTCGCCGAAACATTGATTGTTTGGGAGTCTGCCAGCACCAATCGGTCGTTCGATCGAGCGGAAACGGCGCTCACTCGGCTCCACTCTTCGCTAAACTAATTAAGATCGAGCAATCGGCGACGACTCATGTCCACGAACCGTATCCCACTCCAATCTCCACAGTCGCCAGGTCCACATTCAGGGACTGTCGGTTCGGTTTGGCAATACCTGCGCCCGATGATTCCGGCCATGCTGTTTGTGTTGGTATTGGTACTGTTGCAGCGTGAATTCAGCAAATTTGATCTGGCCGAGATCCGCCTCAGCTTTCGTTCGATTTCCGGATATGCAATTGCGGCAGCGATTGGACTAACCAGTTGCAACTATGTCTTGCTGATTGGATATGACTGGTTGGGTGTTCGGCTGGTTCAACATCCGATCAAGTTCAGGCAAGTAGCGCTGGCTGCGCTATTGTCTTATGCTTTCAGCAACTCGTTGGGTTTCATCCTTGGTGGAACGCCGATTCGGGTTCGGCTCTATACCGCTTGGGGGATGTCGGCGGCTGAAGTAGTGCGGCTGGTAATCATGATCGGTTTCGCGTTTTGGCTCGGTCTATTGGTGCTGGGTGGAGTGCTGTTTATTGCCACGCCTTTCGAAATTCCGTCGCGTTTTAATTTGCCGTTAACAACCAGCCAACCGCTCGGTTTTCTGATGCTGACCGCGATTGCCGGGATGTTGGCCTTATCGGCATTTTGTCGCAAACCGTTTTCAGTTCGGGGCGTAAACCTCCAGCCGCCGCCGCTGCGAATGGTATTTGCCCAAGCCGCGGTTGCCGCGTTGGATTTCGTTTTGACTGCCGCAGTGTTGTTTGTGCTACTGCCCGCAGAAACGAGTATCGGATTCTGGCCGTTTGTGGGGATCTTCCTGTTGGCAACCGTCATTTCATTGGCGACGCACGTGCCCGGTGGATTGGGCGTGCTGGAACTGGTCCTGTTGACGATGTTGCCGCAGGCCTCGGGTGGCGTCGTAGCTTCTTTGTTAGCGTTTCGAGTTATCTATTATTTCCTTCCCTTGGTGATCGCGATTGCCGCGATCTCGGCCGGGACTTTGCGACTGCATTGGCAGCGGACGCAACAACTCGGAACGACAACGGTTCGGTGGGTGAATATCATCAGTCCAAGTATCATTACGGGCGGAGTTTTTGTCGCTGGTTTTGCGCTGTTGGCTTCGGGTTCGCTGCCCGCCGCCGAAGGCAGAATGGCGCTACTTCGAGACTTTTTGCCTTTACCGATGGTCGAGATCTCCCACTTTTTTGGCAGTTTGATCGGAGCCTTGCTCATTGTGCTGGCTCGTGGCCTACAACGGCGTATCGATGCGGCCTGGGCTTTGACCGTAACGCTACTCGCCATGGGCGCTGTGGTGTCAATGGCGAAGGGGTTCGACTATGAAACGGCGTCGATCCTGGCAGTCATGATGCTGGTACTAATTCTCTGTCGCCGACAGTACTATCGTCGTAGTCGCTTGTTCGATACTTCGTCCAGCGTTGGTTGGACGACACTCGTGCCGATGTCGCTGGCAATTGTCGTTTGGTTGACGCTCAATTCCTACCGGCACGTCGAATATTCTGGCGAACTTTGGTGGGAATTCGCTTTTCAGAGTGATGCGCCGCGATCACTGAGAGCTCTAGTGGGCGCTGCGGCGGTATTCCTCATCATCGGCATCGCCAATGTCCTTGCCCCGATCTCAAGTCGGCCGGAGATTCTGAATGATGAGTTGTTGAATGAAGTCGCGGCGATCGTGAAATCGTCCCGTCAAGCTAACGCGAACCTGGCACTCTTGGGCGACAAACGTTTTATCTTCAGCGACGACCGCAAAGCGTTTGTCATGTTTGGATGCGAAGGCAAAAGTTGGATTGCGATGGGTGACCCAGTCGGTTCGGAGTCATCCGTCGATGATGCGGCCTGGCGATTTCGTGAAGCCTGCGACCAAGCCGGTGCGCGGCCGGTGTTTTACCAAGTCAATGAATGGTCACTTGGCCGATACATTGAGATGGGATTGGCGATGATCAAACTTGGAGAAACGGCCCGTGTCCGGCTGAAAACCTTTTCACTTCAAGGTAGCGCGAAAAAGGAACTGCGCTACACGAATCGGAAAGCTGGCGAATGGGGACTGCAGTTCGCCATCCTTCCTCAAGCGGAGGTCGCGAGCCATTTACCGACCTTGCAAGCAATTTCGGATGCCTGGCTCCGCGAAAAATCGGCTGCCGAGAAACGATTTTCGCTCGGGAATTTTCGTGAGCAATATCTTTGTCGAGGCACCGTCGCACTGGTGATTCAAAATAATGAGACCATCGCGTTTGCCAACGTTTGGTTGAGTGACGACAAACATGAGCTGTCCATCGACTTGATGCGGTATCGACCGGATGCGCCGCACGGAGTGATGGAGTATTTGTTTACCCAACTAATGCTCTGGGGAAACGCGGAAGGTTATGAGTGGTTTGATCTGGGAATGGCACCGCTGTCGGGAGTCGATTCGCATCGCCTGGGACCAATCTGGAATCGGCTGTCAAGTTTGGTGTTCCAACATGGTGAACACTTCTACAATTTTAAAGGCTTGCGAAGTTATAAGAATAAGTTTGGCCCTGAGTGGTTTCCCAAGTACCTGGCTTCGCCCGGCGGTATTACCACGCCGCAAGTTCTCGCCAACGTGGCCACACTGATTTCAGGTGGCGTGCCAGAACTCTTTCGGGGTAGCAAAGCGTATAGAAAACGAGTTCCGGGCCGAAAAAAAATTGGGACGCGTGCGGAAGATCTGGCGGTCTGCCGCTTGGATGAGGAGTCGATCGCAACCCCCAACGGCGCGAAATGGCCTCGGCCCAACCATCCTCGAGAAAACTACCCAATTCCGCCGACGCCAAGTTCCTCGCACGTCGAGAATTCCTTTGTTCACAGCAGCCCGCTACGGTAATGCAAAACGAAGTCCCCGATCACACGACCCAAACTTCCGCTCCTCAAATCCGTTTCTGCCGTCCCCAGAACAGGTGTCGCTGTAGTTGATTGTTGCGCCGACTGCGAAACTGCAAACACCAAAAGAGGTTGTTGAAGTGCATGCCGCCCATTACCAAGGCCACCAGCCCGATTCGTCCGCCGAGAATTTCCAGGGAAGTCTCGAGGGAAGTTCCGGTTGGGCCATATTTCAAAATCAGTAACACAAACGCCAGATTCAGCAGGTAAAAACCGACCAGGAAAAAACGATTCACGGCCGCAGCGGTCTCGGCTTGCCCCCAACATTCCAATAAAAACGGCAACCCATTTCGATAGAGCGACTGTCCAACGTAAACCGTGAACGCCAGCGAAAATAAAATATAAACCAGATGATTTGCGACAGCCATCGGATATTCTCGCCTGGAGTGAAATTCCCGTGCCTCGAATGTACTCAGAACGCTGCCGCGCTCACTTCGTCGGACCGGTTGTTTGGGTGGTGGCCGCTAACCGCTAAATTGACAGTTCGCGGCACACACAGTCGCCGTTGGTGCCAGCCTGGGGCGACAACGACTGATTCATTTTAAGCCCGCTCAGTCGACAGTTTTGGCTACAACATAGCTGGGGGGCGAATAGCTCTCGCGCCGAATCGACGCGAAGACTGCGACCATGAGAAAATGCAACACGCCAATCAGTAACACAACCCCGCCAATTTTTGTGCTGAGAATTTCAATCGCGGTTTTAGCATCGTCAGCATCTCCCCCATATCGCAGCGCGAAGCCGACCATTCCTAGCGTAACCAGATAAAATCCGACAACCAGCAAGTGAGTTTTGGCCCGAATCAACGGTGAGTCGCCTGAATCCTTACCAGCCATGAACACCGCTCCGTGATTTCGCAATGTGCGCGCCACCAGTGCCGTTACGAGAATGCAAATTGCCAGATAGGCCAAATAAACCCAGACCATGGTTGTCACGGTAGTTACTCCGGAGTGTGTGATACGAAACAACAAACACTCTTTCAACCGAAAACGTCCACGATGCACAACTCGAATGGGCAATTTTTTTTCGAGATGCCATCGTTTCCTGGAAGGCCATTTTCGTGCTGGCTAACCGGAAATCCGGAACGCCCACCCAAGGGCTGATCTCATTATCGAATGGATCGAAGATACAGATTTTCGACCTTCGTTCGGGCCCAAGCGGTCTTTCTAAGGAATCTGAGACTCGATGGAATGGACGGTTCGTAGTTGAAGCAACGAATATCGATCCTCATTCCCAGTTCTTCCCAACCGTATGTTTCGACAAGATGCTCCAGCATGTCTACCAGCGTCACACCATGCAACGGATTATTTGGTTGTGGTTGATTCGTCATCGAATATTGCGACAGGTCATTAAATATCACGTTCCAAGGTCGACGAAATCCGATCAGTGGACAAAATGCCGGATACAGGGATTTTACATCGTAGATGAAGATCAACCAGCATTCAACTTTCTTGTCAAAACCTGCTGGACCGCTAAACTACCGGAATGCCCGCAAAAGTCAGTGGGGACTGAGCCGAATTTCTGATTCGCGGGAACCGACTGATTTGCGGAGCTCGCGGATCGTCATGGCTTTGCGTCGAGTTGTCAATATTTATGAAAGGTAACCGCTTCCATGGCCACGTTTTTTGATGCGCTCAATACCGAGCATCGTGAATTCATTGCGAAACAACCTGTGTTTTTCGTCGCGACGTCGGCCGCTGAAGGACGCATCAATCTTTCGCCCAAAGGATACGATGCTTTTCGAATCCTGGATGACAAACGGGTAGCCTATTTGGATCTGGCCGGATCGGGAAATGAAACGCATGCGCATTTGGTCGCCGACGGCCGACTGACAATCATGTTTTGCAGTTTTTCGGGACCGCCAATGATTCTGCGAATCTACGGACGAGGCCGACCCATATTGGCGGGTGATCAGAACTGGGCTGATGTCGCAGAGCATTTCGAGTTGTTGCCTGGTACTCGACAGATTTTTGAGATCCAGATTGAATCGGTTCAAACGAGTTGTGGATATGGTGTTCCGATTATGGAACTAAAAAAAGAACGGCCGACATTGGTCAAACATCACGCGCAAACCGATCCCGAAAAATGGCTCGAAAAGACTGCCGGTCGAAACACCAGCATCGATGGCCTACCGGCACGAGCCGCCACGGTTTACTTCGGCGGCCCCACCAAAGTTGATTCGGATTAACGGGTTTGGGTTGGATCGCGGTTTGTTCGCTTGATGACAAATGATCCTGTAAACCTTGTCGTGGCCCAAGTTCCAATCATCTATTTGCAATTTCTTTTTTTCGTGCTGCAAACAATCAAACGCTTCACAAGTTCTCTTTGTAACGCACCATGTAAGCACGAATGCATGAGTTTTCGAACAAAATGAATGAACATGGATGAACAAGATGTACAGGATGATTTCAATTCGCTGATTGATTCGCTTGTGTCGTGTGAATCGTTTGTATTCGAGTTTCGGATTGCCAAAATTGATCAGTAGGCCGACCTCGAATCCAGTTGCCTTTATCCAGTTGCCATTAGGTAGTTAATAATCTGGGCCTGGTGCTCGGGAGCAACCGCCTTTGCAGCCTTAAGCTCGACGATGACTTTTCCTTCAACTTTTCCTTCAACGAAGAGGGTCGGCATATAACTCGCCAACGATTCGTTGTCGAAAGTGAACATGGAGAGGATGCTGGCATTGCACTCGAAATCCCTTGTCCTGCAGAGCGATTGCCATGGCTTTCTCATAAACTGATTCAAGAAACCCGGTTCCCAACTCATGGATGACTGCGAAGGCACAACCATTGATTTTCTCAGTGAGTTCTCCATACTGTAACTCAGATCGACAATCATCCTGTAAATCCTGTAAATCCATGTTCGTTTCTCCGGCTATTTCGACTGGTGATGGTTTTGCCAGTTTACTTATGTACAGGTGCTTATCGACTCGGATCCAAATCTCGATTGACTTCCGCGCGGTCAGTCGGCCCGATGTCCGACAGTGAGCGAGGTTCGTGGTTGCTCAAATAGATTTGCGGTCCAAACAACCGGCCGCCGAGAAAAAACACGGCTGGCGTGACAATCTGGTCAATCAATGTCGAACTCAACAGTCCCCCAATCACCACGATTGCCAACGGGTGCAGGATCTCCTTGCCCGTTTGCCCGCCTCCCAATGCCAATGGTACCAAGCCGATGATCGTGGTCAACGCCGTCATCATGACCGGAGATAGTCGTTCTAAACTTCCCCGAATCACCATCTGTTCGCTAAATGGTTCACCCTCGTGTTTCATCAAGTGCAAATAATGCGAGATCATCATGATGCCATTGCGACTGACAATTCCGATCAGCGTAATGAAACCTATCCAGTGAGCCAACGACAATGTCGTCGCCGACGCCCAAACCTGTGGCCATTGCCAAAACGGAGCCGCCTGCAGGGTCTCCCAATCAGGCCGGTTGATCAGCATCAATGTCAGTACCGAACCAACTGCGGCCAGTGGCAAATTAACCAATAAGACTTGAGCCGCGGCCATCCACGAGCCGAGACATTTCCATAACAGCATGAACACCGCCAACACCGCGAGGGAGCCGAGGATTAGCAAGCGAAATGCCGCCTGCTGTTGGGCTTCAAACTGTCCACCGATTTCCAACCGATACGAACCGGGCAAGGCACGAAGTGCGTCTCTTACCGGGGTCAAGGCTTGTTCAATTTCCGTCGCCACGCTGCCCAAGTCACGATCATGGACGTTGCAGGAGATCGCGATTCGACGCTGGACGTTTTCGCGATTGAGCGTATTGGGTCCCGTTGTGTCGAGCACTTCGGCCACCTGCCCCAACGCGACTTTGCGTCCGGATGGGGTTTCCAAAATTGTTTGATTGATCACCGCCGGATCACTGCGTGATTGTTCGTCGTACCAAACCACCAGACTGAACCAGCGATCTTCGTCCAGCAGTTCGGAAACAACTCGCCCTTTATACGCCGTTTCCAACAGCTGCGCGACCTCGCCGGGAGTCAACCCATACCGGGCGGCTTCTTCGCGTTTAACCCGCAGTCGCACCTGAGAAATTTCCACTTGCGGCTCGATCTGAAGATCAACGACGCCGCGAATCCGGCTCATTTGCGTTTGAATGTCCTGCGCGGCATTCCGCAACTCCCGCAAGTCCGATCCAAAAACTTTGACCGCAATTTGAGCCCGCACACCGGACATGATATGGTCCAGCCGATGTGAAATTGGCTGACCGATGTTGATTTTGATATTGGGCAAATTCGTGATGCGATCGCGAATGTCAGCCAGTGCCGCTTCGCGCGAGCGTCCTACCCGTTGGATGCCCCATTCGTGTAGTCCGGGAATCGCGCGGACGAGGGCTGCACTCCAGCCTGGTTTGGCTTGTTCGTGCTCGGCCAGGCGGACGTCGATCTCCGACGAATTGACCCCTTCGGCGTGCTCGTCCAGTTCCGCCCGACCCGTGCGCCGCGAAACGGACAACACTTCGGGAACTTCCAGAATCATCGCTTCGGCACGGCGGGCGATACGATTGCTTTCTTCCAGGCTGGTGCCCGGTTCGGTTTGCAGGTTAATGGTCAACGTTCCTTCGTTGAAGGGCGGCAGAAACTCCGAGCCCATATTCCAGACCATCCAATTGCTGAACACCGCTGCCAATAGCGTGGCCCCCAGAATTGGCCACGCATGTCGCAACGTGAGTCGCAACAGTTTTTGGTCAAGCCATTTTAATGCACGAACGACTAACGAGTCCCGTTCAACGCTCATGAACCTGGCGTTGGACAGCAGGAAGGAAGCCAGCACGGGTGTGACGGTCAAGGAAACCACCAGCGAACAGATCAAAGTCGTCAGATATGCCAGTCCCAATGGCGCAAACATTCGCCCTTCCAGTCCCGACAATGAAAACAACGGGACGACGACCACCACCACAATCAGGGTGGCGAACACGATGGAACTTCGCACTTCACAGGAGGCGTCGTAGATCACCTTCAGCGGATTCTCGGGACGTGCCTTGAGCCGATTTTCTTTTAGTCGTCGATAAATATTTTCAATGTCGACGATGGAATCATCGACCAACTCCCCAATGGCAACGGCCAATCCTCCCAAAGTCATCGTATTGATTGAAATTCCGAAAAACGAAAACACCAATGCTGTCATCATCAACGACAAAGGAATTGCCGTCAGTGTGATCGTGCTGGTCCGAAAATTCCACAGAAAAATGAACAGCACGATGATCACCCAGACGGTTCCATCGCGCACAGCTTCGACCACATTATCAACGGCCGTACTGATAAACTCGGACTGTTTGAAAATATTCCGTTCGATAAATACGCCCTGCGGCAACTCTTGTTGCAAATCCTGCAACACTTGATCGACACGCGGATCGAGCACCAACGTGTTGACATCCGGTTGTTTTTGAACCGTCATCAGGACCGCCGGTCCGCCCATGATTTTCCCGTCCTGTTTGATGAAAACACTGCCTTCACCCCGTTTATTCGGTCCCCCGAGCCGCAGCTCGGCAACGTCTCGAATCAAGACCGGTCGCGGATCGCGCCACTGAACCACCGTGTTGCCAATTTCCGCCAATGACAACGTCTGGCCATTGATTCGGATCAACGATTCCGTCGGCGAGCGGACCATAACTCCGCCACTGGCGATGACATTGGTTTGTTCGGCTGCATGGGTCAATTCGGCCAACGAAACGTCTTGGGCGGCCAGTCGCGCCGGCGACGTGATAATCTGGAACTGCTTGAGCGTGCCACCCATCACAGTGACTTGGGAAACTCCTTCGACGGCCAACAAGCGATTGCGAACGGTAAATTCTGCGAGTGTACG
>JANNPW010000013.1:0-20305 GCA_031400405.1 Mariniblastus sp.
CGCTGGTGCAGCCGGCGTCTTTCCAGAGGACGTCGTCGATGTTTTTGAAGGCTTGTTCGAACATGATGATCAGTCGGCGCGGAGGTCGGGATGGAGGTCGCGGCGGAAGGTGTCGGCGTGCTCGGGGCCGAAGTCGGCCTCGATGCCGCGCAGGGCGAGGTTCATCACGGCGAGGCGACGGGTGGTGGAATTGCTCTCCTGCCCATAGATGGAAATGTCGCCGAGCTTGCCGCCGTGGGATTCCACAAATTTTTCTGACTGCACGAACATGCCGCCGGAGCCGCAGGCGGGGTCGTAGATGCGGCCCTTGTAGGGGGCGAGCATCTCGACGAGGCAGCGCACGACGCAGGACGGGGTGTAGAACTGGCCGCCGTTCTTGCCCTCGGCAGAAGCAAAGCGTGTGAGGAAATACTCGTAAACGCGACCGAGTAGATCAACAGATCTATGGGTCGATCTACCCTCACCCCCGGCCCCTCTCCCAAAGGTAGAGGGGAGGTTTTCGGCGATTGAGCGAAGCGCGGATTCCGGTTCGTCGAGCACCTGGCTGTTTTTAAACCGTAGAACCGCGAGGCCTTGTGACCGAAGGTAAGCGTCCCGTTTCTGGTCGATCCGTTGCCGGTCAGGTGTGGTATGGACTTCACCGTCGCATTCGACGACTAGCTTGGCGTCATCGCAAAAAAAGTCTGTGATATAGTCACCGAATTGGTGCTGGCGGCGGAATTTGGCCCCGCCTAGCCGACGATCCCGCAATAACTCCCACAACAGTTCCTCGGCGGGTGTCTGTTTCTTGCGCAGCTCTCTCGCACGTTCGACCAATCCCGAGAAATCGTAGCCACCGCGGAAATGACCCTCTTCACTCCCGCTCCCGCTGGGAGAGGGCTGGGGTGAGGGTTGATTTGATGCGATGAGATCAATCGTCGCGATCAAATCAATGAGTTCGCCGAGACGCTGTTTGTCGAGGCCGGGGCGGGCGTAGTCCTTGGGCAGGACGCCTTTGAGGCGCGGGTTGTCGCGCTCGATGGCGACCATGGCGTCGTCCACGGTCTTGCCGATGGCGGGTTGCTTGGCGCTGGCCTGAAGGTGGGACCAGCGGGCATCGGCGGGCACCCAGAAGACGTTCTCGGCTTTGTATTCGTCCGGGTCTTCGGCATTGGCCCCGGCGTAGTCGCCCTGACCGGCGAGGAGCTTGGCGCGGTGTTCTTCGAAGGTGTCGGAGATGTATTTGAGGAAGATCAGGCCGAGGACGACGTGTTTGTATTCCGCCGCGTCCATGTTGTTGCGCAGTTTGTCGGCCGTGAGCCAGAGCTTGGCCTCAAAGCCAATGTTGGCGGTGCTCTTATTTTCGGACGCCTTTTTTTTGGCCATTAGATGAGTGTTTCGTTCATAGTTTAGCGATTTGATTTCATCGGTATGGGTGTCGTCCATTGCTTCAGAACCCACGCCAATCCGGTTCGCTTCAATAGCCGGTTGCCATTTGCCGGGTTCCAGTCCTGAACGACGAAACTCCCTATCGCCCAAGTGCCGAGCGTGTTTTTTCGTATACCCAGAATGACCGTCGTTTGGTCAGTTTGCGGGCCATCAGTCGGTTTTATCACGGGTACATCATCTAAAAATTGTCGAATGTGCGAGCCGGTAGTATATCAAGCCCAGAATGGCCGTAATACTAAGTGCCGTTGATAAATCCACACAATTGTCGCCCGTTGATCTGAGTTGCGGGATGTTGCCGGATCTCAAGAGAGGTTGGTTAACCTAAGTTTGGGAAATTTGGACCAACAGAAAACCGGATTTTCCTGAGTTACTCACAAGGCACAATTTTGTAACGTAAGTGGATGAAGACCCGTACGCGCTGGAGACTGTACGATCCAGTCAAGTGCCAATTGCCCTAATCTTGAAATACAAAATCATGACAACAAATCCGAAAACCAATAGACAAACGACCGGTAATGTCGGCATGTATTATGCATGTTACCAATTGTCTCGATTGGGTTTGAATGTAATGCCGACTTCTCGCAATGCGAAAGGGGCAGATATCATCGCGTACACGCCAGACCAGACACGTTTTTTATCATTCCAGGTCAAGGCTCAAACCAAACTTTCAAACATCTCCCTGAGGCAATCCCTGGACGATATCGATTGCGACTGGTGGATTGTCGTTACCGACGTATATTCCGACCCGATTACGTTTGTGTTGACGAAGGACGAGATCAAGCAATCAGCCCGACTTTACAAGGGGAATTACTGGGCTCAGGGTAAACAGTTGGACAACACGATCACTCGAAACGGCTGGAATCGAATTTTGTGTCCCCCGAATCCAAACAACACCGAGCTTTCGGACCAGACTTTTACCCAGCTCGACAAAATCAAAAGGTGGGCTAGAAATCCTGATCAAATCAATCACCAACTGATTCGAGCCTTTCTGGAATTGGAAAAGGTCGGCCACGTCACAAAGGAAGCATTTAAGAAGCGATGTGAATCCAAGTATCACGTCAAAAATTTTGCTTCTAACTTTTCTTCGATGTTAACCGATCGCGGTGGCTCCAATGGCAAGGTTTTCCGCGAGGACGGAATCAATGTCTGGATGTGGCCGCAAGTCAGAACCGAAGTCGACCGGTATTTCAAATGAATTTTGTTGGTCGCTAGTCACCGCGAAATTGAATGCAGGCCGATGCGATATCTCCATCTGGCTCGGACGGGCGAAACAAAAGACCAATGATTGGATACAATGAAGTAGCGAAAGAAACAGGCCGGTTCAATTCTGTTGGGGCAATCGAAAAAGTGTTACACAATCATGGCATGGGAAACCCGACAATCTGGCGGACGATACTACACTCGATCCAAACGTGTTAATGGCCGCGTTGTGCGAGAATACGTCGGTACGGGCTTCCTTGCGGAACTGTTGCATCAAGCCGACATGGAAGACCGTGAGAGGCGAGACGCACAACGTAAGTCATTGGCCGAGACAATGCGGCGCGAAGATGGACTGGATTGCAAGCTGGACGAGTTTTCAAAGATGGCCGATGAGGTCGCCCGGGGGCTGTTGATCGTAGCCGGCTGTTACCAACACAATCGCGGATCATGGAGGAAGCGAAATGCGTCAAACGAAAACCAAGACACCTGAGATAATAGACGGTTCAATAAACGGTCTACTGATTGCCGCAAACGAAGGTGATGAAAGCGTTATCGCCGAGTTGCGAAAACGAATCACTTCACCCGAAGCCCAGTCCCTTGTGGATAAATACGGCGATATGGCTCACCAAGTTGAACGAGCACTCCTGAAAAACAAACTTCCCGACCAAGAAGGATCGCAGATCCTTGTCGCTGAAAAGCTCCGTCGAATGCGAATTGAGCTAGGCTGGCATGAAGCATCGGCGATAGAACGAATTTTGATTGATCGCGTTACTTTGACGTGGCTGGCGTTGCATTTCGAGGAGTCGACCGACGCGAATGCTAGATCAGTGCCACTGGTACTTTCCAAACACCATCAATTCCGAATCGACCGCGCCCAACGTAGGCATCTGGCGGCGGTTAAAATGTTGGCGACCGTTCGTAAGATGGCGTTGCCATTGTTGATCGACATTCGGGCCAATGTTACCGTGAACGGAACCAAAACCACGGAATCGAAATCCCTTTTGGGGGATCGGTTCGCAATTAACAATAGTAAAAATTAGGAACTTCAACCCACCGGACCAATTACCCGGTGGCGAACCAGCGGGAAGATGCTCTGCGCGAAATTTGGGCACATAATGCGCGATTAGACCGCGCGCATGTTTACCGCGAAGGCGTGGTTGTTTTCGTCGTTTGTACTGATGGCGTGTCACCAGAATGCTGGTCGTCGGTGAACGCGAGTGTGGTCGAGCGACTGAACACTTCCGGCTCGCGGTCGGTTGACTAGCAATTCACAACGACGGATAGCAAAAAAATGCAAGCGAGTTGCGGATCGCGCGTTTCCTGATGGTAATTCACTTGGCCGCAACCATGTGATTTTAGACCTTGTGTGTACAAATTCGTTTTGTGCGAATTCCATGAACACGGTCAACGGGCGCGGTCCGATACCAGGGACCACCTACGGCACGCTCAATGGGCGTGTAATTTGACCAAACCTACTTGAGAGGATCTGATGCGGGTCGGAATCTACAATTTGCCGAGCGTCGAGATCACCAGTTATCAACGTGTTTGCAACCAAGAACTCGACGAACTTAGATTCTGGCCGATTTCATTTTCCTCGGCTATTTGAGTTCTTACTAACACCCCCGACTAACACCTTTGGGTCGGTTTTGGTTACTTTTGGGAGGCATTTCAGAAAAAGTCAAAATCGTTTTGACTCGGTTTTTACCGTGCAAAAACGGATTTTTCAGTTTTGAAAGATGCGATTTCGAATCAACCTGCTAGCCATTCGCTTATCCTCCAGGTCCCGGCGATCAATGGCAGAACCAAGGTCACCAAGGGATTTAACCAACCTTTTTCTGGTCGATTGCAATTCGAATTAGCATCATACGGTTCGGGAGGGGTTTGGCTCAAGCCGGTTTGGGATTTTGCTTGGCCGAATTTGATTGGAAGCAAGCCACGCACGTCGAGTCGCCTAGCGGGCCCTTGAAGGACGGCATTTTCGACAGAGTTTCCCAAAATCGCTTGGCAAATTCGTTAGAACTCAGCTCAATTTTTGACAATTTGAGAAACGATGCAAAAATGCCGTTAGCTTTTTCAAGCGACCATAAGTTTATTTAAGGATCCAGCCATGCTATTTCGAGTGAGTGCAATTGTAATTTTGTTGGCTATCGCGAGTGCCAATTCGGTACAAGCCCAGTCGTTCAAACAAATGGGAACTCGCCGTGGCGCCGTTGCAGGAGCCGTGATAGGAGGTTTGATTGGCGGAAAAAACGACGAAGTCGCGGCTGGGATCATTGCCGGTGGTCTGATCGGTGGCGTGACTGGCAGGGTGATTGGAAACCGCTTGGATGCCAACCAATATCAGCAAAATTACGGCAATTATGGCAATTACGGCCACCAGCAATCTGGGTCGAATTACCAGTCCTATTCGCAACCGGGCTACGGTTATTCCAACTATCAAAGCTTTAACCAGCCCAATTACAACGCGTATCCATCTCAACCGTATTCCTCCCAACCGTATCCAACCCAATACCCGTCCTACAACCAATCACAATACGGGGCTCAGTTCCCCAGTCCAAACTCGCCGCATTACTCCAATCAGCCGAATTACGGGACCTCCCAGCATTCAATTCAATCGCCGCAGCCTTACCAATATCCGTCCTCGCAACCCTACCGCGGCTGGTAATCGGCAAATTGGTCCAAAGATGAATTGATCGGCGAATCGTGGGTCAATTCGCTTTTTTGCGTTGGAATTAACATGCCAAATTGGAGCTTGAAAGTCGTTTTCAAGCCTCATATACCTTACGATCGCTTGCCACACTTTAGCCAGTTCCGGTGGCGAGGAATTCTGGCTGTCGACGACAAATCTGGCTTGATGATTTGTCGCGACAAAAAAGACTGTGGATTTTTTCTGTTTGGCGTTGACGATTGGCTGAACAGACAATAAATTGGTCGGTTTTCCCAGATTGCTGTTCCGGCCGCTGACTCTTCACTGGCCGTCCCAAAAATACTGTTTTCTGTGGAAAAAGTGTGTCAAGCGCGGGCGGTTTGTTACTGCACGAGTTGCGTTCGTTGGGCGGCGAGCATTGCGTTTGCTGAGCCTGAGTATCTGGATTCGAGTTTGGAGAATAGTTTGTGGCTGGACCAATTCACGAGGTAATTCGCATTCGAATGGAAGCCTACGATCATTCCGTGCTTGATCAAAGCGCTGCTGAAATCGTGGATACCGCGAAACGAACCCACTCCGAAGTCCACGGCCCGATTCCATTGCCGACACGAATTGAGCGTTACACGGTACTTTCGAGTCCGTTTGTGAATAAAAAGGCCCGTCAACAATTTGAGATCAGAACCCACAAGCGATTGATTGACATTGTTCAGGCGACTGCCAAGACCATTGAAGCGTTGAACAAGCTCAGCCTGCCTGCAGGCGTTGAAATAAAAATTAAGGCCTCCACCAAGTAAGGTGTTGGTTCGGTGCTGAGTCGCCTCGGAGGCTGGCTCGGCGGATTGTTTTAGTAATTAAAACTTCAAAAAAAGTATTTACCCCTATCTGTATGAACGGAAGTCTTGAGGATAAGTTGGCCACACCGGTCTAAGGTGGCTTGGCCAGTCTTCTTCAACGACAAGTCCAACGAATACAAGGCGAATAGTCATGGCAAAAGGCATACTCGGCCGCAAGGTCGGGATGACACAGGTGTTTGACCCCGAAACCGGGCTCGTCACGCCAGTCACAGTCATTCAAGCAGGTCCCTGCAAGGTTCTCCAGTTACGAACTGAAGAGCGGGACGGCTATTCGGCAATTCAACTGGGCTTTCTCGATAAAAAACGTCCTTCCAAGGACCACCGGTCCCGTCCGAGTCAGGCTGCCCGTTCCGAACGGGGGCATGTGGCCGACATCAAAAGTAAGCGTTCAATCGCCGCTGCGGCCGGGACTGGTCAAGTCGTGTCCAAGGCCAATTGTGAGCCGCAAAAGTTCATCCGGGAATTGCGTGGTGAAACCACTGGCTATGAGGTCGGCAGCGACGTGGTGGTTGGCGTGTTGGAAAATGTCAAACGTGTCGACGTGATGGGCATCAGTCTTGGACGCGGTTTTTCCGGCGTCATGAAGCGTCACAATTTCAGTGGCCAGCGCGCCACACACGGCGTCAAAAAATGCCATCGTCATTCGGGCAGTACCGGTATGAGCGCGGGTCCTAGCCGTACGTTTCCTGGCAAACGGATGGCTGGTCAATACGGAAACACACAGGTCACCGTTCGCAATCTCGGCTTGCACTTGATTGATGCGGAAAACAATTTGTTGTTGGTTAAGGGTGCGGTTCCAGGTCCGAACGGTGGATTCCTGGTCATTCAAGAGACAAACAAGAAGTAGGTTGGTCACCATCATGGCGAGTTTGCCAGTTTATAACATTAGCGGCACCGAAATCGGCAAGTACGAGATCGATCCGACAGAAATTTCCGCGACCATCAACAAACAGTTGTTGCATGACGTCGTTGTGATGTACCAAGCCAGTCGCCGGCAGGGAACGCATCAAACGAAGAGTCGAGCCGACGTTGCGGGAAGTAAAAAGAAAATGTATCGCCAAAAGGGTACGGGTAACGCCCGCGCCGGTATGCGGCGGACAAATATTCGGCGCGGTGGTGGCCATACCTTCGCACTGAAAAATCGGGATTATTCCTACCGCTTGCCCCGCAAGGCAGTTCGTTTGGCCACCAAAATGGCGATCGCTGGGAAGATTCAGGACGGACAAGTCAAAGTGTTGGACGCCATTAATTTGGATGTGCCAAAAACAAGTGCGATTGCCAAGATGTTGAAGGCGATTGGGTTGGAAGGTAAGCGAACCTTGATCACGACAGCCGAGCATTCGCCAGTCGTTTACAAGAGTGCGCGTAACGTTCCAGGGACTACCGTGTTGCCATTAAGTGATCTCAATGCATTGGCCATTTTGCATCCGCATTGCCTGTTGGTGACGCGTGAAGCGTTGGACCGGCTGAAAGAAAAATCGGCAAGTTAGTATTAAGTTTCAGAAAGGTGTGTTGGGTCGGCCCAACACAAAATGAGCCATGGTAAAATTTGCCAAAAATAGCAAGAAACCAGTTCCCCCGCGCAAGTTGGTTTTGGAGCCGCATCAAGTTATCGTCAAGCCGTCGGTAACCGAAAAGGCGATGTACCAAGCTACCGAGCTGAACCAGTACACGTTTAAAGTCAATCCCGCAGCGACAAAAACCGACATCAAAAGCGCCGTAGAAAAATTGTTTGAAGTTAGCGTGACAGGCGTTTCGACGCAGACTCGCAAAGGCAAGCCGCGTCGCTATAAGTTTACTTACGGTCGCACCAAGGATTGGAAAAAAGCGATTGTGACATTGGAAAAAGATGACAAGATTGATTTCTTTTAGAATAACAACAGCCGCAACTGGCTTCGGCATTTCGGTTTAATAGCACAGACAAAATCCAGCACATTTAAAACGCCAACGGGCAATCAAATGGGAATTCGAATATACAATCCAACCTCTGCTGGGCGACGTGACGCCTCGGTCAGCGATTTCGCTGAACTGACGCCAGGTGCCAAGCCCGAAAAGAGTTTGTTGCGCCCGATGATCCGACGATCCGGCCGAAACAATCAGGGCAAAATCACGGCGCGACATCGAGGTGGTGGCCATAAAAAACAGTATCGCGTGATTGATTTTAAACGTGAAAAAGACGGTGTGCCAGCGATCGTGGATTCGATTCAGTACGATCCCAACCGCAGTGCCCGCATCGCCTTGTTGCATTACAACGACGGCGAGAAACGTTACATTGTCGCGCCCGAAGGCTTACTAAAAGGCGCCAATTTGGAGAGCGGTCCGAAAGCTCCGCCGGTCGTGGGTAATTGCCTGCCACTGAAGAATATTCCGTTGGCTTCCGTGATCCACAACGTGGAAATGCGACCAGGTCAAGGCGCGGTTTTGTGCCGCAGTGCCGGAACCAATGCTGTTCTGATGGCTCGCGAAGCGAAATGGGCACAGATTTCGTTGCCCAGTGGTGAGATCCGAAGAATTCCGGCGGCCTGCCGGGCCACCATTGGTAAAGTCGGCAATTCCGAACATGGTTCAATCGTTCTCGGCAAAGCGGGCCGGTCCCGTTGGATGGGTCGACGCCCACATGTTCGCGGAACGGCGATGAACCCGATCGACCACCCGCACGGTGGTGGTGAAGGACGTACTAAAGGTGGTCGTCATCCGGTTAGTCCGACTGGAAAACCAGCCAAGGGTGGTCGGACTCGCGAATTGGCTAAAGCTTCGAATTCCGCGATCGTTCGCCGCCGTAAATCGCGACGTTATGGACAGTTAAAAGTCAAATCGTAAAATCGTAAAATTTTGCTTTCCGCGGCTTGCCAAATTACCCATAGATATCAGCCACTAAATCAAACATGAGTAGATCACAGAAAAAAGGTCCCTACGTTGACGATAAACTGTTCCGCAAGGTGCAGAAAGCGGAAGCGGCGGGAGCCAAAGAGCCAATCAAAACTTGGGCCCGAGCCTGTACGGTGGTGCCTGAATTCATTGGTTATACATTTATGATTCACGATGGCCGGAAGCACGTGAAAGTACTGGTGTCTGAAGAAATGGTCGGACACAAAATGGGCGAGTTCGCTCCCACCCGAACCTTCAAAGGTCACGGACGCGGCAAATAGACATTCGCAGATTACGTCTGCAACCAGTAACCGATAGCAACCCACACGAATCATTACGCAACCGACGTCAATCCCAGTAGTAACGACCATGGAATTCGAAGCAAAACACCGATACGCACGGATTAGTCCTCGCAAAGTCCGACCATTGGCCAATTTGGTCCGTGGCAAGTTCGTTGACGAAGCCTTGGATATCCTGAAGTTTCAACCCCATCGCGGAGCCCGGATGCTGGAAAAAGTTATCCGCAGCGCGTTGGCCAATGCACAAGATCCCGATCAGAATCCTGGTCGGATCGTAGAAGAACACAGTTTGTACATTTCCGAAGTTTGCGTCGACGGCGGACCCATGTTCAAACGAATGCAGCCTCGTGCCCGAGGCATGTCATTCATGATTTTGAAACGGATGTCACACATTCGGGTCGGAATCCAAGAAGTTTAATCGTACCGCACACAAATATTTTTAAACCTGGTTGAAATTATGGGTCAAAAAGTAAATCCAATCGCGTTTCGAGCCGGCGTTATGGAAGGCTGGAAAAGCCGCTGGTATGCCCCCAAGGCTGAGTATGCAACGCTGTTGGTGGAAGATAAAAAAATTCGGGACTTTGTTCGCAAACACCCTACTCAAAATTACAAAGCGGCCGGTATCGATCGAGTTGAAATTGAACGGACTCGGGATGAAGTCCGCGTGACCATGTTCGTCGCCCGCCCGGGCCTGATCATTGGAAAAAAAGGACAAGAGATTGAGCGGCTGCAGAATGAGATTCAAAATCTGGTCGGACGCCGAATCAATTTGAAAGTCGAAGAAGTCGGCCGACCGGACTTGCAAGCCCAATTGGTCGCTGAAAAAATTTCGGAACAGTTGCTTCGCCGTTCGAGTTTTCGTCGGACGATGAAACGCGCGTCCGAAGAGTCGATGGACGCGGGAGCCAAAGGAATCAAAATTCAGTTGGCCGGACGATTGGGTGGAGCGGAAATGGCTCGGCGGGAAAAACAGGTAAGCGGTTCGGTTCCGCTGAGTACATTGCGAGCAAAAATCAGTTACGGTTTTACCGAAGCGTTAACGCCGCAGGGACAAATCGGAATTCAAGTGTGGATTAATCAAGGTAACTACGGAGACGAGATCGATGGCTCAGATGCCAAAGCGGGTCAAGCATCGAAAGGTCCAAAGAGGTCATATAAAAGGTAATGCAACCCGAGGCAACTCAGTTGTCTTTGGTGATTACGGACTTCAATCGCTGGATGCAGGTTGGCTAAAAGCCCAAACGATCGAGGCGGGACGTATTGCTGCCCAGCAGTACATTCGAGGTGAAGGTAGATTGTTCATTCGCGTGTTCCCACACCGGTCGATTACGTCGACTCCGTTGGAGACGCGGATGGGTAAAGGTAAAGGTGAACCAGAATTCTGGGTGGCGACGATTCGTCCAGGGACAATCCTGTATGAGTTGTCGGGGGTCAGTGAGCAACAGGCGAAAATTTGTTTTGCCCGGTTGGCGCACAAAATGCCCTTCAAAGTTCGGTTGGTGAAACGCCGCGTGATGTAAATATTGAACCGGAACCACGAACTCAAACGGAGTTCGTGGTTGGTTCGATTGTTGTCCCTTTTTAGTTTTTTTACGAATACAGCCATGTCATCTTTATCCGAATTGCGTGAGATGAGTAACGAGCAGATGACTGCTGTTATGAAAGACGCCTGCACGAATTTGTTCCGGTTGAGAATTAAGGCCCAAACCGATCGCTTGGAAGTTCCGACGGAACTGGCTCGCAATCGCAAGTTGGTCGCCCGCATCAAGACTTTGATGCGCGAACGGGAACTTGCTGCCGCCAAATAACACATTTTTCGGCTAACCGGAATCCAGCACAACGGGCGATTTTCGCCACCACAACGATCACTTGAGTGAGAATTTAACATGCCCAAACGAGTATTAACCGGTCGCGTTACCAGCGACAAGATGGCCAAGACGCGAGTCGTAGAAATTGCGCGATTGGTGCGGCATCCCAAATATAAGAAGTTCTTTCGTGATCGTACCATTTGTTATGTTCACGATGAGAACAATGAATCCAGCGAAGGCGATTTGGTGCAGATCATTGAATCTCGCCCGATGTCCAAAACAAAACGCTGGGCGTTGGTGACGATCGTGCAAAAGAGTCGCGAAGTTGACGTGGCTGCCATGCGGGCCGCTCGTCGGCAATCGGAATCGCTCAGTGAAGAAGTGGCCGACAAATTGACCGCCGGTGCGGAGGCGAATTCGTAATGCTGATTGTCGGTGGGTTGGATGTCAACCGCCGCACAATGATTGTTACTGGAAGATAAAACCATGATTCAAACAGAAACACGTTTACAGGTCGCCGACAATACCGGTGCTCGCGAAGTGATGTGCATCAAAGTCCTTGGTGGCTCCCGACGAAGAGTGGCCGGCTTGGGTGACATTATTATTTGCAGTGTCAAAAGCGTCATTCCGGGCAGCGACATCAAAAAAAAGGCGATTGTCCGAGCCGTGGTGGTCCGCTGCAAAAAAGGGACTCGTCGCGCTGATGGAAGTTATATTCGATTCGATGCCAATGCAGTGGTCATTGTCGACAAAGATAAAAATCCGCGTGGAACCCGCATCTTCGGTGCCGTGGCCCGCGAACTACGTGATAAAAACTATATGAAAATTGTCAGCTTGGCGAACGAGGTCATCTAACAGCGTTGGGTTAGGATCTGGTTTGGATTCGTGGAATCGTCGGTAAATCGACTTTCAAAAATTGAATCTGGAACTGATCGGGAACGGAAGCGAGTTGGTGACGAGTCAAGTGGACGTGCTGAATCAAGAACCCAATATGAACTGGCTGCTGGAATTGTCAGCGGCCCCAAACTGAGTGAGAACCATGGCTGCTCGTTTACGCGAAATATACAATCAAATGCTGGTCCCAGCGTTAAAAGAAAAATTGGGACGCGAGAATTTGATGTCGTTACCACGATTGTCAAAAATTATTATCAACATGGGCGTAGGTTCCGCGACCCAGGAGAAAAAAGATTTGCAGGATGCGAGTGAAGCCATGGCATTGATCGCTGGCCAAAAGCCGGTGATTACCAAGGCTCGCAAATCCATCGCCAACTTTCGTTTGCGTGAAGGTCAGGCGATCGGTTGTAAGGTGACGTTGCGCGGCGACCGGATGTACGAGTTTATGGATCGGTTGTTGACGTTGACGTTACCGCGAGTGCGAGACTTTCGTGGAATTAGCTCCAAAGCGTTTGATGGTCGCGGCAACTACAGTCTCGGTCTGAATGAATATGGTGTGTTTCCGGAATTGAATCCGGACAAATTCACCCGTTCCCAGGGCATGAATATTGTATTTGTGACCACTGCGGAAAACGACGAAGAAGGACGCGAGTTGTTGACCATGTTCGGGATGCCATTCACGGAAACACGTAAGGCTTTGGAAAAAGTCTAATAATATTGGGACGGATGTCTCGCAACTGCCAGCGGTTTGAAATTGAGAGAGTGACTCCGGTGGGCTGGACCGGTAAGTCAAATTTTTAACAACACTATTTACTTTAATTACAGGCGTTAGCTGTGGCACGAAAATCAAAAATCGCCAAAGCGTTGAGAGAACCGAAATATCCGGTTCGCCGGGAAAGACGGTGCAAATTGTGCGGTCGTTCGCGCGCGGTGTATCGTAAATTTGGGATCTGTCGAATCTGCTTTCGCGTCCTTGCTGAACAGGGAGTTATCCCCGGTGTTCGCAAGGCTAGTTGGTAATGGCAAGGTAAGGGAAACAAGCGACTATGATGACTGACCCGATTGCCGACATGCTTACTCGTATCCGTAATGCGGTGAGTGTTGAACGGCCAAGTGTGGAAATGCCAATTTCCAAAGTGAAAACCGGTTTAGCTGAAGTGCTAAAACGCGAAGGCTTTATTTGGGATTGGAAAGCGGCCGAGGCGAAACCCGTTGGCCAACTGCACATTGACCTGAAATATGGACCTAGCGGCGAGAAAGTGATTCGACACGTCAAACGAATCAGCAAGCCAGGTTGCCGAGTTTATGCTTCGGCCCGCGAATTGCGCCCGGTTCTCAATGGGTTGGGAATTTCGATTCTCAGTACCAACAAAGGCTTGATGAGCGACCGCGAAGCGCGTCAACAAAAAGTCGGCGGCGAAATCCTGTGCGAAATTTGGTAGAGCTGATGTGAACTGCGGTGGCAACTGCAAGCCAGTCTTGCAGAACTGAACAGGGAACGCGGCGAATCGCCACGAAACAAAACAATAATCACTAAAACCTGCGCTCATTTGAACGCTCCAGCACTGTCGGATTAGATTGATGTCACGAATTGGAAACAAACCGGTACCCATCGTGGATGGCGTAAAAGTTAATATCGCCAATGGGATGGTCAGTATCGAAGGCCCCAAAGGCAAACTTGATTACGGCTTGCGACCCGAAGTGGCGGTCGCCGTTGACGAAGCCAAGAAACAAGTCGTCGTTTCCCGTCGCGATGATGATCGAGCGTCGCGAGCCTATCATGGTCTGACTCGAGCGTTGATCAAGAATATGATCATCGGGGTCAAGGACGGCTATGAGAAAAAGTTGGAATTGCAGGGGGTTGGTTACGTTTGCAATATCAACAACAATATATTGTCGATGCGAGTTGGTTTGGCAAATGAGTTGAAAAAACCGATTCCGCCAGAATTGAAAGTTATCTGTCCGGACCAAACCCATATTAATGTGTCGGGTTGTGACAAACAAAAAGTGGGTCAGTTCGCCGCCGAAGTCCGCTCTTTGAAAAAACCGGAGCCTTACAAAGGCAAAGGAATTCGTTATGTTGGTGAGTTCGTGAAAATCAAGCCTGGTAAGTCAGCGAAAGCTTAATCCCGGTCGGTGGAGTGCGAGAATTGGCTGGCGACTGTTCGATGAATTCCTGCTCGGCAGTGGCTTCAGAATCTGGTTTCAAATTATTTTTCGAAGTGAGATAGTCCGGTGAGACAACAAAAATTAGTCAACAAGCAACGCTGGCGACGTGCCAACCGGGTCCGCGATAAGGTTCGTGGCGACGCCGCTTGTCCGCGGTTAAGCGTGCGGCGCAGTAACAAGCATTTGTATTGCCAATTGATTGACGACGAAAACGGACGCACCATGGCTTCGGCCAGCAGTCGCGATAAATCGCTGGCCGATCAAATTGGTTACGGTGGTAACTGCGAAGCGGCAAAAATTATTGGTCAGGCGATTGCGGAACGAGGCAAAGCCGCCGGAGTGACCAAAGTTCGCTTCGATCGAGCCTGTTATAAGTTTCATGGCCGGGTAGCGGAATTGGCCAACGCGGCACGCGAAGGTGGATTGCAGTTCTAGCCAATTCGGGTCACGCCCGGCTGGTTCAAAATCGGCGGTTTGGCTTACGGCTCGACCCCAAAAAAATATTGAAATGTGTGGAAGTGCGGGCTAACTTTTTAGCCCCCGTCGGACAAAAATACTACCGAGGTTAACGTGGCAAAAAATTCACGAAAAGACAATCGCGACCGCGACGACGAAGGCCAACAGGGGTCCGGAATTGTCGAGCGAACCGTAAAAATCAAACGCTGTGCCGCTGTGGTAAAAGGCGGACGGCGATTCAGTTTTGCCGCCATGGTCGTTTGCGGAGACGGCAATGGGAAAGTCGGTTGGGGCTATGGCAAAGCCAATGAAGTCCAACCCAGCGTAGAGAAAGCCAACAAGCAAGCGTTACGCACCATGAAAAAAATCCCGATGGTCGACGGTGCGATCCCACATCGAGTTGACGGCCATTTTGGTGCCGCTCGCGTAGTCCTGCTGCCGGCTGGTCCGGGTACGGGTATCATTGCGGGTTCGGCCGTCCGGGCCGTCTGCGAAGCGGCTGGCCTGAAAAATATTCTGACAAAAAGTTTCGGAAGCAATAACCCAGTGACGTTGGTCAAAGCCACGATGGATGCCTTGCATCAAGTCCGAACCAAAGACGACGTTGAACGTTTACGAGGAGTCCAGCTGTGAATTTGAACGAAGTCAACGAAGGCATTGTCAAGTACAAAAAACGCAAACGCATCGGCCGCGGACCCGGTTCCGGCTGGGGAAAAACTGCGGCTCGCGGTAACAACGGTCAAGGACAGCGCGCCGGTTATTCGAGCAAACCCTGGTTCCAAGGGGGTGCCATGCCGATGATTCGCCGGATTGCGAAACGCGGATTTAACAACAAGTGGGCGCTTTCGGTCGGCGAAGTCAATTTGTCAGACTTGGATGCTCATTTCAAAGCCGGTGAAGCGGTAACACCAGATAGTTTGGCTGAACGAGATTTGGCCAAGTACCGCTATGATATTCTGAAGGTGTTGGGAACCGGCGAAATTACCAAGAAGCTAACCATCTCGGCTCATCGGTTCAGCGAGTCCGCTCGAGAAAAAATCACCGCCGCAGGTGGTACAATTGTTGAACTGCCAATGGCCAAACCAGTGGTCAAAAACAAACAAAAGTCGTCTCAAAAGAAAAAGTAAACCGTTCTAAATACGGGTGCGGTGTCCGTTTGCTAGCCAAACAGTGGCGCCGGTTTCCCGCTCAGAATCGCTTTTTTGTCGAGGGATCGAAATCATGATCGAAAAATTACGCGTCGTATTTACCATTCCCGAACTGCGTCGCAAAATTTTGTTGACCTTGTTCTTGCTGGCCATCTATCGAATCGGCTGGCAAATTCCGCTGCCCATGATTGATCAGGAGGCAGTTTCTGAATTTGCCAAGAATATGGGCGGTTCGTTGGCCCAGTTTTTTGCTAAGGTTTCTGTTTTTTCAGGTAGCCAACTGAACAACATGACGATCTTCGGTCTGGGTATCATGCCTTATATTTCGGCGTCGATCATTCTGCAGTTGTTGGGCACCGTCTATAAGCCGCTGGAAGAGATGAAAAAAGAAGGCGAAGCCGGCCGAAAAAAGATCAACGAATACACTCGCTATTTAACGGTTCTTTTGTGCATTATTCAGAGCACCGGCTACCTTTGGTACGTCATCATGGCGGGCAGTGGTGATGAAAACATGATCGCTGCGGATTTTGAAAACAGTTCCGGCAATCTGACCTTCATGTGGCAGATGACGGCAATTTTGATCATGACGTCCGGTAGTATTTTTCTGATGTGGCTGGGCGAACAGATTGACGAATACGGTATCGGCAATGGGATCAGTTTATTGATCATGGCTGGGATTGTCGCGCAAATGCCAGGAGCCTTGATGAGCCTGGGTACCAATGCCTCGTTTTCGTTGACGGGTTTTGGTTCTGGCAACATCGGTCTCGAAAAGATGATCTTGCTCGTTTTGATGTTCGTCGGGGTTGTGCTGGGTGTCGTATTTATCACCCAAGGACAGCGTCGCATTCCGACTCAGAGTGCAAAACACGTTCGAGGTCGTCGCGTCTATGGCGGCACACGCCAATACATGCCGCTGCGAATCAATCAAGCCGGTGTGATGCCGATCATTTTTGCCCAAAGTTTGTTGATGGTCCCTCCATTTTTGTTTTCACTTTTCGGTGGAGCCATGGGGGATGGATTTTTTGGACGCCAATTCAGCAGCCTCGGTGCCATGCTACAGAATCCGACGTCGATGATTTATAACTTGATCTACATCGGGATGATTTACTTCTTTTGTTATTTCTGGACCGCAATTACTTTCAATCCCAAAGAAATTTCGGACAACATGAAAGACAGCGGAACGTTTATTCCAGGCTATCGACCCGGTCGCCGCACCGAAGATTATTTGGAAAATGTGATCGAGCGAATCACGTACGTGGGAGCTGGCTTTTTGGCACTCATTGCCGTTGTCCCGACGGTTATTTCCGAGCTGTTAGGTGTCAATTATATGGTTGCCAGCTTCTATGGTGGAACGGGACTGTTGATCGCCGTAAGTGTCGCGTTTGACCTGGTGCAAAAGATCGACAGCCATTTGGTCATGCGAAACTACTCAGGTTTGCTGGAGTAGTCTGCGGTCCGCAAGTAGGCTTCGAGTTTTGCCAATAGCAATTCGGCAGCCTCGGTTTGTCGATCGGTCCGGCTGCTTGTTTGCAGCCGATGTGGCTGACTATGAACGGTTTGAATCGGCGTCTCTTCGACCGCTAGATTGGGCAGTTGCTGAATTCTGCGAGCGATCGAGATGAAGACGATTCCGTCCATTGATGATTCGACGCCGGGACCTAAATGGCCAGTGATCGCCCCGGACAAATCCGCTTCGGGAGTTTTCTCGAGGACCCGGACTGCCATTTCCTCAGTGGTCGGCAGCGATTCAGCGGTAAACTGTCCGATCGTCTCTTTCGTGATGCCTAACCACTGTAGTTTCGTTGTTTGGCGATACGTCACGGCGGACCCGCAAAACCAATTTGAAATTCCTGGCACTTGAGTCAACAATGCCGCGGCCATGCCGCCCGTGCAACTCTCGACCAAGACGATGCGCCGTTGTTGGCGCGCCAACTGGATTCCGAGTCGTTCTGCAAATGATTGGCGCATGGCTAAGGTCCTTCAGCGGTTACGCATATTGATTGGAATGTTACAATTACAATGTTACGACGAATCGTGCCGCACGAGGTATCGTGCTCTTGGACAAGCCCACCAACCCGCTTTGATCCGAAAAATACAGCCTGTTTTCGGTTGAAGTATCGGCCGGCTGATTATAGATCCTATTCTAATTTAGTAAGACGCAACCCATCATGGACGGCAAAAAAACAAAACCAATTGGCGATGTCCGATTGTTGAACGAACAAATTCAACCGCTTAAACAATTGGCGAAATTTCAAAAGCACCATCGAATTCCCCAGTCGGTTGGCGATGGGGATCGACGATTTCTGGCCGAAATTACCAGCGCGGAATTGGACGACGACTTGCAAGAGAAATTCGCAGAACTACGTTCGGCGTTTGGATTCAAACGCAAAGAGATCTTGGTCAATGGTCCGAGTGATGGCGGAGGAATGATTTCGACTCCGTTTTTCAATTACGAGATCACGATTTCATTTTTGGAGACCGAGCCCGCGAAAGTCGTTTGGCGTCGTTCAATTGTTGACATTCGCGATTCGGCTCAGATTTTTTCACCAGCGTTTATTCAGGTCTTCGGCAACCAGTTTTCCATCCTGGAATTGGCGACCGCCGGAGATCTGGACCTGGAAGCAATTGTGGACCATATCGAAGATTCTGAACTCGATTCGGTGGCTGTCAATTATGACAAAGATGTAACCTGGTGTGAAATTCAGGTCGCGAATTCAATCGCAGCGGTGAGATTGAGCAACGACTCGATTCGCGTCGCCAGCCGCCATGAAGTCTCACCACAGGAACTCTTACAGGCGTTTGTCGAGGTCCAGCACCAATTCCTGGCATCGCTGAATTGCACGGGCAGCCCCTTTCTAACCGGCGCGGTGTAAATTTCATTTTTATTCCTTGTATTTTCCCGTTGGAGTCGGCATGGGATTAGTCGTGTACGGGTACTTGGCGTGGCTGTTGATCATGAGCCTGATCACGTTTGTTTTTTACGGTTGGGACAAACGCAGTGCCCGGCTCGATCGACAGCGGATTCCCGAATCGCGCCTGCATTTGTGTGCTGCCCTCGGTGGCTGGCCGGGGGCGATCGCCGGGCGGAATTTTTTTCGGCATAAGACGCAAAAAATTGGCTTTACTTTCATCACCGCGTTGATTGTGTTAGTCCATTCAATTTTGGGAGTTGGATTGATTTATTGGCAACTCCAGTCTTGATCGCCCGCTAGAGCCAGCCGATTTGTCATAACCCTGCACTCAATCAGCAAACGCCGAATAAGTACCGCTCCTACAACCGCCGCAGTAGTTTCAACAGTCTCAAACCGCAACGCTATTGCGACCAACGATGAAGTTGGTGGGCGTACAAGATTACCAACCGATCGAATGAACTGGCTGCAGAAAACCGGCGATACAAGAACGGACCGCTCGCAACTCGGATCGTCAATAAGCCCGATCCAGGGTTGCGCCGGATGATTGTGCGTTTTGCACCGCGTGTTTAGTCGAAAGGATTCGCCATGAAACTACGTCCGTTTATTCTTCTGCTGTTGTCTGGAACCGTGTTGCTCACTCTGCTGGGTTCCTCCCCCGTTTGCGCCCAATGGCGCGGCGTTCGCAGTCCAGCTCAAATGGTCCTCCGAAATTTGGGACACGGTTTTGGGCCAGGTTATCACTGGAGAAACCCCGGCCCAAATTCGGATTACTACAATCCCTACAGCGCTCACAATTCCATGTTGATTTCCCAAATGGGTCCGCAACCCCAACACAGTAGATACTTGGAGGGCAATCGACCACACTGGGCCGTAGCCGACTCCGTTGACGCTTCCAACAATGTTAGCGGAGGCGATTTTCCGTTGCCCCCTTCGTCAGGTCTGGATAATAAACCATCCAAATCGGAAAACTCGGGCGCTGCCGATTCTTCCGAAAGTACCGGCGATGAAAAATCCACCGATCCGACGGCGGGACCGAGGCCGGCCGATGATTCGGCGGTTCCGAACGATTCGTCCACCCGCAACTTGAGAAATGAAAACAATCCGCCCAAACCGGTTGGATATTCGAAACCCAAACCGTCCGATTCTGATCTCGATTGGTAGTTGGTGGATCCGTTTCTCAGTAATACAGATCGATAATACCAGTGAGCTGCTGATTTTTTGAACCGTCCGTCCATCGTCATCCAGGCGCGCGCGGAAACCCAGTCCGTCGGTTTCAAACTTTTGGTCTTGAGTCTTAAGAACGGGTTCTAACATCTACTCAATCCCTCGCAGGCTTGAGCGATTTTGAAAGTGTCGGCACGCTGGGTGTGCCGGCACTTTTTTTCATGCGGTTGGTTACCCGCGCATTTTCTGGAGACGCTTTCGCGCCCATTGGCCGGAACGCGCTAGCGTCCGGTTACTTTGGAAAAACCGGGGGCTAGCCTGGACTGTCAAAAATTCGGTATTGACAGGGAACTTGACCTGAGTGATTTTATTCCTTTTTCGGGATGTAAGTTTAATTTATATTTCAACAGGTTGCGACATGGTCAAAGCACTCGATGAATACCGCTCACCCCAACACA
>JANNPW010000030.1:0-5203 GCA_031400405.1 Mariniblastus sp.
CTGGAGGCTTGTGTCACGCACTCAATCGTGGAAATCTGCGAGCAGAAATCTTTCATAAAGGTGGTGACTTCGCTGCCTTTGAAAATATTTTGCCTGAAGCACTTGAGCGACACCCAATTCAACTTTTTTGCTACCAATTAGTTTGGAATCAACCTTGCGTTCGCGCCTTCGCCCTCGCCCGCGACTTCATCCACTACCGGATGTTCAAATCAAAGCGACCTGACCGCTTTAATTCCTCCCGCACCGAGGCGGTACTTCGAGTGAAAAATTCTGTACGAGCTTGGACCCGCACAGATAGGATTCTGAAACTGTACCTGACCCCGTTTCTTTTCCCCACTGAAGTTCAAATCTTTCATGTCTTCAACCGCTGTGTTCGCCGAGCTTTTCTCTGTGGCAGCGATGCGCTCACCGGCCAAGATTATTCTCACCGAAAAGACTGGCTTCAAAACCGAATGGAGTTTCTGGCTGGGATCTTTGCCTTTGATAATGCCACATTTGCGATCATGAGCAACCATTTTCATTTGGTTCTCCGCAGTCGGCCCGATATTGTTGCTGCTTGGTCAGACTATGACGTCGTCCGGCGCAATTTGAAACTGCAAGGCAAAGCGTGGTTTCGCGATGACGGCACCGAACGAAAATCAACCGCTCGGGAGATCGAACGCATCCTCGGCGACCCCGTCGAAGTCCAACGTATTCGCCGTAAACTTTCGGACCTAAGTTTCTTGATGTCTTATTTCGATGAGCATATTGCCAAGAAAAGCAACAAGGAAGACGGTGTCCAAGGTGCTTTTTGGGAAGGGACTTATGGTTGCGAATTGATCGAAGACGAAAGTTCGTTGTTGGCTTGCATGGCTTATGTCGATCTGAATCCGATTCGCGCAAGGCTGGCTCAGTCACTGGAAGAATCCGACTTTACGGGAGCCTTCGAGCGAATCCATGATCTGCGGCAGCAATTGGCAATCGGCGACCAGAACATGGAAGCGGCTCGTGACGCGAATTTTCCCAACGAGAGTTCGCAAGAAGCTAGTTTTCACGACGCAAGTTCACCAAAGCCAAGTTCGCCAGAGGCGAGTTTGCAAGAGGCGAGTTTGCAAGAGGCGAGTCTGCAAGAGGCGAGTTTGCAGACGGCGAGTCGGCAAGAGGCGAGTCGGCAAGAGTCGCCGGCCGATTTCGCCGCGATTGCTAATTCCACTTTAGACTGGGAGCGGAAGAATCACGAGCGGACTGGCTGGTTGGCCCCGATCGAGATTGAGCCGACGGGGTCAGGCTTGGATTTTGAACCGTCCGGTCGTCGTCCCAGCCGCAAAGGCTTCTTGCCGAATTCGTTGTTGAAATATCTGGAAGTGGTTGAGTGGGCGGGTCGACAGTTGCGGCCGGACAAACGTGGCGTGATTCCTGATTCAATTGCGCCGATTTTTGAGCGGATCGGCTTCTCGTCAAGCGGATTCCTGGAAGGCTTGTTACACTTTGCCGAACAAGAAACATACTTTGAATCGACTGAGCGCCAAGGTCAACCCGAGCGCCACTTCAAACAGGACTTGGTTGGCGTATGATGGACTGGGGTGGGGTATGACGGGCTGGACTAAGTTTGAATGGGACTCGAAATCAACGATTGAAAATTCCGGCAACCCCTCACGGATTTGCCTCACGGATTTGCCTTCACGGATTTGCCTCACGCTCACGGATTTGCCTCACGGATTTGTCTTCATTCGGTGGGCTCGAAGTTCTTTGAGGGAATAAAAGGTATTTCGCCAATAGATGCCTCCGCGACTGAGGGTCAAAATTACGGATCGGTTCATAGTCCACAAAAATAACAGGAGCCCGATTGGTAGTGCCAGACCATGATCGATTCGATAACCGCAACGTACTGCATTGCACGCGCCCATCATCAACCAGATTGCACAGGCAAACCCGAGCATGAGTTGCGACCAGCCATCCGCAAATGGGAGGATCAACCAAGGCAAGATTGCTGTGCCGAACACGAAGATGTTCGATCCGATCCAGGTCCAATAGCTGTAATCAATTCCAGCAAAACAATTTTTCTCCAAGCCTTTAATTAACTCGCCGAGCGAGCTATACCACGGTACGGAAATCAGCCCTAAACCATTCGCAAATCGCTGCGGATAACCGGATTTTTTGATCTGCAAGCCCAGCTTCATGTCGTCATCGGGACACAAGCAAATCGATTCGTGACCACCGATCGCAACATAAACTGTTCGACGAACAAGATTGAAAGCCCCAATTCCGACATGAGCCACACTCTGGGGATTTGCAATCTGATGTGGTTTCACAAAAGCCTTGAAAAGAAAGGCAAACGTCGCGACAAAGGTGCGAAGGATCCAGCTGGGCATCTCACAAAAGGGAGCTAGGGTCAAGTGATCCGCATGCTCGCGATTCGCAAGGTTGATGGCAGCTTGTAATGTATCACTGCGCATGTGAATGTCAGCATCGGTAAACAAAAGCCATTCGCCGGTAGCTTGTTGAGCTCCAACATGCAGGGCATGACATTTACCCAGCCAGCCGGTCGGTAACTCATCGATGTGGACCAAACGAAGCTTGGTCGGAAAATCCGCTTGCAATCGATGGAGAATCTCGCTTGTGCGATCGGTGCTTCGATCGTCGACCACAATCAACTCCATTGCGTGGTAGTCGAGTGCCAACATAGACTTGGTTGCTTTTTCAATCGAAGCTTCTTCGTTCCGTGCGGCCAAGATCAACGACACAGAAGGCAAGTTCGATAACGGTTCCCAGGTTGCTGACTCACGATCGAGCCGACGTATCGACTGCTCTGAAACCAGAAAAGAAACCAAAATGTAAACTGCGAAACCAAGAATGGTCACGCTGAAAAGAAAAAGCACGAATCCCATCGAGATCATTTTTTTGATTTCCCAAGACTTCACGTTTGACAAAACGAATAACAAATTACCCGAAAAGAAAAATCTGCGAAGAAAAATCTGCGAAGGGTTGCCGGATTGTTGCTAGCGAAATCCGGCAACCCTTCGCGGATTCCGCGCCACCCTTCGCGGATTCCGCGCCCGATGTTCAAATCAACGAAACCTGAACGCTTTAATTCCTCTCGCACCGAGGCGGTACTTCGAGTGAAAAATTCTGTACGAGCTTGGACCCGCACAGATAGGATTCTGAAACTGTACCTGACCCCGTTTATTTTCCTGACCCCGTTTATTTTCCCGTTTATTTTCTGCGAAATCCGTGACTGGTAACGTTTTTTCAAGCCATCGGACTACCCAGTTTTAACCCCCGGATTGCCAGCTTCAACGACAAATCCAGCTCTTTCAAAAGTCTTTCCACCGGGCTTGAGCACATCATCCACAACCATAAAGTCCGACTTCCATTGAGTCGGGGTCACAGTGCAACGAATATAGCCACGCTCAAGATTATGGAACTTGACACAGGCGTTGGCGGCGAGCAGCTCGTTCAAGCCGTTTGGTTCTGCAATCCCATTGCCACCACTGGACAGTGAAGTCGCCACAAATTCGGTAGCAACAATTTTTTCATCCGAGCGTCGATCATCAATCCGCAATTCGTTGACCCAGTTAGAGTGAATATCCCCGGTCAGGACGACTGGATTGGAGATCCGACGATCATCGAGGAATCGCATCAATTGCATTCGCTCAGCCGCGTAGCCAGGCCATTGATCCATCGAGAATTTCGGATTGTCGGGGTTCCCGGCCTGATCAACCATTCCCATCATGACTTGCTGCGCCAAGACGTTCCAGGTCGCCCCGGAAGTGACCAGCTTTTGACATAACCAATTTTTCTGCTGGTTCCCCAAAAGCGATTGCCGAGGGTTTAAAGCCTCCTCATTCAGTCGAGTCTTGCGGTCTTTGTTTGGTTGGTCGGAACGATACTGACGGGTATCCAACACCAAAAATTCGGTCAGTCGTCCAAAAGACGCATTGCGATAGAGCTGCATACTGGAACCGGAGGGAAGCGAACTTCGGCGTAAAGGCATCGCTTCATAATAGGCTTGATAGGCATTGGCTCGCCGAACCAGAAAATCGACTGGATTGATTTCAGATTTTTCTGAAATGTCATCAGCATAATTATTGTCTACCTCGTGATCGTCCCAGGTCACAATCCAGGGGCATTTCGCATGCATGTTCTGTAACAAAGGATCAGAACGATACTGTGCGTGACGGACCCGATAGTCGTTGAGCGATTCGATTTCAGGACCGTGGTGAGTACGTACTTTACCTTTGAGACCTGCCGCATATTCATAGAAGTAGTCACCCAGATGAAAAACCACATCAAACTCATCTCTGGCCATTTGTTCGTAAGCGGTAAATAGACCCTGTTCGTAGTTTTGACAGGAAGTCACGGCAAATCGGACCTGTTCAGGCATTTCATGCTCCGCCGGGAAAGTACGCGTTCGGCCGACGGGACTGGTGGCATCTCCCGCTCGAAAACGATACCAAAACCAGCGATCCGATTGGAGTCCTTCCACTTCCACGTGAATGGAATGCCCCAACTGCGGCGTTGCTGCCGTCTTACCCGAAGCGAGAATTTTCTGGAAACTCTGGTCATCGGCAAGTTCCCAGTGAACTTCCACGACCTCATTGAGCATTCCGCCAAAAGGCTCCAGAGGCTGCGGCGCAAGGCGAGTCCACAACACCACGCTGGTTGAATCGGGATCGCCGGAAGCGACTCCCAAAGTGAAGGGATCGCCGGAGAATTTTGGCGAAGCATTGGCCCTTGAATAACTACCCAGGAGAGGAATCGAGCTTAAAGCGCCAGCATATGCCAGGAACCATCGCCGAGAAATTCCGCCTTCGTATTGAATCGTTGATTCGATTTGCTTTTTACCTTGCATCCCTACTCCTGACTATTTTTGGATATCAAAACATGAACTGAGGTGGTCCGCCGGATTATAGCAATCGGCTATTCAGACAGGCTCATCTTCATCGAAGTTTCATCGAATCGACTCTCTGCTACTGGATTGGCATTGCCGCTCACTTTCATAGATTTCAGCAAGCTCGAGGTTAAGGTTCTCTATCGCAAAATTCATGGACTCTTAATTCTTACTTAACATCAAAAACATCATCGTCAATTACTATTTGCCCTTGTTCGTTGCACATCAGTGCCAACTGTCTGAAGGAAGTGGTTCAAGAATCATCAAGGTCTTCTGAATACCGCCAGAGGCAATGAGATGTTTGATCTGCGCCCGGAAGTCAGCTTTTACCCC
>JANNPW010000046.1:0-11958 GCA_031400405.1 Mariniblastus sp.
AGTTTGCTTCGTGGGTAGTGAACCGTATTGGAATCCCGCTGGCTTGTCCAGCGGAAGCTTCGGCTTTGAGCTACACCCAAAGATCCCCCCCATTCACCTCGTTCTTCAGCCGGATTCGCCCAAGGCGAATCCGGCTGAAGAACGAGGTGAATGGCCCAGCAAGTTTGTAGCAAAAAACACAACCATCCACCGGACAAGCCGGTGGTATTAAAAACGCGCCGTTCCTCGTAACTGGGCAAAACCTGGGCTGTCAAAAATTTGGTATTGACAGCTGGAAATTGCGTTTATGAAAAGTTCCTTTTTTGTTCGCGGCCAAATCAAAAAAAGTCATTTACTCCTCCTCGCCCCCAAAATTCGGACGGTTGAATTCGCCACTTGATCAAAGTCACTCCGAATTTTGGGGGAGAGCGGGAACGATTGCGGCAAATCTGGAATCAGTTGGTATTGTCGATGGGCTGGAGCGAAGTGCCATTAACTTTCCCCGATTGGCGGGACTATCTTGAACTCTCCAATGAACAGGGACAAACTTTCGATCGTATCCACGGCGAGTTCCGCGACGAAATCGAACAACTCGTAAAAAAACGCCAAACGGATCAGAAAGCAGCCGTGCAGGCCTATCAAAAATCCGTCGCCGAAACATTGAATGAAGAACAAAAAGAAAAACTGCAACAAGTCTTTGGAATTCAACTCGAGCCCCGGCCGATTGAACGATAACTCGGAAAAATAACTCATCGAAACATGCAACCAATCGCCATCACACCGAACAAATTTCGATGGCTTGTTTGAGCGATGCCAATGGTTGCCCGCCGGTGGGCCGAAATTCTTGCGCTACGTACCCTTGATAACCGGTTTCAAGTATCGCGCGGATGATCGCCGGATAGTTCAACTCCTGCGTGTCGTCGATTTCGTTGCGGCCCGGCACTCCCGCCGTGTGATAGTGACTGAAGTAGGTGTGATATTTTCGAATGGTAGCAATCACATCCCCTTCCATGATTTGCATGTGGTAGATGTCGTATAGCAATTTGAAATGATCGGATCCAATTTGATCACATAACGCCACCCCCCACTCAGAATGATCGCACATGTAATCTGGATGATCAACTTTGCTGTTGAGCAACTCCATCGTCAACGTCAGACCGAGTCGCTCGACGGTAGGCAGGAGACGACTGATTCCGGCGGCACAATTTTTCATTCCGGCAATGTCGTCCAGTCCAGCTCGGTTACCCGAAAAACAAATCACATTTTTCGCGCCCGCCGCCGCCGCCAATTCGAGGTACGGGAGATAGGCTCGGACCAGACATTCATGATACTCGGGTCGGTTCCAAGCCCGCTCAATCGTGCCGACCGTTTGTTCGTCCGGCGCAATTGCTGTCGGGTTGGTCAGCATGGCGCAGGTCAACCCATACGATTGAAGCAGTGGCAGATCGGCGGGAGTCACCAGATCAATCGAGCCAATGCCCAGTCGCACCGCTTCCGCGCAAAGTCGATCCAGCGGAATCTCGGCGTAACACCAACGGCACACGGAATGGTTTATTGGGTGGGTCATGTGATTACTTGGGACGAAACGATTGCAGCCGCTGCGGATGAGTTTCCATGCGCGGTCCATGGATCAAATCAATGCAATAGGGAATGGCTGGAAACACCGCATCGAGGCACTCGGCGATCGCCTTCGGGCTACCGGGCAAATTGATGATCAAGCAGCCGCCTTGCTCAGTGCTGCGGATCCCAGCTGTCTGACGCGACAAGATCGCTGTCGGAACGTGAGTCAAAGACACGGCTCGCATCAGTTCCCCGAACCCTGGCAACATTTTATTGCAGACATTGGCGGTTGCTTCGGGAGTCACATCACGCCACGCTGGACCGGTGCCACCGGTCGTTACGATCAACTGACATGCTTCGGATTCACAGAGCTCGATCAGCGTTTGCGATATCAAATCCAGTTCGTCAGGAATAACTCGCGCGACCGGTTCCCAAGCGGATGAAACTACTTCTCGCAGGTATGCGACGATCGCGGGGCCACCCCGGTCAACATACTCACCACGACTGGCACGGTCCGAAACAGTCACAATACCAATTCGCATGATGGGCTGTGTATTAGTCATCGTTGGTCATGATTGAACTGGCTGTTTCGTTAACGGTTGGCCGGAACGAGTGGCATGTTTTAGATTCTCAAGTCCGACCAGGGAGTTCATGTCATACGTTATCGCCGAAATCGTAATCTTGCCCGCCCGTAGTGCTTGCGTATCGGTTTCGACGGGTGAGACTTGAGGAGCCGGGTTGTTCGTCGACCAGAAATAATGGCGTCCTTTGGGATCCGTTCCCTGGTCAAAGGCATATCCCATCGGATTGGTCTCGACAGGAACGATGGCTACATCCGGCTCACCCACCAAGGCAACCGTGGGAATATTGATATTGAGCACGGTGCGCGGCGGATGAACCATCGAACTGTACCGCTCGATCAACGGCCAGGCAATTTCAGCCGCGCGCGCATAATCGACGTGTTGCTCATATTCGACACTAATCGCCATCGACAAAATACCAAACGTGGCCGCCGCGAGCGCTCCGCCAACCGTACCGGAATAGCAAACATTAACGCCGGCATTGAGTCCCCCGTTAATTCCACTGAGAACCAAATCGGGTTTCCACGGGCAAAGTTCATTCAAACCGAGTTTGACGCAATCGACAGGCGTTCCGTTGACCGAATAGCCTGGAATATGGTCGTCTTGGGAATCTTTCTCACCGCCCAACTTCACCGGGAACAATGGTGTCAAAAACGTAATCGCTTGACTAACGCCGCTTTGCTCGATTGCCGGGGCGACGACGAACACTTCGGCAAACCGACGCACGCGTTTTGCCAACTGGATGATGCCTTGCGCATGTACGCCGTCGTCGTTCGTGATCAGGACTCGCATGAATTACTTCGCAATGCTAAACAACCGATAAAATAGTGGGGCGTCAGCCGTATAAGCCTAAGTTGATCGGTCTGATTCCGCAATGCTCAGATGACCCCCGAGGTCAAACACCGACCAGATTCAACCGTCGTCGTGGCTGGAAGGCACGGCCTCAAAAATGTATAATTCGCGATTCCCAAAAATCACCCTTGGGACCGAACGTCCCCTTTGCCTGAGTTTCCTCATGAATGTTGCGGCGAATACGCCAACCACGACTCCCAACAACCACGACATTCGATCGACCACGGAACGAATTTTGGTACTCGACTTTGGTGCGCAGTATGTGCAGTTGATCGCCCGGCGCGTGCGTGAACAAAATGTCTACTGCGAAATTGTGCGGCACAACATCACGCCAGAACAAATCGCCAAACATCAACCCAGCGGGCTGATTCTCTCGGGCGGGCCGAGCAGCGTCTATGCTGCCGATGCCCCTCAATGCCATCCCGGTATTTTCGCCATGGGCATTCCGATCTTGGGTATTTGTTATGGCATGCAGCTGGCCTGCGATCATCTAGGGGGCCACGTCGAAAGTGCTCATGCTCGGGAATATGGTCGCGCGAGTTGCACCGTCACGGAAAACGATCCACTATTTCACGATTTTCCAAGACAAGCCGAAGTCTGGATGAGCCATGGCGACCAAGTTCAATCGGTCAACGCTGACTTTATTCCTTTAGCGCATACGGCAACCTGCCCGTTGGCGGCGGTAAAACATAAAACCCTGCCGATTTACGGCTTGCAGTTTCATCCGGAAGTCACTCATACGCCTCAAGGCACTACGCTGTTGAAAAATTTCCTGTATGAAATTTGTCACTGCACCGGTCAATGGAAGCTCACTAATTTCGCCACCGAAGCAATCGACAAGGTACGCGCTGTCGTCGGCGAGGCGCGGGTCATTTGTGGGTTGTCCGGAGGAGTCGACTCGGCGGTTGTCGCAGCGTTGCTGTTTCGGGCCATCGGTCCCCAACTGTCCTGCATTTTGGTGGACAACGGTTTATTGCGGAAAGGCGAGGCCGATCTCGTACTGCAGGAATTTTCCAATCATTTTAAGACCGATTTGCATGTCGTCCAGGCGCGAGATCAATTCCTGAACGCACTTGCCGGTGTCACCGATCCCCAGGAGAAACGGCGGCGGATCGGCCATGTGTTTATTGATTGCTTTAAAGCGGAAGCGTCCAAAATCGAAAACGCAAAATTTCTCGCTCAGGGAACTTTGTATCCCGACGTGATCGAAAGCGGTGCCGCGATCGACGGTCCGACAGCGACGATCAAATTACATCACAATGTCGGCGGTTTGCCGGCCGAGCTGGGTTTCGAATTGATTGAGCCGCTGCGCGATTTATTCAAAGACGAAGTGCGGAAATTGGGATTGGAATTAGGGTTGCCGGAAAAATTGGTCTGGCGTCATCCCTTTCCGGGACCGGGGTTAGCCGTTCGTTGTTTAGGCGAAGTCGTTGAGCCCAGGCTCAAAATACTACGCGAGGCCGATGCGATTGTAATCGAAGAAATAGAGAAAGCGGGTCTGTACCGCCAGACCTCGCAGCTGTTTGCTGTCTTGCTACCGGTCCAAAGCGTCGGTGTCATGGGAGATGAACGGACCTATGAAAACGCCCTTGTCATTCGCTGTGTCAACACCGATGATTTCATGACCGCCGATTGGACTCGTTTGCCGTATGACGTGTTGGCCCGCATGTCGACCCGGATTATCAACGAAGTGGCTGGTGTCAATCGAGTTTGTTACGACATCAGTTCCAAACCACCGGCCACGATTGAGTGGGAGTAAGGCGTGTCACTTCCAGCTACTTTCAAACCTTGAATTTCAAATTTAAGCCGCGCCGAAAAATCGCCGTGGGCAAATTCGCGATCAACTTGACCGGACTATTTCGCTTACCAACCCCTTACATTCAATTCACTTCAACTTTTTTCCAAATCACATGAGCCGACAATACATTTTTCAAATGGTCGATATGACCAAAAAACATGGCCTGAAACCGATTCTGAACAATATCTGGCTGTCGTTCTATCCCGGGGCCAAAATTGGCGTGCTCGGGCGCAACGGTTCCGGTAAAAGTACGCTCCTCAAGATCATGGCGGGATTGGACAAAGATATCGATGGTGAGGCACGTTTGACCGACGGGTTCACCGTGGGCTATTTATCCCAGGAACCCAAACTCGACCCAACCAAAAATGTTTGGGAGAATGTCCAGGATTCGGTTGCGCCGCGCCGCCGACTGCTCGACCGGTACAACGAGTTGAGCGCCAAGTGCGGCGAACCGCTGAGCGAAGCGGCGCTGCAGAAGGTGTACGACGAAATGGCCCGCGTGCAAGATCAAATCGATGTCACCAACACCTGGGGACTGGATCACGAAATTGAAATCGCTTTCGATGTAATGAATCTGCCCGACAAAGACGCGGATGTGACCACGTTGTCCGGCGGCGAGGCGCGTCGGGTGGCGCTGTGTAAATTGCTGCTGGAAAAACCGGATCTGTTATTGCTGGACGAACCGACGAACCACTTGGACGCCGATTCGGTCGCTTGGCTGGAACGGACGTTGCAGGACTATCACGGTACGATTGTCGCCGTCACCCACGATCGCTATTTCCTCGACAACGTTGCCGGTTGGATCCTGGAGTTGGATCGTGGACAAGGCATCCCGTTCGAAGGAAATTACACATCATGGCTCGAACAGAAGCAGGCGCGGTTGGTAATCGAAGACAAGCAAAACAAAGCCCGCGACAAAGCGCTCAAACAGGAACTCGAGTGGATTCGCATGGCTCCCAAGGCGCGCCAATCCAAAAGCAAGGCGCGGATTAACGCCTATGAGACGATGGTTGCGCAGGAGGAGCGCGATCGTGAGGACGAACTGGAAATTCAGATCCCGACCGGTCCGCATCTCGGTGATCTGGTAATAGAAGCCACCGGAGTCAACAAAAGCTACGGTGACAAACAACTATTTGACAATTTGAATTTTCGATTACCACCCGGTGGAATTGTCGGCATCATCGGCCCCAATGGTGCGGGCAAAACGACTTTGTTTCGTATGATTACCGGTCAGGAAAAACCGGATGCCGGAACCATTGAGGTCGGTAAGACCGTCGAACTGGGATATGTCGATCAGTCGCGCGACAGCTTGAACGACGGGCTCACGGTCTACCAGGAAATCTCGGAAGGAAACGAAACCCTCGAGATGGGCAAGCGAAAACTCAACGCCCGCGCCTACGTGAATCGGTTTAATTTTCGTGGTTCCGATCAGGAGAAAAAGGTCGGCGTGTTATCCGGCGGTGAGAGAAATCGCGTACACCTTGCCAAACTCCTCCGTCGCGGTTCGAATGTGTTGTTGTTGGACGAGCCGACCAATGACCTCGACGTGGATACACTACGGGCATTGGAAGAAGCAATTTTGAACTATGCCGGTTGTGTCGTGGTAACCAGCCACGATCGCTGGTTTCTCGATCGCATTGCCACCCACATTTTGGCGTTTGAAGGCGACGGATATGTGCATTGGTGCGAAGGCAACTATCAAACCTATGAACAACAACGCAAAGAACGACTCGGTTTGAGCGATGATGCACCGCGGCGATTTAGATACAAAAAACTCAAGGTTTGATTTCGTGTACCGGTGAACTGTGGCGATTTCCCGGCTTCGTTGTGCTTGGATTGCTCTTTGACCAACAGTTCTCGGTTCGATCGAAAATCATTCCGCATGATCACAATGAAACAGCGACGAGTTTTATTGCAGAATACATTTAACAACATTGGGCCAATATTATGACGATTTTACGAAGTGGCGCGACCGACAAGTACTCAGCCAATTGGAGCTCGGCCTTTGGTGACTCCAAAAAACCAGTCGGCAAGAAAAAGTCGGCAGTCAAAAAGAAACCTGCTGCAAAATCGAAAAAGAAAACCGCCAAGAAGTAACACGCTGATTGAAAGGCGGTTCCAGTCGAACATGAGCGGGTCTTGCCATCAACTTCATGCCCGGTTTTTAGCTGCACTGCTGGAACATTCGCCCGACGCAATTGTCTTGCTGGATTCCGCTGGAATTGTCGACATTTGGAATCGCAGTGCCGAGCGATTGTTTTTGGTTCCCGCGGTGGAAGCTGTCGGACGGCCTTTTGCTGAGCTGATATCGAAGGACGATCGACATCCCGAGTTGTGCGCGAAGGAATCGGGATCTGGCCAGGCGACTGCTGTTGGCGATGCGGCGTCGTCGGTGTTGTTTCGGGAAAAGAAATTCGTGCGACGGGATGGTAGTGAGTTAATCGCAGAAGTTTCTGGCGCAAGTTTCTGGATTGAGAACAAGTGCTGGTCCTATTGGCAAATTCGCGACGCGGAGCCGGGACGGCAGCGCGAGTCGAAGCTACAACGGGCTGCCACTACCGATGACTTGAGTCAGTTGATGAACCGACGCGGATTTCAACAGCAGCTGGAAGCAAATCTGCATCGAAATTTGGTCGTGGCCATTCTGGATGTCGATTGGTTCAAACGAATCAATGATCAAAACGGACATGCAACCGGCGACCAGGCAATTCAATTTGTCGGGCGCGTGTTGCGCGATGAATTTCCGCAGGCGGTATGTCTCGCGCGATTGGGCGGCGATGAATTTGGTATCGTATTGGTTGCGGATGACAATTCGGACGCTGCGACCAACGTCGCGGCAAGCTTCGAAAAATTGCGAGCTCGGTTCGAGGCCGAGCGCTTCAGCGACGAACAACATGCATTAACGGTTAGCCTGGGCGTGGTTATTTCCGGTCGGCCTGATGTTTCGGCTCGGGAACTGTTGGCAACGGCCGATCGGGCGTTGTATCAATCAAAAAACACCGGACGCAACCGGGTAAGCATTTTGGCGACTTGATACGAGTCACACCAAGATTTCATCCAAAAAAAAAACGCTGGCCGTCCAATGGACGCCCAGCGTTTTCGTGTTTCCTGGCTCTGGGATAGCAAGCTATCCCAGAGCACAGACCAAGCTCAGTCGTGAGCACCTGTCGAAACGGTTGACCCAGAAACCAGTATTCGACAGGCTAAATATGCTCTTTCCCCAGGAGGGAGGGTGGTATTGAATTCCCGCGTTTCCAATACCGCCGACTGAACTTTAAAAAATTCGTTGTGACTCCTGCTTCAATTTCACTCGCGAGAATTGTGACTTTTGTAACCACCCAACTCGCAAGTTCTGTATGACGGGAAATACAAATAGAACAACTCGCTCAACCCGGCAACATCAATTCAAAAGATTTCTGGAATTTATCTTGAATCCATATTCCGCTGTGACGGATCGCAGCCGGGATCGGTAAAGATTACATGGTTTGGCGCTGTTCAAGCGATTCAACGTCCGTATTTGACCCGTGCAGAGACATTTTTAGCGATAGTCGTTGATATCGAAAATCATTGGATTGTCCGAGTCGGGCGAAAGCTCGGCACACATCGACGAATGATCGTACAGCCAGGCTTGGCAGACATCGCGATCAGAAATCGTCCAGTTGTTTTCTCCAATCAGGGCAAACGGCCGCTCGCCGCAGCCGGTAATCAGCACCGTATCACCAGGCTTGGCTTGTGACAAAGCCCATTCAATAGCTCGGAAGCGATTGGGAATCCAACGCGCTTTTCCGGGTTGATCGAATCCGTCAAGCATTTGATGCGCTGGTTCGTGATCTACGGTCTGATCAACCGTCGACTTGGTAATAATTGCGTGGTCTGCCGATCGTTCCACGACTTCACCCAATTGGCGACGCTCGAGTTCGGATTGTTGTTCACAAGTGGAGAAAATACACCAGACTTTGCCTCGACTGACTTGTTTCAGAGAACGGATGGCGGTTGCCAATTGAAACGGACTGCGCGCCGCATCGATCCAGACTCCGAAATCCTGCCCACATTCCACGCGTTCCAGTCGACCGGGGATACTGCGGACCGCAGTCAATCCGCTAACGATGGTGCTCAGTTCCAACCCCAACACCAACCCGACTGCCGTCGCCGCCAGGCAATTGTAAACATGCTGATCACCGACGATCGACGATCGGACGGGTATTGATTCACAGCCTGCCTGGATAATAAACGTCTGCTCACTGGCCGACCGTTCAATGACCTTCCCGGTGATCTGAGCATCCTGTTTCATCCCAAACGTTAACACTGGTGTGGACAATTGCTCCAGTAGAAAATGAGTCGTGGGATCGTCGGCATTGAGGATCGACATGCCGTTGGGTTTCATGTGCTTCAACATCCGCCATTGGGCGCGACGATAATTTTCAATCGATCCGTGAAAATCGACGTGGTCGCGCCTGACATTCGTAATCACGGAAACATCGAAACTCACGCCGTCGATAGCCCGTTGAGCAAGTGAGACACTCGAGACTTCAACGACCGCATGATCGCAGTCAGCCATCGCCATTTGCGAGAGTTGATCCGCCAACCAGGGCGCTGTCATTTGCTTGGCCGGTACCGATTGACGGCCCTGTCCCAAGTTAACTTCGATCGAGCTGGCTAAACCCGAGCGTTTGCCGGCCGCTTCCAGCACTCCCCGGATCAAGTGGCTGGTTACCGTTTTTCCATCGGACCCCGAGACACCAATCGTGGTGAGCCGTTGGCTGGGAGCACCCGCAAGTGCTTGGCAGATCTTCCCGTAAGCAGCGCGGCTATCGGGGACAATGCACTGCGGCCGATCAATCGTCAACAATCGTTCAGTGACAACCGCGGTCGCGCCACGGACAATGGCATCGTGGGCAAATTCGTGCCCGTCCGCATCGGGACCAACAATGGCCACATACACATCATTCGATTCGCAGTCATCCCATTGACCGCAACACGATTGCACAAAAATCTCGTCCGCGCCAAAAAATTTAGCTTTCGGAAGAATTTCCGATAAACGAATCCCCTGACGGGTTGTAAGTAGCGGAATCACAAGGCCTCCTTGCCCGGCGAATGCCTAAAAAATACCTGCGAAACACTCGTTTCATTCATTGGCTTCCTGCCAACGAGTGCTGATTCTCAACAAACGGCGTCGTGGGTCAAGATTAAAACGGAGCCTTGCAAGCACACATTATTTTTCATGAGCGACTGGACAATTCCCGGCAATCCATCAAAATTTGAGGCTAAGTGCTTTGACGCGATTTCGAAATTCACAAAAATCGCGATGCAAACGTTCGATACAAATTTCCTATTGAAGCGAAAAACTACCCATGGCCGACGAAGATTTTGATGTCGCTTCATTGGCCGCGTATTTACACTTGACGCCCGATCAAGTTCGCAAAATGGCCGAACGGGAAAAATTGCCGGGTCGACGAGTCGGCGGCAATTGGCGATTCTCGCCGGCTGAAATTCACTTGTGGTTTGAAACCCGTATCGGTGCGTCCGACGACAAGGAATTGTCGGAAGTCGAACGGGTTTTCGAGCAACAATCGGCTCACCCGTCGGCTGGCGAGTTCAAAATTTCAGAATTATTAACAGCCGATCGAATTTTCATTCCGTTAGCTGCCCGCACGAGGAATTCGGTTCTCGAGCAAATGTGTGAACTGTCCAGTTTTTCGGGCGTCCTGTGGGAACCGGCGAAAATGGCGGAAGCCTTGCGCTTGCGGGAAGACCTACATCCGACCGCGCTCGAAAACGGCGTCGCTCTGTTGCACCCGCGTCGACCGATGTCCGGAATCATGGCTGAGCCATTTTTGAGCTTGGGAATTACGGGGTCCGGGATTCCGTTTGGCGGACCGCGTGGATGTCTGACTGATTTGTTTTTTCTGATTGGATCCGTCAGCGAACCGCAACATTTGAGGGTCCTGGCCCGGTTAAGCCGATTACTGCAAGTCCCGGACCTGCTGGTTCAATTGCGCGCGGCTGAAAATCCAGCATCAGGCTGGCAAATTATCGCGGATTTTGATAATCAATTGGGCTGACATTGGTGACCCACTCCCACGGATACTACGATGGAGCGCAATATTCTCGTTACGGGCGACTATTGGCATCGCGACTTCAAACCATTCCTGGCCGGTGTTGATCGAGTCACGCTGACACCCGTCAATCGAATCAGCAGTATTCCGGCCGATCAACAATTCGATTTGATTGTGCTCGCTCAATCGCAACCCGACCAGATTGCGCAAGCCACAGTCGAACAACTGCAAACGGGATTTCCATTCACACCGATCGTTGCGGTATTGGGAAGTTGGTGCGAAGGTGAGCTGCGGACCGGCAAACCTTGGCCGGGCGTGTTGCGAATTTATTGGCATCAATGGCAAGGAAGATTCGATACTTTCATGAGCCAAATGGATTCCGCAGGCATTTCAACTTGGCATGCCCCCCGAACGTCGACGACAGCCGACCGATTTCTTCGTTTGGATCAACCACATCCGGTACTGAATAGCCACATTCGTTGCGTGGGTGTCAGCACGTGGACGATATCGCAATTTGAAATGCTGCGGGATGCCATCGAGCACTTCGGCTGGACCAGTTGTTGGATCGAGCGCGCGGAGGAAACTGCGGCAACAAGTTCGGCAGAGACCAATCGGGCTTACCAGGCAATTTTGATCGAAGCTGAATCGCTTTCCACGGAACTGGAACAGCGAATTCAATGGCTGCGGTCGCAGTTCCCCACGGCGAAACTGGTTGTGGTGGCCAATTTCCCGCGCGAGAATCTCGTGCGGCGATTAAATGCCCTTGGCATTTCACAAGTTGTTTCCAAGCCCTTCGAACTCCAGGACTTGCGTTCCGCGCTCGAACGCGCCTGCGCAAATTCGGTCCTAAATCAGGGCTAAACCGCTGCCAAATAATTCTGGTAGTTCCCTATTGCATTGTTACACCATAAATATCAGGTTGACGAAATCAGCCGCAGGGCGCTAGGCTGGACTGCTAAAAATTTGGGGTTGTCTGGATTTTCTATTGCGCCAATCTTGTTCCGTTCATGGCTTGTTTTGCGGGGCAAAGCCCCAGCCGTTTTCATAGCCCAGGCTGAAGGCCTGGGAATCGCGTCAACGATAATACACAAGGGCCAATGGCCCGCCAGTTTACCAACCATCCACAAATTGC
>JANNPW010000063.1:0-44382 GCA_031400405.1 Mariniblastus sp.
TTTATCTTTCAGATGGCGTCGTACGATCTCGGCCTTTTGCTCAGCGGTAAATTTTCTTCGGTTTTTGGTCATGGAATTTCTCCTGGGTTAGCATTATGTTAACCCAAATCAGGAAATTCCAAATCCTTTAGAGGCAAGACAGACCGAACCACCCAAGGTGATCGAGCCCCCCACCTCTGTACTGTGTCCGACCGCGCGGGTCACGGAAACGCTCGGCGTCGATGGTTCACAATTTTGATTGACGAAGTCTTGGTCAACCAAAACAACCAAAGTCTCGACGGTGTTTGGCTCAACAAGCGGATCGGTCGGCCCATCCTCCATGGAAATCCGATGCCAACCATTTTGGTGGTCGGTTGTTGGATGATTTTGATGAATATGCCCGCCTGGGTTTTGCCCGAAGACAAAACCAGTGCCCAGCAGTAAAAAAACCAAACCGCAGATTGTCGCCTTCATTTCTCAATCTCCAAAAAGAGTACGGAACAGAATTTTCGCGGTCGCGACCGACCACGAACTAAAAACGCAAACGCTGTCTTTAATACCGCAAAAAAGCGAACTGAATAGAAGACGAAACCAGTCGAAGCGAAGGTAAGTGCTGCAAAGAAAATACAATTGCCGAAAGTGCTGGATTGAGGGAAATTATACTAGCGCGCTCGCGCGCGATTGTCAATCTAAATTCCCAAAACGACCAAATTCGCAAAAGGACGGGCTACAACACCCGTTTACACGCAGGAAAACTCCCGAGAACGGTCAGGCTTTTACAGTGCGCGCGGGCTTCGCCGATGATTTGACCGATGCGGGGATCGTTGCGGTGACCTTCGAGATCCACAAAAAAAGTGTAGTCCCAATGCGTTGTACCGCTGGGGCGTTTTTCAATATGAGTCAGATTGACCGAGTTGCGTTTGAACACATCCAACACATCCACCAACGCGCCCGATTGGTCGACAATGGAAAACATGATCGACGTTTTGTCGTGGCCCGAAATTTCCGCGCGAGATTTCGACAAAATCAGATACCGCGTCAAATCACTCTGCCGATCTTCAATTCCTTCAAACAGCGGTCGCAAGCCTTGCAGTTCTCCGGCCATCGCGGAACCAATCGCGGCGGAACCCGAATTCGAATCGGCGTCATGATCGGATTGGGATTGTTGCGTGGCTTGTTCAGTGCTTTCGGTCGAGATTCGCGTGGCGTGCGGATATTGCGTGCTCAACCAATTGCGACATTGGGCGAATACGGAAGGCTTGGCATAAATTCGGCGGACTTCTTCCGGTTTACAGTCGGCCAGCAACCCAAAATGGATTTCCAATTTGACTTCACCATAAATATTCAGCCCTTCATGGAACTCAAAAAACGCATCCAATGTTTCGTTGACCCCACCGGCAGAACTGTTTTCAATCGGCACCAAACCATAATCAATCTCGGCGGCGGCAACTTGTTGAAACACGGTCCGCACTTCGCGCGCCGCCACAAAATCAACGCTGGATCCAAAATGCCGCACGGCAGCCAAGTGATCGAACTCGCCGACCGGTCCGACGAAACCAATCCGCAACGGTTTTTCCAAACGAAAACTCCCGCTCATCAGTTCCCGATAGATCGATTCCAAACGACGATTGTGCAGTGGCCCGTTGTTCAACGCTTGAATTTTCAGCAACACCGCTGACTCGCGATGCGGGGCGTAAATGGGTACATCCGATTGCCGTTTGAACTCACCGACCTTGACCACCAGTTTCGCACGTTCGTTGACCAGTTCGATCAAGTCCGCATCGACGGATTGAGTTTCGTTTTCCAACACTTCCTGGGAAGCCGCCGGAGTGATCAATCGTGGTGGCTGATACCGAAACTGGGGATCGTAAACCGGGAAACTTCCCAATCCGATCAGCGTTTTACAATACGCCCGAACTTCTCCCAGAATCTCGGCAATCGATCCATCGAGCGCGTGACCTAACATGTCGACAAAAAAAGTATACTCCGAACCAAATTCGCGACTGGGGCGTTTTTCAATGTGGCTGAGGTTGATGTGATTGCGCTTGAACACCGACAGAATATCGACCAACGAACCGGGCCGATCGGCGCAGGTGAACATCAATGAAGTTTTGTCGCGGCCGGTACTCACGGTCGGTGTGCGAGAGAGAATCAAAAACCGCGTCATGTTGTCATGATTGGTTTCGATATTCTCGTGCAACGGTGCCAAGCCATATTTTTTGCCGGCGGCACTGGAACCAATGGCTGCGATTCCGTCGGTCGGGTCGGCCAAATAAGCAAACTCGACCGCCGCCGCCGTGCTCTCATAGGGCAGCCGCTGCGCGTGGGGATAGCGGGTTGATAAAAATTCGTAACATTGAGCGAGCGCTTCGGCTTTGGAGTAAATCTTTCGAATTTGATTCGCTGGACAATTTCCAAAAAGACTAAACCGAATGCTCAGTCGAACTTCACCACAAATGGTGACTCTGCCCAAATAATTGGCAAACGAATCCAGCGATTCGATAATCGCGCCGCCCGTGCTGTTTTCAATCGGCACCAAACCATAGTCCACATGTCCTCGCGAAACTTCTTCAAAAACACCGTCCAGGGTTCGCAGGTTTTCATAGTCTACATGCTCGCCAAAGTACTGTGTCGCGGCTTGGTGACTGAATGTCCCGGCCGGTCCAAGGTAGCCGACGCGGGTGCGACGGGCCAATTCAAAAGCCCCATTGATGATCTCGCGATAGATTCCTTCCAGGGCCGTGTCGGGAATGGGGCCAGAATTTTTGCGACCAATGTCGCGCAAAATTTCGCTGGCCAGATCATGATGCGCTGCGTGCCGAACGGTCGATGGTTTGGACCGTTGTAAGAAATCAACTGTCAGTTCGGCGCGGCGATTGATTAGCCGCACCAACCGTTGATCAACGGCATCGATGTCAATACGGAATTGTTGCAAGACAGCAGCGGTCGGTGACATAGCAAAACGCATTGAGAGCGGATGGGAATCAATCCGACATTTTAGCCCGCTCGAGCCAAATACGGAATGCGATTTGGCAGCCCCGCACAAATCAAATTGCCAATCAAGGTTGGATTGAAGTGCCGCTTGCGACGGCGCACTTACTTAAGAGCGAGGACTGCTAGGTTCAGGTCGTGATGTTCAATTCGGTTTGTTCCTGCTGTGGAATCCTTCCCAGAGGACAGTAATCCAACCGATTAAACATAAAATGCACGGCCGGATGACGCTAAGTTTTTTCGCACCAAGTGACCATAAGTGTGACCATCAAACAGGGCGCGCCCAAATGCTGTCATCTTAAGCACCCTTGCGGAATAGTCCGGCATCTTCGCGGCATCGGATACCCAGAATTCCGATTTGGGGACAACTTCTTCACCAATTCGGTTGCGCGCACTAGCAAGTAGAGTGCCAGCTAAAATCGATCAAGTCAAAGCCTGCTATCAAAAGTCAGAACTTAGGCCACGCTTTAACAAAGAGAATTTAACCCAATCGTCAAAAATTACCGATTAGTTAACAACTAGCACAAAATTCTAACCGAACCCACCAGATCAATCGCTGGAGCTATTTCTACCATGCAATCTTTTTCAAAAATTCCAGCGGCTGCGATCGCATTTTCCGCCGTCAGTGTTTGGTCGAGCCTGGCGTCTCCGGCACAAGAATATTCGTTCGGCGATGCGGCGCCAGCTAATTCAGCGCTTCAAGTCCCATCCTCGTCGAATCCGATTCCGGCTGGCCAGCTCAGATCGGTCGTTGAATCATCCCGATCTGTACGAGTTGCGCAGAATACTGGCGACGGCATGCTTAGGCCAGCTCCAACTCAGTATGATGGTATCCAGACAAACGTGGGTGTACCGCCTGTATTGCAGTCAGCCACCGGAGTGCCTCCTCGCGTCGTCGAGCAGCAGTCGGGAGCTTTAGACTCGTTTGCTCCACCCCAACCCTTACCTCGGCCCGTCAGCCAGGTTGTGACCACGCCTGACAAGACAACCGACTACCGGCCAGCTGCCCCCGTAAAACCTGTTTCGTTCAGTAAGTCGGCCCCCTCGATCAACACTCAGATCGAAGCGCCGAGTTACATCAACCTGAATCAAACGGCCACGTTGCGAATCAAGTTGCAGAATGTCGGTGACATCGCTGCAGGAAATGTAAAACTGATTGCAACCTTACCAGCCCATGCGAAATTCTCGCGTTCGACTCCGTCACCGACCAATACAAACGGCCAAGTCTACGAGTTCCAATTGTCCAACATGACGGCACAACAAATTCGAGAGATCGCGATTGACTTGATTCCGACCGAGAAAAAGCCACTCGATATCGGCACGGAAATCGTGATCGAAAATACGCAACGGATTGCTGTGGGCGTGCGCCAGCCAAAAATCAAAATGTCTTTGCAGGGTCCGACGGAAGCCAATATGGGGCAAAACGTGACCCACAAAGTACTATTGGAAAATACTGGCGACGGACTGGCGTCACAGATTCAATTGCAAGCCACGTTTCCGAACGAGCTCCAGTGCAGCAAGAAGAAGGAAGTCGTGATTGCATCGTTGGAACCTGGTCAATCCATTATTGTGGAAATGCCATCGCTGGCTACTCTCGCCGGCAAAGGGGAACTGGCCGTTTCCGTCGGAGCGATTGGGGTTGAGTCACAAACGGTCAAGTCCGGCATTCGGGTGTTCCAACCAGAGCTCGAGGTTTCCGCCATCGGGCCGCAAATGAATTTTGTCAATCGCGAAGGGATCTACACGATCAAACTCGACAACAAGGGAGAGATTGATGCGTCGAATGTAAAAATCCAAATGCAAATGCCCCGAGGCATGCAAGTCACCACGATCAGCCGCGAAGCCAATGTGGATCCTAAAACAGGATTATTGATCTGGTCGTTTGATCGGATTCCTGCTAAATCCGCACAAACGATCATGTTGAAAACCATAGCACTGGAAGCGGGTCAACAGAATTGTTCCATTACCGTTCGCAGCAAGGAAACGCGGGATAAAGAAATCACCTTGACCACGAACGTCGCGACTCGGGCGGAGTTAAGTGTGGCGGTTCAAAATCAATCCGGTCCGATTCAAGTCGGTGGCAAAGTACAATTCATGGTTGTTGTGGAGAACACGGGCAGCAGTAGTGCGACAGCGATCGCGGTAAATATCGAGTTGCCCGAGGCGTTGACCCCGGACAAACAGGATGGAATTGATGTACTTGGATTTGGCAATGCAATTCACTTCGAAACCGCCAAACTCGAACCCGGCGAAAAACGCGAGTTTCTGTTTGTCGCGGCCGCCAATAAAAAAGGTGAACACGTGGTCCGCAGTATCCTCCAAGCTGGCGGGTCCGAGCGGCAGATCATCAGCGAAAGTAGCGTCTATGTATATGAAGTCAGCGATTCGCGGGTCAGCGAGGCCCTCAGTCCAGCGATCCCTCGATAGTGTTTAAATAGTAACCAGCCACCATGATTGAACCCAGCCCTCATATTTCGGACGCGGAATGGCGCGTGATGCACGAGATTTGGCAGCTCGAGCCAGTCACGTCCAGTGAGATTACCGCGCGGTTGGCCGAGTCAACCGAGTGGTCTCCTGGCACGATCAAGACCTTGCTTCACCGACTGGTTCAAAAAGGAATTCTGGATTTTCGCCGTAAAGGGAACCGGTATCACTATTGTTCGAATTTCACGGAACCGGAGTGCATCGATCACGCCAGTGATCAATTACTACACACCGTGTTCCATGGTCAACCCGTTCCCATGTTGGCCTACTTGGTACAATCAGCGCGGTTGAGTGGAAGTGAAGTGACTGTGCTGCGTGCGATTTTGGACGAAATTCAATCGGACTTGCCTCCAGTTGCTCCGCGCCGAGTTGCTTGATGAATTAACGCCGCAGCGCCAAAAATTTCCAACCCGACATGAACCACTCGGTCCCAAACGGCTTGCACCAGCGAACATCGGAGGTCAATTTGATCGGTGGACCATGCAATCGGTATATCTCCAAATCGACGATTTGGTTTTCTTCGATCGGGCGGTCGCCGATCAGACAAATCCCAACTGGTGAAACATTGCGGGAAAACGTCGACTGTATTTCTCCGTTCTGGAATAACAGTTTCACCGGTACGACCAGATTTTCGCGGTGAACCGATCGCATTTCGGTCAACGAATACCGGGCATCGTCTTTGACAATCTCATTGATTGCTCGTTCGACATCGGGCGGAAACGGATTCTGTAGCTGGCTCTTCATCATCTGCACGGCTCCTCTTGCGGGGAAAAAAAACTTGTGCTAACTCAATACCCAACCTTAAAGGTAGGTCAATAAAGCCCAGCGTGACGGCTTTTTTTTCAAAAAATTTCGAGATTGCCGAATCAATCCGCGAAGCAAGAAAAATTCTTCCGCCGCGACTTGACTTCCTCAAATTGTCAGTGTGCAATTGACGCACGGCGACCGAGAATCAGCGGCTGGGCCTTTCTTTCACGTTTACTTTCGGATGGGACTGGAAAAACCGAAAGGCGGTGTTTAAGTTACTGGTTGTCTTGTTGCCAACACAATCACCTTCATAAGGGAATCCACGATGGACGCGAAAACAGCCATTCAAACAGCAATCGCTACGGCGGACATGATCACCACGATGTACCTTGGCGATTTGACAGACGCGGAAATGTTGCACCGTCCGGCCAAGGGTTGCAACCATATCAAGTGGCAAATGGGACATTTGATCAGCTCGGAACACGACATGCTCGAGCAGTGCTTTCCAGGAAAAATGCCAGCCTTGCCCTCCGGGTTTGCCCAGAAATATACGCGCGAGACTTGCCAATCCGACGATCCGGCGGCGTTTGATTCGAAACAGGATTTGATGAAGTTGTATGCACAACAACGAGCGGGTACGTTAGCGTTGTTGGAAATCGTCTCGGCGGATGTACTCAGCAAAGAAGGACCGGAGCCGATTCGCAGTTATGCGCCGACCGTCGGCGCGGCCTTTCTAATGCAAGACGCACATTGGCTGATGCATGCTGGACAATGGGCCGTCATCCGCCGCCAGCTCGGCCGCGAGGCGATTATCTAATCGTTCTCAGTTTGCCCGGCGAAAAACTGCAAACTGCAAATTGCAAATCGATAACTGACGAACACCAGCCAAAACGCCAACGCACAATAATAAAACGAGTATCCGCTATGATACGGTATCAAGCTTTCCAGCAGGATATCGAGCGGAATGGCTTGATAGAACAACGCCTCATATCGATTGAGAAACAATCGGTGGTAGCGCAGGCACAGGATGCTGGTTGAGGCGGCGAACAAAATTCCCACCATCAGGCTGCCGGGAAAAGCCACGATTAGACTCAGATGAAAAAATCCGAGGTAACAACCTAACAGAATTCCGTTCAAGATCATCCATTGGCGAATGGTTCCTGTAGGTTGATGTAGCATGTTTATTTTTTTCGACGGTTGGATTTCAGCCGCGAAAGCGGCGGCAGTTCGTAGCTGCGGGTGTGAACCCGCAGCCAACTCGCCCACCAAAATTTCAGCCGCGAAAGCGGCGACAGTTGTTAATGAAAAAAAGCAACTCTATCAATCTCCAAGCGATCCATTTCTGACAGCCGAATTTTCAACAAAATAGTCTTCAATTCCAATTTGCCAATTCGATTTTCGAACCAAGACGTTGATGGAACGTTCTGAGAGAAAGTCTAATTTTGTCAGGCATTGCATCTGCCGCCGCTCTCGCGGCTTGGGATTGACTTGGGGTTTACGTAACTGCGGGTTATCACCCGCAGCTACGAACTGCCGCCGCTCTCGCGGTTTGGGGTTGACTTGGGGTTTACGTAACAGCGGGTTGTCACCCACCGCTACGAACTGCCGCCGCTCTCGCGGCTTTTGACGTCCAGTTGACGTTTTTCTCTTTTCCTTTTCTTAAAGGGAACCGCATGCCAGTGTTCCTTGCTCATCATCCAAGTAGCATACAAAATCGCGAAATTTTACGCTCGATCAATCGCAAACCCGTGATCGGTTACGAAGACTCACTGTGTTGGTATTTTTTGACGACCCATTAACGTTGTGTTTTGGTTTTGCCTTCCAGATGGATCAGCACCAAAGCAATGTCGGCTGGCGTAATGCCGCTGATGCGCTGCGCTTGGTCTAGGCTGATTGGCCGAAAGCGGGTCAGTTTTTCTTTGGCTTCTTTTCGCAAATGCATCAGGCCTTCGTAATCGAAATGATCGGGGATCCGCTTGGTCGCCAGTCGACGATGTTTTTCGACGGTCGCTAGTTGTCGAGTTACATAGCCGGAATACTTGATGTCATACAAGACCTGTTGTTGAACCTCGGAATGCAATGCATCGAGCTCCGGCAAGTGTATGGAAACTTCCGACCATTCGCTTTCGGTCCGTTTTAACATTTGATGCAGACTATGCTGTCCGACGCGATGGGAGTCCAGTAATTGCTTGGCGCGAGCGATTTCCGATTCTTTACGGTCCAAGCGATCCATTCGATCCGGCCCGACCAAGCCCCATTCAAACGCCGCCCGCGTCAATCGACGATCGGCGTTGTCCTGCCGCAGTAACAATCGAAACTCGGCGCGGCTGGTAAACATGCGATAGGGCTCGTCGACACTGCAGGTCACCAGGTCATCGATCAGCACTCCAATGTAAGCGACATCGCGTTCCAGAATCAGCGCACGATTGCGGTTCAATTTCAGTGCCGCGTTGGCTCCGGCAATCAGGCCCTGGGCAGCCGCTTCCTCGTATCCGGTCGTGCCGTTGAGTTGTCCGGCGAAATAGAGTCCGTCAACTGTTTTGGTTTCCAGCGTCGGCCGAAGTTGATCCGGCGGACAAAAATCATATTCTACGGCGTATCCATACCGCATGATTTGGGCGTTTTCGAGGCCTGGAATCAATTTGAACATTTGATCCTGGACGTCCCGCGGCAGGCTTGTCGAAACCCCGTTCACGTAGACTTCCAGTGTGTCGCGACCTTCAGGTTCAAGGAATAGCTGATGGCGGTCTTTGTCAGCGAATTTTACAATTTTGTCTTCGATGGAAGGACAGTACCGTGGCCCCGAACCCTGGATTTGTCCGCTGTACATCGGCGCTCGATGCAGATTGTTTTCGATCAGCTGATGCACTGCCGGGTTGGTAAATGTAATCCAGCAGGGGACTTGTTCGACAGAAAAGTTATCGGTCAAAAAAGAAAACGGTTGGGGATCGTCATCGCCAGGTTGGATTTCGGTTTTCGAGTAATCGATCGTGCGACCATTGAGGCGCGGAGGTGTCCCGGTTTTAAAACGGGCCAGTTTGAAGTTCAACCGCTTCAGTGCCGCACTGATGCCAGTAGTTGTTCCTTCGCCGCCACGTCCACCCGCAGTTTTGGCTTCGCCGGTATGCATCAGCGCCGACAAAAAAGTGCCGGTCGTAAGGATGACCGCCGCTGCCCGATATTCAATCTCCCCGCGAACTCGTACACCGACGATCTTTTGACGACCATCGACTTCTTCGCTGAGCAAATCTTCGACCACTTCCTGACGGAGCTCGAGATTGGGTTGATGTTCGATCGTGGCTTTGATCCAGTTTTGATACGCTTTTTTGTCGGCTTGCGAACGAGGGCTATGCATCGCCGGCCCCTTGCGCATGTTCAACATGCGAAACTGAATCCCGGTCGCGTCGATCGCGCGGCCCATCAGACCACCGAGCGCATCGATCTCGCGGACCAGATGACCTTTGGCCACACCACCGATCGCCGGGTTGCAACTCATTTGTCCGACGGTGTCAAGGTTAGTGGTGATGAGCGCCGTTTTGGCACCTAACCGTGCGGCGGCGGCCGCCGCTTCGGTACCGGCGTGGCCGGCGCCGACGACAATGACATCGTAATGATAAGTGCAATGCTGGGTGCTGGATTTCATAACCGTCGGTTCACGAATGCTGGGAACGGTTATTGTACCTCAATCAAACGGCCAGGGTCGAGCGGCAATTTTCAAGGTATCCGCGATCTTATCGTCGCCGCAGTGTTGTAAAAGTACCGCGGGCCATATCGGTTGGCAGCGGAACCGGCGTACCTCGATAATAGGTTCGTCGAACAGTATTCCCATAAAAGTGCAAAGGACGATAGGGTCGAAACTCGATCGGGGTAGCTTCAATTCTTGCTCGATCGTCGCCGCGCGCGATGACATAGGGATACCAGGTTGGCTCACCGTAGGCTGGCTGGCTGGACAGAAATTGTTGAGCCGAGCAGGATTGGCTGGCCAATAAAACCGTCAAGGTTGCGAACAGGAACAGGCCAGTTGGTGGAATAAGTCTCATGATGAAGCCTTATAAAATGAGTGGGTCGAACAATGCGAAAACGAATCACGTCGAAACCACCGGCCGACAGTTTACCTCCACGCAGGGATTTTGGCCGGTTGTTGCTTTTGGACGAACGTCCCGATTTCATCGGATTGGCGGTTTCGGCGGCGAAGGCCGGATCTCATAAACTATCGACAATTGCGGATTTTGAAAACCCGGTGAGCAGTTAAATTTGGGGAAACAAGGTCGTGTCAAGGGTGCTTCGTGGCATCGGGACGTCCCCAAGTCAGGTGTGTTAATAAAATCGCGAAACCGTTAAATTAACGCACCGGGAGTTGACCACCAACCACACGCCACGGTTAGCGAAACCTACCCGGTGATTTTGTATCATACTTGATGGTTCCAGCCATGTTGATCGACCGAGTCCAATTTAGTTTCGTTTCGTCGGCCGTCGCGCTGCGGTGGTTGCTGGTCGGAATTTTATGGCAGTTTCTGATGACGACGGCGACGGCGACGGCTCAGTCGATTTACGAGATCCCTTCACCGCGCGCGGATGGTAAGCAGGGTTGGATTGTCGACCAGACGGGCAAGATCTCTCCCGAGGCGGTCCAACACATCAATCTGGTTTGCGAAGAAGTTCATCAAAAACTGAACAAGGAATTGTGTGTCGTCGTGGTCAACTCGACCGGCGGACAGGAAGTTCGCGCATTTGGTACCCAACTGTTTAACCATTGGGGCATCGGTAAATGGGGCTTTGGAGGCACGTTTCGCAATGACGGAATCCTATTGATCGCGGCTTTGGAAGATCGCCGCGCTGCGATCGTGCTGGGGCAGGGGATTGATGATGATCGTCAAGTCCGCACGTCACAACAAATTATTGATGATGTCGTGATTCCAAATTTTGCCGCCGGTGATTCAGGTTCTGCGTTGTATGAAGGGATTCGATCCTGCGCAACGCGGTTGTTGGCCGTTGCCGATTTGGATTCGCCCGAAATGTTGCCTTCGGTTTCGGCCAGCGGGGGTGGTGTGCGCGCTAAAGTTCGTCAACAACAACGTAAGGGCTGGTGGCCCTGGATGCCCTGGATTTTAGGCGCCTCGGGGATGGGAAGCATTTTGGCGTTGGTCGGGGCGCGATACTATTGGCATTACCGTCCACGGTATTGTCCGAAATGCAAACAATCAATGGCACTACTATCAGAGTCCCAAGACGATCAATATCTAAAAGATCCCGAAGTTGTGGAAGAACGACTGGGCAGTGTGAACTACGACGTGTGGGCGTGTCTGCCGTGCAATGAAGTCTTGAAGGTGCGCTATGGACGGTTCTTTACCCGCTATTCGAAATGCCCCAAGTGTTGGTACATCACGGTGCTTCGAATCGAAAGCACTTTGGTTCCCGCGACCTATAGCCATGGCGGTACCGTGCGCGTCGTGGAAGAGTGCAAGAGTTGTAGTTTCAGCCGAACGTTCACGTATTCGACTCCCAAGCGAGTGCGCCACACGAGTTCCAGCAGCGGCGGTTTTGGCGGCGGCGGCGGCGGCGGTGGAAGCAGCAGCGGTTTCGGTGGCGGCAGTTCGTCCGGCCGCGGCGCTTCGGGCGGTTGGTAATCTCACGACCCAAGTGATTGGTTGGCGATCAGTCCAGCGCAGAGTTGCATCATTGGTCAGATCGTCGCCGAGCTGTAACGAGGGGTTAGCCCTGGACGATGGCGGTCGTTATGATCGCGCACAACACCAACAAAAACACGGACGTAGTCAGCCAGTAGGCCCTGGTTTGCAACCGCTGGGCAGCCTCAATCGCCAGACGATCGACCTGCCGGACCGTGGCCAAAACAACGCCCAAACCCATCAAGACATACGCATAGGCGGCCAAGTGGATTTTGTCCATCAGCACCAAATAATCTACATTGGGCATCGTATCATTGGCCGCCAATTGAATTGCGACGACCGTCAGCAAAGCGGTAATTCCAATTCCCAATCGGGCGTCAATCAAAGTAACTCTCAACCGCAACATCAAAGATGCTCCAAAGACCACGCATAACACGGGTAACAGCATCTTGAGCGTCGACGTTACCAACGGGCGATGGATTGGAATTTCAATCCGCACTCGAGAGTAACTATCAGGCGTTGTCTGACGCGTATCGCCAAACGACGTTGGATATTGAAAATCTTCCACGACCAAACGCGGTTGTCCAATCCGGAAACCGGGCAACGTTAAGTTTGGGTGCAACGAGACAGGATTTTGGTCGGCAGTGAACCTCAAACGATTAACTTCATGAATCGAATCTTCAAATTCGGCAACTAGCGTTTGCCGGTCGTAGGGGTAGTTATTGAAGAAGAATTTGTGGCTGAAGCGCCCTTGAACTCGCAACACCTGGTACATCTCGCCAGTGGGTAGTTCAAACGGCGCTTCGTATTGAGGCGCGCTGACATGTCCCCACAGTTCGTTGGGGTTTGTCATCTCGATCGTTTCCGCTGGATCGAAATCAAGTCCATTCCAACGAAACCAAATATACAGGTCCATGGCGTAACTATGTTCACGCAGGTTCAGAGTCTGAACGTCGTTGACATAGACACCCACGACAACGCCGACGGGGCGTTCCTGACTAAACGTCATCGAAACAGCGAACAGCCAAATAATTCCGCCAAGACAAACTCGGACCATCGAAAAATTCCGCAAGAGTTGATTACCGGAACAACAAGCGCAACCGAGGAAAAACAGTACCGGACGCATCACCGGAACCGTTCCCATACGATGCTTGTAGGTGAGCGACGCTGTGATGGTTTCGACTGGGGTTCAGGTTGATTGTAATGGATCGCGTCGTCGCAATGGAGGTCGGACCAAAACTTAGATGAGTGGCAAATGAAAAATTACCAGCCGTACGATGATCATCCTTGTCCGTCGAACACGTAACCACCGGAAAACGGACCAGGATGGCCATTTTGCAGGCAAATTCCATGGACTTCGGGCTTCAATCGACATCAAGATCGTTCGAGCGCGGCCTTCCGCAGTTCGGCGGCAAACGAGTCACTCGTTTCAACCACCTGACGAAAAGCATCTTGATTCAAAACATAACACGTTGTTGGTTCTGTCGCGATTGCCGAAGCGTTGCGACGTTGCCTGTTCAGCAAGGAAACTTCGCCGAAAAAATCGTCCGCGACCAGTTCGCGCAACTGAATGGACGTGCCATCTTGAGTCTTCACAATTTTTACCCGCCCCTGCGCGATCATGAAAAATTCCAGGCCCTCGTCACCCTGTGAAACAATTTTTTCAGCGCTCGCATATTTTCGAATCTTGATATGATTCGCCAAATCCGTCAGCGTTCGAGGCGTGAGATCATTAAAAAAGCCCGTGTGTCTAAAAAACTCACAGATCTTTTCGATTTGTTGCAGATTGGAATCATTCTTGATTCGACCGCCAACCATGTTGATGATCCGGTCGGCCACATCCAAAATCCGATTATCATGTGTGACAATAATGATCGTGCAACCGCTACGGTCGGCGAGTTCGCGAAACAAGGTTACCACTTCGCGTCCCGAGGATTCGTCCAACGCTGCAGTGGGCTCGTCCGCCAACAGAATTTGTGGGTTATGAATCAAACCGCGCGCGACTGCCACGCGCTGTTTTTGACCGCCCGAAAGACGGCGCGGTTTATAGTGAATCCGATTCGCCAGCCCCAGTCGAGTTAACAGTTGTTCAATTTTTGGTTTGGATTCGGCGCGCGGCATGCCGATCAAGTCGGTTGCCATCCGCACGTTCTGGAACGCCGTCAAAGAATCAAACAGATTGTGGGCTTGGAAAATAAAGCCAATTTTCTTGCGGATCTCGGTGGCCGCCGGCTGGGTCATGCCGAGAAATTCGGTACCCAACACCTTCAAGCTGCCACTCTGGACGGTTCGCAATGTTCCAATCAAGGTCAACAACGTCGTTTTGCCGGAGCCCGAAGGTCCGGATAAAAACACGACTTCGCCCGGGCGAACGTCCAACACAATATCAAACAAGGTCTGAGTTTTCGCTTCGCCCGATCCAAAAAAATAATCGACATGCTGGATCTGAATTACGGCGTCGTTGTTGGGGCTCTGGATCATGGTCTTAATATTGGTACTAAAATAAGTTGGCCGGATCGGCGATCAACAGTTTTCTCAGCGCAAGGATGCCGGAAAAAACACACATCAGAATCGTCAGCCCTCCCACAAACGCCGTCCGTTCGAAATTCAGAAACAAATCCAAACCGGTACCGATGTTGGTCGCACGAAACGAAGCCAATGCCAGCAGCACTCCCGGAATAAATGAAATAACGGACAATATTAGAGCTTGAGCCACCACCACCGAAACAAAATAGCCGGTCGAATGCCCCATCGCTTTGAGAGTGGAAAATTCGCTTAGATGATCGGCAATATCCGTGGCCAAAACCTGATAACAAATGCTCATTCCTACCACGAAACCGATAATCGTGCCGACCCAGAATACTAATCCGATCGGCGTGCTGTCGCTCCAGAATTCCCGTTCGGACTCCAGAAACGCGCGCCGCGTTTGGACGATGACCGAGGGACCGAGCAGTCGTTGCAGTCGCACAATTACGAAGTTCTGATCCACGTCGGTGTCGCAACAAACGAATCCATAGTCCACTTGCGAAAGTGGATTGCCGTCGGCCCGCAGCGGAAAAAAATGGGCGAAATTGTGTGGTGTCATGATCAGGTTGCCGTCATTAGAGAAATCAATGCCGCTGGAAAACAATCCGACCAGATGCAGTCGTTTCCCGGCCAGCTCATACTCTTTCGCTGGCGGCCTGTTCTGCAGGTGTGTCGGAAAGCCAAAAAATGTCTTGCTTTTGATGTCAGCCGCCGCCGTGCCGATATCGGCCAGTCGATCGGCCATACTTGCCAAGCCAAAATTTGCGAACACGTGTTTGTCCGGATCAAATGCCAACACGCGAACGCGACGCGAGAGGCAACCCGCACAGCGAATTTCCGACGCTCGGCTCTCCAGATACATTGGTTCGATGGAACGAACGCCGACGCACGATCGCGCCGCGCTGATGGCGTCCAGCGAGAGCAGTTGACGACTGGAGAGCATATATCTCGACGCCGATCGAATGACGAGATCCGCCGTAATTTTTTCATCGATGATTCGTACATTGCTGTCAAACAAAGCATTTCGAAAACCGATTTCCAGAAACATCAGGGCAACCGCGAAAGCGATGCCTGAGCAGCGAACGATCATTCGTCGCCAATCATCAGTCGTGTTGAACCAGGCCAGTTGTACGGCGGAGAGTAAATGCACGGACTAAAACAGATCTGCTGGATCTGCCTTTCTCAATTTTTGCATGGCGATCACCGCAGAAATGCAACACATCAACAGGCTCGAAATGGAAACGATCAATTGTTTGCTGGTTGTCATGGTGATGGGTAGATTGGCCGCTTCTCCGACAACTTTGAACAGAAAAAGAGACACGACAAACGACAATCCGTAACTGACGATTCCCAAAACAATCGCTTGTTCCAGCACCACGCGGTTGAGAAAACCAGCTCGGTAGCCCATCGCTTTCAACGTCGCGTACTCGCCCAGCTGTCGATTGATGTCGGCGGACAAAATGATGTAAACAATGATTGCGCCGACAAAAAATGACATTACCGCACCGGTCAGGAAAATAAATCCGACCGGCGTGTTGGCGATCCAATGGTGGCGCTCACGTCCGACGACTTCTTCCCGCGTCAATACTTCGACCACCGGTGGTGCGATCAGCGGATCGAGGTTCAATGACCGATAAATCAATTTGCGGGCGGCTGCTGGGTTCTGCGATGAAGATTTCTCCAATTGAATCAACCCCAACGCGACCCGGTTCGATCCATAGCCCGGGTTGATTCGTTCAAAGCCCTGTTCGCTAATGATGGCCGCGCCGTTGGCCGCCAATCCGGTCCCCATGCGAAACAGTCCAATGATTTCGCATTCGGATTGACTTAACTCGATTCGCAACCCAATACTGTCCGGCGAAAAGCGAGTGGAGCGATCGAATCCCAGATACTCAGCACTGGATTTTTCGTCGACCAAAATATAGCGATCACTGGTCAACAGCGCCGCGTTCGGTAAAACAATTTTTGATCTGCCCGACGAAAATGTTGGCACGGTGGGATCAAGTCCCATAATCAACAGGCCGCGCTGCACTGATTTTTCGGCATAACTCCAACGCCCCAAACTCACGTGAAACGGGTAACAGGATTCAACACCGGCGACATCTTCAATACGATGCAGATATTCTCGAGGAAAGTCTTTGGCATCGCCAAAGTGATAATAATCGGGTGAGCGAACGACCAAATCGAAGTTCAGGTTATTATAAAACAGCACCGCCGTATCCAGCACCGCCCCCAGAAACCCCAGTTGCATGAAGATCAAGATTATCGCAAAACTGATGCCCACTATCGACAGCACGGTTTGCCGCCCGCCATCAATCAAATTGCGAATTGATAGGGGCGTGAACATGGGCCGGTCGTCTTAATCGTGATGGACGGGAATAAATATCAACGAGCCAGTTGGCCTGCCAACTGGCTGATTTACAACAGTCTGTGGCGAACAAGTCCGACAGCTGCAGTTTCACTCACGGATTTTTAACGCACCCGGTTCGACTTCAATCTCGACATCCACTTGAAGATTGACGAATTGCGCCGCAGTTGCCGAATCATCCAGTCGAATGGTCACGACCCCGGTTCGTTGATCGACTTTCGCAAACGGATTGGGAACTTTGAGCGAGACCGAACCAATCAGCAAGCCTTTGGCGATAACCGTTCCGAACAGCGGTTGTTTCAACGCACTACCCGTAATCTTGGCTCGCAAATTATCGTGTTTCTCCAAATCCACCAAACCCAGGAACGAATCCACGATTTCCACCTCGCAATTCATATTTGACAAATCGCCCAGTACCATGATCGGCTGATTCGTGACGGAGTCCCCTTCGCGAACAATAATATCCAAGATCGTTGCCTGGTCGATCGGCGCGCGAATTTGAGTCAAATCGAGAGCCTGTTGGGCCAAGTCGACGCCGGCTTTCAGTGACTGCAGCGGCGTTGCCTCGTCTCCATTGGCAATCGAAAACTCGATCGCCGCCAGATTGTTTTGGGCCACTTGCCGGGCTCGGCCAGCACTCTCGGTAGCCAGTTCGACATCCACCTGAGCCTGGTCAATCTGCAATCGCAGTTGTTCAATAACCAGAGTCTGTTTGTCGATGTCGGACTGATTGACCAGCGTTTTGGTTGCCGAATTTGCTTGCAACTTCTTTAGTCGATCCAACAATTTCTGCGCGACTTGCAGTTGACTCTCCAAGAGACCAATCGCCTGGGACTGTTTGGCAATCTGCTGGTCGCTGGCTGCGGCTTCTGCCAACGCCAACTGGGCGGACTTTAATTTATAGCCGGCTTGCTGTTTTTCATACTCGACATTCTTCAATACGTCCGTCAGACGCGATTGAGCCAACGCCAAATCTTTTTCGCGGAGTACACGACTGTAGAGCGTGGCCAGAATTTCTTTGACGCTTACCCGATCACCGATTTGTTTGTCAGTCAGTCGGGTGATGCGTTCGCCAGGTGCGGCCACAATGTTGATCAACCCCGACGCCGGCAAAAGTTTGCCTTGGCCATGGATAGTCGAAGGCAAAACTGTTTCGATGGCGGAGACATCAGCCTGGGCATTCGGTCGAGTAACGGAGGTTCCTGGGATGCCGAATTGGGCACCCAGAAACCAACCACCAGCCAAGGCCAGCAGGATCAACAAAATGATGAAAAAAATGCGCATCGTGAAGCGAGAGTTTAAAGGAATGATTGGTGCTCGATCCGGGAATTTTACCGGCTTGAGGCACAATTGACAGGGAGCGGCAAGAACTCAACGAGGGTGGGGTTGATTCGAAAAGCAACCGATACGAACTCCGTCATTTTGCCATTGTCGGTAGACAATATCCACACTCCTGAACTAGTTTGCCTTGGGATTGTAGCAACGCAATTATTGCCGTGTCGTGTTCAATCGCTGCCGTGATTTGTTGCGATCGCACCGTCTGCAAAGCGGTCCAATTTTTGTTTATTTCCAAATAGGCCTCGCCGGCATCCAACTCCTGTTGTGCCAATAGTTGACTGGCTAAATCGTTGAGGCTCGCGATTTTCTCATCGGCCAGCGCCACCCTTTCAGCCGAACTTTGGATCTTGATGAATGCCAGTTGGGCCTCGGTGCGCGCTTGTTTCTGTTTGCTTTCCAGGATCCGAGTCAGTTGGTCGCGTGAGGACTGGGTCGCAGGTCCACTCTCCGATCGATCCAATAATCGCTTTTTCAATTGATGCCACAGGAATCGTTGCTTGATTGATTGGCCAGTCGACTGAGTTCCCCAGCAAGAGTCGGATTGGCCTACGAGCTCGAGAAGCTCCGCCGGATTGACGCCATTGGCCCGGACCGTTTCCAACGCACAAATGCCAGGACGGTTGGTGGCTGCCAGTTCAATTTCGGCTGACAGGTTCAAGTTCAGATTGGTCGGTTTCAATTCGTAAACGGGTCGCACATTGGCCAAGGACGCGGAGTCATTGTCGACCAACGCATTGAATTGGCACCTCAGTAGCTGCTGTTGAGAAAAGAGCGCTGATTCCTTGAATTGCAACTCCAGCAATGCGGCGCTCAGCTGATTGGCACCCACGGCGGTGGCGAATCCTTCGTCGGCGGCCACGCGCAAGGTCTCGGCAAATTCCGCCAGGTGCTCTTGCGATTCGGTTAATAGCTTCCGTTGCAACTCGACTTCAACCAATCCGAGAAACAACTGACCTGCGGCGCCGGCCGACTTATTGCGTTGTTCCAGCGCTTCGCCTTGCAACCACACAATCAAGCTGGACTCTTCGCCATCTTCGGATCGACAGAGTAGGGCTTGGCGTTGGGCTTCCACAACCTCCGCGAGTTCGGAATTCCTGGCGGCCGAACAGAGAGCTTCTTGCAAATCCATTTTCGCGGTTGGGGCCGACGCCTCGGAGTCAACAGCGGCGTCTTGGAGGCTGCCAAAATCACCCAACGAATTGAAGTCCGCGACAACACCGGAATTCGTTGGTTTTTCGGAGACCGAAAACGAACTTTTCTGCGAGACATAGGGCGGACAACAATTCCGTTGACCGGATCGGCGCAGAGAACACCCCCCCTGCAACGTCGTGACGAACACGACGAGCCATAAAACGACCGAACTTCCTGAAATTTCAGGCATCCATCCATCCTTCAGGCACACGAAATAGATGCCCGTTTTATCGGGAAAAACAGGATGTTGAGATCAATCGTTGCCGTCCGAACTGGCGTTTTCCATCGGCCGAGTTAGGGCAATCCGGATAATCGACAAAGTCAGCGTGTTTCCAGGGGGCAATCACCCGCGAGTACCTGGCCCATTTGCCAATCCGTTTCGAATTGACGCCACGTATCCACGCCATTGGCAACCAACCAAACGTATCGGACTCGTCCCTGTTATGGCAAACTTTAAGGGCGAATCAAAACGACCACGCTCCGCGGTCGGACGAGATAGTGGGTCGCGTTAACCAACGGCGCGGAATCCTCGGTGGTAATATCCTCTCCGGTTGCGCCCGCAGTATCCACCACTCGCCGCCATTGACCGGCCGCGCCCTCATGAATTCCGAATTCCAGCTCATGGTCGTGGGAATTTACCATCACGTACAGATCATCATCCTGCTGGGAAGAACCGTGCAAACACCAAGCTAACGCTTGCGACGATTCGGAAAGGTCAACGTCATGGCCGGCTCCATACCAGTGTACATCGTTGCGCCAGAAACGAGAGCGACTGATCGATGGATGGGATTTTCGAAACGCGATCATCAACTGGAAAAAACGAAACATGTCGGTGTGGAGTTCGCGACGACTCCAGTTCAACCAACTCGTCTCGTTGTCTTGATTGTACGGATTGCTGTTGCCGGATTGGGTTTGCAAAAACTCATCACCCATGCGAAACATCGGCGTTCCGTTGGACAATAACAGAATTGCCAGGAGATTTTTGATTTGTTGTTTTCGCAACGACACGACCGAGTCAGGAACATGTACTTCGCCTTCCCAACCACAATTCCACCGGTACTCGGTCGGCCCATCGAGATTTTCATGCCCATTGGCCCAATTGTTTTTGACGTTGTACGAAACCAGATCGAACAGGGTCATGCCATCGTGGCAATCCAGGTAATTGACGCTTTGCCGGGGACGGAACGCATCCAGCCGATCATCGGGAAACAGATCACAGCTGCCATACACGCGCGTCATCAAATCCGGTACCTGTCCACGATCACCACGTACAAAACGTTGCACGGTGTCTCGAAAATCGGCGTTCCATTGCAGCCACAAGCGTCCGGGAAACTTTCGACCCAATTGTTGAGTGCCGATGGCATCCCACGGTTCCGCGATCAAGCGCAAGCCTTCCAGGTCATTTTCGGCAGCAATCTGACTGAAGATGGGTGGGTCCTCCGTGTTAATCCGGCCGTCGGGATACCGAGTAAAAATAGACGCCAGATCAAATCGAAAGCCATCCACATGCAATTCCTGCGTCCAATATCTCAGACTGTCAATAATCAATTGCCGGGTTGCTGCGTTGACGGTGTGCAAAGTATTGCCGGTTCCGCTGTAGTTCACAAAGGGGTCTGCGGCGGCTGGATCAAGCATGTAATAGGTCGAATTATCGATACCCTTCAGGGAGTAGGTCGGACCTTGTAATCCTGCTTCGCACGTGTGGTTGTATACGGCGTCCAGGAGGACTTCGATTCCAGCGGCATGCAATGCCCGCACCATCGTGCGAAATTCGTTCAAGGGCTCACAACCCGGCGCTTTGATAGCGTAGTCGCGATGCGGCGCAAAAAAACTTAGTGGCATGTAACCCCAATAGTTATCTTCCTGCGGATCATACTGAAACACCGGCAACAATTCGACCGCCGTAATGCCCAACTGAACTAGATAGGGAATTTTCTCGATCACTCCGGCAAACGTACCCCGCTGATTTTCGGAGACACCCGAGTCTGAATTGGCCGTGAATCCTTTGATGTGCATTTCATAAATCACCAGGTCGTGATCGTGGTGGGGCTTCTGGTCATCTTGCCAATCAAACACGCCTTGAAGATGCGGCAGTTCGCCTAACGGAGCGCGGCCGATATTTGAACCTGGCTCGCTGGCAGCCTGGCGATCAAACTCGGCAGGGAAATAAATAACCTTGGCATACGGATCGAGTAACAATTTTTCGGAATCAAAAAAATGATATTGAAATTCGTCAGCTGGTGCAGGACCATCGATTTGATATCCATAAAAACGAGCCTCACCGATTTCACTTAACGGCAAACGACAATGCCAGACCGGTCCCGATTTGTTTTTGTGAAAGTCAAAGACATACCGCAGGCAAGGGACATGAACATCAGCAGGTGTGAAGAGCAATAGTTCGACCCGGGTCGCGTGCTTGCTATAAATGGCAAAATTGATCCCGGGATCGGTGGTTATCAGCGTTGCGCCTAACGGAAAACTACTACCTTCGGTTTGTTCCCAACGGCGATGGTTCATTTCAATTCAGGGGTAGTATGGTTCGACAAGCGGAGTTGGGAAAGTTACCCGCCCGTTCCAACCTCGTCACGATCGGTGGAATTTGTCGGCGGAGCGAGAACAAGCTCGCGCATCCAGCCAGCAATTTATGTGCCCAAGTCTGCCCCACCGCTGTCCGTCACTCCATCCGCCAAAATAGGGGAATGTCCAACCGACGTGACAAGCCCGCGGATAGCACGGGGCGAATTCGCGCGCTGCCGCACGGCAACTTGAGTTTGTCGACGGCTGCTGGGTCATTGATTTAACGGCTTTCAGCGAAATTTACAGAATTTTTGCGGTTGGTCTAGCGGTTCAGCAACCTTGGCATATCAGTTGCCGCCATTCAAGGAATCTGCGTGAAGTTCGTTGGCCAAAGCTGCGCCGGTCAGGTTCATATTCTCCTTGACATCTCGACCTCCCGACCGGCGCTCGGCCAATGGCACTCACTTTGTAAGCGGAACGGCGCAAGCCGTCCGGTGAATGCCCCGCAAATGCCGCGAAACCGGAGGGCTCGCGCCCTGCCGCTACAAAAACACATCGAAAGTGAGTGCCATTGGGCGCTCGGCCTTGGTTGAAATCATGAATGATGCGGGGTTGTGTGTCTCGCAAGAACGAATCAAGTTTATCGCTGCTCCAATTTTTTTGAGAGATCAAATATGACAATCAACGCAGGATTATGGATCGACCATCGGAAAGCTTTTATTGTTTTTCTCACGGCTTCGGGTGAGGAAGTCAAAACGGTTGAATCGAATGTCGAAAAACATGTTCGGTCCACGGGCGGCTCGAGAACCAGTACCCCGTATGGACCTCAGGATGTTGCCGCGGGTGATGTGCAAGAGCGGAGATTCACACAACACCTCAATCGATATTACCAGGAGGTGATCAAATCTTTGAGCGGGGCGGATGCCATTTTGTTAATGGGTCCGGGTGAAGCCAAGGGTGAGTTTCAAAAGCAAATCAAAAGTAAAGAATTCAGCCAACGGATTGTCGGAGTGGAAACCGTTGACAAAATGACCGACCGACAAATCGCCGCTAAAGTCCGAGAGCACTTTGCGACTGCCAGCCATTCGTAATAGACACATCTTTCCGGCTGGGTGTCCGACAGATTTACCAAACAAAACAATCGTATCTGTGCTTAACAGGAATCAGACATGTCCAGACTAGTAACTTTTTTGATCGCCAGCAGCGTCATTGGATTGAGTTCGGTTTTTCCAGGACGCCCCCAAGATGAACAAGAACCTGACCCGAAGCCATCCAATTTCATGGCTAAGAAGCTCGATAGCGCACGCGCGATCGTCAGTGGGTTGGCCTTGGAAAATTACGATGAGATCAATCAAGCAGCGCAGGATTTATTGATTCTCAGTCACGAGTCCGATTGGAATGTGATTGCGACTGAGTCTTATCTCCGCATGAGCAGCGACTTTCGTGGTAGCGTCGGTCGTTTGCAGGAGGCAGCCCAACAAAAAAATGTCGACAGCGCGACGGTGGCGTTCTTTGAAGTTACGCTCAACTGCGTACGGTGCCATAAATATGTTCGCGGTGAAAACAAACACCGGCCAGGCGAAGGGGTGCGAGAACGAATCAGGGAATACACCGACGAGCACAAAAAACATGAGAATAACACCCCTATCAAATAGGGTGGCTGTCTCATGAAGGCTCACCACGAGCACGACGAAGCGGACCAACTGGCAAGTCTGTTTCCATCCCGGCCAGTGTCGCCAACCAGTCTCGCGATTTCGCCGGACAGAATTCGCCACCGAGATCCGATCGGAAATTGGCATGGCAATTGCGACACAACAACAGTCGAGTGCGTCGAGTAAATGTCAAGTTGTCAGCGTTTAAAACTTTCACCTTTCCCGGAGAACTATCATGGACAAAACATTGAAAACTCGTAACCCCAGCAATGTTGCACGATCACCGCTGGGTCGGTCGCTATTTCTCGGAAACATGTTTGATGATCTGTTCAATCAATTCGTCACCGATGGTAATCGTCAGTTGCCCGAAGTGATGAATGCGGCGATGGACGTTGCTGAAACGGATCAAGTATTTGAAGTGAAACTCGATCTGCCAGGTTTCAGTGCCAAAGAAGTTGACATTCAGATCGACAACAACACGCTGACCGTACGGGGTCAGCGAAGCGAACAAAAAGAAGAAAAAGATGAGGCGAAACATTATCATCGCGTGGAGCGTTCGTCAGGCAGCTTCACTCGCTCGGTTGTATTGCCCTCGGCGATCAATGAAGACGAGACCGTGGCCGAGTTCAAGGACGGTGTGTTGAAAATAATCGTGCCCAAAACCGAAGACGCCAAACCGCGAAAAATCTCGATCAAAGGCTAGCCGAATTGCGGCCTGAGGGTTGAAAGTGGAAGGGACAGGTTCAGAAGTCGGTTGGCGGCTGGACCTGTCCCGACCCCTTTGGGGGGCTCGTTCAAAGGCCGGGTGACCCGGCCCGCCCTCGGTCGTCCGTTCGACCGAATATTGGAATGGAATCGACTCATCGGTCCCGCTTATCCCGGCGGTCATCCGTCGCCCGTCGATTCAGAGTCGCGAATCCGACATCAGCGACCTTCTTGAAGTCCGGACGGCGTGGTTCTTGGGATCACTTCTATGGCGTGACTAATGGAACTTACTTCGCGGGAGCCGCCTGTAACGCCGGACGAACTGCAGCGTTGACCTGATTTCAACGGTGGAACGCGGGTGCCAATCGCGGTAAGTTGCTCATCCTGCGAAAGCATTCTTGATTCGGCTGCACGTTTTGTTCTAATGTGGCATTGAATGAGAGTTTTGCAGATCGAAGCTTGGATTCAATTATTGTTTGGCAGTTCGGCGCTGCCGACCGGATCCTCATATCTAAAACCCGTCCCGAAAGCCTATTGCATGAGCGGCAAGTCGACAAACAACGACCCATCCCTGGTCATCCCCGAATTCGGCCAATTTCTGGGCCACCCCAAGCCGTTGTGGATGCTGTTCATGGCCGAATTCTGGGAGCGATTTGCGTTCTACGGAATCCGCTGGGCGCTGGTGCTGTACATCGTTGCGCAATTTCATGGTGGCGATCCCAAGGGGGAAGCGGATGCCAATCTTACCTACGGGTCTTACCTCGCCTTGGTTTACGCTGCGGCAATTTTTGGCGGCTTTGTCGCCGACAAATTCCTGGGTTATCAGCGTTCGATATTGGTCGGTGCAATCTTCATGGCGACAGGATTGTTCATGATCTCTTTGCCAGATGAGACCATGTTCAAGTTCGGGCTGGCTACGATCGTCGTCGGAAACGGTCTGTTCAAACCGATCATCTCCACGATCGTCGGTAAGCTTTATGCCACCGGTGACGAGCGCCGCGACAGCGGCTTCACAATTTTCTATATGGGTATCAACGCCGGCGCATTTGTCGCGCCGATTCTCACGGGGTGGCTGGCATCTGAGATGTTCGGTACTGCCGCTGCACCAGCCTACAAGTATGTATTTATTGCTTCTGGGATTGGCATGCTCGTCAGTTTGGTTTGGTTTTACCTCGGACGCGGACAGTTGTTGGGAGTCGGTGCTCACGCGCCGGGGGCTGAAAGCATGGGGCGCGTGGCGCTCGTCGTGTTGGGTGCGATCGCGCTGATCCCGGTCGTTTATTTTCTGCTCTCCGTCGGTGGAACGAATCTCCAATATGTGCTGACTGTAATGTTTCTCGTGCTGTGCGCCCTACTCGTGATCGAAGGGATTCGAGAAGGCACAGTCGCCCGCGACCGATCGATTGCGATGATAATCATCTTCGTCTTCAACATTCTGTTCTGGATGTTTTTCGAACAGGCGGGCAGTTCGTTCACGTTCCTGGCCGAAAACATCGTGAATCGTGATCTGGGATTCGGAATTTTCCCCACCGCGTGGTTTCAGAGTGTCAACGCGGTAGCCATCATCATATTTGCGCCGGTGGTTGCTTTGGTTTGGATCTGGCTGGCAAAGATTAACACCAACCCATCCATCCCGCGAAAATTTGGTCTCGGTCTGTTGTTCAATGCCCTGGCGTTCCTGTTGCTCATTGTCGTGCTGTCCAAAATGGTCGGCGCGGACAACAAAATCCCGTTTTGGAGTCTGATCGCGGTCTACTTGATCCAGTCTATCGGCGAATTGTGCTTGTCGCCGATCGGCCTTTCGATGGTGACCAAGTTGGCGCCGACGCGAGTCGTCGCTTTGGGCATGGGCGGCTGGTTCCTTTCCACCGGAATTGGCAACAACCTTTCGGGTATTTTCGCCAGCAGTGTCAGCGGCAAAACCGGAATTACGACCGAGTCAGCGCTGAATGGCTATACATTCGGGTTTTGGGCACTCGCGGCCGCTGGTGTAATTCTGTTTTTGATCGCGCCACTGGTCAACAAACTGATGCATGGCGTGAAGTAATTACCAATTCGCGTTCAAGGCTTGGTAAAACTTCGATTGAGTTGCACTACCGGCGACTCGGTACAAGCTTCCACCTACCTTGTTCGCGGACAAACCAGAGCGTACGGTTTTGCGGCTTCCCTGCGCGCATTCCCTCGATGATGACGGTGGCCAACTCGCCCGTGATCGTTTCCGCGCCAATTTCTCGTGGCTGCGCATCAAGGTTGTTAATCTCGAAGTTAATGGCTTGCGCGGCAGTAACACCGGCCTTGTCAACCATCTTTTGGAAATTGCTTCGGCCTTGGGTGATGGCCAGTACATCCTGTTGGACTTTCTTGAGCGCGACAAGTTCTAACAAAGCCGCCATGTCGTTGGAATTGATGGCCTGCAAAGCCACCTTGGCAACTTCGGTTGGTGTGCTGGATTCCGTCAGTCCATTATCGTGGCCAGTCCCGTTGGCACCGTTGGCGATTTGCGAAAGGTTGCCTTCACCGCTTGTTGATTCGACGCGCGCTGAACATCCGGCGAAACAAACAAGCACCGTTGCCAACACGCAGTGGAAAATTCGTCGTCGTAAACAGTCTGGATTAATTGAATGGTTCATTAAACGAAACCCAATGTAAGTGTGTATTAATTGATGAAGCGAAAGTAGTGCTCGCATCGACTCCATCGAGAATGGCCGGTGGACGCGGCCAAAAAAACGGTCATTTTCAAAAATGGCTTGGATCACACCGCAGAATTCAGGATCGCTGCAGCACGGGATGGCGACAACCGGAGTCACTACATCGCATTTGAACATGCCGGCGATCAGCATCGCCAGAGTCCGATTTAGGATTTAATTCCAATCTGCCTTCGTTCCTTCGTCGGTGTATTGGAAGCCCGCGGCTGTTGGACAGGATTGAACAGAAGGCACGTCCGTCCAGAAGTCTTTGTAGTCGCGATCGCTTTTCAGCCGCGCAGCGGTCCCGGGGTCGCCGATCACTTTTCAGGCTCATCAACGGGCTGCATCAGCGCCTGGAAGTCAGGGCGATCGACAAGGAACTCAAGCTCACGCTGATTCGCCAGAACCCCGGCGACCTTTCCTCCGTTGTTTCGATAGTTTTCCAGCAACTCCACCGCACGCTGGGCATAGCGTTCGCTCTGAGCGACGGAGTCGGGGTTGTCATTCTCGAGCAGAACAACTTGAGCAGCGATAGCAAACGTGATTGCCGATCCCGACAACAGATGTCGGTCTTGCCGGGAACCAGCGGGTTGCCGCGCGAGAATTGCTTCCGCCTGTTCCGTCGCCTGTCGAGGCTTGCCTGCCAGGGCAATCGACTTTGTACGGTTCATCGTGGCGATCTCAATGAACGGTGCCGGCGCATACTTCAGAGCCACATCCCATTCCAAAAGCGCATCGTCATACCGCGACAGTGTGGTAAGAAGTTCCGCCCGGGTTACCGAGGCAAAGTATCGGTCTTCGATCGCAGTCGGTACACCGGAATTCAATTCCAGCACCCTGTCGAGTGTCTGGATTGCAAGGTCAATCTTGTCAAGTGCTGTCGCATTGTCATCGATTTGCCGTAGTGCTTCCGCATGTACCTGATACGAACTCTGCAGTGACAACGTAGCCGCCAGGTTTTCCGGATCGCCAGCCACAGCCAGCGAGAGTATTTTCTCCGAACGATCCAGTAATAAAAAAATCTCAGGATCGCGAAGGTCTCGGTCCGACAGAAAACTGGCGAGTTGCCGCAGCGAAATTCCTAATTCCAGTTGTACTGCCAGGTCCAGCTCAAACATCAGGTGTTGTTCTTCAAAAATCTCAACCGTAGAACGCTGTGTCGTGATCGCGTTTTCAAGCTGCCCAGCGATAAAAAACCATTTGGCTTTTTTGGTCAGCGTTTGACCAAGCCAGAAGTCCAGGTCCGGTCGCTCAGGCATTCGCTCGTCCAGGAATCTGTAGAGCCAGATCGCTTCGCCAAATGGTTTCTCGGCCTCCCTCCATTTTTTGAGGTTCCCAACCAGCAACGATCCAAGGCGAGTCCATTGATTTGCCAATTCCAACATGGCGTCCAAATTCTCTGGTTCCGTCAGCAATTTTTCTTTCCAATACTCAACGGACTGCAGCATGGCCGTTTCGGAATCCTCCAGTTTTCGCAAGTCAAACAGGATGTCTCCACGAACCGAGAATGTCCAGGCCAGTTCAGCCAATACAGTTCCTTTGGCATCACTTTCCAGGTCGTCTCGTTCAAGGACTTGATCCAGGATGCGGATCGATTCCAGTACATTGGTCTGCGCAGAATCATTCTGGCCCATTTGACGGTACACCATCGCCAACTGGCGATGGGTCCCGGCAATTTCGATGGCGACGTTTGGTTCTTCACGCGTTTCGAGTGCCAACTCCAGAAGCAGAACCAAGGCCTGCCTCAGAAAGCCCTCCGAATCGGCGAGTGTGTCATCGCTGGTCCTCATCTTGCCAAGTCGCTGAAAGATACTTGCCTGTTGAATCCTCTCGCTCTCCGAAACATTCACTTGCCCGGCAGTCTGCGTGCTCAATTCGTTGGCCGACTCCAACAGGAGATTTCGCAATTCTCTGAAATCACTCCGGAAGACCCGGCGATCTTCACTCACTGTTTGGCAGAACCGGTCGACGGTTTTCAGGAGGTCCAAGTGGTTCCGGTTTGCCAACAGCGAACTGGCTTTCGATTCGGCCGTGACTCGCTGCATGTCCCAGGAATGTCGCCAACTCGTCACGCTTCCATATCCGGCGACGACGACGATCATTACCATCAATGCCGAGATCAGCCGGTTCCGACCGCACCACCGAAGAATTTTTGTGGCCAAGCTCAGGGGCCTGGCGGCGATCGGCTGGCCGTCGAGAAATTTTCGCAGGTCCGACGCCAGCTCGCCGGCTGTTGAATAACGATCGGCAGGGGCCTGCTGAATGCATTTAAAACAAATCGTGGCAAGGTCGGCCGGAATCTTGACCGTGAACTCCGGAACTGCACCTTCGAGGATTCGAGCAATCAGTCGCGCCCGATCATTTTCTCCGAAAGCTGGCCGGCCTTCGAGCGACTCGAACAGCGTCAGGCCCAATGCGTAGATGTCACTGCAATGGTCAGACTGGCCCCGAAACCGTTCGGGTGCGAGGTAGCGAATCGTCCCTACGACATCGCCGGTCGCGGTCAATTCAGCGCCGTCGCTGGACTTGGCCAAGCCAAAGTCGGCGATCCAGGCGCGGCCATTCTGATCCAGCATGATGTTGGACGGCTTGATGTCGCGATGCAGGACTCCGCGCTGGTGAGCGAATTCCAGGCCCTCGGCAACTTGCCATGCGATCCGCGCGCACGATTTTGGCGAGAGGTCGACGTCGAGCAGGGCGGACGTTGACAGCGGACCGGTAACGGCCGGCGTTTGGCCTTTCTCCGTGCTGCCGACGTGAAGAGCCGTTTCGTCTGACTTCGAGGCCCGCCTGCCCGGAAAGTCAACCGGCTTGCCATCCGTCGGACGCCTCCGGCTGGCGATCAGCTGCTGAAGATTGGCCCCGTCGATCAGCTGCATCGCGTAATAGACATATCCGGCAGTTTCACCAGCTTCGAACACCGGTATGATATTCGTATGATGCAACCGGGCTGCAATCTCTGCCTCCTGCTGGAAACGAAGCGGCTGCGCCGCGTTTGCATTCCCCGCGCGCATCATGACCTTCAGCGCAACCCGCCGCCCCAACGGCTTTTGGATCGCTTCATAGACGACACCCATTGCGCCGCGACCGATTTCGGAAATAATCTCGAAATCGGCGAGATCTAGTTGCATCAGCCCCATGGCCAGGGCAGCAGCCGGGCCCGCAGCGGTAGAATCCTGACGCGGCTTTTCCAGCATCGTCAACGCTGGCAGCATGACTCGCAATTCATCAGCGAGCTCGGGATAACGCTGACAATACTCCTCGACCTCGAAAATCTCTCCCCGTCGAACACATCGCAGTGCCTCGTCGAGGATCGAATCGATCAAAACCGAATTGTCCTGGTCAGTTGTTTCCATGTTGATTCTTGATGGCCATTCCGATTTTCTTCAGCGCCCGGCGATACCGGGACGACACCGCCGCTGCGGTCAGGTCCAACAACTCGCCAATCTCGGCGTGTTCCAGTTGTTCAAAATGCCGCAACGCCAACACTTCCCGGTCCAGTGGTTCCAATTCATCCAGAGCCGTCGTCATCTGCGCAATTTCTTCGGCTCGCGCAACTTTGACACTCGGACTGCTCTCGCCCCCCGCCAGACAAAACGCCATCGCACTGGACTCCAGGCCGACCTGGGGGCGAACATCAATTGGTTGTTCGAGAGTCGCAGTCCGCGCCTGCACGCCCAAGTGCCGACGATGGGCCAGGACCAACTGCTGCAAAGTTAAAAACCTAAGCCAGATGTAGGGGCTCATTTTCCTTTCTTGTGCGAATTCTGGATAACGCCGTACCGCGTCGGCAAAGGCCTCCTGGATCACATCGGACGCATCGACCCGCGCGCGAATTCGTCGATCGATGCGCATCTCAACCAGCGTCCGTAGTCGGGCACGAAATTGTTCGAGTAACTCAGGTAAGGACGGCAGTGGTTCGGTCTGATCGAACCCCGCCCCTTGCTGATTTTGCGATGACTGATCCATCCCCAAATTGTAACTGCGCGCGGTAAAGCCGTGCGTCATTCGTTCCCGAATTTTTTAGCAAATTGCTCGGGGAGGGCTTGGTCCAAGTACTTTGGAAAGTCGAACCGATGTCGAACCGGCAGTTTGAGCAAGCTTGCGAATGAAACGATTACCGTGAGAAGTGAAGGGCCATGGTGTTAGAAGCAAAGCTCAACGATCCGCCAGACAAGCGTTTTTCAAAGGCAAATTTGCATTAGCCGAATTTGAAGTGAACGCGGCGACACTACCCGAGCCTTTGGTGCTCGGATTTCGTAGCCCGGCCAGCATTCTCGGATTGGTTCGTCGGCGTCGTGGTACAAGCTAACAGCAAACCGTGGAATAATTTGCATTGGGCCACAAAGATCTTCTTAATTTCTTGTGGCTCGAAACAAAAAATCTCTTGCGCACGCCAAGGGTATTCCAACGAAAAGCCAACAGAATAATGGAAAGTGGAACTCGCGAATCGGACCGGAACCAAGGTGGCAGGAACCGTTTCGGGCAACGGTTACTGCCAACCTTTTCTTTTTGTCCAACACTTTTTCTCGACCTCTTTCTGACTGCGACCAGGTAAGGGTTTTTGCCGCCACTTTCAGGCGGACGCCAATGTCACTAGGCACATCCTGGGTTCCTTCCGCCAGGCCACGCCACCCGCTCTCCGGAATGTTTCCGGAATCTTTGACGCATCGTCAATTCGCGCGCAGTTACAGCTGGGGAAAGCCCACTTGATCGGCCGTGAACTGTCCCGTTTGACAAAGAACTCAAGACTTTTTTTCAGGAGAAACCAATGACCCAATCGAAAACCACTCATGGCCTGTCCTCGTTGTTCCGGAAGATGGCACTTTCCTGCAGCCAGAGACGAAACCCGGCGAGAACGTGGCTCGTCTTGGTGGTAACGATCGCCGTCAGCTGTCAGGCACTGCCTCTCGAGGCCCAGGTCAGGGACTGGACCAACACATCCAACGGCGGGGCCTACTACGATGTGGGCTCGAACTGGAGCCCATCTGGAGCGCCGGGTGCCAGCGGAACGGCCAGGTTCCAGCAGCCTGGAACCTATCAAGTCTGGTGGGACACCATTACGGCGACTGACACGCCTTCTGTGGGCTTTCTGCAAGTACATCACGGCAATGCCACGTTTCTGAACACTGATACCAGCCTCCAACATCAGTTAACGATCAACGGTTCTGGCGGCGCCGGCAGTTACAGTGACTTGGAGATTCGCGGAGAAGGTGCACTCACCATTCGAGGGCTCCATTTGCGCAGCCTGGGCGGCGCACAACTATTCACCGGCGGAACCCTGACGCTCGACGGTTCGCATTCGGCTGGCACCAGGATGTCGGTTGAAGGAAGCACGGGATTCCGGGTCCTGGGAAATGGCGTAAACGTTCTGGCTGGAGCCGTGTTGAACAGCACCCAGACGATTCTTCACGGCGGGACAGCGACCGTTTCTGGCAATGGCTCCCAGTGGAACACCACCGACCTTCTTAGCGTGGGCGACCGCTTTTTTGGCAGCGTTGCGAGCGCCACGCTGAACGTTGAGGCCGGAGGGCTTGTATCCAGCAACTTCGGCGCAATCGGTGACAACGACGGTTCGGGCGTTGTAACGATCGCTGGAAACGGCTCACGCTGGAACAACACAATTGGTCTGATGGTCGGCCAAACGGGTAATGGCACGCTCAACGTCTCAGCGGGTGGAGAAGTGGACAGCGGGGCTGGAACTATCGCCTTGCAATCCGGCAGCAATGGCACGGCGACGGTGACGGGTGTAGGCTCGAAATGGACGAACTCCGGAAATCTGGTTGTTGGAAATCTTGGCAACGGTACACTGAATGTCCAAGCTGGTGGAGAAGTGACCAACAGCATCGGAATTATCGGCAATCAATTCCAAAGCCCCGGCACGGCGACCGTGACTGGTGCAGGCTCGAAATGGACGAATTCTCAAAGTCTGACCGTTGGAAATCTTGGCAACGGTACGCTGAACGTTCAGGCTGGTGGAGAAGTGACCAACAGCTTCGGAGTTATCGGTAACGACAACAACGGCGGCATTGGCTCGGCGACCGTGACTGGCGCAGGCTCGAAATGGACGAATTCTGCACACCTTCTTGTTGGAAATAACGGCTTCGGGACGTTGAATGTCGACGCGGGTGGAGCAGTGACCAACACGGACGGAATAATCGGCATCGGTCCCGCCCGCACAGGTATCGCGACGGTGACGGGTGCAGGTTCGAAATGGACGAATTCTGGTTATCTGGTTGTTGGAACGTTTGGCAACGGCACGCTCAACATCCAAGCGGGTGGAGAGGTGGCCAACACGATCGGAGCAATCGGCAATGAATCGGGCGGCATTGGTACGGCGACGGTGTCGGGAGCAGGCTCGAAATGGACGAATTCTGCATACCTGCTTGTTGGAAATTCTGGCACCGGGACGCTCGATGTCCTAACGGGTGGACTCGTGACCAACACAGACGCATTAATCGCCAACCAATTGGGGGCTATTGGCACGGCGACGGTAACGGGAGCAGGCTCGAAATGGACGAATTCCGGATTTCTGGTTGTTGGTGAATCGGGTAATGGGACGCTGAATGTCGCGGCGGGCGGAGAAGTTGCCAACACGAACGCAGCTATCGGTAGAGCCTACGGCATTGGTACGGCGACAGTGACGGGTGCAGGCTCGAAATGGACGAATTCCGGATTTCTGAACATTGGAGATTCTGGCACCGGGACGCTGAATATTTACGACAATGGACTGGTTACCGTCGGCGGAAACATGTCGATCAATTCAGCCAGCAGTGTCAACTTGAACGGTGGGCGATTTGAATTTGGGACGACCGAACAAAACAGTTTCAAACGGATCAACGCGGCCAGCGGTTCGCTGGCGGGCAATGTGAACCTCAGTGGATTGAACGCTGCTTCGTCGTTCACCGCACTCACCAACAACGCCGTTGATTCCAGCGGAGTGCATCTGGTCAACTCCGGCACGCTTCACGGTAATGGTCTGCTGGGTTCCCGAATCAGCAACACGGCCAGTGGAGAGCTTCGCGCCGTTTCCGGCGAGTGGTTGCGGTTTGCCGGCACGAACAATTCCAACGCCGGGCGGATCAACAACTTTGGCGGCGTGATTGAGTTCGGTGGTAGCCTGACCAATGCTGCTGGTGGATTGATCACCGGTCGCGGCCAATTCCTTGCCGGTGCGGGCTGGATCAATCAAGGCAACATGGCCTTCAGCGGCACCGCGGATATTGTCGGTGATGTCGCCAACAACAGTGGCGGATTGATTGTGACTTCGGGCAACGCGACGACGACGTTTTACGATGATGTTGTCAACAACGGTGAGATCCGGACCAGCCAACAGGGCAGTAGCGTGTTTTTCGGCAGTGTTTCGGGAGCGGGCAATTATACCGGAACCGGCAGTGTGTTCTTCGAAGGAGACCTCAGTCCTGGCAACAGTCCTGCGGTTGTCAGCTTCGGAGGCAACGTCTCGCTTGGATCCGGTTCCAACACCTTGTTCGAGTTGGGCGGGCTGAATTATGGCGACTTTGACAAGATGATCGTCGCCGGCAACGCGACGATTTTAGGTTCTCTGTCCGCTGCAATGTGGGACAATTTTCAGCTAAGCTCGGGCATGGAGTTTCTCATCATGGAGATCGGCGGGACGCGAACCGGGTTCTTCACGGGTCTTGGAGAAGGGTCACTGATCGGGAATTTCAATGGTCAGGATTTACGAATTTCGTACGGTCGCGGCGATGGCAATGACATCAGTCTGTTCACACCAATTCCCGAACCGACCGCTTTCGCCTTAATCGGAATGATGGGCCTCTTGGGCTTGCGGAGAACAAAAAGGGTCAAGCCAGTAGTCCGTTGACTCTGGTATTTCTGTTGATACCAAAAAAATGAATTGAAAAAATACTTTGGTGTCGCCCCAGCATACTGCCGGCTATTGGAATTTTTTGGGAACACCGAAATGGACCACGAGGACGATGAGACGTGGTTGATGTACGATAGGTCCAACAAGTTAATTTCCAACTGAATCGCACATGAAAAATCGCCGACGCTTCATTGCTGCTGCTGCCATTCCTTCGCTGGTCGTCGGAATGTTCCTGTCGACGCAATTCGACGGGGCCTCGGGCCAATTCACGCCGCTGGTTTCCGCGCCGGAAATGCAACCCAGCGATCAACAGGAGACTGCGAAGGAGGCCGTCGGACAAATTTCATCCGCCGCGAGGATTCCGTTTACGCTGACCGAATCGAATAACATCTCCGTACAAGTAACAATCAATGGAACCGACAAATTAGACTTGATGTTTCACACTGCCGTTGACTCGATTTCATTAACCCGTGCCGCCGTCGAAAAAATTCCCAGCCTTAAAATGAATGAGTCAGTCGAGGTACAGAGTTGGGGTGGAACTGCCCAAGCGAGTGTCAGCACGGGTAACCGGTTGCAAATCGGGAATCTGGAATGGAACCAGCAGACCATTTTCGTCGATGAACTTTCCGGGCCAGGGACAGACGGAAAATTCGGGCCCAATCTTTTTGCCGGCCAGATCCTCGAGATCAATTTTGACCACCGTGAACTCGTCATTCATACGACGCTTCCCCCGCCTGCCACCGAAACCGCTTCGACCTTTCAGCGATTGGATTTTTCGGTCGACCATGGCGCCATGTATGTCGTTGGCGAGCTAACCGTTGGAGACAGTAAGTTTGCGAATCAGTTCATGATTCATTCCGGATTTGGCGGAACGGTATTGCTGGATGACGAGTTTGTCCGCCAACACGAACTCGCTGCCAAGCTACCAACGATCAGCGAACGAGAGCTGAAGGATGCCTTGGGTAACGTTTTGAAAACAAAAAAGGTCAAATTGTCGTCCCTTGGTTTGGGAAGAATCCATTTTGCGGAGGTCCCAATCGAGATGTTCGAAGGAGCGTTGGGAAAGCAGAAAATTAGCGTCTTGGGGGGTGATATTCTTAAACGCTTTAACCTGATTATCGACGCGGCGAATCAGCATCTCTATTTGTCGCCCAGTACAATGAACGGCGTTGAATTCGGCGGTTGACTCACGGCGTTCGGTCTTGCCCGCGCACTTCAGGCAGCGGTTAATGCGCGAATGCTTGCCAGGTTACTTCTCTGAGATTCGAGATTTCGCCATTCGCTCGTTGATTTTTTCGAGGTTGATCCCAACCGCCAGAGTCGTGGAAGATTTATCGACCAGCACCATGTACGGGAACCAATTGGGTGGACATTGTTTCAGGTAGGCTTGATTGAATGGCGGCCAAATGAATTTGGCGTGGGGCATCGCCGCGGTAAATTCTTGTTGGATTTCCGCCGCTAACGGTTCCGCATCAGACCACACGACCACGTATCGCACACTGCCGTCACTGTTTGAAATACCAGCGAATCCCCTCAGCCAACGACTGGCGTTGGCGGGTTGACCGGACAGGAACACAATCACGGTGGCCTGCGCCGTCGGATCGAGCGGTTGTTCCGCCGGCGATCCGCTATCAAACCGGAATGGATTGCCAATCAAGGCGTGTCGGGTTTCGTATTGCTGCAGCATTCGCTGCACGTCTGCGCGAGTCGACTCATCCGACAACTGGGCGGCAGAAATTTGCAGCTTGCCAATCAGCTCTCGTTCCAGAGTCTGCTCGCTCGTCAGGTGAATCGGTTCAAGAGTCGAGAGGGCAATGAGATAAGTTATCGGACCGAGCTGTGGCGACCGAGTAATTCCGTCGATCAATTTCCGTAATTCTTCAATCGCCAGCGCACTACCATCCGAAACTGTCAACCGCAGCGTTTCGACATCGACAAGTCCGATCACCGATTGATCAAACAACGCTTGTCCCATCTCTCGAAAGCTGGTAGCGCTATGGCTAATCAACTTCTGCGCCAACAATTGTTTCAACTCTTGCGCGTGTTGGGGATTCTGAACTTTATTCAACAGCGTAATCACAACCAACATCTGTCGATCAACCTGGGGCGAAAGCTCGGCTGGTGCGGATTGAAAGCACGCGGAGACGGCGGTCAAATTTTCATCCGAGGGACGAGTCAGATAGTCAACCAGAGTCGCGGTCACGATGCCCATTCTGGCATAACTCGCAATCAGGGGATTTTCCGACAGGAGATACTCCGAAGAGACAGTCCGCAATTCTTCGCGAACCTCTCGCTCGTCAGTCGCCTGCTCTGCAAATAATGACGACAACGCAATCAGCGAGTTGATTTTCTCAGTGACGCCGATCGAAACAGAATCCGGACTCTCTTGCAACTCGATTAATTGTTCAGCCAGCTTTTTTCTCTTCAGGCAAGTAACATACTTCGCGGTCGTTGTGTCATTGTTGATTTGCTGATCCAGCTCACCCAATTGTGATAAAATTTCAGACGAACCAATTTTGAGTGTCGGAATTGTCGGTGCGAGATCCGTCGGTTCCTTTGAATCGGTTACGTCGTCTGGTTGGTATCCCCACATGTCGGCGATTTTGTCGCCGAAATAAACGTATCCGAGAACTGCTCCCAAGCCGATCCAAACCAGTGCAATGACAGCCACGATTCGAAGAGTTTTTCGTCCTTTTGCCCGTATGTGTTGTTGTCTTCGGGCTTGCCGTTGCATCGCTTCCAGTTCGGGCGTTATCTGGGTTTGACGCGGAATATAGTTTTTTCGCGGGGCGGGAGCCGGGTCTGCCGGATTTGGCAATGGTTGCGCCGACTCCGCATTTGCAGGGGCCGGATCTGGCTTCTCGCCCCCGCGCGATGTCGGATCGGTTGGTTTGATTGGGTCGGCCATGGAAGTGTCGATCAATTTTCAGGAAAAATACAAATTCGAACCCAGTTGGATCACTCATTCTACTTCAAACGACGAGAGAATGCAGATACAAAAAGATGTAAGACGGAGCGTCTTCCATCGCACGTCGCCAGCGGCGAGTCGTTAAATATTACATGCGCATTAAGTATTAAATCAACAGCCCGTTACGTGTGGGGCTGCGATTGGCAGCCTTCACACGGCCGCTCGCGGAAAGGGAAATGCAACGGAATATTTTGTGGGGCCGAAAAAAATAATCTTCGTGTTCGGCACGTCCGCGAAAATAGTTAACTCCGCGAGCGCCCTTGTTAGCGGGTTCGGTTTGTTCCCACTGGCTGGACCGTTTCGTGCATTTCCCAATCTAAACCGGCAAAGGCCACGTCAAAAGCCACGTCGTGGCGCCGTTGCTTGTTTGACGAGGCAATCGGTTTTGAAACGACCGGCTCCCCAGATTCATTTTTGGAAATATCAGTGCGGTTGGTGGGCGAAGTGCGAATCGCCACCTCCCGGTTGGCAATAATTTCCTGGGCTGGCTGCAGACCGTTGACACGCGAACTCGTGGAGCGATCCAACGACGGCGAGCTGACAAAATTAATTCCGGCAAATATCCGTAGATTCGACGATCCGTCGAGAACCTTGCCGCGCGGGTTGGAATTCGCCAACCTCGACAGGCCGGTTTGATAGAGCGCAACATAGCCCACCTGTTCCGGCGCGTGGTTCATTTCCAGATCCAACGTCTGTTCTTCGCCGATGAACAACGTCGCGCCCGTGGCGGATAAATTAATCAGCCGCAGCGCCGCCGGATCGCTTTCATTGAACGTCTGAATATTCGCCAGTAATGTTGGAGCTCCGGCAAACGGTTGTTGGAAATTGAACGCGTTGGGCAAATGGGAAACCAGCGTCGGGGTCAAACCGACTTCCATCTCCCAAGTGCCGAAACTGTACCGACCTGGCTCCATTGCCAGATAGTAAACCGGGGATTCATCGTCAACCAGTGAACCTATCCGTTCCGCGAATTGGGTCGACAACTCGAAACCGTTGGTTGTGATCGAACGCACGCGCGGAGTCCGAGCAAACTGGAAAATACTCAAATCGGCCGAGGTAACCACGACGGGCACCGTCGCAAAGGCCTGTGAAAAAGTTTGCTGAACAAACGTAGCATCGGAAGCCAAGGCTTCGCCAGCGATGATTCGCGAACCGTTCGGCAATGTCGTGACACCGCGTTCCAATACAATGTATCTCAGGTTTTCAAAAACAGGTGTTTCAAAAGCCGTATTCCAAAGACTCAGCCGCACGTCAAATCCATTGGGACCGACATTCGTGACACTGGCCAGGATGGGTAAATTATTTGCAAATCCGGGCGGGCTGATAATGACAATCGGATCGACAAACGTCTGGCTGAAGGTTACGGAAATCAAGTCCAGGCCGACCATGTTCACGGTGCCTGTTTCCACCTTGACACTCGATTGAATCGCGCGTTCGGCAAAATACTCACCACTGCCTGACAACGCTGCCACGCGCAGGTAATACGTTCCGCTGGACGCTGCCGTGAATTGAACATTGGATGTGCCTGTCGCCACCGTGGCGCCACCGGGGGCGATTAATTGCAATTGCAGATTGCTGGAATTACCCAGTCCGTTAACGAACAAGTCGGGACCACCGGCCGGTAGGCTGGCGTCGAATCGAATCGCTTCGCCAGCCGTAGCGGTAAACGAATATAAATCTGGATTAGTCGTGGTAAATCCAAATGCGCCGCGCAATCCATTAATGTCCTGGGCCGTCGAATTCGCCGCATCGTTTGCTTCCCGGTCGAACTCGGCGTTGCGGGTCACCAATAAATTGAATTCCGCTTCGGAACCCGTCATGCGGACGAAATAGTTATCGCGCACACCGTTGGTGGTCGTGTCCTGGAATCGCGAAATGTAGCTACTGATGTTGGTGGCCGAGACACCCGATCGCAGCAGCGTGCCACTTCCATTGTAGAGTGCGATACTCACGCTGCCGACCGTCGCCAATCGCGAGGCCGCGAGGGCTGCCGATTCACCATCGGCCAGCGAGAACGAAAACCAATCCTCACCGGCTGCCGGCGTCAAGATCGAGATTTCGTCGTAACCGCGTCCGTCGGTAGCGATCGGATTATTGTCAAATTGTTGGAATCGGATCCGGAAATTCGAGTTGAGTGAAATACCGGCGGCGTTTGCGGCGGCCACCAAATCAACGTTTTGTTGAATCCACAATCCTGAGGTAGAGGTTGTGGTGGGAGAAAAAACGGTAAACCAATTCGTGCCATTGGCACTGATCGCCACCCCATCACCATCGGATGAGCCCGTAAATGACGCCGGTAACGTATGAACCTCGTCGGCAAAACTGGCGTGCGAAAATCGCAAAGTAGCCGCCGTTAGTCCCGCTAAATTGACCGTCCAATCGGCTTGATTACGATTATTAACATTGCTGGCCGAGGTATCCATCAGCATCGCAAAACTGCCAGCGGCTGTCCCGCTGGATCCTAAAATCCGGATTCGCCCATTGGCAGTCGAACTGGAAGTGGTCCACTGCGAGCCCAGACTGCCCGACTCAAAGTTCTCTGAAAAGATGGCAGTACCGGCCGAGGAAGGCAATTGCCCAACAACCGCCAAACGATCGGCCATCCCTGTGCCCAATCCAATCGCGGTGGCATCAATTCCTTGGGCGGTCGCTAAGGTATTGTTGGTGGAACTGTTCAGCCCCTCAATTTCCAGCCCGGCATTGAGCACGATCCGCACATTGTATAACCCACTACTGGCGCCCACGCCGCCGAAAGTCAAGCGATAGCGACCAGGTGTGCTAATATCCACGTTGCTGGTGAATGCGACGCCCGCACTGCCGTTCACATTGGCGATCGAAACTCCCGCCGGATTACGAACTTGAATCGTCGGAACCAACGCGCCGCTGGCCTGCGCTGAAATGGATAGTTTTTGTCCGGCATCTAAATTCAGATAGTAATCATCTTTTTCGCCATTGGTCGAAATATTGCCTGAATATCGCTGTTCATAGACCTGCGATCCCTGGCTAAGCAACTGAACCGTGTTGGGTGCCAAGGTGAAACTGCGGATAAAATTATCACCGCCGGTGCCATCGCCGTTGCCGTCCAGCGCCGTGTTAAAGGGATTTTTCAAGCCACCGGAAATCAACGACAATTGATAGTTGCCGGGCTCTAACGGCGCACCACCAATCGTAAAGGTCAGTTCGTTGGTACCGACACGGTACGTCTTATTAGCCGTGAGCGGGACAATTCGATCGTCGCCGTTGCCAAAGATGCCGTCCGCGCCCGATTCACGCAACACAAAATTGGCAGAATTGTTTACGGATGCAGAATCCAGCACTTGGTTGAAGGAGACGGTAAAGGAGCCGACTGAAAAATTGTTGGTCACGGAACTTTGAGCTGGCAGTCCGGTAAGCGATTTGATTTTTGGAGCGGCCAGTGCCGTCGTCAGCGCCGCAAAAGTATTCACCCGGCCCGTTCCCAACAATCCGGCGGTCGAGGGATTTAAAGCATCAATGTTGGTTGCCGTCGCCAGCAACCGCGCCGCCACCTGGTCTCGGTTCCAAGTTGGATTGGCACCCCACAATAACGCCGCAGCACCAGCGGCGTTGGGCGTCGACATACTCGTGCCGGATTTAGTACCGTAACTATTGCCGGCGATCGTCGAAAAAATACTTGAGCCAGGTGCCGAGATATCAATGCCGGTACCGTAGTTGCTGAAACTGCTGCGCAAGTCCGCACTATCGGTGCTGGCCACAAACAAGGATTGTTCAAACACCTGTCGCGGAGGATTTAAGGCACTATTGTTCCCGGCCGAATTAAAATGCAACACACCGGCATCGTACATGTACTGGAGCCCAGCGGTGAATACTGGATCACCAACCCAACTATCCACGTTGTAACTGGTCGTCACAATCTGCGCTCCCATATCGGCAGCATAGCGATACGTCGCGTTGATCACCGCAGCCGTCCAGGCTCCCGTGCCGGCGTAAAACTGCAGCGGCATGATCGTCGAAAGTCCAGCCGTTCCCGCGATCCCAATCGCATTGTTCGTGCGACCTGCCGCGATCCCGGACACATGGGTACCATGATCGTTAGCGACGGCATTTGGATTCGGATCGTTGTTGTTGGAACTGAAGTCCCACCCGTTAACATCGTCGATGTAGCCGTTACTGTCATCGTCGAGACCATTGCCGACGATCTCGCCGGTATTGACAAAGATGTTAGGTGCTAAGTCCGGATGGGTCAGCAACACGCCATCGTCTGTCACACCAATTCGAATGTTGGGATTGCCTAACGAAATATCCCACGCCAGATTGTTTGACATCAAGGGATGATGATACTGGCTGGCGTAACTGGGGTCGTTGGGAGTAAAGTCGCGCGGGTCCGCGCCGAAGTAAACAAAGTTCGGTGAACTCCAATAGACATCAGCTTGATGGTCCAGTCGGGTCATCGCGGCGACGACGTCCGCGCCTTGGCCCAGGTCTAGACGAACCAAGGCGACGCTGTGGTTGTTATCACGGGCGACGGTCATCATGGTGTTGATCACCGAGACCGAGTTGATCCCGGTCAGGTCATTCCAGGCATAGGTGCGTAAGTAATTGTTGGCTTGATTTCGGGCCACTGGCAATTCGACCGCGACGACGAGTTCACCAGGAGCGTAGGTGTTTACGGCGGTCCGCGCGAGCATTTCTCGCAGCGTCACCGCATCCGGCGAAAACACATTGCTGATATTTGCCGCAACCGAATAATCAGACGACGGGCCAATCACATTCGCCAGCAATTGGCGTAGTTCTAACGGCTCGTATCCGGTGTTCAGGCCGCTGGTTCGCCTGACGTTGTTTTTTTGGCGATGGGAACGAGAGGGTTTTGATTTTTTGTGTGACATGATCGTTCTGAAAATCCGGGTTAGGCAAAACAAAAAAATGACATCGCGATACGAAAAGTTTATCTCGATCGAAAACTACCGACAACCAGTTGGTTCGAAATCGAGGCGGTTAATGTGGCATAGGCTTCCAGCCTGTGATTGTTAAAACACAGGCTGGAAGCCTATGCCACATCGGTGATTGCTGAAACACAGGCTGGAAGCCTATGCCACATCGGTGATTGCTAAAACACAGGCTGGAAGCCTATGCCACGTTGAAACACAGGCTGGAAGCCTATGCCACTTTCCGGCGGGCTTAAGCCGTTACCCACCCCCCGGAAATTAGACACAAAAAAAGGCTCCCGCAGTAATTTGCGGGAGCCTCGCTACATTTTCTTAAGTTAACCGGAGTTTATCGACGACGTCGGGAAACACCAACCAACGCTCCCAAAACCAACAACGACAATGCAGTTGGTTCAGGAATGGCTGTTCCATTGATGATAAACGGAACTGCGGCTTGAACTTGATTTGGAGCTGTACCGTCCAACAAATTTGGATAGGTCGCGCCTGAATCGAGGGATTGCAAAGCGTTTCCAAGTACCATATTAAGTGGATTACTCACGGTAGGCGTAAAGTTGATCCCGGTGTAGCTGAAATCTAGCCAATAGGTACCGGCAGCCAAATTGATAGTCAGACCGCTGGCGGTTATTTCTTGGACTCGACGGGTTGTACTAATGGTATCCGCAGTGGTTGTACGGAAAACACCCAAGTTTGACGGACTGGCCATCCAACCGGTCGTTGAAAGGACATTTGTGGTGGTATCTCCCCAAACAACCGATCCAGCACCAGGCAGGCCACTCCAGATGCGCATCGTCACCCCAGTCGCGCCGGGAGCGGTCGCGCCGGTCAAATATCCAAAAACCTGAATGCTATTAATTGTAAATGCACTGGCTACGGTGAAGTCATCAGCCAGTCGGACCGTTCCACCACCATTTCCACCAACGCCGAAAGTAGAACCAGCCGGAGGTCCCGGAGCAATTGCACTTCGATCGGCTCCGGCGGGAGCAGTCATGCCGCCAAGATGAGTAATAATCGGACCGTTGTCCCACAACAGGTCAGCCTTGACCGTCAACTGGCTCATCGACAGACAAGCCATCGCCGCCAAAACGGCCACGCTTCGAATCAAATTAAGCTTCATAAAATGTTTCCTTTTTCAAAAGACGAAAGCTGGAAGTACCCACCAGGGTTGCACAATCAATAGAACCTCCACATTCAACACGAACATTAAACTAGCTGGTATTTTCGCCCGTTCAATACATGGACCGCAAATTTTTTGGTTTTTTTTGGTTTTTTTGGTTTTTTCGTGAGGGGCAGTTTTTCCTGGAAAAAGGGCCTTTCTTGAAATAACGAATCAATTCGAACGGGCGGTCCGCAGTTTAGACGGGCTCCGGCCAATTTGGGGCTGGAAACGCGCAGCGACCCCAATTTTTTGCCATTAGCATCTGCACAAGATTGACCGGGATTGCGTTTAACGGCAAGCCGCAGTGACTTCCATCGCACTGCGGCTTGTCGTTAAACAAAACAGGCTCGTCGAGCATTAAATCAACAGCCCTTGTGTTCCCGATCGGGACAATCGCATTGGTATCTACACAAGTTTGCATCGAGGGTAGTGAACCGTGTTGGAATCCCGCTGGCTTTTCCAGCGGAAGCTTCGGCTTTGAGCTACACCAAAGGATCCCCCCCATTCACCTCGTTCTTCAGCCGGATTCGCCCGAGGCGAATCCGGCTGAAGAACGAATCCATGGCCCAGCAAGTTTGTAGCAAAAAACACAACAATCCACCGGACAAGCCGGTGGTATTAAAAACACAACAATCCACCGGACAAGCCGGTGGTATTAAATACACAACAATC
>JANNPW010000067.1:0-197267 GCA_031400405.1 Mariniblastus sp.
TGGCTCATGAATACCACTCAACGAAATTGTCAGGTGCGCAACTAAACCTGACTCACTGGCGCAAATCTCGTGCCAACTCCAGCGATCCAATAAAGATTCTCCAAAGTCAGTGGCATTGGATCAGCGCCAGCGGCAACACGCCGCGCAAGCGAGCCAAACTGATACTGTTGAATTGCCCGGCCTGTCGTTCGAGTAATTCGGCGTCTTGCTCTTCGGGAGTAAACGCGACCGTTGAGGAAATACCAAGAAACTTCTCCAGATCGGGAATCAACGCCTGCATGGACTGGTAGCGATCAGCGGGATCTTTGGCCATCATTTTGGCGACGATCGCCGACAATGACTCGGGAACTCGCGCGACCAAACGACTTGGGACTACCAACGGGGCCGACGAGTGTTTGGAGACGACTTCCTGAAACGAGTTGCCGTCAAATGGTTTCTGACCCGTCAACAAAACATAAAACGTACAACCCAACGAATAAATATCGGCGCGATGATCAACCGTGACGGAATTCCGGGCTTGTTCCGGAGCCATATAATACGGTGTCCCAACGGCGGTTCCAAAACGCGTTAGCTCTTTGGATGCCGAGAGTGCCGACATTTCATCCAGTTCGTCACGGTCTTCGATGTCGGCTTGATCGGCGACTTTGACCAGCCCTAAATCGGCGACTTTCACAATCCCGCTGGCGTCGACCAACAGGTTTGCCGGTTTGATATCGCGATGTACCATGCCGGCATTGTGTGCAAAGGCCAACCCGCGCGCGGCGTGCAAAATAAAACTGGCCGCCTGTTCTGGATCAACTTTTTTGCCGTCGGCAACGTAATCTGCCAGCGACGAACCTTGCACCAATTCCATACTGAAGAAACAATTCCCTCGATCGTCACCCATGTCATAGACCTGCACGACATTGGGATGAACCAGTTGAGCCGCCGCGTAGGCCTCGCGGGTAAACCGCGCCATCATCGCAGGCCGATCAGCCAATTTGGTTCGGATAACCTTTAGCGCGACGTTGCGATCAAGCGATGTTTGTTTGGCCAGAAAAACGGAACCCATGCCGCCCTGCCCCAATAGTTTCAACAAACGATACGGACCCAAGTTGCCACCCAATTGTGGATCTTGCGCTCCGATCGACATGCGCGCAACGCCGGATTCGGCTTGAGTGTTTCCTGTCGCCGCGATCGTCGGAGCATTCTTCTTGATCGGAGTTGGCAGTGACGCCTGAGTTGCGTCGAGGTGGTCACTGTTTGTCGCTGGCGACAAATCGGTCTGCCGGGTTTCGTCGAAATGGGATGGTGCCGGGGAACGAAGGGCGGGCTTCTTGACCGGATCAGGAGTCGGCGGCGGATTTGTAGGCGGCTTGAGGATCTCAGATTTAAAGGCGAACGTGCCATCCGGCTTCTGAGCAATCAACAACTGAAATTTCGTTTGGCAACCTTTGCAGGTCGGGGTAAATTTCCCGGGTTTGAATTGCGAGAGGGTCATCGCGTATTGACACTTTGGACAAACGATTTTCAACATGGTTTGCTTTCAAGCGGAAATGGAAAAGCGGGCCAGAACAAAAACGCCTTGGCATTCTAATCGGTTTTTTGACACTTTCCTAACCAGAACTTGCCGTTTTCGTTTGCTTCTCCGCTGGAAGAGCATCACAATCAGGTCGTTGTAACTAAACTCTAAAACACGAAAATATTGATTATGCGCACCAACAAAATTACGAAGATTCGTCGGTTGATCTGGGGGACTACCGGGGGGCTGTTACTTGTTCTGCCGAGCTGTTTGTTGGCTCAACATCGGCTGATTACGCAAGGCAATGAACGACTGGCGATCGTCAATAAAGAGGGTGACATTGAATGGGAAATGAAATGGGGCGCGACGCATGATATGCATGTGTTGCCCAATCAACATATTTTGATCCTGGAAGGCGCCAACCGGATTGTCGAGATTGATCCAGCAACGAAATCCGTTGTGTGGAGCTACGATGCCGGGAAAATGAATGGGAACGCCGGAAAAAACGTCGAGGTTCACGCCTTTCAACCTCTCGGCGATGGCAAGCTGATGATTGCCGAGTCGGGCCCTGGTCGAATTATCGAGATCGATCGCGAGGGAAAATTACTGACGCAAATTCAATTAAAATTAGATCGACCGCATCCGCATATGGACACTCGACTGGTGCGGAAATTGAACAACGGAAATTACTTGGTGAGTCATGAGGGGGATGGATTCGCACGAGAATATGACGCCAAGGGAATCGTTGTTTGGGAATTCGAAGTGCCGCTATCCGGTCGAGAGCCCGCCGATGGCCATGGACCCGAAGCCTGGGGCAACAAGCTGTTTTGTGCTTTGCGCTTGGCCAACGGTAATACCCTGATCGCGACCGGAAACGGACATAGCGTGATCGAAGTTAACCCGGCCAAACAAATTGTTTGGCAGTTGTCCCAAAACGAGTTACCGAATATTACCCTGGCCTGGGTGACGACGTTGGAAGTTCTTGCCAACGGAAATTACCTGATCGGCAATTGTCACGCGGGCCCCGGTCAGCCGTTGTTGGTCGAGATTCAACCAAAATCCAAAACGGTGGTTTGGCAATTCGATCAATTCGAAACGTTCGGCAATTCGGTTTCGAATTCACAAATCCTCGACGCTGCCGGAGCGATTCGATAACCGTATTGGGAAAAAACGTTCAGGGAGTAATCGTCAAACGAACTTGTAGGACTGAATTTTTTCTCGAACATCATTCAAAAAGTTAGCGGCCCCGATGCCGTTGGCGATGCGATGATCAAAGCTGAGCGTCGCATTGACTTGGGGCTGAAACTTGAACGAATTCCCGTCGGGGACCGGTTGTTGATAAACCGCCCCGATGGCCAATGTGGCCACCGCCGGCGCAACAATCGCTGGAATACCGATGCGCATGCCGGCTTTGCCGATATTCGAAACGGTAACCGTTGTCGATTCGTCGGCTTGATCTTTTCCGTCTCGAACCGAATTGATCTGTTTTTCGTAGGCCGCAAAAAATTCAGCGGCCGACATTTCACCGGCATTGCGAATCACCGCGGTCACCATTTCATCACCTGGCAACGCGACGGCGATTCCGAGATTTACCTGGTGAAAGATCTTCAGTGAATTCCCATCCGCAGTCAGTGAGCTGCGGAATTTTTCGTGGATTTTCATCGTCTGTGCAACTGCCCAACAGGCCATCGCGAAACCGGTTGGCCCGTTGGATTGACGTGCCCGATCCCGCGCCGAATTTATGGCCGTCCAATCGATTTCGGTCATGACGGTAACCGGGACACAAGCTTTGGCACCGCGACCCAATCGGAAATTCAACACGATCTGGGATTTGGGCAACGGTTGAATTTTGTAGGACTCGGTGGAAACGGAACCGCCACCGATTGTCGCCAAATACGCGTCGACATCTTCCGGCATCATTTTGGAACCGGAACAGGGAATTTTGGCGACGTCGTCGAGCAAGTTGTTGTCTTTAAGATACTTACGAGTCTTGGGCGGGATCATCACATTCGCTGCCGGAGCGACTGGCTTCCTGGCCGCGGCACCGGTATCGAGTGCAGCGCTGCTGGGTGTGTTCGTCGCGGAACTGCTGGACTCCGGACCATGCCCGGCCGACATTTCTTTTACTCCGTCGGCCACTTCCATTTTGGCGACTTCCGTGCCGATCTCTAAAACCGATCCGGCCTCAACCGTCCAAGCAACCAACGTGCCCGAATAGGGAGACTCGACGTCCGTGGTCGCTTTATCGGTTTCCATGACATAAATCGGTTCGTCACGAATGATTTTGTCTCCCGGTTTTTTTAAGAATTCGATCAACAAAGCTTCTTGCAAGCCTTCGCCCAATTGTGGGATACGTACTGAAATGATGGGCATCGCCGATCAATCCTCCATGGTGTTGTTAATAGCCGCAATCACTTGATCGGTATCTGGCAATGCTGCATATTCGTAAATCGGATTGTAACCGATCGGAACGTCTGGCTTCGAAACGAGCTGCGGAGCGCTGACAAACAGGTTGAAACTTTCGGCGTCGCCCAAGATCTCACTGATGATCATTTGGCCGACACTGCACGAGCGACCGTCTTCTTGAACCACCACCAACCGGCCGGTCTTAGCCAACGAGTCGACAATCGTTTGTCGGTCCCACGGTTGAATCGATCGCAAATCAATAATTTCGACGGAAACCGAGTTCGCCAAATGGTCCGCTGCTGCAAATGCCAACTCAATACAATTACCCCAGGTCACCAACGTGACATCGTCGCCGGCACGACGAATTCGCGCTTGGCCAAATCCGACGGCGGGGATGGATTGGGGAGTTTCCATTTGTTGCCGAAACATATGTTTGGGAATTAGAAACAAGGTTGGATCGCCGGCATGCATCGCGGTCCACATCAACGCCGTCGCGTCCTCGGGCGTGCTGGGCACGACGACTCGGATGCCGGGAAAGTGTGCGAAAATCGATTCATTACATTGCGAATGCCAGATCGAACCGCCGGGCAAATAGGCGCCATACGGAGCATAAAACACGGATGGGCAAGTCCAATCTCCATTGGTTCGCCAGCGCAAGGTGGCGAGATTTTGACTGATTTGATTCATTGCTGGCCCAATAAAATCAATGAACTGAAACTCAAATATCGGTTTCATTCCATAACAAGCCATCCCGATTCCGACGCCGGCAATCGTCGCTTCGGCCAGCGGCGCGTTAAACACCCGTTGTGGAAACTCGTCCGAGAGATCTGCGGTCAAGCCAAACACGCCCCCTTTGGGAGCTTCGATGTCTTCGCCGAACATGATGAAGCGGTCATTGGTTTGCAAGCCATGCCGAAAGATCTGATTGAGCGAGTCGACGATCCGTAATTTCTTGCCACCCTCGATTGGCGGAGCCATTGGTTCGGGTGCATCACCCAAAAGTTCGATCATCAAGTCCTGCGGCGTCGGGTCGACTTCCGATTCAGCGGCAATATACTCTTGATCCACGCGTTGGTTAATCGCGGATTTGATGCTGTCCCATTCTTCGGCCGACAATTCACCCGATTCAATTAACTCGCGCGACAAGACGTCGATCGGGTCGCGGTGAGACATCGCGTCGATTTCGGATTGCGGTCGGTAGACGCGATGGTCGTCGCTACTGGTGTGGGAACACAAGCGATCCACTTCTGCGATGATCACCGTCGGGCCGTTGCCACTGCGGGCCTTTTGCAATGCCACGCTGGCGACATCAAACACGCGGTCCGGATGCCGCGCGTCGATATGCACCAAGTAGCTTTCATCGAACACCCCTAATTTAAAGGGATTGAATTTCTCGGTATTGGTGCTGATTCCGTAGTTGTTGTCTTCAACCACGAACACGATTGGCAGTTGGCGTTCGAGAGCAAACGCAATCGCCTCGTAAAACTCGCCTTGTCGCGATGCCGCATCACCCACCGTCGCCACGACCAAATTCGGTTTATTGTCCAGTTTCATCGCCCAGGCCACACCGCAACCTGGTAATGCATTGGCACCGGTCGGCGTGGGAACACTCCAGATATTTCGACTGCGGTCAGAATAGTGGCCCGGCATTTGTCGACCAGCACTGGAGGAACCAATTTTCGCAAAATACGCACTGGCCAGTTCCGCGTTGGTCACCCCTTTGGCAAGCACCATTGCTCGATCGCGGTAATAGGGAAACAGGTAGTCGTCTAGCTCCAATAGCAATGCCATGACTCCCAACGCTTCGTGCCCCATGCCGGCGACTTGGAACCAGCCTTTGCTCTGTCGGAGCAATACTCCCTCGCGGCGATCTCCCTCGCGGCTAAGGTACATCAGTTTTAACAGTTCGAGTCGGTTATAAGTCATTTGAGCTGTTCGAGTATTCATGTTTCCGTGGACTCCATGGTAAAATCGCAATGCCGGAACGGAATGTAAACCGGCAGCAAGCCGAATGCAAGAGCGTCGGGTACCCCCTTGCGCCGGTTTCCGCTATTATTTTCAGGCAACCAGTCATAGGGGTTGGCGATTTTTGTCGGCTGCATTATTGACAATCGGAATCAGAAAGACAAACCCCGGTTTTGTCGCACGATTCGAACGTGATCCAGGTCGCAGACAACGGCAACGAATCTTGATAAATTGAATTCAACTGACAAACAAAAATCTCCTGGCAAATAATTGGAGTCGTTCATGGCACTTAATTCCGTCAAGCAGAACAGGGTTGGTAATTCCGTGGCAAGGTTGCTGATGTGCAGCATCGTGGCGGTTGCCGGAATGATGTTGGCCCCGCCGACTCTGTTGGCTACACCGCAATCTGCACCCGCGCAGGAAGCCGACAAGTCCAAAGCTCAAACACCTGAAACACAGACACCGGAAGCAAAAACGGCTGAAAAGACGACCGTTGTTGCCGAGCTCTCGCCAGCCCAGCAGGCCGAACAACAAAAAATCCTGGATCGAGTTACTCACGATATCAAATACCTCGCGTCCGATGAAATGGCTGGACGACAACCGGGCACACCCGGCATCAAATTGGCTGAGGATTTTATCGTTGAGGAGTATAAAAAAGCGGGCCTCAAACCACTCGAAAACGGTTCCTATTTTCAGGAAATGGAAGTTGGCAATGTCTCGAAATTGAAAACTGACAGCGTCAAATTGGTGCTTTCCGGTCCCAATGATATCGTCCTCCATCCGGAACTGGGCAAAGACTGGCAAGTCTTAACGTCCCGTCGCGGATTTAAAGTGGATCAAGATTTGGTTTTTGTGGGCTACGGGATTACAGCGGAAGAGCATAATTTCGACGAGTATAAGGGAATCGATGTTAAAGACAAAATTGTCGTGTTGATTCGGATGGAGCCACAAGGCGCTGATGCCAAAAGTGTCTTTGATGGCGCCGAAGCATCCCGGCACGCCTCGGGAGGAGCCAAAGCACTCGCCGCGAAACAGGCGGGCGCGGCAGCGGTGTTAATGGTCAACGATGCAGCAACGGCAACCGATGACGAGCATGACGAATTGATCCCCAGCGATCGCTTCGGCACCATGGGTATTCCCTTCGCACATATTAAGCGCAGTCTATTCGATGAACTGCTGAAGACCGCGCCATTACATACGGCCACCGGCAAGCCATTGAATTCGTTGGCGGAAATCGAGGCCTTGATCGACGAGAATCTGGAACCTGTGTCGCAAGTAATGACCGGTTGGAAAGCGCAGTTGGAAGCTGATTTTGAATCGTCGGGCGTCAAGACGTATAACATCGTTGGCGTCATCGAAGGGGAAGGTCCCAATGCCGATGAGAGCATCGTCATTGGCGCGCATTACGATCACTTGGGGGATGGTGCCTACGGCTCGCGTGCTGGCGGGCGGCGTGAAATTCACAATGGGGCTGATGACAATGCGACCGGCACCGCTGCAGTGATTGAATTGGCTCGCCGTTTCAACGCGCGCGACAAAAAGCCCGGCCGACGAATGGTCTTCATTTGTTTTACGGCGGAAGAAATGGGGTTGCTGGGCGCGTTTCACTATTGCGATAATCCGATCTACCCGTTGGAGAAAACGGCAGCCATGATGAATTTCGATATGATTGGCTGGTTGCGGAACGACGAGCTGACTCTCTTCAACTGGAATACCTCGGCCCAACTGGATCCGATTTTTGATGCCGCCAATGTAGGAATCGGGCTCGAATTGGAAAAACCAATCAACGGGTTTGGCGGTAGCGACCATCTGCCTTTCAATCAAAAGGGAGTTCCCAATATGTTTATCCATACTGGACTGACCGATGTGTACCACACTCCGGAAGACGATTTCGAGGCCATCAATTGTGCCGGTGCGGTCCGGGTTATCGACTATTCAGAGCGCGTCCTGGATGGTTTAGCAAACTTGGAAAAAATGCCAAAATTTGGCACACCCAAACCGTTTCGATTGGGTGCCATGTTGTCGGATGAAAACGAGGTCGTCAAAATTGAAAGCGTGACATCGAATTCAGCCGCAGCGAAAGCCGGTTTGAAAAATGGCGATATCCTGATGGAAATTGAAGGTGAAGCGATAACCACCCGACGGGCGGTAACTCGCATCATTCGCCGCGATCAAGGCAAGACGGTCAAAATGAAGTTGAAACGGGACGATGTTGAAATTACCCTAAATATTGAACTGAAAACCGGCGAAGACGAGTAAACCAAAGACCGAATCCATGACTAATGCGATCGAACTTGAACAGGTAACCAAGACGTTTGGTAAGCAAACTGCAGTCGATCGTTTGGATTTGGCGGTGCCGGCGGGCGCCATTTACGGTTTTATCGGTCCCAACGGATCGGGTAAGACGACGTCCTTGCGAATGATCCTGAGAATCTTTCAGCCCGATTCCGGTACGGTTCGGGTATTGAATCAAACGAATGGAAAAACCGCTGACAATCGACTCGGATACCTGCCCGAGGAGCGCGGCTTGTATAAACGGATGAAGGTCACTGACGTCCTAAAGTACTATGCGAGACTGAAGGGTTTCTACAATTGCCAACGCGAAATTGACACCTGGCTGGAGAGGATGGGGGCGACGGCCTGGGCGCACAAGAAGATCGACGCACTCTCCAAAGGGATGGCCCAAAAAATTCAGTTTATTTCCGCCGTTGTAGCCAAACCCCAATTGGTCATCCTCGACGAACCGTTTTCAGGCTTGGACCCGGTCAACCTGAACACGTTGAAAGACGCTGTTTTTAGTCTTCGAGAGAACGGCACGACGATACTGTTTTCGACGCATGATATGGACATGGCCGAAAAAATGTGCGACACGATTTTCATGATCTTTAATGGAAAAAAAGTTCTCGATGGCACACTGGATTCCATCCAAGCCGCCTATCCAGCGAATCGCATCCGAGTCCGATTGTCCGAAGATCAGACTCTGCCGACACTAACCGGAGTCAGCGAAATTGTCGCCAATGGTCGTTACTTTGAAATGTCATTGCAACAGGCAGAACAATCGCAGTCGGTGTTGCAACAACTGGCCAATCAACGAACGGTGACTCATTTTGAAGTCGTGCGCCCTTCGCTACACGATATTTTTGTCAGGATCGCAGGACCCGCATTGAGTATTCCAGCCGACGATGCCAAATGACCTCGCGGTGAGGCGCCTGTTGCCTTCCTCTTCATTCGCCACCGACATCGCGAACTGGCTAGAGGAATTTTTTTAGCTCCTGTAGTGCTTGATCGATCAGCGCTCGGTTTTTCGCATTGGTATGGTGCGGAAGCACGCTCTGTTCCAATTTATCAATCAACGTTTTGGCGTTTTCCCGATCGTCTTGCCGCAAATACTCCCGAATCACGTCCAGGGCCGTTTGATATATTCCAAATCCGACGTCCGGGTACAACTCCAATCCGGAAAACAGCGCGTCAATGCCGGCCCTGGCGTCGCCCGTATTGCGGGTCATTTGGAATACGATTTCACCCAAATCGACACGGGTAAAATACAAGGCCTGCTGCAATAGTTTTTTTTCGACTTGAGCGCCATCGGTCGTTAAACCGTCGAACCGACGAATTGTATCGTCGACTAGCGGTTGGGTCTGGCCCTTGAGTGAGGGCAATTTACTGACTTCCACAATCAACTCGCTGAACTTTCGCAAACTCTTGTTGTTGACAGCGACCCGATCAAAATGAAGGTCGATTGCCGCCCTGAGCTCGGCAAGTCGCTCGACGGTACCCTCATTTAACAACTTCGCGCCTGGCGATACGATCATTGCCAAATTTGCGAGGCTGGAGATGTTCGTGTCAGGATCATCAAGCAATGGGCCGACGCAAGTCACCAGTTCCTGGCCGGCCCCGGCGACGTTTAAGTCCAGTTGCGAATTGAGCGAATCGAGAATACTAACCGATTCAATCAAATTGATTTTCGCAAAGACTCGTTGTTTATCGGTCAGCTCCATTTCCAACATTCGTTGAGCGATTCTCTGACGATCCTGAAACATTACAAAGGCCGCGGTAGGACCAATTTGATACGCTCGCGTGGTTAGTCGGAGTACTTCGTCGACAAGCTCCTTTTGAGTCCCGGTGGCTAACAGTTGATCCAATCCAGAAAATTCCGAAGGTGGAATCAGGTTCGGCTCGCTATTCGAATTGGGAACCAAATCGGAATCTGACCCAGCAGTTTTACCAAGAGTTTCATCGGAATCAAGCGCTCCATTCTCCGATGTTTTCGGGTCACCCGGGCCAGCGACCAAATTCGACGCTCCACCATTATTTTCGGCCCGGCGGTCAACAATTGATTTGGTTCCTCGTTGGTCGCGGTCGGGAAAGTACTTGGGTATCTGGTGGACTCCGAAAATCAGGAAATATCCCAATCCTACCAGCAGAAAAAATCCTACGATGATTCTCCGATGGAAAAACAGAAAACCGAACACTAGTCCGACAAAATCCATATTCAACGAACTTGATTGAGGAATGAGAAACGGGACGCGCCCGTCTAACGCGAAATGATGTTTTGAGAATATACCATGTTTAACGGGTATGTTTCAGGTTTTATTCGATACATTTTCTGGAAGCCGGTTTAATTCTTGACCCGATCCGGTTGAACACGGGCTGAAAAAGCGGAACAATCTGATCTGTCAACGCTGTACCGCGACCCAAAAGCTGTGCGTCCTCGGCATCGAAAACCGGTAAAGATCGACGGTTGCGATAACATCGTTGGTTAATTTTACCTGACGGAAGCGGGGGCAAAGTTCAATTCGCTGACGGCGGCGAGTGCCCAATCCCTGCAGGCTTGTGGGACTGACTTTTTTCCACGCGGACTTCGCCCACACGGCCCGCTGACGTTGTCGCTCGCTTCGGCGTCACGTCCACCGCGGCTTTGCTTCTCCGCGACGCTCCAGGTCATGTGCAGCTCGGTATTTACTGGTAAGATATTGCCTACATCTCTAATGCAGCCTTAACTTTGGGAGCTGGCTAGTGGCATTTGACTTTGGACTACTCCGTACGATTCACGGGATGCTGAAACAGGTAACTGACATTCGCGATCGCATGGAGCGGGGACCTCGAAAAATGAAGTTGGCTCAAGCCAACGAGGCCCGGTTTCTGATCGCGTGGCAGGAAGCCAAGGATCTGGCGATCAAGACGCGAATGGCTGTCGATTCCAAGCAGATGCAATTGAGCGAACGCGAAGCAAAAATTGCTGATTTCAAAATTCGCTTGAATACTTGCGATTCCAACAAGGAATTTCAATTGATCAAGGAACGCATTGCCGCCGACTTGCAAGCCAACAGCGTGTTGCAGGATGAGATTCTGGAAATGCTGGAACGTCTCGATGTGTTGACGGCGGATGTCGAGGCCGCCAAGAACAATCACGCCAAATCAAAATCGGAAGCCGCGAAAGTCGTGGCGGATATCGAACAGGAGTTGCAGGCGCTGGGATCGGAATTGACCCGTGTGACAACCTCGTTGGAAACAACTGAAAAACAATTGCCGTCGGATTTGCGCGGCGAATATCGGCGCAAAGTTAAGGGGCTGGGCGAAAATGTATTGGGTGAAACCGACTCGGAAACTTGTGGCAACTGCTGCCAGCGACTCACGACGCAAATGGCCGCCGATTTAATGATGAAGCGACCCGTTTATTGCCAGGGATGCGGTTGTTTGTTGTATGTATCCGCCAATCACCCCGCCGGACTGTGAACAACTGTCGAGCGCACGTGACTGGTACACGCGGACAACAATTGGCGGCTTCCATGCATGATTTTCAACTCAGGTGTTGAATTGAACTACCAAATATCGGATAATTGTTTCCGCCTGAGCGATGGATACCTATTGATTGGCTGACGTCAAACTGCACGTTTGCCTCACTGAGCACCAACGGCCTGATCCCTATTGTGGATGAGGTCGTAATTTTTTTACCGGTTTGCGAAGGAATCGTGTTTCGCACCACAATCGCAGCAGAAATATGAGGAGAGCAACGATGGTTGACCGTGTTCCGATGACGCAGGAGGCGTATAACAAACGACGAGCCGAAGTCGATGAAATGGAGAATTTCCAGATGCCGAAAATCGCCGAAGATATCGCGCTCGCCCGGGCCGAAGGCGACTTGAAAGAGAACGCAGAGTATCACGCACAACGTGAAAAACAAGGGTTGCTGCAAGCGAAAATCAACGAACTCAAATCTCGATTGTCCCGGGCTCAAATCGTGGACCCGTCGATGGTCCCGACCAATGAAGTCGCCTTTGGCGCAACGGTCAAAGTACTGGACCTCGATTACGACGACGAAGAAACCATTACCCTGGTCGGCGATGGGGATGAAGATTATGACAATGGCAAATACCTGATCACGAGTCCAATCGGACGGGGCTTGTTGGGAAAAAAGGTCGACGAAATCGCTGAGATTGATGTGCCCAAAGGAACCATCAAATACAAAATTCTTGAGATCAGCTACGAAGACCAGTAATTATCAGTTGGAGAAATTGGCCCATGTTGAACGATGTTCACCAACGTCTGGAACAATTGCGCAACGAAATTCGCGACCACGATCAGCGGTACTACGTGGCTGCCGCTCCGACCATTACCGATCGGGAATACGATCGGTTGATGAAACAACTGATCGAACTGGAATCCGCTCACCCGGATCAGATCACGCCCGATAGCCCGACCCAGAGAATTGGTGATGAGCCGTTGCCACAGCTCAAATCCGTTGAACATCGTGTGCCGATGTTATCGATTGAAAACTGTTTTTCGCGGGCGGAGCTGTTGGATTTTGGTCGGAAAATAGAACAGGAATTTGGCGGGCCGGTCGAGTGGATTGTCGAACTGAAAATTGACGGCGTCGCGGCCACTTTGATTTACGAGCAGGGTTTGCTTGTTCGCGGTGTGACTCGGGGAAATGGACGAGTGGGTGACGACATCACACACAATGTTCGAACCATTGTCGATGTTCCGCTCCGCTTGACGACTCCTCATCCGCCAGCCGTACTGGAAGTTCGTGGCGAAGTGTACATGAAAAATTCCGACCTGGTGAAACTGAACCAGCGGCAGTCCGCCAACGGAGAACCTGAATACAAGAACACGCGCAACGTCGCGGCAGGCACCGTGCGACTCCTTGACGCCAAGATCAGTGCATCGCGCAATCTGCGCATGTTTTGTCACGGAACGGGCTTATGCGAAGGTCTGAGCAGTGATAATCACCTGGATTTTTTGCGCGAGATCGGCAACTACGGACTATCGCCAACGCCGCATGTGGCGGTCTTTCCATCCATTGAATCCACGGCCGATCATTGTGAAAAACTGACCGAAATGTTGCACGAGTTGGATTTCGAAGTCGATGGTTTGGTGATCAAATTGAATCGATTCGACCAACGCGATGAGCTTGGCGCGCGGTCCAAGAGCCCCCGCTGGTTGATCGCCTATAAATGGGAAAAGTACGAAGCGATCACGAAGGTGAATTCGATCGAGGTTCAGATCGGGAAATCAGGTGCGATTACTCCCGTGGCGAATCTGGAACCCGTCGAGCTGGCTGGGACGACCGTCAGTCGCGCCAGTTTACACAATGCGGAAGAGATTGAGCGGAAAGATATTCGGGTCGGAGATGTCGTGGTCGTGGAGAAGGCTGGAAAAATCATTCCACACATCGTCCGTGTCGAGAAGCACGAGCGCCCCGATCCACCCCCCGCAGCATTTCAGTTTCCAACGGTCTGTCCTCAATGTACGACCCCCTTGGTAAAAGATGATGGTGGCGTGTTCATTCGATGCCCCAATCAATCCTGTCCCGCGCAGTTGAAAGAACGCCTGCGATATTTCGCGTCGCGCGACGCCATGGATATCGAGGGACTGGGCGAAAAAATTGTTGATCAATTGGTTAATGCGGGTTGGGTCAAAACCTACGGCGATCTTTATCGGCTAACCATGGAACAGCTGCAGAGCCTGGATCGGATGGGTCGACGGTCCGCCGAAAAATTGATCGACGGAATCGAGGCCAGTAAAAACCGGGGGATGGCGCGGTTGCTAAACGGTTTATCCATCCGACATGTCGGTAATACGGTCTCCCATGCTCTCGCTCGCAAGTTTGGCTCAATCGAGAAACTCTGCCTGGCCACGGAAGAGGAGTTGAGTGATGTCCAGGAAGTCGGATTTATCATTGCCAAGAGTGTGTTCAATTTCAAATCCAGTGAATTCGGTCGCTCGATGTTAGAGGATTTGGCTGCGCTTGGATTGAAACTTCATTCCGATGCAGTGCACGACGAGATTCTTAGCGATCAGCTCGCCGGAAAATCGGTTGTCGTGACTGGCGCGCTGACCAAATACACCCGCGCGGAAATTGAAAGCTTGATCGTGAAACATGGTGGCAAATCGAGCTCGAGCATTTCCAAAAAGACTGATTATCTGGTCGCCGGTGAAAAAGCCGGGAGCAAATTGGCCAAAGCCGAATCACTCGGCGTCAACGTAATTTCGGAAACAGAGTTTGAGCAATTGATTAGCAATTGATCCGATTGCTGCCGGACTTGGAAAATTTGCTATCAGTCAGTCCCGTAGACTTCGCCCCGTCAATTTCAGAAAGACACTTTCCAGGTCAGGACGGGAAACTTTCAAGGTCTGGAATTGAACTCCCAATCCTGACAACTGCGCCACACGTTCCAGCGGGTTGGGCGATGAGAATCGGAGCGTGCAACCCTCCAACTGATCCACCTGAAAATCCCGGGGCAACAGCCGAGTGTCGAGAGGTTGTTGCAATTCGGCGTGCACGACGCTGTCGCCGCCGTGTACTTCGATCAGTCGATCCACGGTGTCGATTGCCAGCAATTTTCCGTGATCAATAATGGCCACTCGGTCGCACAACCGTTGGGCTTCTTCCATGTGGTGGGTAGTATAAATAATCGTTAGTCCCCCCGATCGCAGCCCGCCAATCGATTCAAAAATATGATTGCGCGACTGGGGATCAACGCCCACCGTTGGTTCATCGAGCAACAAGACCGAGGGTTCATGCATCATGGCGGCGGCGATATTAAGTCGACGCTTCATTCCGCCAGAATAAGTGTCGACTCGATCTTTTTGGCGATCACTCAGGCCAGCAAACTCAAGTGACCAATCCCGACGCGAAACAAGGTCTCGCCCAGCCAACCCGTACAGACTACCAAAAAAATCCAGATTTTCCCGCCCGGTAAGCTCGCCATAGAGTGACAACGACTGGGGAGCAATTCCGATGCCGCGACGGACTAACGGGCTCAGCGGATTTCCAACTCGCGGGCTGTTGGCGTCGCCAATCTCGATGCTTCCCGAATCGGGCTTGAGCAATCCGATCAACATGCTGATGGTCGTTGTTTTGCCAGCTCCATTGGGGCCCAACAAACCAAATGTTTCACCTCGCCGGATTTCCAAACTCAGGTCGTTAACGGCCAAGTTTTTGCCAAACCGTTTGACCAAATTTTCGGCAAGAATCATCTGCGTTGTCGACCTCTAGGTTGGATAAATCGCAATTCTGGGATGCCAAAATTGGGGTTTGACTGACCCGTCATGGACCGGTGAACTGCTTATTCGATCAGAATTCAACAATCTTGGACACAGGGCGAGAAATGTTAACTTGTGCCGGTCAAATCAAGGATTCGTTTTGCGGAAATGGTAGTAATCAATATTGTGAGTCTCAATAACAGCATTGCAGCGGTCCGAAGGAAGATAACGTGTTGGCCAAGAGTTGAGGCGTTGGCCGCCAACATTGCTGAAGTTCATTCACCGTTTAACGCGGAGTATCAAATATGCGAGTTGCAATCACAACCGCCCTGCTGTTGAGTCTGGTTAGCACAGGGGCGTTCGGCAAGCAAGCCAACTCGACGTTCAAAATCACCCAACCCGCTCCAGCGTTGAGCGAAAATTCCAGCAACGAAGCACGCTATTTCGCTCAACTCAATCCGCGACCCGCCACAGTTTTGGCTGGGCAATCCAATTCTGCAGCCAATGCCAATCAACTTGGTCGCATTCGTACCACGCAAATCTCGAATTCGCCAGGTACGGTTCCTTCCGCACAATCCGCCGTGCCTGGATTGCACGACCAGTTGACACAACCAATCGAAGCAATGAGCTACTACGATCCTCGCCAAGCTTCGATGGAAAATCAAACTCGGTTGCCCGCGTCAGTGCCCCAACATTCGGACGGAAACTATCACGAATTACCCGCGACCAAGCAGCAAGTGGTTATGCCGCCCCAACGGGACTCGCGCTGGGCGGTAGAGCAACGTCCCGAGACGGTTGCGCAATATCTGGCCCCGGCGCAATCTCCTGTTGTGCTCGCCCAACCGACACAACAATTCGCGGTTCAACCACCGACGTTTGGCAACGGGAACCAACCTCCACAGGAGTTCGCACCTCAGCCAATGACTTTCAACAACGGTAACCAACCCGCCCCGGAATTCGCGGCGCAGCCAATGACTTTTAACAACGGAACTTCCGGCGTAGGAGTGCGGAATCATTCGTACTTCGGCGTCGATCGACAGGACTGTTGCGATGAATGGGCCGGTTTCTCCAATTGCGGTGGCTTGAAAGCCAATCCTGGACATCTAGGTTTGACTTGGGCCCGCGATGATGATCCATGTGAAGCCGCCGGCGGTTGTCAATCGAATCCAGAGTGCGGCCAATGCAGCGATTGCTCATCGGCCAAACAGAATGTTTTCAGTAAGCACTATTGGAATAAGCAATAGTCTGACGATGCCACAACGCCAATCGAAACGACCCCCACACCCGAACTGAATCACTTTAGACTCTCAAAATTTCCTACGACTGCGCTATCCTGGCTCGGGAAAATTGTGCGCAAGTCCAATAACAACCTGTTTTTGGAAACTCGCCCGATCAGCGCTGGTGATGACAATCGCAACCGGTGGGCCAATTGATCAATCGATCCCTCGGCCACCGTTATCGCCACACACCAAGTCGGAATCTTTTGGGTCGGCAGACTTCCACCGCCCAGCATCGATTGTTCTTCGATCACCTCACAGGAGCCAATGCCGGGCAAGTAGCTGATCTGCTGCGAGATTTTGGTGGCGCGTAACTTCAAATTTTCGATCGGCATCGATAACATTCGCAGTACCGGAACTTCCTGCTCCGCAATTTCCAGATTGCGATACAACCGCAAGGTCTCCGCCAAAGCGGCGAGAGTCATCTTGTCAACTCGCATTGCACGCATCAACGAGTTTTTCAATATCAAATCGATGTATTTGCGTTTGCCCACAATGATTCCGCATTGGGGACCGCCAAGTAGCTTGTCGCCGCTGAACAACACCACATCAGCGCCGCTGCGAATACTGTCACTGGCAATTGGTTCGTTAGCCAAACCGTATTTGGAAAAATCTACCAAAGCGCCGGAGCCAATATCATCAATCAATGGTAATCCGTGTTTTGCGGCCAGCGGCGCCAGTTGTTTGGTCGTAACCGATTCAACGAAACCGACGATCTCGAAATTGCTGGGATGTACTTTTAGGATCGCACCGGTTTCCACATTGATGGCCGATGCATAATCCGCCAAATGCGTTTTGTTGGTCGTTCCGACTTCTCTCAGTTTCGCGCCGCTGCATTCCATCACATCGGGCAGACGGTAGCTGCCGCCAATTTCGATCAGCTCACCTCGCGAAACGATCACCTGTTTACCAACGGCCAAAGCAGACAATGTCAGCATCGTGGCGGCGGCGTTGTTGTTAACGACGACTGCCGCTTCGGCACCCGTCAACTCACGCAACAGGCGTTCAACCGATTTGACGCGTTGACCTCGCTCACCGGTTTTCAGATCGATTTCGACGCTGGCATAACCCGCCGAAATTTGTTGCACTGCGGCAACGGCCGACGAGGCCAACGGAGATCGGCCCAGGCCGGTATGCAAAATGATCCCCGTGCCGTTGATCACCGGGCACAGATAGGGCTGTTCTTCTTTGGTCAACCACACGGCAATCTTGTCAGCCAATTCGGTTGGTGTGGGAACGACCACTTCTTCAGCCGCCGCACTGATTTGTTCGCGGAGATCGTCCAGAAACGAGCGCACGCCTTCGACGACGACATTGTGGTTGACCGTCTCAACCATTTTCTTCAGTTGGGGACTTTCGAGCAGTTGATTGACTGAAGGAAGATTGCGAAATAATTTTGCCATATTCAATAAGCAACCGTCCCAGCTCAGGGCCATGAACGGATGACTGTTCCTGTAAGATGCCTGGATTAAACCTCGTCAAATTTCGAATCAGACGCTGAATTCGTGCGTCGTCGGGCGGTCAAGTCCTTGATCCGCTGTTCCATTTCTTTGCCCGGCTTAAATGAGACAACCATGCGCTCCGGAACGAACACCTTTTCACCAGTTCGAGGGTTTCGTGCCGGACGGGCGGGTCGGGTATTCACCTCGAAGACGCCAAATTTACGCAGTTCCACCCGCCCTTCGGAGGCCAGGGCTTCAATGATGGTATTCAGAGTCTGTTGGACGATCTTTTGCGTCTTTTGTTGAGTCAAACCGATTTCATCGGAGATCGTTCGGACGATTTCCTTTTTGGTCATATCAGACTCCATAAGGCCATGTAAGAAGTTGCGGCGACGTCGACTTAACTTTAGGTGGCGCAAGGGTTAATGTCAACTTGCCGCGCCTGGGGCCGAGCAAAACGGCGTGCCATTCTGGCCTCTTTCCAGCTTCGAAATTAGCTTCAAATATTCGAACTGCGCTGCGCCCTACAGCGACCGGGTAAGGAAACCAACGATGGGCATTCACAATTTGGATTCGGCGGTCACGAATTTGCCTGGCCCATTGGATCTGCTGTTTTAGATCTTCATTACCTTGCGCTGGGTTTCGATCGACTCGAGCTGATGCAATTTCCCAGTGCCGCTGCCGGGGCACGATTCGCAAGTCTGCTCCCAAGCGTCTGGAGTTCGCAGATTGCTATCCCAAAATGGCCAAGTGCGACATTGACGGGGACGAGCCGAATAAACACCGCACTTCCGCGAAACATTGTCGAAAAATACACAGTCCCCATTAGGAAACTCTTTCAACGAACGCCGTATGCCAACCTTGCGAGTGTATTGATCTTCAAAATGTTCGGCGGACATTTCATTCAAGGTCGCGAGTTGAGCAATCTCGTCTCGATTGACCCAAACATATCCAGGTGCACCCGTGCAACAGTCTCCGCAACCCGTGCACGTGAACTTGAGCCCGTCTTTGTACCAGGGAGTTTCGGACGATTGAGGATCGGACATCAGTTTGGACTCTTGAAAAACTAACTCGCGGTTCGATCGCAATCATGTCTGTTTGCGATTGGAAACCAAGAATAAACCCAGCCCCATCCAAACAAAAATAAATCCAATTATACGCGCTTCGGTAAATGGTTCACCCAACAGATACACTCCAGACAGGAACTGGAGTGAAGGTCCGATGAATTGTAGCAGACCCGCCGTCGATAGGGGAATGTGCTTGAGGGCTGTGGAGTAGAGTGCCAGGGGAATCACCGTCAACAGTCCGCTAATCACCAACAAAATGTTCAGCCACCACGGACTGGCCACCAGCACGCTCGGCTGACCCCAGCCGAGATAAGTCAAATAAGCGATCGCCGGCAGAATTTGCAGGCCTGTTTCCAGGGCCAGGCCCGGGATCACGGCGACACGAACTTGCTTTTTGCACAAACCATAGAGCCCAAAGGTGGTCGCCATTAACAAAGCAATCCAGGGACTGAAGACACTAAACACAGATATGTAGATTACGCCGCAGGCGGCTAAGCCAACGGCGATCCACTGCAATGGGTTCAATCGCTCACCGAGAATGACGACGCCCAACAAAACATGTACTTGGGGGCAAATATAGTACCCCAGACTGGCGTCCAGGGATCTTCCATGAGTCGCCGCCCAAACAAAAGAAATCCAGTTGACCGTTACCAGCAGCGCCGCGACCAAAATTAACAACATGGTCCGACGATCTTGGATCGCTGACAGAAATTCGCGTACCGGTGTCTTGTCGGCCCGGGGGACCCACCAAAAAAAACACATGACCCCGGCAGTTGCCAAGAACCCCCAAACCGCGCGGTGAGCGACCAATTCAAGTGCACCGATCGAGTTCAGCAAATGATAATACAGCGGAAAAAATCCCCACATCACTTGCGCCGCAATCGCGCAAAAAAATCCAAATCGAGGACGAGCCGTTACCAATTTGGTCGACATATTTAGTAATGCGCTCTCTGACGGGGTTGAATACTGGTAGCCGTGGGATTTCGGTGCCAGCCAAGCGGAGCTCGAACACGGTTCAATCCGCCGCGAGACTCTTTCGAGTCAAGATCTTAAGCGGAAATTCGAGGTTTGCCCACGCGGGACAATCCAAGTTCTTAAGCGGAAATTCGCTGTTTGCCCACGCGAGACAATCCAAGCCCATGATATGAGTCGAATTCCCGAAATTCCGACCATTCAAAGCTCATTCGCCGAACCTCCCTTGGCAGATTTCGATCCAATGTTTAGAATTCATCCCGTTCGAGGGCAGACTCGTTGGACGGCTCGATGACGAACATTGTAGTTTTGACGGCCTCAAACCTGCCGGAATTTTTTACCCGACGCCGGATGTCGTTGAGCCGCTTAAACTCAGCAATTCACCCGCACCTGTAGCTCAATTGGATAGAGCGTCGGTCTACGGAACCGAAGGTTACAAGTTCGAATCTTGTCAGGTGTACTGCATTAAATGCCGGCTAAAAGGCCCTTTGACGCGTAACCTATCGCATCAAAGGGCCTTTTTCGTATTGCAGTCAAATTGGCAAGAGGCGGCAACCAAAGGCCACTTCAGGTAGTCAACGACACAACCCTACGCGCACCCTACGCAGCCTCAACCTCCGGTCCGACACACCGAAGCGGGAACGAATCTGCCTGCTTGGATGCATCTGTCGATGTGATCGACGCAGACTCGAAAAACTGGATGGATCCGATCCCGAGCGACAACACGGTGATTACCCGTTTCTCCGGAGGGCAAGAATTGAGTTCCGACATAGTGGATGACCGTCGATTATATTAAACATCTGAGTTGGTGTTTCGACGCCATCACGAAGTGCGATGTCCCCTGGTTGTCCCACACGGCTTCGATCGGAACTGTCCTGGCGATACGCCAAAGTACTGACGAAACGAGTAAATAAAGGCGCTGGTCGATTCGAAGCCGAGTTCGAGTGAAATGTCGGTAATCGATTTTCGACTGGCCAAGTGTTGAACGGCATGCACCATTTTCACTTGATTTCGCCAACGAGATAGCGGCATGCCCACTTCTTCCGAAAAAATTCGTTGCATCGTGCGAAGGCTGGCTCCACAGTCGTCGGAGAACTCGGGTAGAGTCTTCTCGGAACCCGGATTTTCAATCACACGAGTTGCAAGGCGTCGAGCACGTTCGTCTTGCGGCATGGGGATCTTCATCGGGTAGGGATTCAATTTCTGTACTTGGAACGTAAAAAACTCGATCAGGTTACGCTCTTCTTCAGAATTAGCGTTGATGATCCCTTTTTGGCAAACATAAACGATCAGCTCGCGCAGCAGCGGCGAAACTTCGTAAGCCCCACAATTCAAATGGGATAGGGTTTCAACTTGCGGAGGAAAGTAGACCGTCTGTAGAAAAACGCGGCCATGCATTTTCACCGAATGCTCTGTTCCGCCAGGAACCCAGATTCCACGATTGGTCGGCACCAACCAACACGCATCCGGAGTTTCGACCGTAACCACTCCTTCGCTGGCGAAAACCAATTGTGACCAAGTATGGCAGTGCGGTTCGACGAGATGCCCTGGAGAAAATCTAACCGAGAAACTGCGAATCTGCAGGTGGCGTGTTTTCGACATAAATTGTCATTATATCTTGAGAACGCCAGGCTCGCAACAACTACAATTTGCCCAAGTCAAGTTTCTGTTGTCCAATTTTGGGAGTTTTGTCATGCATTCAAACAACGTTTGTCATTTCGCAATACACGCTGACAATGTCGCGCGGGCGAAAGAGTTTTACCACCGAGTTTTTGGTTGGCGATTTGACAAATGGGGGCCACCAGATTTCTACTTGATTCGGACCGGTAGCGAAGACTCCCCTGGCATACTCGGGGCTTTGCAAAAACGAACCAAACCAATCGGGGCGGGGTTTAATGGCTATGAGTGTTCGATCTCCGTCGAAGACGTCAGCAAGACCGAGGCCTCAATTGTCGCCAACGGCGGCAGAATACTGGTCAAACCGGTTGAGATTCCGACGGTAGGTACGCTAATTCAGTTTGCGGATACCGAAGGTAACCTTGCCTGTGCAATGCAATATTCTACGAAGGCTTAGGATAGCAAGTTGCCAAACGTCAACCGAGTATTCCTCCGTGACTACGATCAATATGTTTCGGAATCGGCAATCGAAATCCTTGGACATTCGGTTGGTGGCATCACATGTCGCCACGACGTACATCGTTCTCCCTTGGCAGACAAGGCAATCATGACGTTGCCACAGCCGACTGCGTCCAAATTCTTAACGATAGGCTTTGATGGAAAATGCCCATCCTACTTTGGCGGAGGCTCCGAGCCGATTCTTCGGGCTCTGATCGAGGTGCCACCGTTCATAATAAACTGATCGACCGCGCCAGTGCCGCCGAGGACGACCCAGTAATTCACGTCACCCACTCCGAGGTTTTCAGGATCGTGAATATCGCTGACAAGCTTTTGCCAGACATTTCCAGCGTCGGTCTGACCGGTGCCCGGCATCTCAGTGTTCAACTGTTCGATCGAGAATCCATGTCGCCCCGAGACTCGGATGTGATTGGTGTTGCGATACGCTCCCACTCGAGCAAAGCGAGAGGCATGATGTGCCTGAATGAAGTCCAAGCCATTGATGTTGGAAGCGACAACAATACTGTCTGCATCCGTATGTTCATTGACCTCGATGCCGGTATGGTATCCCGTCACACAGACATTCCTGAGTACCGTGAACGCAGCATTGTTGCAGGCGGGCGTAGTCAATCCAATGGTGCCGTGCGATGGTTCGGAAGCCTGAACGTTATAGACTCCTGTATTGACAAATACGTTTTCGAGCTTGCATTGCAAAGCGTTGCGCAGATCGATACCACCGATTGCCGGGTTGTCGTAGGTCCGGATATCCAGATTTCTGATGACGACATTGACCGCGGAGAATCCACCGTAAAGCGAATCCGACGAACCACTGGCTGAAATCACAGCCGGGCCCGACTTTGTCAGGTTCTTAATGATCGTCCCGTTGTTCAGCAATGGAAAAGAGCCGATCGTTCCAAACACCGGTGTCGGTTCGCTCGTTCCCACAATCTCCACCGTGATCCAGCTTGGCAAAGGCTTCGAAACAGCAGGAATCACGATCGCGCCACGATAAACTCCGTCTGGCAAATACATCCTCCCACCGCCGGACTCGACGACGGCTTTCAGGCATGCAGCAAAGGCTTCGGTGTTGTCCGTTTGGTCGTCACCCACAGCTCCATAGCTTTGCACATTGAAGACTCGAGGCCCGTTCGTCCCAGCAAGCGACACAATTTCGTCAGCCGCATCTCCCAGAATCACTCCGTTGAGAATAACCCAACTGAGCAGTATTATTTTGAAAGGAGTGTTTTTGAGCACTGGGTTCGTCTGCATACGAGTTCTGATTTCTATTGTTTAACGGTTGTCGACTGATCCATTGAGGATAATTGATCTACTGTAAATCTGTATAACGATTGTCCTCAATCGTTCACCCAACTTTTACAAGTAAAACACTTCATCAACAAGCCGGTATTGAAGAAGCAACGGGGATAGGTCCAATACTGTTCGGCACGCAAATTGCTTTGCCCAAACGGTGCGAGAAACAAGGAAAATACGAAGAAAAAGTAGAGTTGCGCGATGATTGCCGATAGCGCATAATCGTTGGCATGGATCAGGAAATGAAACCCGGCGCACCAAGAAACAGAAAATTCGTGTTCGTGATGTCACGCATCTGAGGTAGTTCGAGCAAATTGCTCCGCTGCTCGAGCGACTGCATGAGGTTGGCTGCGAGCGCGATACCGCTGGCAATCGCGAACTGCACTACGATCAGTATTGCCTGTTGATTTTGCTGTTCCCGTTCAATCCGATCGTCGATTCACTGCGAGCAATACGACAAGCCAGCGAGTTGGAAAAAGTTCAAAGCGATTGGGCTGTCCGCGGACTTCCTTGGGTTCACTATCCGAAGCGATTCAAGTCTTTGATCCGGTACTGCTCCAGCCGATCATTGCGGAACTGGGCGATCAATTGCTGCCGATCGCGGCTGACAAACGACTGAAAGACATCCAGCAAACCATCACGCTGGTCGATGGCACTTGATTGTCGGCGCTCCCGCAGATGATGCAGGCTTTGGTGCTGAAACAAGCGACCGGCAGCGGCCAGATCAAATGGCGACTGCACAGGCATTTCGAAGTCGCGCGCAATTGGCCGGCGCGGATGGACTTGACTCCCGACAGTGGCGGCGAGCATGACGAACGCGCGATGCTGGCGAAAGTTCTGGAGGCCGATCGGTTGTACGTGCTGAAATCTCTCCGCCGCTTGACGCTGCGCGGTGATCAACCTCGCAAATCGCTTCCGTCGGATCGAATCACGCCGATCGAACCTCCTACCGCCCGCCAAACGCTCAATCATCTATACAGCGCATCAATCGTGCCGAACAGCATTGAACCTGTCCCCGTTGTCCCCGTTTCAATTCGACCTGGAATTTCTCCGCAAGGAAAATTTAGGCAAAGCGGTTCTGCAGTTTGAGAAATTCAAAGGCGTTTCCCCTTTTGTCGTTTCTTACGTCGCCCAGCATGGGCTAGGTGGCCATTCGATTCCGCTGGATCGCTCAATGATGTTGTTGTTTTATACGTTGGGTATCGCCAACGAAGAAGAAGCCACGGCCGGTCATGTGCCCAGTCTGGAACGGACGATTCCTAAAGTCAAAGGGATCGAGTTTGCTTCCCTGGTTCATCAACTGGCAGTTACCTTTGCGGCCTCGCCGTTCAACCTGAAAATTCGCGACCAATTATTGAAAATCAATAAAGATGCCAAAGACCTGTTCCCCAAACGAGGGGCCAAACAGAAACCCGCTGAAGTCACCCCCCCAGTTGAAGCAGTGATTGTCGTCAGTAAGAAAGACGATAAGAAAGACGTCAAAACAAAAATCGCGGAAAAAACTGTACCGGAAAAACCGACACCGAAGAAGAAAACCAAACTGCCGGAACTAAAGAAGAAACCGACCAAGGTCAGCGTCCCAACGAAAAAAATGCCCCCCGCCAAACCTCTCACATTGACCAAGATGACCAAGAAAAAACTGCCTGCCAAGGCCGGCGGCAAACCAGCTGCGAAGTCATCCTCGCGGCCCAAGCCGCGTTAGTTCGGTTAGCCCAAGAGACTGTGTACGATCCACGAAACGGAGCCGTTCCATTATGCCAATGAGTAAGTGCCCGATGGGCCTGCCACGCTAATGAAGTAGGTCTGATTTGCGAGCCCTGAACAAAGACACAGGTTGATCGTTACTGGCCAAAACAAGCAAAACGACTCCACGGACCGCCGTCCCGTTGCTCGATCAATGAAATCTCACAAAAGCTTGCTGAAAAAGGGACGAAGTGTCGTAATAACTCCTGAAAAATCGCGTCAGTGCACACTCCGTTGCGCGGGTGAATGATCGTCAGGTGCGGCAAATGCAACCTCGGCGATTGTGTCGGAGTTCCCAGCAGCGCCAGCCGCAAGTTCTCAAACCGCACCGTACTCTCGACGACGGGCAGATAAACAAAGTGTTCTTGTCGAATGGGTATTCCAAATTCAATCGTGATGTCGATCGGACCAACAGCCCGAATTCGATCCTGCAAGGCAGACCAATCTTCGACTTCATCTTCACGACATAAGGTGACATGCGCCGGAATCAGAGCCGCCTGAGCCGGATTGAAGCGGTGTCGAAATTCTTCAATCTCAGGAAATCCAGACAAAAACAAGCTCGCTTGACGTCGCCTCGCGTTACCCGTGTCCGTGTTCATTTCCTATTCCGTACCCGATCGATTGTCGTACCCACCGTCCAATCCCATCACCGTATCTCAAAAAAGTCACAGGCAAGTTTGCTCGCAAATGTGTCAAAAGATTTTATCAGCAGCTTGGTTTCGATGCTTCTTCACGATCTCCGGTTCTGAGTTACGTTCGAAACTGCCGTGACGGAAAATCAATTCATCATCGATCGGAGTTTGTCGACTGTCCGGTAATTTCGCGCCGTCGTCACAACACCCAAATGCTTCTCTGCGTTCGCGGCCAGTTTAGAACGGCCGAAGCCATCCGGTGCGTGAAGATAAAAAACACGGTCCGTAATTTTGAATTTCTCAGTCGGTGACTTGATCGCATCCAAGGCTTTCGTATTGGCCTTCGAAGGCGGTTCGGCGGGAAAAAAAAACGTGCAACGCTTGTGGTGCAGACACCGCTTCGGGAAACGGATTCGCATCGATCGACGCCAGTAAATCGTCCTGGCTTAACAGTAGGAGCTGGGGTCGAAATCCGTATTGCTCTTCGATCCGGCCTGTAATTTTGCTGGCCAACGATGAAGTGGACTTGGTTAATGAGTCAAAAACCACGTTGCCGCTCTGGATATACGTGCGCACGTTTTTGAGTGCTAACGCTTCGAGATCGCACTTAAGCTGGGCCATCGGCAAGATATTTTTACCCCCCACATTGATACCACGAAAAAGTCCAATCCAAGTTGCCATTGTTGCCCTTTCGAAACTTGTGAACCAAGATTCCGCAGTAACATACTGTATCGGTCGTGCGCCGCTCCAACTTCTACGTCGCGGGCACATCATGAGCAATCGCCGACACGATCTGCCAATCCGGACCTTCTCGACGCAGGGTGTAGTACACAAAACTGAAACGACTTCTCTCCTCTTCTTGCGTGTTAAATCGTACGAAGACACCCGAAAGAAATGCCAGAGTTTCGGCCAAAGTTTTCACCTCAAGTTCGCGAATCTCGCTGTGTCGGTAGTCTTGACTTCGTGCCTATTCGATCAACATCGAAGCCAAACCACGCGCATCGATCAAATCTGAAATTGGCAGCACACCCGCTGCCGCAAGGAACAAACTTGGCAAATGGTAATGCGCCGCAACGGAAGCCGGGTCAAATGATTCAAACGCTGTCAAGTAATCTTTCAGCATCTCGTTCGGTTTCTTGTTCATGTCTAAAATTCCTCTCCGAATCCAGTCGGTGACATCTCAAACATTACTCGTGGCCTTGCAACAAAAAGGGAAGAAGCGGAGACACTTGGGTCGACCTGGATTTCGCAGGGATGCTTGCAACCCAATTTCGTTTGCTGTGGATTCGACACAGCGTGGGTTTACGTTTGGAGTGCCACGGTTGAGAACATAGAACACCATCCCACCAAGCGAAGTACGAGATATTCTGGGCATCACACTAAACTACCCCAAATAAAACAAGCGTTTTAATGGATTTAGCGTGATTTCGCATTGAAAAGGTCTGGGCATTCGAAATTACCATTTTTTTTATTTAAAGCTTGCAATCCAATAAAATAATGCGTAGACTGACGTGTTAGCATGAAAAAGGAGCGTGTTTCACGCATTTATACATTCTGATGCAAACTGAACCCGAGTGAAAGCTGCTTCCAAATCACCCCGATTTTTTCTTAAGGAAACTTGATTATGAACTTAAATTTTCGTGTTGGCGCAATCGCTTCGGCAATGGCGCTCACCCTGTGCTCTAGTGCATTCAGCTCGGTGGTAATTTTTGGCGCCGTTGGTGGTTCGCCGCCTAGTGGCCAAAACTATGTTACGTTTGATGCCCTGAGTTTGGGGGGCGCAGGTGGCATTGCGATGAATACGGCGGGGTCGTTGGTGCCACTGGGTTCCATTGCCGTTTCATTCAATCCCGATGCCCAGGTGGTAAACGGTGCAGCGTCAGGTCTGTATGCCCCTCCGGTGCTTTCCAATAACAATGGTCTAAATTTCAATTCTCAAGCGAACGGTGTGGACACCACCAACTACATTACTAGCGGTAAAGACTTTTCCCCCAATGTTGGCGCGAAGGCCACGCTGACCTTTAGCGCTCAGCAACAGTATTTCGGTTTGTTGTGGGGATCCGTGGATCTATACAATACATTGGAATTTTTTAACGGTGCAACTTCGGTTGGAGTTATTACGGGCGGTATGGTTAACGCCAATGCCAATGGCAATCAGGGTGCAGGTGGGACGTTTTACGTGAACATTAACTCGACCCTTGGTTTCGACAGAGTCGTGGCGACCAGTTCGAATTATGCGTTTGAATTTGACAACGTGGCTTACGGACTCAGTCAAATTCCCGAACCGGGGTCAATTGCTATTTGGTCAGCGTTCGCAGGACTGGGTTTGATTTTTTCGGGGCGTCGTTCCCGCAAGAGTTAGTAACATTCCTGGTTATCTTTGACTTGTGAAGGCTTGGCGTTTTACGCCAAGCTTTTTTTTGTGCCGCAAACGAAGCTTTTGAGCGCCCTCTTCGGTATCGACAATTCGACGGCTCGGGGGCGAGACAAAACGGAAGGACTGTAACCGCAAATGGAACAACGAATCCGCGAGCTGGTTCAGAACGAAGCGCAGATTGATCCGAAGTTTCAAACGACCTTGATCTGTGCCCGCATTACTGCCCAACTTGTGTTAGGCTAATGGAATCGATCTACCAGCAAGGCGTGACGATGACACGATCGGCATTCGCCATCTTCGCAGCAAAGTTGAACCGATCCGAAACCATTAGCAAATGGAGCGTCGAAATACTCCCTCAAAAAACGGTACACTAGCAATTGGCCAATGCCCAAGTATTATCTCGTGACGGAAGCGGCCGGGTTTATTGCCTTACAAATCGCCCGTTTGCTTTTGGGGACAAGGCCGCCTAACCAGCAGGGAACCTGCGACGTGACCCCTCAACGCCGTCAACTTTTGCGGCCCGCTAATCGACATGAAAGCCTTGCCCAAAATTTACCCGTCCATGTTCTGGGGATACTTGATTCTCCTCCTTCTCGTTGCTTCGGCGATTTATCTCGCCGGAGATGTGGTCTGGTGGGGGACTCTGTTGATGTTTGGTCCCAAGTGGATCTGGGGAGTTCCGATACCCTTGCTGTTCTTGCTTGCCTGTTGCATGTCCTGCGGTCGCCGCTGGTGTTTGCTCGCGTCAGTAGGTCTGTTCGGGTACTTCGTGATGGGGTTCAACCTGCCTTTGGCGGTGTTCCTGCGATCGGAATTGCCAACGACGCGGTTCATGACACTCAACATGGAGGGTGACCACACAGATCGGCAAAAACTGCAACAGCTATTGGATCAATTCCAACCAGACGTTGTGCTGTTACAAGAATGCCCTACCGATGTCGGCACATATTTTCCACCAGATTGGAATACTAACCAGGACGGCGAACTTGCCATCGCGTCCCGCTATCCTCTTGATGCTTTATCGAGCGTCAATCGGATTCTAAATCATCGCTATCCGAGAGCAGTTGGAATTGTCAACCGGGTCCATCTTCCCTCCGGGACATTTCCTATTGCCTCGGTTCACCTACTTTCGCCCAGTGATGGTCTAAACCGGATTCTCAGCCGGAAAACAATTTTGGATTTGAAGTACCGTACGCTCATTGACCAAGAAATTGGTTGGCGTCGCGCAGAAGCGGAACATGTTTCTAATTCCCTGCGGAATATCTCCGACTCGTTGGTAATTGCTGGGGATTTCAACATGCCAGTGGAAAGCACAATCTACCGGAATACTTGGGGCGGATACTTCAATGCATTCTCGAGGGCGGGATTCGGCTGTGGTGCGACAGCATTTCAGGAACGAGGTGGCCTTTGGAACAGTGCACGGATTGATCATGTCTTGCATGCCGAGGGTTGGCAGAGTCGTTCATGCTGGGTTGGTGCGGATGTTGGCTCTGATCACCTCCCGCTTTTTGCAGACTTGGTTTCAGTCCGGTAAACCGATGCAGTCAGGAAACGAGCTTCTTTTTCATATCCCTTGGTCCAAACAGAATCTCACTCCACTGACCGATTCCGGAAGCAAAATGGATGACAAAAAACACGCAGGGTAACCAGGCAATGGCCTGCCAGGATCCGGCTTTCTTGGCAGCGAAAAAGGTGCCCGCAATAATTGCCAAGAAATAAATACTCACCGTGATTCCAAAAACAATCGCCAGCCAACCATTCAGACACGCGCCAATTCCCCCCAACAACAATCCGGCAACGAACACGGCCGGAGCGAGCGTTTTGATCGAAAAAGTATCGGCATGCTTGCCGAGTAATCGTATTCGCCCGCGCCCATACCGAACCATTTGACGGTACAGCCCTTGGATTGTACTGCGGGGTTCGTAGCGGATCATGATGTCAGGTGTGAAAAGACAACGTAACCCGGCAAGGTCGATGCGGTGATTCAATTCAACATCTTCGCAAACGTCAAACCGTTCATCGAAATAGCCCACTCTTTCAAACACATCTCGTCGGTACGCGACCGCAACGCTTTTAGCCGGAACAACTTGTTCATCGGTGGAATAGATGAACGAATCAGGATGATGACCGAGTGGAGATTGACGGGCCGCCGCAATTGCACGTTGGACGTCTGAGGGATTACTCACGTCTTGAGGCTGAGGCCGACCAAGGCAGTCGGCCCCGCTACGCTGAAATGCCGCCTGGAGTTTGTTCAAGTAATCGGGATCGGTCAATTCGCAATGCCCATCCACGATCAAAATCAATTCTCCTTTCGATTTTCGAATGCCGATGTTCCTGGCCGAACTGGACCAGTATTTCGGGTTTTCATGCAGAAAAACCCTGGCATTCCCACGCCGATATTCGTTGACTACGTCGCGGGTTCGATCCGTTGAGAGTCCATCCACAACATGGATATCAACGAGCTCTGGAGGATACTGCTGACACAATAGCGCATCGAGAGTCCTGCCGATGAAACGTTCCTCATTGCGAACGGGAACCACAATCGCCACCGTATTCAAAGCTGTTTCTCCACGATTTCGAAAGTCTGCATTTCCATTAAAAATCCGCTGAATTCCAGAATCGATGTATTCATTTTCGAAAAAGGGCGATAATGGTCCATTGGCACCGTTCCCCCTCCGCGTGATCTCGGCCGCACGGGACAACTGCTACGCAATGGGCTTTTTTAACAATTTACGCTTGTTTTTTTTGATTATCACGTCCAATGTAATCGGTTGATTGCCACCCGTCGAATGAAAATCTTTTGCGATACCTACTTTGGTGTAGCAATCCCAGTGCTCAGATAATCCAGCAATGATTGGAATCCGCTGCTTCATCCCCTCACAGGGGGGAGTTTTTTGGGAAAAAAATAGCTATTTTTCGGTTTTCCGGCTCAAAAGGCTTGCAATTGCCCATTTATCCACAGATAATCGAACTCAATCCGATAGACGGATTCTGCCGAAAACTTCCACCAGTAATTCACCAGTTCGCATGTCCAAATTGACTTTTTTTAAGTCGGCATTTCTTGTTGCGACGATCGTGATGATCGCCCAATCGAGCTCGTTATTTGCAAGTTTGACATTGAATTACAAGTCACTCGGAAATAAATACACGTTTTCATCTTGCGCTGATTCCGCAGGTCGTGTTCCGATTGAACGGAAAGATTCGGAACTCCCGGGTGAGTTTTGGAAGTCAGGTTATCTGCAGTCGGCGATGACTGGTATCTCGGTTGTGAACCTGACAATGTCTGCCAGTGGTGCGTGCATTGCGCCCGAGTGGATCACGTTGAAGATTGACCGAACCTGTATCGACTGGTTCCGTTTTTCGGATACCCTATTTTGGCCAACGCCATTCGTGAGAAGTTTGCTAAAAGTTCCGATTCAAAATTAAATTTAGTGCCGTTCAAAAGTGTGAAAAAGAATAATAAAGATTTTTAATTTGGAGATTTTAAATGAAGTTTAATAGGTTTACCGTGGCGTTGGCCTGCTGCCTAATTCTCGGGGTGGGTGGGACGACGACTGTTCAGGCATCGATTGTAAATGTTGGCGACACCATTTCATTCAGTTCGCCAAGCTATCGAATTGGAAACGGGGGTGAATTCAAAGTGAATCGAATTTCGCCGAATGCTCAAACCAACCTCTTTCGCACGTTTTGCGTGGAATTGTCCGAGCAAATTGGCTTTAACACCAATTACAAAGTTGGCGGGATTACAACTGGCACTGTAGCGAGCAATAGGGCTTTGACTAAGGCCACGGCTGCTCTTTACCTCGGTTTTCGGGGCGCTACCGGTAACATCCTGGGACAAACGTATTCGTATGGTGGCGGTGCGCTGCAGGGAACGGATGGCCGGTCTTTGCAATTGGCGATTTGGAAAACCATGGGCTGGGATGTTGCCAACGGATTTAGCGGTGCTTGGGGTTCTTCGCTGAATACTGAGTACAACAATGACACGAAGGCCAAGGCTTGGGTTACTGCCGCAACTGCCGTAGTGTTTCCGAGCGGAGGAGATGCTTTCGGTTGGGTTCGGGTCATTAACGTGGTTGGCACGAACGGTAGCGGTAATTTTCAGGATCAATTGACTCTTATCCCCGAACCCGGGTCGTTTTTGATTTGGAGTTTGGTTGGGATTGGATTGATTTCAGTAGTCCGTTCGAGCAGGCGTCGGGGCTAGATTAACCGAGTTCGACGTTATTGAAGACTAAACCATTCCCTTGCCATTTGGCGGGGGAATTTTTTTTTGACCAATCAAGGTGACCCAAAACGAAAATCGATGATATCCTCGTCCAAAAAATCGCTTTGAGTTTTGCAAGTGATTCGCGTCCCCAATTGGCAACAAACCAATCCAAACTGGAGTCGGAAGCAATCTGTTCGATTTATGCGGAGGGACTTCCCGCTGTTTTCAGGCAGCAAATTCTACCTTTGGCGGCAATAACGGCAGCAAATGCCTTGCAGTCTTCAATATCGAAACGATAATGGGAGGGACTGCCAATCGAGTAGTAAAGAAGTCTGGTTGGGTTGGCAGCCTGTTGTCGGACCCACGGCTGTTCCAACTTTGCAGATTCAACACATTTATTAGGAATCGATGAAAATGCTTCATTTTTTCAGCGTTCGTTGATTGGACATCGCCACCTTGGATCCGGAATTATTGAAACCTGCCTGATTCAGTTGGCCGTAACTCGCAAGCCTCCGATTCCTGTATACGAGGGTCAGGAATCGTGTGTTAGCGCACATCGGCTGAACAACAGGGCGTTGCTCGACCCAACAGGCTCGACGGGAATTTTGTTTCGAACTTCAATTGACCCGAAAGTCTGCTTGTGTCTTCGTATCTTTTCAATTCAATAAACGGTTCGGAACCATTGGTAAATCTGGAAGGAAATTTGGTGCCCGATTCAACGAACAACCCGATGGATCTCTGGAGTGAGCAGCCAATTCGGCTCCAGGTGACGGGGAATGGCATTTCGCTGGATCAGGTTCTCAAACAGCCCTTCGCCAGGATCGGCTCGCATAGTCGATCGGATTTGGTGCTACGAGGAACCGGAGTCAATCGACGGCATTTTTATCTCCATGTAGTCGACTCGGGAATTTTCTGTTTGGATTTCAAGGCTGAAACAATTGCGGGACGACAGGCTGGTTATTGGCTTCAACCCGGGCAACCTGTATCCATTGGCCCCTATCAATTGTTGGCAAGCCTTCCTCAGGCAGAACCTGGTCCAACAATCCTTGACCCTGAATGGAATACCAAACCGCTTCCCGGAATTTTTCCTGTCGGGAATTTCAAAATCGACAACCGAAGAAAACCAAAAACGGTACAGTATCACTTTCGCAAGCACTTGACCACTCTTGGTAGCAGTGAGGGCAACAGTGTGACGATTCGCGATGGGAAACTTTCTGACTTCCATTGCGTTGTCTATCGCGAGGGGTTGGACACCTGGATCGTTGATCTTCTCTCGAATTGGCCTGTCATCCACCGCCGTCAACCCGTTGATGCCACCAAGGTTTCTTACGAATCGAGGGTGCTTTTGGGTAACGTCGTCCTGCAGTTCGGTTTTCGCAGGAAGGAAATATTCGAAAGGTCTTTGCGAGAAAAAGTCTTTCCAAATTCAACAGCACGGGCCGATTATTCGGCGCAATCCGCCCTTGATCCCAACGCGGCCAACCCTCATGCGGCAACCCTCGATTCGCAAACCCAAACAGAAAAGGAAGCCCCTGACCGCGGCCGGGGTATGTCAGACAAAACAGAATGGCCAGCGCGGAGTGCGTCGGCGATCGTGAATCCCGATCACGGTCATCAGAATCGGGATGGCATACCCCAACAGACACCTCCATTCCAACAGGAAACCGAAGCAACTCATTCGTTGTCCCTTGCTGGGACGGAGCGCCTGGTTATCGGCCAGCCAGCTGCGGATCGGGTAAATCGGGAAATGTCTACCCATTTTGAGGTCCAGCAATTCGCCACGCTTGAGCGCGAAATTCAACTCAATGAGTATTCCCAAGAGTTGGAGCAACGTGCCAGGGAGATGAATGTCCGACTGGCTCAATCCGAAGAACAGACGGGACGTTTGACCCGGCAACTCGCTGATCGCGATAATGAAATCCACGAACTGCAGGTGCAGCAATCACACGCCGCTGACCTGGTCGAGTTGGCAGCAGCCCGAACGCGTTTGGCGAACCAGGACTTGGAACTTGGCGAATTGAAACCGGACCTGGCAAGACTCGAATCGACGATGCTGGAAAATGAAAAAGAACTTGCGGGTATCCGCGAATCTTTGGCGCAATCCGAAGATCAGATGGGTCGATTGACGCGGCAACTCGCCGCGCGTGACAAAGACTTTGTTGAATTGCAGGTGCAGCTGACAGAGCGCGAGGTGCGGCTAACAGAACGCGAGGTGCAGCTGGCGCGGCGGGACGAAGAACTCCAAAGCCTTTCGGAAAATCATCAGGTATGTCTCGTCGGTCTTGCCGGTGAACTCCAGCAGCTACAGGAGTCACATGCAGCTGACCAGGTAGAGTTGGCAGCAGCCCGAACGCGTTTGGCGAGCCAACAGCTGGAACTTGGCGAATTGAAACCGGACCTGGAAAGACTCGAATCGACGATCCTAGAAAACGTAAAAGAACTGGCGGGCATCCGCGAATCTTTGGCAAGGGCCGAATCGCAGCTGGACGAGGCCCAGCGCAAACTTGGAACACGCGACAGCGAGCTGGTTGAATTGTTAGAACAGTTGGCCAAACGGGACGAAGAGCTGGCTGCTCACGATTCCGGAATGCAACAGAAGTTGGAGAACGAACGGCAGTCTCGGGTTCTCCTGGAACAGGAGTTCCATCGTCTCCGTGAAGAAGCTGAGGATGTGAGTAAGACCTTGTCAGCAGATTTGCAGAGAGTGAACGTGGCAGCAACCGATCAACAGCAGTCGGACGCCGCGACAATCGCCCAATTGCATCTGCATCTGGTGTCAGCCGAGTCGCGAAATACGACTTTGGCCGAACAGTTGAAACTGGCTAAAAAATTGCCGACAACTGGATCGGCTGCGAATCAGCAAGCGTCAAAACCGGATTCCGATCCCGGCGTGGAAATCGTTCTCCAAGGCAACCCGAAACTGGAAGCCTATGCGGCCGAGCTACAGCAACGCGAGGCTGAGTTGGAGGTGGCGGAGCAGCAGCTGAATCTGGCCCGGCGATCTTTTGAAACGGACCTGAAAGTGCAATTGGCACAGGTCTCGGTCTTGACCAACCTCAAGAACTTGCAGCGCGAGAAGCAATGGTTTTATCGCGCTTGGGAGTCGCTGGGGCGAATGTTTCGTGGCAGATGAAATGCCACCGAGTGTCAATGACCGACTACACAGATCCCTTTCCCTAGCGAGACTCTTAAACCACTACACTTGTGGCAAGCAACATTTCCATTTCGCGTGATCATTGAATCGGATACCGAGGACGTCACACAAAAAAGCGTAGCCGTTCACAACTTGATTTCATCCTGTGAAATGGTCGGTAATTGTGGGGAAGTCGAGGTTCCCGTCAGCCCGTGAACGGTTACGAAAAAGCTTGCATCGCTTTCACGATGCAAGCCAATTGAGTTCGCCGTATAATTTTGGCAACTTTGAAAACTTTATCAATTGTCAGTTACGCGGTCCGGTCTATCCGCGACGCCGTCGAAGTTGATACCCAGTAAGCGCAACCAAGCCCATTCCCCAGATCAACAATGAGCCTGGTTCGGGGATATTTCCCACTTGGCCATTTCGCACTTGAAAAACGTATCGACCGTCAAAACTGCTATTCAAGCGATTTGAAATTAAAGCGTTAGGTCCACCGTCTAGAAACGCTCCATCGACGGCTGATCCAGTCAACTCCAATGAATTGAGGTTTCCATTAGACCATCCAGCCCGAGCAGATTCTCCGCCCAATCCGTTTACGCCACCGCTGGCACCACCGGTTTCCCATTGGATCTTGTCGTAGTTGAACTCGAAATCGAAATCTCCAGCTGCAATGTCGGACCGGTCGATAACAACCAATTGAAACGAGTTCAACTTGTTAGTTTGGTTGGCGAAATAGCCGACATTGATCCAGTTCACGCCAAATGCGGCACGGCCGTTAACCGTGTCGGTACCATAAGTCACGTCTTCAGAGATGACGGGGCGCGTGTCAACGTCAGCGAAAAAAGGAGCCAGAATCTGGCGATTGGTGGTGCTTAAGTTGAATGGTGTAAATGTACTTAATGCGGAACCAAAAGTGATATTGCCATTATTATTGACAAAGGCAGTCGAGCGATTTACACCAAAGAAATTGACCGAAAATCCTAAACCGATAGCGCCTGTGGAACCGTCATCGTTGCCAGCCAACGTATTGGATTCGAACCCTGCATTCAGGCGAATGACCGACCCGCACGCAAACGTCGTAACCGAGACGGCGGCAAAAAATAAAATACTGCGGATGACGATCGAACGACGCCAAGCGGAGTTAAAAAACTTGTCCATAGTCAAAGAACCTTTTTAAAAAAATTAATTTTGAATTCTATTTAATCAGAAGAAAATTCAAAAATTCGAAATCGGCACCTTCAACAAGTCATCGAACGGCGGGTTGGGCAGCCAAATCCAGCTGCTCAAAAAGACTTTTTCAGAGTGCGTTAGCAGAAGATCGAAATTATGGTTGCCAATCAAGATCCAATGATTTCCGAATCCTGATGTCCCGCTGGAACCCGACATCGTTGTTTCCATCGAGTTCGGGTTGAGAAACGGATGGAATTTTATCGGCAATCCGGAAACCGGGACCGATTCGACAGACTTTTTTTCGAAATCCGAGATGGATCTAAGACTTTTTCCACCATCCAACACCAGCGACGCAAAACAGCTTTGGGGTCCGTATCCGGAAAATACGGCCAGCAGCAAACCAAACAAAATGATTTTTTGTAACGACATCACGGTAACAATTCTGTCAAGACCTTGTTCTCATTCAGACGTCAAATCATTGGAATCAACACCAAAACGTTCACGCTGATTTTAAGGCTGGAAATAGCCCGACGCAATCATAATTTTTCGCGATTCCAATTTCTTACGGGATTTTCCAATTTGATTTCAAGACTTCGAATAGGGTGGTTTGTCAGGCTTATTCGGTTTTTTGCCAACGGCGGGTGTTTTAGCAACTTGTTGATCTTCTAGACAAATCTGGAGAATACTGAGTCGGAAAGACTTGATTCCCGCGTTCTTGCTCCGAACCGGCCTTTTTCGCCTGATCCGGGCGCTCGCACGTGTCAAATAAGAGGATTGCGGTGGACTGTATTGGGCTGAAACAGAGGGCCAGAACAAAAATTCGAAAATGGGTCTGGTGCTGGTTGGCATCTAACTGCTGTTGGGGAAATCCGTGAGCTGACTGTCGCGGAAAATTTGAGTCTTTTTTGCCAGTCGCAGGCTCGGCAATTCGATAAATATCCGCATCAGCTACGCAGCTAAAAAACTCGCCCCGACCACCGCAAGCAACCAGATTAATGCTCGAATCCGATCCCGGTCAGCAAGCGAATCGCCAATGCTCAATTCTAGCCAGCCGACCGCCCCGTGGATCAGATAAAGGCTGTAAGAAATCTCCCCGAGAAATTGAAAGGCCGACTGGCGCAACCAAAGACTCAACTTATTGAACGAGGAGTCCGCCAGCAGCGATGCGATAGCAACGATTCCCATGTACCTGTAATTGTTTTCATTCAGCCAGATATTCGCCGTTATGCATACGACAGTTCGAAGCATCCTAAATTGTTGAAACTTGAAAAATGGCCTTTCGCGAAGCGATAATTCGCTCAGTCGGAAATTAATCAAGTCTTAGACAACGGTCTCGAGCCGTTGGGGAGACCATCAAAGAAGAGTTTAGATTGTTTTGGGGTGTTGGATCAAGTTTCTGGTAATGAAGCGGGTGAGATATTTCGTGGTTTCATTCGAGGTCCTGTTCGAGACCTTGTTTGTCGCGTGTTGGCCGAGCGAGGACGTCATCGCGATTTACGGGCCTAACGTGAGCGTTCGTTAAAGTGCACGTTGACAGGTTTCTTGCCGTCAAAAAATGGGCCTGCATCGGCTATAACGGTTGCAGGAGGGACCATTTCCTGATTTTAGAAATTTCGGATGAAATCGTTAAAGAGTCAAACGCGAAGGTAAAAAAAGAATGCTAGTTTTCTCATGGCGTGTCTTAGTAGTCATCGGTCGCAACTCGAAGAGCGCCAAATGCATCTTGCTCCTTGCGTTTATCTTGCACTTCTTGATCAGTTGGCACAAGCAAATGTTTAAATCCACTCCTACAGCTCTGGATTTCAATTTTCAATCATCGAAATTGGAATCTCCCTTATTGAACGACATGGCCGGAGCTCTTGAAACCGGCTCGCGAAGTGAGGCCTCATTTTCGTTTTCTCTGCAAAGGGCTTTTTCCTCGGGCAATCTACCACCGTCCGACGACCCGATTGCCTCGTTCACCACTTCACTCGATCACCGCGGGGACTTTGATTCTAGCTTTTGGAAGGATCAATCTTGGCAATCAACACTTCACCGATATGGTCAGCAAGAACCGGCTCGTGAGTTGGTAGTCATCGATCAGGGAGTTGAAAACTGGCAGGAACTGTTGGGGGATATTCGCCAACAACGCGACGTCCGATCGCTCGACGTTGTGACGCTGGATCGAGACCGTGACGGAATTCAGCAGATCACGGAAGCGCTGTCAGGATTTGAAAACTTAAAGGCCTTGCATGTGATCAGTCACGGAGTTGACGGAGGACTGATGCTCGGAAACGGGGTGCTAACCGACCGGAACCTGTCCGCTTATGCCGGCGAACTGACAGGCTGGCGCGATGCCCTGTCGGGCCAAGCGGACATCATGCTATACGGTTGCAACCTGGCAGCTGGATTGGCCGGCAAGTCGCTCGTGGATGGCATCGCCGTTTTGACAGGCGCCGATGTTGCCGCCAGTTCGGACATGACCGGCGCTGCGGCACTGGGGGGGAACTGGAGCCTGGAGTTTCAACGAGGCGAGATCGAAAGCCGGGTTGCGTTCAGTGCGTCGATGCGGAATGACTGGCAGTTTACGCTGGATGTCAACATTGACCAGGCTTGGCTGACAGCCCGCGGCCCTGGTCCCTATTATTTGAATGCGGCCAATGAGACATATATCCTCCAGACCGATGTAACCACCCCCGGCACTGCTTTTGCAATTATTGCTCCAGGTATCACGTTCGATCTGAATGGCCATACGATTACATACGACAATGCAGCACCTTTGGTGATTCCAAATAGCAGTCTTGAGACTGGAACTGGTGCGGCAGCAACCGGCTGGAATTTTGCCGCTGCTCCTAACGCAGAACGATTTGCTGGTGTTTATCTTAAAAACGAAATTTATGACGGAAGCTACTCGTTAAAATTTAACAACACCACAGCAAATCAACATGTCGTTTCGACTTCGACAGTCACTTTGCTGCCGAACACGACCTACAGCCTATCGGCGATGTTTGAATACGGCGGTACGGGAACCGCAACCAATCCCGGAGTCAAGAGCTACGCTAGGTTGACAGGTACGGGGCTACCAACTCGCGAGGTATTTTGGAATAGCACAAACTATCGCGGCATTCAACTTCGTGAAGGAATTTTTAGAACAGGTGGAACAACTGAGACTTACAATGTAACAGTTGGAATTGAAGGCCATGCGAGTTCTGTTAAACCTGTATTTATAGACGACCTCAAGATTCAACGAACAGGAGTCTATGGTGTTTTTGCGGGTCCAGTCGGTTGGGCAACAAGTACCTATAATGATCTCACTCAATTTGGAAATTCTCCCAATTCTGTAATAACAAATGGCACTATAACTCAAGGTCAAGATAAAGCTACTTGGGGCCATGCCGTTATGATTCATGACTCAAACGGATCGAATATAAACGATTTGAACATAACAGTTAGTGGTGCTAATACTTCGGCGATTTTTGGATACCAGCAGGGACCGTACCGTGTAACAGTGGCGAACAACGACATCACCAGTAATGTAAAGACGGTTTCCAGCAGGGATAACAATCATGGAACAGTTATCTTAGATGCTTTTGGTGTAATTAGTGGAAACACGATTGATGGTGGACCGTTAAGCGGTATACGAAGCGGTTCAAGCGTGGGCACCCCTAGTTCCATTTTCGGTAACACCGTCAGGATAAAGGCCAGCAATTATACAAATGCTTTCGGGATCATTGGGTCGTTTGGAACTGATGTTTACGACAATGTGATAGAAACGCACACTGGTGAATACAGCGGACGTGGGATGCGTGCTGATGGTACAGCAACAAAAACAGCATTGGTCTATAACAATGTGATCAGAGTTCGAACCCTTCCTACCAATCAGGAATATGAAGGCGTTCCGCTTGGCGGTTCCTATGGCGTTCAGTTGGAAGGGTCGGGATATGTCAACTTCTATAACAATGAGATATTTGCCTATTCGAATGGCGTCGAGGCACACGCATTTAGGGCTAATTCGCTAGTTGCCCCAATTCATGTGCACGACAATAAGTTTCATGCGATTAGTGACGGTTCAAAGATGGCGTCGGTGATAAAGTTGCATGATATCGCTCAACAAGATATTCTGTTCGAAGATAACGCATTGTTGACCAATTACGGAATTATTGGCGGCAGCTTAGACGCACATATGGATATCATTCGAAGCACATTAACGGTAACAGACCCGTTATCGACGCTCAATCCAGTGGTGTTTGAAAGCGGATATGCTGTCAGTCCAGCGTTGAACGCAGAGCTTACTTTTACAGATACGATTTTTGCCGATGTGTTTTCGCAAAACTATTTGGCAAATGCAGTTACCAGAGCACCGCTGGTATACGGTGGGCAGATCGAGTCCAGGATGGCATTTGCTGTCGATTGGACAACCGTCATTCAGGTAAACAACGGGTGGAACCAAGCCGTTGGAAACGCCGGTGTCGTCGTTAAAGATAAAAACAATAATGTTGTTGCTTCAGGTAGTACCGATGCCAATGGTCGACTGGAGACTGTTACCAGGCAGTTCCGAACCCAGGGGGCAACGAAAACAGAATACAATGATTACAAAGTAACCGTCACTCACGACGGAGTGGAAACGGAACAATCGTTCGCTGCCGATAAACAGCAAACGATCGAAGTGGTGGTCGGGCCCAATCGCGGAGACTACGTGCTGGATTATCAGAATGGCGGGTTGATCGTTTACGGTACGGAGGCCGACAACGCTGTTTCCTGGACCGATAACAGCCCGTTGCAGTTTACGATTGATGGATTTGTCTTCGACATTCAGAGTCCCATTAATTGGCTGGAGTTCCGAGGGTTGGGTGGTGTCGACTCGATCCAGATGATTGGCTCCAGCGGATCCGATACTCTGTTCGCCCAGCCTGGAACTTATTCGTTCACCATGGAAAGTGGGTTTCAGGTATTTGCCACGCAGTTCGAAGACTTGGATGGTATTGCTGGAAGCGGTACCAATGATGCCGCTTTTTTTTACGACTCAGCAGGTGATGACGTCTTCACGAGTTCCCCGGCTTTTGCATCACTGGAAGGGACTGGATATCGACAACTTGCGACTGGTTTCGATCGCGTGGCCGCCAACAGTTCAACCAGCATCGATCAGGACGTGGCCCACTTCTATGGATCCGCAGGGAATGATCAACTCTTGGCCGCCGAAACCTTTACTTCCATGACCAGTGGCGCCGTAGTCAACCGCGCTAACGGCTTTGACAGGACTTTCGGCTATTCCACTTCCGGACTGGATACTGCCTATTTAATTGACAGTGCCGGCAACAACCAGTTATCTGGTGATTTTATTTCGTGGCAGATGACTGGAGATGGATTCCGGAATTCAGCGAGTGGTTTCTATCGGACATTCGCCTCCGGCACGCCGGGAACTGGCTATGACTCGCTGGAAATCAATGGCGCTGGGGCCAATGTCGTGATCTTGCAACGCCGATTGGCAATTTTGAGATCGGGAAGCAATTCGCTTACGGTAACCGGATTTTCTGAACAGTCCGTGCTTGGCTCCGCGGGTTCGATTGCTGATGTCCGGCTTTTAGGGTCGTCCGGAAGTGACTCCCTAACAACTGACCCAACTCAAGCCACGATGTCAGGTGTTGATTACACAAATCAACTCAGCGGTTTTAAACGAGTGCGATCGTTTGCCAACTTGGGGGCACTAGATGTGGCAACATTCTATGACTCGACAGGAAATGACGAGTATGCCGCCAATTCGGTTTGGGCGCGGATGCAGGGCACCGGATTCCAAAATGAGGCCTACGGCTTTGGTCAAACCACAGGGATTTCATCGACCAGTACGATCAAAGATACCGCGGTTTTATCGGGTTCGGCAGGGCAAGATACACTGATTGCTCGCCCGGAATACGTCCAGCTGAGCGGCGCAACTTATTGCAATCGGGCCGAAGGCTTTGATGTCACATCCTCTTTGTCGCTGGGTGGACCCGCTACAGCCAATATTTATGATTCGGCCGGAAATGACACCTTGGTCGGAGACATGCGCGAGGCCCGAATTAATGGAAGCGGTTACTCCAACTTTTGGTCTAATTTCCAGACAGTCAACGCGTTTGCCACCACGGGTTCAGACTTGATCGCCTTATCCGATTCTGTGGGAGATGATCTGGTCACAATTGGGACGCGTCAGGTCAACATGGTTGGTGGAGGCCGAACGATTAACGCAACCGGGTTTTTCGCGCAGAATATCAAATCCGTACGGGGCGGATCAGACACATTGAATTTTCAGGTCGGCGACGGGGACAACCAGCTAACCATGTACGAGGCGTATTCGGTAGTAAGTGGAACCGGCTATTACAATCGTGCCGACGGTTTCAAAAATATCCTTGCCATTGCAACCGAAGCGGGCGGATACAACCGAGTAACGCTCTATGGATCGACTGATATCGACCAAATGAGATTCGAACAAAACTACGGAACTTGTACCCGAGGCAGTTGGTCGCGCCGTTTCGAAGGATTTGACTTGGCCAACGCCTATGTCGGAACCGAGGATGGTGTCGTTGAGGACAATCCTGATTACGAACTATTCCTGATTCGTTAGAGCCGCGTCCGATCGTTAGAGTCTCTGAGTACGGGTGTTCGCCTTGTATTTAGAAGACGTCGATATCGCCATCGCCCGGCGGGATAACTGTCACGGGGCGCTGAATAGGATCTTCCGCACTTTTGGTGAAGCCATTTTGTATTGGTTCAGCGGAACGTGCGTAAAAGTGCGATTGGTTTGGCTTGTTGAGAGAGTTGGGGATGACAGTTCGGGCAACTTGGGGCTCTGCCCCAAACCCCGGGATTTTTCGCATGGGGCCATTAACAAGTGGTAGTGGATGCTCAAGTTTTGGCGGTCGCTGCGATCAGCGAACCGCCAGTACTTGTCAACGGCACCGGTGCGGCGCTCAGGTTGCGTCCCCGCAGAGCCCTATCCTCCAACCGGACGTACTGAGTATAGCTTGAGTTTTGAACGCGTGAGTCAAACTAAAAACTAAAAGGACAGGCTTTTTAGCTTGACTGCTTTTTGCCAAACCGTTATAATCGGCACAAGCTGCCCTTTGGAATCAAGGAGAAGGTGATGACTCAAGCTCGGAAAAACATCGTTGATGTCACGGTTACACGCTGGTATCACTGCCTCAGTCGCTGCGTGCGTGGTGGATTTTTGATGGGTGAAGGCTATGGCGATCGTAAAGCTTGGATTGAACAACGACTCGAACGTCTGACGGCGAATTTTGCGGTTTCGGTCGGCGGATTTGCGATCCTCGATAATCATCTGCATGTTCTGACACGACTCGATCCAGAAGATGCTGTGAATTGGTCTGCCGAGGAAGTGGTTCGTCGCTGGATTACGATCTATCCACCTCTTTCGGTGGACTTGGCTGACGAGCAAGTCGTGCAGGTGTGGGTCGAGCAGCAAGCGAAAGACCTCCCCCAAGTCGCCATTTATCGTGATCGCTTGACCGATCTCGGTTGGTTCATGAAGGCGTTGAAGGAACCACTCTCGCGCGCCGCGAACAAAGCCGATGGTTGTCGCGGTGCGTTCTGGGAAGCTCGTTATAAGAGCATCGCGATTCTGGATACCGAAGCGTTATTGGCGACTTGCGTTTATATTGACTTGAATCCGCTGGCGGCGGGGATGGCCGAAACGCCGGAGCGAAGTCCTTTCACGTCGATCCACCAACGCATCTTACACGCCAAGTCGCAAGGTAAAATTGAATCGCTCAGTGCCGCTCGCAAGGGGAGCGTGGCGGGAAGCCAAGCAGCAGGCAATGTCGAACAGAATCATTGGTTGGTCCCGATCGAAGATCGTCGAACGAATCAATCCGCCGCATCGAACGCCGCATTGAAATCGACAATAACCGCCGTTGCCAAACGTGACGTGGCGTCAAAAAACACAGTCGTTGTCTCGGGTAAATCTGGAAATAAACTTGTTTCCTCGGCCGGCACTTCGGCGAAATCTATCCGCGAAGGGATGTTGGAGACTTTTTCGTTGGGCAGTTACCTGTTGCTGGTCGATTACACCAGTCGGCTGTATCGCAACGGCAAAGCCCGCCTGAACAGTGCGGTCAAAGAAGTCTTCGAACGACTGAATACCAGCCAGGAATTTTGGTCCGATCGAATCCAGAAGATGTTGTCCAGTCGCGACCTGCGCGGCAATTTCTTCGGGACCAACTCCGAGTCGATCCAGTCGTTGTCCGCTCAACGCGGTCAGCGGATGCCGAACCTCTCCCCGCAAGCCGCCGTCGCCAGCTGATCCGATGTGAATTCTGGAGTTCACCATTCGAATTCTTCAATCGCTCGGCTCGCAGCTGTCCAGCGGTCTGTTCCCCAACACAGTTTTTGCTGCCGCCAGCATTGATTCGTACAGAATTTCATCGAGTGGCAGAGCCGATAACCCTTTTTTATTCCGCTGGTTCCAAAACCTAAATTTCGGTGACTTGTAAAGAAGCCTGTCCTTGGTGTTTCCTTTGTGTTTCCAGCGGATCGCGAACCTCTCCCCGCAAGCCGCCGTCGCCAGCTGATCCGATGTGAATTCTGGAGTTCACCATTCGAATTCTTCAATCGCTCGGCTCGCATCTGTCCAGCGGTCTGTTCCCCAACACAGTTTTTGCTGCCGCCAGCATTGATTCGTACTGAATTTCATCGTCTGGCAGAGCCGATAACCCTTTTTTAATGCGCTGGTTCCAAAACCGAAATTTCGTTGACTTGTAAAGAAGCCTGTCCTTTATGTTTTTTATGTTTTCTTTATGTTTTAAGAAGCCTGTCCTTTATGTACCCTTTATGTTCCTTTATGTTCTTCTTTCAAGCCGACCTGATCCACTCGAATCTTTGCACTCGCAGACTATTTTTGTTAACCCTGTTATTCAAGCAACGGTAACAACTAAAGAGTTTTATCAGTTCGAACCTTTGAAAAGAGAATCAAGTACAGATGGCTAACATAGCAGAAACAGCAAAACAAGCTGGTCAATTCACAACTTTACTCGCTGCAGTTGAAGCGGCCGGATTGGGTGGCGCCTTAACGGGCCAAGATAAGCTGACGGTATTTGCGCCAACGGACATTGCTTTTGCGAAACTTCCAGCGGGCACAGTCGAAGGATTGCTTAAAGACATTCCAGCACTAACGAAAATTTTGACTTACCATGTCGTTGCGGGAACGGTTTCCGCACAGGACGTGATGAAACTGAAATTAGCCAAGACGCTCGAGGGTAGCGACTTGGCAATCGACATCACAGATGGCGTCAAAATCAACAAATCGAAAGTCACAACAGCGGATGTCCATTGTGATAACGGCGTAATCCACATTATCGACACCGTATTATTGCCGGCATAGTGCGAGTGAATTCAAGAATTAATCTCGTCGCAACTTGCGGCGAGATTTGTTTTATAAACACTCCTGCGATGCAATGCAGCTGAGGTGTTGACCGAAATCGAGAACCTCCTCAGTTCGTTAGCGAAGGTGACTTCCAAAAAAGACGTCAAAGAATAAGGTGGCCAAAAAATAAAATTGAAAAGTAAGGTGACAAGGAGCCGAGTTGAAGCCGAATTATTTGGCAGAACAGGAAACACCAAATTCAGTCAACCGCTCGGATGTCAAAAAACGATGAGACACGATTGACGATAGCACTATCGAGTGTTGTGCCTGGGCTTCGCTAGGTCGCGTTGTGAAGTCATTTTGACCGGTTGGTTCTGACAACATTTGGGCTTTCGCTTGGCGATTCAAGTCGGCGCGCATCCCGAAAAAGAGAAACAAGATCGCGGCTACCGCCAAGCTTTCAATGACGACCGCTTGAGAGATGAAAGTCAATCGGAATCGACGAGGGTAGCGTGTTTTCGAGGTGCAGTGAGACATTTGATCCATCCGAGTTTTGGGGGGTTCCGTTCAGAATCGAAGGATCGCAAACGGAGTGCCAAACAGATCTTGCCGATCTAAACGATTCACTTGCGTTTGTGGCCGACGGATCAAAACGAATTGTCCGCGCTGATTTTTCACTCGTTCTCTGTGATTTTCGAACGTCGACGGTGACGGCCCGACAGATCCCCAGCAAAAAAAATGTGGACGGAAATCGTACCGTTTGTCTGACAGCATCTTGTGCTGTCTGTCCCAGTTGCGATACTCATCTCGTCAAATTGATTCCGGACCTTTCAGCACACGAGCCCTCTCATTAACTTAGATCTCCAACCGCGCCGCGACGAAATCGCTGAAGCGTATTTCGAATTGCTGGTCGTCGATCCTTATCCCGTTCAGGAAGAAGCGTTGTTGGCATGGTTTACTGAAAACCAAGGGGTGCTGGTTTGCGCACCGACGGGAACCGGCAAGACCTTGATTGCCGAAGCCGCGATTTTTGAGGCTTTGCAATTAGGTAAGACCGCTTACTATACGGCCCCCCTGATCGCATTGACCGATCAAAAATTTCGAGAACTCCAAGAGACGGTTGTTCGATGGGGATACTCTGCGGATGACGTCGGATTGGTTACCGGGAATCGTAAAGTCAATTCCCAAGCCAAAATTCTCGTGGTGGTCGCCGAGATTTTGTTGAACCGGTTGTTGCACACCGAAGCGTTTGACTTCACCGATGTGTGGGCGGTCGTGATGGACGAATTTCACAGCTTCAATGACATTGAAAGAGGGATCGTGTGGGAATTTGGTTTGGGTCTGTTGCCTCCGCACGTGAAGACATTGCTGTTATCGGCGACCGTCGGCAACGCGCGCGAGTTTACCAGTTGGCTCAATCGAACTCACCGGCGAAATCTGAAGTTGGTGCAATCGGATGATCGAAAAATTCCGCTGTCCTATTCCTGGATTGAAGATGAATTGCTACCCGATCAAATCGAAAAAATGGTCACCAATGACGACGCGACACGATTGACGCCAGCGTTGCTGTTCTGTTTTAACCGCGAACAATGCTGGACGATGGCGGAATTGTTGAAAGGCAAAAAATGTGTCAGCGCCGATCAACAAAAACAACTGGCCGCGCGACTGGAAGAATACGATTGGTCGCAAGGAGCGGGCCCGAAGCTGAAACAGATTTTGATTCGCGGGATCGGTGTGCATCATGCCGGGGTGTTGCCACGATACCGCAGGATTGTAGAAGAGCTGTTTCAGGAAAAATTGTTGTCCGTCTGTGTTTGTACCGAGACACTTGCCGCCGGGATCAACCTGCCGGCGCGCAGCGTGGTGTTGCCGACGCTGCTCAAAGGCCCGCCCGGAAAAATGAAAGTGATCGAGCCCAGTTCCGCCAAACAGATGTTTGGCCGGGCCGGGCGACCCCAATTCGACAACCAAGGCTACGTGATTGCGCTGCCGCACGAGGATGACGTCAAGATTCTGCGCTGGAAAGAAAAATACGATCAGATTCCGGAAGACACGAAAGACCTGGGACTGCGCAAAGCGAAAAAAGCACTCAAGAAAAAGCAACCCAAGCGTCGTGAGGGGCAACAATATTGGAGTCGCGATCAATTCGAGAAATTGGTCGTTGCGCCGTCAGCGGATTTGGTCAGTCGCGGTCCGCTGCCGTGGCGCTTGCTGGTTTATATGCTCGATGCGTCGCCGCAAGTCGCTCTGATTCGCAAGTTGGTAGCCGGCCGATTGCTTGATCCGCGGGCTCACGAATTGGCTCAGAAACAACTCAATCGCCAGTTGATCACCTTGTGGCGCGGCGGCTATGTGACACTGGAACCCAAGCCGCCGTTTGAGCTGCTGGCTGAGCATGCAGCGCCGACTGACCCGGGATTGGCTGACGATGCCGTTGCCGCTGAATCGACCACCGAGGAAAAAGTTTCGCTCGATCTCGGTCAAAAACCGAGCGGCGTTTCCCCAGGCAAACCGAATTCGGCCAATGGTCCGAACAGCTTTCAAGTTTCCAACCCGAAATCATCAACGCTGGATGATAAACCAAGCTATCAACCTGACCTCGCCACTCCGACCGAAAAAATGCGAGACCTGTTGTTGTTGCGCGGGGTGCATCCGTTGTATGCGGTTTTTCTAATGAACCATTTGGGTATCGCGGACAAAAACGAGCGCATCATGGCCTTCGAAAGTATATTGGAACTTTCCAGATCCTTGGGTAAAGCGGTTCGCATTCCGCCGCCTGACGCACTCCCGCCAGGACCATTGGCGACGGGTCGGTTGGATGCCCAGCTGATGAAATTGGGACTAGCCACCGCGGAAGAACTGGGAACGCTCAAGGCCACCGAAGAAGAGGGAAAAAAAGTCTGGGTCGATGATGAAGACTACGTTCCTCTGTTAACGCTACCTTACAAATTGCTGCGCTTATTCGAATATGATTTTCCGGGCGTCGACGACGTACACGTTTCACCCGTGTGGGTGGCGGGTGAGGTGCTGAATTACGGCACCGATTTCAATAACTACATCACCAGCAACAAATTGCAAAAACAGGAAGGGGTTATTTTTCGCCATCTGTTGCGAATGATTCTGTTACTCGATGAGATGGCCGAGTTGTGTCCGCCCGATGTCGAACATGACATCTGGCGCGGCGATCTGGCCGAGATCGCCAATCAACTCGAAGACATCTGCCGCCAGACTGATCTGGCGTCGACCGATCAATGGCTATCGGAGTCGCGCGTGAAGTAATTCGCCGAGCGGAGTTGGCGACCAACGGATCGAGCGAACTGCAGTCACGTTGCTTGATCAATTTGCTTCGTCCAAAGCCCAATTCTCATGACGCGCGCCATGATGCTCGGGCGGACTATCGGCGTCGCCAAAACCGCTGCATTTCCAAGTACGTAAACGAAGCCGACCAAGTGATAAGCATCAGACCCAACAAGGCTTCCATCGCGGCGATGAATCGTATCGCACCAGTTGGTAATAAGTCACCATAGCCGACTGTCGAATAGGTCATGGACGAAAAGTAAACGAAATCCAACAGTCCATGTTCGCCGTCACCCTTGACCTCACCCAAGCCACCATGCCATTCTGCAAACATAATGCCAGCGGCAAAAATCCAGATTTCAACAATATGCACCAACAACAACGCGCAAATTAGCAGCGCGATTCGTGGCCGACCGACCCAGGCAACACGGTCCAGGAATTTTGATAGCCAGTTGAGTACTTCATAGTGCAGCAGAACATTGATCAAGACCAAACCCGCCGCGATCAAGGTGACGATCGCAATTCCATAGGTTGTATACATCGGACAAAACCGCGGGGCAGGTGTTTTTAAACTGATTAATCGAGTTAATACAGTTCTTTTGATTTCCTGTCAAATCGAATACCAGGTGGCCGAAAATACGGCCCATCGCTGTCACCGTGAGAACCATTCATTCCGCCGATTCATCGATTGATAGTAAGATTCTCCAAAACCCTGCTGCGAAAACAAGATCGCTTACGGCATGGTTGATTCCCATCGTTTGATCCTGATAAGCACCGATGCATAATTTTTAGAACAAAACGAATGAACATGGATGGACAAGATGTACAGGATGATTTCAACTCGTTGATTGCTGCACTGGTGTCGTGTGAATCGTTTGTATTCGAGTTTCGGATTGCCAAAATTGATCAGTAGGCCGACCTCGATTTCAGTTGCCTTTAAGTAGTTAATAATCTGGGCCTGGTGCTCGGGAGCGATCGCCTTGGCAGCCTTGAACTCGACGATGACATTTCTTTCAACGAAAAGGTCAGCATAGAACTCGCCAACGATTCGTGAACAGGCATCGGATGCTGGCATTGCACTCGCAATCCCTTGTCCTGGAGAGCGATTGCCAAGGCGTTCTCATCAACTGATTCCAGAAACCCGGTTCCCAACTCAGGGATGACTTCGAATGCACCACCGATGATTTTCTCAGTGGTTTCTCCAAACTGCAAGTCGGATCGACGATCATCCTGTAAATCCTGTAAATCCTGTAAATCCATGTTCGTTTCTCCCGTTGTGTCGACTGGTCAGGGTTATGCCAGTTTACTTATGTACTGGTGCTTATCGACCGCCATCGGAAACAGAAAGTCAAGTTGAACCACCACGGAAATTCGTGGTTGTTCCCGCACAAAAAAAAGCGACGGGTTTTAATCCCGCCGCTTGTCGGCTGATTGGATCACGAATTGACGTACCCTATCGACGCCGAACCAATGATTTACGCCGGACTGGATTTGGTTTGGCAGTACACGCCTTGGGAGGTGCGACGGCGACGATGGAATGACAAGCCAGTGATCAAGCCGACCAAGATCAATCCGGAACCTGGTTCGGGAATGGCCGTCGTAAATAGTCCAATGTCGTTACCATTGCCAGCTCCGTACGTGATGAACAAATTTTGTCCGCCAAAATTGCCGACCAGCGAGCCTTCGCTTAAACCGAAAAATTGACCGCTCAACACGTCACCCACGTCGCCGATCAGGAACTGTTCATTAGCACCGAGTGAAAATCCGTCGATCATCGAGACAAATAGCCTACCCGCCAGTGACAAATCTCCGGTGACCAACATTTGATCAAAATCGCCGACACTCAAACCGCCGAGTTCGATGAACGTATCAGTTGACGAACCCAGAAAAAGATTGCCGCCGAACAAGACGCTGGCCGGGGAGTTGCCTGGTCGCAGGTCGCCGAGAGCATACAGGTCACCACCGCCAATGAAGCCACCGCTGCCAGAAAAAGAACCAAAGGCAACTGCGGTGCTCACCGAATTTCCAACTGCTGCAATTTGCATCGTGCCATTCTGTCGGACATCATCGTAGAATGTGACATTACCACCACCGCTAACATTGATGATCCCGACTGAGTCGTTGACCACCTTGCCAAAAACATCCGAGGTTCCGAACGTGAATGCCAGACCACCTTCGTTGTTTAACCCCTGATTGAAGCGCATAATGCCATCGCGAGCAGTTATGATCGATGTGTCGGGAGAATTGTCTACCGTATCCGCAAACACTGCTTCACCGCCAACGATCGAGATTTCGCCAGCGTTCCGGACGCGCCCCATTTCCAAGAGCTGACCACTGGTCACTTGAATGCGTCCGAAGGTGTTATTCTCAATTGCATTACCAACTATTCCACTGCCGCGGATGGTGCCATTGTTTTCCAGCATGCCACCACCCGTCGCTACGAAATTTTCATCCAGTACAAACGAGCCATTGTTGAGAATCCCCGCTGTTGCATTGACCTCGGCCGTGTCACGCACGAACATTGACCGACCCGAATTGATGGTCAGCATGTTACTGGCATTCACGATTCCCTGATTGGCTTGCAATGTTGAGTTGACAATTAGATTCGCACCGGTCAGATTTCCGCCGACCAAACTGGTTTGACTGCTCAATGTCAGACTGGTTCCCGAGAGCGTTCGCCCAGCCGCGATTTGATGAGGAGCACCGAGCAGCGATGTGAGTGGCGCTGCGCTCAGGTTAGCGGCGTTCGAAAAATTGACGGTGCCACTGCGCCAGTCAAATTGTCCACCATTGAAATTGAGCGTGGTTCCCAGGTTGACAGTCCCGGCGTCCAGCCGCAACAACCCGCCGACGTTCAGATTCAGGTTTCCAGACACACTCGCCGAACTGCCATTTTCCAGAATCAGGCTTCCGTTGCCGGCTGTGCCGAGCGTCATGAAGCTGGAAGCACTGATCGATGCACTGCCGTTAAGCCGCAAAGTGCCGTTGCCGCCCGTACTTTGACCGACTGTTACAACGCTAGCTGCGAGGTCCGATCCAGCGTTCAGTTCCAATGTGCCACGGGTACTGGCTCCGACGGAGAGGATGTTGAAATTGGTACCGTGCGAATTGTTATTCAACTGGAAGAGTGCATGTTGGTCTGCGCTTGCTCCACCCAGCGAAAAATTTCCGCCGTTATTGTTGAAGGTCCCGGTTCGAACCTCAAACGACCCGTCATCGAAAGCGAGAATGCCACGACGATCCAGTCCGGCCGATACAACGGTTCCGCCCGAAACGTTCAATCGCCCCGGCTCCCAGATTTTGATCGTTCCGAAAGCTGTCAGGCTGCTTCCGGCGTTGATATTGGCTGCTGCAGCGCCGCCCGCGACTGTTGTCGAACCACCCACAAACAATCCATTCGTCTGCCAGCTGGAACCGGTACCGGTCAAGTTTACCGTTCCATTACCCGTCGCTACCGATCCCATGGTGGTGATTCCACCGACATATTTTCCACCATCGCTAACATTAATCGTGCCCGTCCCGCCCCCGCCGACAATCGTCAAGCCCGAGCCAGTAATTTGTGAGCCAAGGCCATCAATAGAAATGTTGCCAGTGCTGCCGGCAATATTTCCAACTCTCACGCCGGTATGCGCCACGCGCCCCGTACCGTTCACGTTCACGGTTCCATTTCCTGAATTGCCGACCAGTAAGTCACCCCCGGCAACATTCCATTGCGTGCCAGCGCCATTGACGTTTGCGACACCGATACCACTCGTGTTACCACCGAGGGTCCCATTGCCGGATGAGATGACCGCACCGGTAGACAAGTTCAATTGACCAGCGCTGTTAAAACCAAAACTCAATCCGCCTGTGTTGACCGTTGTTCCGGCCCCTGAGATGTTAGCGACACCGGAACCGCCGGCATTATTTCCAGCATTGAAAAATCCGGCGACGAGGTCGGCTCCTCCGTCAATCGTGATCAATCCGGAGCCTGAAGTGCCAACGTTTACGCCCGCAGCGTCAATGATGGAACCGGCGGTACGCAATATGATTTCACCATTTCCAGTCGCAGTCGTGCCAAGCGAAATGACGCCGGTATCGACTCGACCACCGGCATCCACGAACAATTCTGAATCGCCGGTCGTGCCAACATTCATCGCTCCGGTGGTGTTCCAGACGGAGCCGTTTCCTGATACGAAGCCCAGTGAACCACCGGCAAGATTAACCGTGGAGCTGTTGATGACCCCGCCGTTTGTCGCACGAATGTCATTGAAAGGCGAAAGACTAGTGTTGGCTGTGATTGCACCTGAACTCCAAGTCGAACCTGAATCTGCAACGTCCACAAAACCTGCAAGTCCACCGCCAATGGTTGCGGATGTGCTAGTCATCGTTGCACCCTGTCGAACGCGAACGGTTCCAGCTCCGACGCTGCCGACCGACAAGTTTGCAATATCGCTGGTCGACGTTGCCGCGCCTTCCAGGGACACCGATATCGAATCGTTCGAATCACCGCCGTTAACTGACAGGTTTGTGCTGCTAGTCCCGTTGTCCAATACTCCGTTCACGATTCGCAAGGAACCATTGTTCAGGTTCAGGCCCCCCAATCGCGTCAAGGAGTTTGTCGTCAAAGAACCACCGTCCAAGGTCAGATTCGAACCGGCAGAATTCCAGATCTTCAGTTCACCGTTATTAACTGCGTTACCACCGCTCAAGCTCAACTTTCCCGTTCCACCGGCCGCGGCACTCGTACCGCCGACAAACAAAGCGTCGGTTTGGAGAGAGCCGGACGTTTGATTCAAGTTGCCGGTTCCGCCGACGCTGGCAGCAATCGAAACGACGTCGAACAAGCCCCGGCCACCGGCAATGTTCAGCGTTCCATTCCCCGACCCGCCGATCGTTACATTGTTGGAATTCCAATTCGAATTGGAGCCGTTCAAGGTGACCGATCCAACACCGGTGGAATTCAAACCAATCGAACCAGTTGATGAATTCACTTGCGCGCCGGCGACTACACTGAGAGTCCCTTGACCACCGCTGGCAACGTCCAGCGCACCGGTCATGGTCCAGTTGGAGAGTGCACTACTAACCGACACGGATCCCGAACTCCCATCCAAGTTTCCGATTTGGCCGTTGGAACTACTGACAGTTCCGCCGTTGGTGATCGTAGCCGTTCCGGTTCCGCCGGAGCCGACCGCGAGTTGTCCGGTCATGTTCCAGTGGCCACCATTGATCGTCGCAGTTCCTGTTCCGCCACCGTTGAATCCGACATTTCCGGAACTGCTGGATAGCGTCGCGCCGGAAAGCAAACTAAGAGATCCTCGCTGCGTCGCTCCCACAACGATGCTGGTAACGCCGGTGGTCGTCGCGTTGTTTTCCAAAACCAGGTGGACTTGGTCGGCCAACGCACTACCGCTGGAAGAATTTAGCAACAGACTGTTCGAATTGTTGTTGAACAGGCCGCCGTCCACCGCGATTTTACCGCCGGTCCAGGAAAGCGTGCCGAGTCGTGCAAAACTTCCGGCTCGAATGTTCCCTTTTGACATCACCAGGCTCGATCCGGCAGAGTTGAAGATCTTCAGCTCTCCCCCAACTTCCAGATTGGTCGTCCCGGAATTTCCGTTTACGGTTAGCGTCCCGTCTCCGCCCGCGACACTGATACCGCCAATCGTGAGATTTTCAGTGACATTCCAACGACCGTTTCCCTGAATATCAAGATTGGCAACGCCACCGGCAACGCCAGCCAACTGGCCGCGAAAACTTGACAGTATATTCGCGTTGCCGTTGGAATTTTCGATCGTGGTCGCGCTGGAGGCGGACGCGCCTAATCCGAAATCCAGGAGCCCTTCAACGTTGACGCGTCCGCCGTTGATCAACCGCAAGTTGCCAGCTCCATTTGCCCCGCCAAACAGCGCGTTGCCCGCGATATTCAATTCACCTCCATCTCGTACAAACACGTTTCCAATACTGGAGTTGCTGCCGGCCGCGAAACTGCTGGAATTGATTGTCGCGCCCGCGTTGACGCTGAGCAAAGCCCGATTTCCGTTTCCGTCACCGACTAATAGCAAGTCCGTCAACATCGTTCCGTTGGACACGACCAATGACGAGTCATTAAGTTCACCAGCGGTAGTGATTCGCGACGTTGCGCCGCGCGCGTCGTAGGTCGAATTGCCCAGGTTAAACGTAAACAGCTGATCAAATCCCCCAATACTGTCATCGCGCAGGGTGAATCCTCGGGAGAACGCCGGCGCTCCAAATGTGATCGTCCCACCACTTCCTCCAAAAATCGCATGTTTCGACGAATTCGGTACACCGTTGTCCCAGTTTATCGAGCTGTGAAAAAAGCCGCTGCCATTCGTCCATTCCGTGGTTTGCCCGCAAACGTCGGCAGCCAACATCACGCACCACGGCAGCGAAACCAGTCCGCCGACGAGCTTGAATTTTCCGCGCTGAAATAGCGATTTCCTGATTGTTTTGGCAGCTTTCATGGTTTCACCTCGGTCGTAGGGGGTTGGGACTGATCTTTGTAAGGTTGTGCTATCTCACCAACAATTGCGCGAACTGCCTGGGCGGAGCGCAGAGAATTTTCCAAAATATTTAAAGATGATTCAGATGAAGACCGAGTGCCGGGTATTGCTGGATTTTCAATACACGTAAAAGCCCGGTTCGGATCAGAACGGGTGGAACAAGCCATTCGCGGGCCGCATGGAAGGACGTTTGCAACGGCACTTAGGATCGGCAATAATCGTAATCGATTTGCGTATCCGATTTCGACCCGTTGAAGGGTTCCGCTTCAGCCGGAACCTGATATGGACCAATAATTTTTTCGGAGAAAACCATGTTCACAAAAGTACAAACCATCCTGTTGATTATCGCGATCAGCGCGTGTTCGACCACGATTTCGTTCGCCCAGGAAACCAAGCAGGCGATACCCGAGCCGTCCGCACCTGAAGTGTCCGAGCCTGGGATTGAACACAAGTGGCTTCAGCAGTTTGAGGGCGAGTGGACCACGACGATGAATCCCGTCGGTCCCGCGGCTGGCAATGCCGACTCCCAAGAAGAACCCAACGGCAAGATGTCGGCTAAAATGCTCGGCGGTTTCTGGATGGTCAATAACTACGAACTCGACATGGGTGGTACCAAGATGCACGCGATCCAGACCATCGGCTACGACACCGACAAGAAAAAATACATCGGCACTTGGGTTGACTCAATGATGAACCATATGTGGCACTACGAAGGAGTGGTCGATGAGTCGGGCAAGAAAATTCTGCTTGAAGCCGATGGACCCAACATAATGGGAGGCGACGGAATGGCCCGCTTTCGCGACTCCTATGAGTTCAAATCTGCCGACCACGTAATCCTCACGTCAGATACACTTTCCGAAGGCAAATGGATCACGTTTATGACCATGGACATTCGGCGCAAGAAGTAACCGATTTGCGTGCCATTACGAACTGAAGATAGCTAACGGACCACGCGGTACAGCGATAGTTGGCCGAGTTGGTTGGGCAGTTCGATGACGGCGTGGGGATCGAAGCGCAGACCGGACCCCACCACGAGGTCTTTGACGGTGTTTGATACAACGGTCTCGCCAGCCGGACAATGTCGAGCCGTCAGTTCCGCCAGCTCGACGGCGGTTCCGCTGACTTGATTATCGAGCAAATCACACTCTCCCGTGTGGACTCCGGTTCGTAGAGTAATCCCCAGACGTTTTGCCGTCTCATTGATGGCGATCCCGGCGCGGATGGCCCGAGCAGGACCATCGAATGTGGCCACTGCCGCCTGCTGGCGAAACGAAACGTGGCGACCCTTGAACAACTCGGCTTCACGCACCACATGGGACTGAAACAGTTTGTCAGTTTTCGACACGGTTGTCGAATCGGTTACTTTGTCTGGAAGCGTCTCAAACGAAATATACAGCACCGTGGCGAGCACGCGATCGACCATCGGGGCATGCCGGACACCGGTCAAAAACTCTTCGATCTCGTCCAAAATGGAGTCTTGATCACCGACAAACGGCAAATGGTCATCGCCGGGCAGTTCCACGAATTTTGCACCGGGAATATGATCGGCCAAATAGCGACCTTCTTCCACAAGCAAGCATCGATCGTGAGTCCGGTGAATCACCAGCGTCGGAACCTGGACTGTTGGCAGGATTGGACGGATATCGATTTGTGCATTCATCTGCGTCAAAGCCAATGCTGCCCCTGGACTGGCTCCCATCCTCAAATAGGCAGCCCACCAATTGCGAAATTGCGGATCATGGGCTTTGCTGGGCGCGCGGTCTTCGATGCCGACAGGTCCGCCCCAGTCGCGTCGCATTTCTTCGAAAAAATGTTCACGATGTTCATCCGTTGGTCCCCACGGATAATCGGGAGCCCGCAAGCGTCGCGCATAACTGCCGATCATCGCCAGCGCGATGGTTTTTTCCGGATAGGTGGCCGCGAACAACGTACACATCGGACCCCCTTCCGAGATTCCGCATAATACGGCTCGCTCGGAGCCGACGGCTTCCATCACTGCGCGGACATCATCCATTCGTTGTTCCAGTGTTGGCAGTTGATCATCGGGAACTCTGTCCGAAAGACCAGTACCGCGTTTGTCGAACAGAATGAGCCGGGCAAACGAGGCTAATCGCCGGAGAAATTTGGCAAACGAAGGTTCCTGCCAAAACATTTCCAGATGCGAAACCCAGCCCATCACAAAAACCAAATCGATCGCGCCCTCGCCGACGACCTGATACGCGATATTCACTTGGCCGCTGCGGGTATAACGAACGGTCGGAATTTCCGCTGAATCCCAATTGGATTTAGGTCGATCGGTTACGCTGTTTGCGGAGACAATTGAAGTTCCCGTCGATTCAGACAAGACAATTCGTTTTAGATCGCGCAACAATTCGTTCGCTGACCCATACCGTTTGTCCGGATCCTTGTGTAGGCATTTGGAAACAACCCGGACAACCTCGGCCGGAATTTCGGCGCAATGTTCCTGCATTGGTCGCGGTTCGCGTTCCAAGATGGCCGCCAAGACGTCACTGGTGGTTTCACCGGGAAATGGAAGATTTCCGGTCAAGAGTTCGTACATCACGATTCCTAAACTGAAAATGTCCGTGCGTGTATCGACCGATTTACCGCGCGCTTGTTCCGGCGACATGTAGGTCACGGTGCCGATGACGATACCCGGACTGGACGAATAATGTGACAGATCCGAGGGACCGGTTTGGTTCGGTAAGGCCGTTCGTTTGGCCAAACCAAAATCGAGAACTTTCAACAGGCCATCGGTCCGCACCATCAGGTTCTCGGGCTTCAGGTCGCGGTGAATGATGTTCGCGGTGTGGGCCGCAACCAGGGCTTGAGCCGTTTGCGTCGCATAGTCGATTGCTTCCGCAATCGTCGCTCGGCGAGCCGTGATTATTTGTCGTAAGGTCAGGCCATCGACAAACTCGGTAGCCAGAAAATGAACTCCGCCCGCTTCTCCGATTTCATGAATCGTCAAAATGTTTGGATGATTGAGTCCACCTGCCGAGCGGGCTTCGCGACGAAATTGATGTAGCCAGTTGGAATCTTTGGTTCGGCCGGGAGTCAACAGTTTGACGGCGACGTGGCGATCGAGTTTTGTATCGCGGGCGAGATAGACTTCTCCCATCCCGCCATACCCAATTCGCTTAATGATCAGATAGCGATCCAATTGAGTACCGGATGGAACCGAGGCCGCCTTACCCGGTCGCACCGGATCGTCATCAGTCAACTTGAAGACTTCCCCCAACGCTTTCCGCAACAGGGCATGTGATCGCAAATCAACTGGCGATTTACCATCCGTGCCAACGGCACTAACACCGTTGGTTGTTTCGAACACCTGTTCGGCAATGTATTCAGCGACCCGCTCAAACGACTCGGGCGGATTCGCATGGGCTTTAAGCAATTTGTTGATTCGTTTGCGGACCGGATCTCCCGTGGGACAAATCGTATCCAAATACGAACGGCGGGCTTCGAGATCCTCAAACTGCAAGGCCGCCAGGAAAATTTCACGTTCGTTCATGAGGATCGCAATTGGGCGCGGGATGGATGCTGACAGCAGCCTACCAGACTCGCTCTCGAAGTTCCAGTTTTAGTCCAGCCAAAATGCGTGAAGCCGGCATGCGACCGGCCCCACGCGGTGCTGGAATTTAAGTTGTTCCGCCGTTGAGAACAAATCCCTGGGAAGTCAGCCAAACGAGAAACTGCTCCCATTGCGCAACCAGAAATTGATCCGCTGCCGAAGTTAACGGTGGTGAGACAATCACGTTGTTTTCTTCGTTGGCTTCCGCCACGACATTGGTGGCATCCAGGATTGCGATCAGGTATTTGCCGCGGGCATCCACGTTCTTGAGGTTGATTTTGATTCGCTCGATACGGCTTTCGCCCGGCTTGAGTTCGGCAAATCGTGGCACGCTATCGACCATCACATCTCCCGCATTAAATAGTCCATCGTTCGAGAGATAAACATCGATCACCGAACTGGCCGCCAGTTCACCCCCGGGATTGAAAACGATCAGCTCGCCATCGATCTTGCTATTCGGCTTGCGGCCGGAAGTTCGAACGGCGACTTGTAGTTTTCCCCACAGCCCGGAGAATCCCGGACCGCCGGGTCCAAGTTTCGGAGCGCCAATGACAGCACCACCAAATTGATCACCGGCTTCAGAGCCACCCGCGATGTTTGCCGTATCTTGTGTCCAGAATGAATCGCCGTTGATTAATGACAATCCAGTTGTGCCTGGGCCTCCATGAATAACGTGGACAGCTCCGGCTCCCAGATTTTCCAGGGGTACACCGACGACCAGGTCCGCCGAGCCGTCGCCGTCGAAATCGCCAGCCGAGATCATCCGTCCAAATTGGTCGTTGACCTCGGCATCGTCATTCACATCGCGAATAAATGAGCCGATGCCGATCGCGGTATCTTGATGCCACTCCTGACTGCCAAATCCCGACAGACCACCAGTGCTGCCTTTCAAGACATTCACCGAGCCCGCGTTGTTGCGACCGTTGATGTCTTCACCGGGAACTCCGATCGCCAGATCGACGAATCCGTCGGCATTGAAGTCGGCCGCTGTGAGTGCCACACCAAATTCATCGCCGGCTTGGGAGACTCCCACTACGTTGGTGGAATTTTGATGGAATGTTATCGCGGTTGAGTTCAGTCCGTTGAGTCCGCCGGTATACGTTAGCACGGTTCCGGCTTGCAATCCCGAGACAGTGCCAAACGGTGAGCCGACCGCCAGATCACTAAATAGATCACCATTAAAATCGCCAACCGCCACGGCGGTGCCAAATCTAAGATTCGAAACATTGCCGCCATTGACTTTGAAACGATGTACCGGACGGATGTTCGGAGTAAATCCGTCAACGGTTCCGAAGTAGACTTGCACAGATCCGGAGTTCGTAAAATTGGCGCCGCCGGCGACGACCAAGTCACCCGGAATTCCGACCGCCAAATCGTCATATCCATCGCGATCAAAATCGCCGGTCGCCAGACTGGCTCCCATGTTTTGATTGGGAACAAGCAATCCCAGCGTATTCTGAATAATCTGGTCGTTGGTTTGATCGCCCAACACCGACGTTACGTCGAGGCCTCGCGTAGAACCGAATAAGACGTTGACGCAGCCGCTGTTTCCAGCGCCAAAGCTGGGCAGCAAGTCATAGACTTTGGAGTCTTCCTGCGGGACCCCAATCGCCAGATCGTCAAATCCATCGCCGTTAAAATCGCCCGCGGCCAACGCGGAACCGAAGGCATCATCGTCTTGTTTGAAGCCTTTAAGTCCAAAAGATCCTTGATGCCAGAGTTTCGCATTGTTGCTATTAAAAAAAGTATTGGCAAGCAATCCGCTCGCACTACCCCGAATCACAACCACGCCACCACAGTTCTGATCCAACCCGTCGTCGTCGCCGGGTACCCCGATCGCCAAGTCGACGAATCCGTCGCTATCGAAGTCTCCGGCGGCGAGAGCTGATCCGAAATGGTCATTCGTCGCGGGTGTCCCAATAGACCAAACTTGGCTGTTGGTTGCCAACGGTCCAGCTGCACTGCCATAGATCACGTGAACCATACCCGCACCCGAATTGTTTCCAACTTGTTCGTTGGGAACGCCGATGGCCAGATCATCAAATCCATCGTGATTGAAGTCAGCGCGAATCGATTGGCCTTGAGTGAGCACTGGCGCCGTCCAGCAGCCGATCAGTAAAACCAGGCCGGCCAATCCAACTCGATGAATTATTTTTGGCCGCCGGAAAATGGTGTTTGTGAAATGTGTTAACGATCCCAACAGTCGGTCTCTCATTGTTCGAACTCCGGTAATGGATTATTTCGGAACGGCTGAATTGGTCAGCGGTCTTCGCAATCAAATGCGTGATCCGAACCCTTCGAGCGCAGGATGTTCAAAAAATAATTAAATTTTTTGACAACCGTAACGAACGGCAGCGGAAAGCGCCGTGCAGCGAGAGAAGACACTCCATCGCGCAGCAACGCGTCCCAACAATTGATACAACCGCTTAAATCGAGACCGCAAAAATTCGCCTTGGCAACGATCGGAAGCCGGGTGGGATAGGCTTCTAGCCTGTCTTGCCTGTATCGACAGGCTGGAAGCCTATCCCACGTTTCGAACACGGCAGTTAATTCCCGCACGAAGCTCAGTCGTCGATCGACGATCGCATTGGCTGTTGCTCCAGAGACGGTTTCTCGGTAATCAATTGCGGAGCAGTGATGCGGGCGTAAGTGAACAATGTCAAAGAAAGCAGGCCGATGGCGATCGCGAGTTTTTCCAGCGGCTGAAGTCGTTCACCGAAAATCAGCCAGCCAGCGAACACCGAGGCCACCGACAGTCCAATATTCACGATTCCACTGACGACCGCCAGCGGCCAAGACCGGTTCAACAAAGCAAACAAAATCCAGGCGATGTTGCCGGCAACCAACATCGATACAAACCACCACCAATGCCCTGTTTTACCCCACGCTGCGGCCAAAATATCGCCCAACGAAAAAAGTGCCGTGGCGGCAAACGCGATCCAAAGCAGTTCAGTCTTCATGTTTGATTTCCGGCCGCCCAGTCTTCCAGTTCTTGAATTATCAATTCGTTTTGCTCGGCCAACGGCGAGACTTTGGATTGCAGCTGATCGCCATCATAGTGATAAACAACCACCGTGGCAGGGGCGAAGCCATTTGTATTGGAACCGAAGCTGGTCGAATAGGCACCTAGTACTTCCACCAGCAGGTAATCACCGACCTCAACGTCACGCGGAATCAATGCTCCGTCGGAGACTTTGTCGAACGAGTCGCACGAACAACCCCAGACTGTCATCGGGGACACAACCTCTAGCACGGAGGGTCGATTTTCGTCGGCGCAGACGGTATGGAATTGATAGTCTCGGTCATCGTGAATCCGACCGGACAACGTGCGATAGATGCCATCGTCGATTTGAATGGTCGAATCAGCCGCATCCACGTAAGTGACACGCGTAACGAGGAAGCCAGCATCGGCGACGAGGAATCGACCGGGCTCGGCGATTACCTGGAAGCCAGCCGCGATCGCTTGCTCTGTGGCTTTGCCAACGGCGTGCAGGAGTTCCTGGCGAGGATCATCAGACGCCTGTGGGTTCTTCTGAAACGCGATTCGTTCATCGGGGAATCCACCGCCAATGTCCAGATGATTGACCGGTAGGCTTTCGGAACGAAACTGCTCTGCCAGGTGCTGTGCGATGGCGATTGCAAATTCGTAGACCAGTGGGTTTGTACATTGTGTTCCAACATGAAACGCCAAGCCGAGCTTGGTAAAGCCAGCTTGGTGTGCCTTTCTTAGCATGGCTCGCAGATCGTCGAGTTCATAAATCAGATGCTCGCGATCAGTCGCGATCGTGGTGGTTTTCGAAAGTATGCGAACTCCAAATTTATCGTTCAAGTCCTGAGTGACCCCTTCGGTCGGCACCTTGATTCGAAAGAACAGCACTGGGTTATAGTCACCTGTTGGAATGCCTTCTTGGACGAGTTTGTCGATTTCTGCATTGGAATCGACTGTCGTGGCCCAGACTCTCGCGGCTTTCATCGTTCGAATAGTAGCGAGGTCTTTTCGTGGATTCGACAGGATCATGCGATCACCTGTCAGACCAAGCGCGCGGGCGACGTCGATTTCGTAAGCCGAAGCAACATCGGCGTTGGCCCCGTTGGCGAATAGTTCCTGTAGCACCAGCGGATCATTGTTGGCCTTCACTGCATAGAAGGGTTGAACAGTGGGGAGCTGCGATTGCCACAGGGCCAAGTTTGTTTGTAGGATCGACCGATCAATAAATAACGTCGGTGTCGACGTGATATCCCAGGACATTAATTCTGTCGCGACCGAGATCCGTTTCTCCAATCGAACACGTCTTGCCGGTTGCATTGCTTCAAAACACGATGACAACGGTGGCTCGACTGGAATGTTGGTCGATTTCGGCGCTTCGCTTTGATTTTGGATATCACCGCTGCGGGATTGCAAGAAGAAAGATGCTGATCGTAATCCTACGGAAATTTGGGATGTGGGGTTGTACCGGTTTGAATCGTAGACCATGAAGAATCACTTCCAATTAGAATTTTTGAAAATCGCGAATCCGGGATCAATGAATAGCGCGGTAGAGGTTCGAAGAAGTTTGGTCGAACCTGTCGACGCCTTCACCCAAAAAAGCGTGATCCGAATAGCGAGAGCGCAGCCTTAACAAAGATTTTTTCGATTTTTTCGAACATTGAACGAAAACCGCCTTGATTCTCGGCTTAGCGCCATAGAAAAGAGAATTGAGGTGCCACCCACGACTGGTACTGCCGCCGGTAAAAGGCGTGTTTTTTTGTCAGGCGGCGAGCATCTCCAGTCTCGCCAGATGTCGCAGTCTCGCCAGATGTCGCAGTTTGCTCGGCAATACGAGTACCTTGGGCCGCCGCTCGTTGGCGCGAGATTCGATACGATCGGATCGGTTGCCGATCGATTCGTTGGCACTGGCTTGCACTTCCAGTGCAACCAACTCCTCCGTCAGCACGATGCTGACCAGCACTCAGTTGGCAGACAACAACTGCATCGTCCTGCCCCCTGATTCCTCCCCGCAAACAAATTTAACTGACCCCGTTTTTTATCCTGACCCCGTTTTTTATCTTGTCAGTTTTTTGGTAACCGTTCACGGGTTGAAGGGAGGTCGAGGCTCCCGCCGAGACTTTTCCTAAAAAACAAACACAAGTTTGATACCCCGCTGTTTTGCCAGGAGACTCGACCTCCCTACGACCTCCACACAACTTCCCAATAATTGCCGACAAATTCATAAGGTGATATCAAGTCGTGAACGGCTACGTTTTTTGTTCAAAAACGAGAAAAAAGTGTGTGTAACGATGAGGGTAGAGCCTGGGCACGAGGATCAAGACCAAGTGTTAGTCACTTGAAGTTAAAAAGCAGTGGGAGAAACGTCATTGCCGCCGAGGTTTTTTTACTTGCATCGTTGAGCGATCGAAAAAATGGCCAATCCAATTTCTTGTGAAAACAACTGAAAACCGAGTTGTCCGTTAGGGAATGATGATACATCGCAATTACCCATCAGGTTGCTAATCGTGCGATGGTCCAATTGAGTTTGCTTCATGAAGCAAACAAGGTCTCGCCGCCAAAATCTGTTGAGTATCCGTGACTGGGTCAACTGAACTTGGTGGACGTGAAATGGCTTTAGGTAACGTCGATTCATTCGAAACGCAACCGTTAGACCCAGCAACGATCCAACAAGTGCGGCCACGGGAAGCCATAGACTTTCGGAAAAACCCAAAATCAAAATCGGTGCCATGGAAAGGAGCGACACGAAGAGCGGCATGATAATAAAAAGCAACAAAACGATAAATTTGCATCCAAAGTCGATCCACTGCATCCGAAAACCAGGCCAAGTAGTCCATTGATATTCATCAAATCGTAACAATAAACGATCGACCATTGGTTGCCAGACCTTGGGATCGGGGACGGAATTGGAAGAGCCACTTTCCCGATTCAAGAGAGTTTGCGATGCGACGTTCCAAAGCAAATAAAATGGTTCAAATTGTTGTTTTTGCTTATTTTCATCCAGGATGAATGCCTGCAGCAGCGAGTCTGGATGGTTGGCAATTTGAAGTTGGCAAGCCAACATGTCGAGATCGTCTGAGTCTTGATGGGAAAGATGTTTTCGCAGCGCATCATCCATCATTTCACGCATTGGATTGCCATCGAGAAACTGCGAACGTTGTTCCGCGTATTGACGCTTGATCCCCAACAGGTCGGCATCAAAATTGCGGTGCGGAGGAACTAGATTATAATTCTCGTCGACAAACGCGATCTTCGAGTCGATCCAATCGAGATCGGCTTTCCAAATTCCGTGGTTCAACAGGTCAAGGTACAATATGACCTTTGAATGAGCGCTAAAATCATGCAAGTTTGCTTCACACCGTTCCAGCAAATTTTGGAACGTCGGGAACTCCATGGATTCGAGCAATTGCCGCCACAAGGGATTCGTGATGTAGTAAAAGCGGTCATCTTTCAGTATTTCCGAGGTCCGCATCAGCAATTCCGAAATCGCTTGGGGTGGAATCGGTCCGTTGAAGTAGGCACGCAATAACCCATTCAGACTCGAGTCGTATTGAAACTCCTGCAAACCGGCCAGCAACCATTTTCCAAACTTTCCTTCATCTTCCGGATATAGCACGTCGGAAAGAATCGCCAGCGCAAAGTAGTCGCTAGGTTGTTTGGTCTTTTGTGCCTCAATCTCGCAATAAACCGATTCAGGCGATTGGGTCTGAATACGCTTTAATAGCGCCTGCTCGTCTATCCGAAATCGGTTCGCTTCCTCATTCAAATAGGAACGCCAGGCTCGCCCTTCGATTGTCGCATCGTGCGTAGACAATGCCGCGATCATTTCATCGTCGTCGAACCCTGGTGAGACGCTTTCCTCAAACTCTCGCGGATTGAAGTGAATTTGTTGATCGAGTAGTTCGTAGGCCGCGCGGATTCGTTGAAACTCGTCAGGAAATTTATCGGGCTTGAACTTGCGAATTAATTGACTGTAACGAAGTCGTAAATCTGTCCGAACGAATCCAATCTCCAACCCGAAAAACTCTCGCGGCCGATACGGAAGCAACTTCCAGTCTGGTTGGTTTGATTCGTCGGTCATCAGGCTCCATTGATGATAAGAGCAATAGCGAAAACTAAAAGAGCGACAATAAAAACAGCAAAAGCTCTTCGTCTGAGTGTCCATTGGAAAATACGTTTGCGGTTTCTCAGCAGAAAAAAAAACCAGTCCGATTCCAATTGGTAGATCAGGGGTGTTTCACGTTTGATGAGTGAAATAGTGCGTTTGATTCTTTTGATCCGGAAGAGTTTCGAAACCATCTCCAACATCTGTTGCCGGAACGAGATCGTCTCCCTTCCCGATTGGATCAGTATTTCTTTAAACATTGATAAAAAGCCAAGATCGCATTTGGGATCGCAGCACAATTGATTGAACGCATCAGCCTCCAGAGCGACAATGCTTAGTCGATTCACCAAACTCTCGTACCGGCAGTGAACAGTCACGTCAATTTGTTCAAGTTGCAGTTGCAACTCGCTCGACGAATGCGCCCAGAAACTCTCGCGGAGCCTTTCAAGTTGCGCGGAAATGGCTGGCAAATCTAACGCTGCTCCCTCAGCGACATCTTCGGATCGGGATAAATTTGCCTGTCTTTCAAGTCCCAAGAAGTGATTTCTTTTAGCTAGAATCATAGCACCGGACTCTTCTCCGATCTGGAGAAGTTCAGTTAAGTACGCTATCTTGCTTTGACGATTGGGTTGCGATTCTGAATCACTCATGATCGGCTTCGTATTCGATTCCCAAGTGTGAAAGAAATTGCAATAGCGATTGTCGGTTGGATTGAACCTGTTCAGAGTCTCCTGCATCAAGTGCCCCCTGGAATGAATCGATTTCCGCCTCCAATGGCGCTCGATGCGCGAGGCTAACTTCGCCTACGATCCGTTCACAAAACCGCAATAGTCGTTGGCTGCTCTGATCATCGCGAGGGTAATATTTCAGTTTTTGCAGCCGCTCGATGGCTTCCTGAATCTGGCGAGGATCAAGATGTTTGGCGTAATGGGTCAAGACAATCCGAAACTTTTTTTCCAAACCGGGCACGTAGGATTCGACTTCCAAAATTCCGTTCACGTCATAGGAGAATCGAACCTGAAACACTTGGCCCGCAGGACCCGGTGGAATCCCGGTAACCTTTAGTTCGCCCAGCTTGAGGTTCTTTTCGACGCGTCGGTTTTCTCCTTGAAAGATATGAATGCGGACTTCGGCTTGATTGTGGTTGACGGTTGAAAATGAGTGTTCCCTGGAAACGGGGATGGTCGTGTTGCGGTGAATGATGGGACTGAAATATCCTTCCCGAGTGACCGAACCAAAACACTTGACGATTTCGATTCCCAAGGTATGGGGGCAAACATCGGTCATCACCAGATCCTCAACCGAGACCTCATCGCCAATCAAGGCGCACTGCACGGCCGCTCCGAGCGCAACCACTTCATCAGGATTAAAAGTGATCAAGGGTGGCTTGCCAAAGAGGTCGGAAATCATTTCATGGATCAAGACCATCCGTGTCGCCCCGCCAACGAAAATTACATCGTCAATTTGTGTCGGTGTTAAATTGACGTCGCGCATGACCTTGTTGATCGGACCTTTAATGCGTTGGGTGAGCGATTGGCAGAACTGACGGAACTCCTCACGGGTAATCTCGACTTGTTGTCCATTTTCTGCCAGCGTCCCGTCTGGCAGGGGGATGTGGATCGCGACCGACTCCTCCAGTGCAAGGCTTTGCTTTGCGACTTCGCACAATTGTCGGAGTCGGGCAACTTGCAATGGATGATGCAGTTCGGCGATTTCGAGCTGCAGGCCTCCCGCTCGCAATACCGCTGCAACCAGGGACTCCGTAAAATCTTCACCGCCGAGAAATCCTTCTCCTGCGGAAGCAATAATCTCGAGCGTGCCGGTGTATACTTCCATCAATGTAACGTCAAACGTGCCTCCTCCCAGATCAATAATAAGCAGTCGCTTGTCGGAATTGCGGTCATGAAATCCATAAGTCAACGCAGCGGCCGTTGGCTCATTGAGAATTCGCAACACCGTCAAGCCAGCCAACTGGCCTGCCTGTCGGGTGGCATTGCGTTGTTGATCATTGAAATACGCAGGAACCGTGATAATCGCCTCGGTGACCTCGTTTCTCAAATAATGCTCGGCGTCCATTTTCAGAGATTTCAATACCAGACTTGAAAGCTCAATCGGAGAAAATGTCTTGTCGCCTAACGCAAGTTGTTTGTCGGTTCCCATCCAACGTTTGAAACAGGAGACGGTGCGATGGGGCTGGGTCACTCGCAGTTCAAGGGCGGCCAAACCGACAAGAATCTGGCCATCTTCAAGCACGGCAACAACCGATGGGGTGAGAACTTGATTGTCGGCGTTTTTTACCAATACAGGGCGGCCATTTTGAAACACTGCGCATAAGGAATTCGTAGTTCCGAGATCAATTCCGATTGGTAGCATGGGTAAAAACAAAGTTGAAGGTGATGGGAGCCCAGTTAACAAAAGGCAAGGCCGGAACAAATTCTGGTCTAAAAGGGATTCTCGTTATTTGGTTGGGGTTTTGAGGCCACTTCATTGTACCGTACAATTTCGTTGACTTCGTTTACAAACGCCACGAGTGGTTTGTTACTGCTTGATTTTAAGATTAGCCTTTTTTGGCATTTGCCAGGAATTTGTCGGAAAGAACCGGGGCTACCTCCCAAACGGCTAATTGGAATCAACCCTAATTTTTAGCGGGAACAAAGTAGTAGTCTTGTTACCTCAATAGCTCATCTCCTCAACAAGTCCCAATTTGCATCCGCCTCCTTCGAAGCATGATGAATAACGAAAACAACCTTAATTCTCGGCTTCACACAATGGAAAAGTGGTTCCTGACATGCGATAATGACGGGCTATGAACGATGTCACGCAAATTCTGAATGAGCTCGGCGAGGGCAACCGACAAAACGCAGCGAACCTGCTGCCCTTGGTTTACGAAGAATTGCGACAACTGGCGAATCGGAAAATGGCCCAAGAATCTGCCGGCCAGACGATTAGCGCGACGGGGTTGGTGCATGAGGCGTTTATGCGGTTGGCGGGAGGTGGAGATGTACCGCGGTGGGAAAGCCGCGTGCATTTTTTTCGTGCTGCCGCCGAAGCGATGCGCCGAATTCTGATTGACCGAGCCCGCAAAAAACAAACGCTCAAGCGGGGCGTCGAACGCAAACGGATCGAACTGGACGATTTTGCGCTGGCCGAAAATCAGGAAATTGACCAGTTACTCGAGCTTAACGAATCTCTCGACAGCTTGGAGCTGGAAGATGCTCGGGTCGCGGAACTGGTTAAGCTGCGATTTTTCATCGGGCTGACGGGAGACGAAGCCGCCAAAATGCTCGATATTTCGCCGCGGACTGCCGATGCGTGGTGGGCCTATGCCAAGGCTTTTCTGGCTGCCCGGCTGCTAAATTCCGACAGCAGTTCCGCGACCTAGTTTGCCTGGTCGGAGATGTTTTGAAAAACTTTCCGGAATCTTCTGCGCCGGCCGCCATTAGAATACGCAATTAGGTTGGTGAGGTTTCGGAAAATTTGGACCTATAATCTGATCCGTCAATTAATAATCTACGATTGCGAGCGGCAACGGCTCATGAACGAACGTGAAATTTTCACCGCAGCGACACAAATTGAGGATGCGAAACTGCGCAACACGTTTCTGGAAGCGGTTTGCCAAGGGGACTTGTTGCGACGGCATCGGATCGAGAGCCTGTTAAAGGCCGAAGCTGCTGCGGGAAGTATTATTGATCGGCCAGGTCGGTTGATCGATCGACTGGCCGGGGAAGCGGCCGCCGGTGAATATTCGGAGGTCGATTCGATCAAAGCACCCGGTCTGGAATCGTCGTTGCTGGGATCAATGCAACCGGGAACGACGATCGGGCCCTATCAAATCCAGCAGTTGTTGGGTGAAGGCGGAATGGGAGTTGTCTATGTCGCCAAGCAATCCGTGCCGGTCAAACGCTTGGTCGCGTTGAAGATTCTTCGGCCCGGTGACAACTCGCGAAATGTTCTGGCCCGGTTCGAACAGGAGCGGCAGGCCCTGGCGATGATGGACCACCCTGGAATCGCTAGAATACTCGACGCCGGAACCACGACCGATGGACGCCCCTATTTTGTGATGGAGCTGGTCAAGGGAATTCCAATTAGTGATTATTGCGACCAGGAAAATCTCTCTCCCAACGAACGATTACAGTTATTTATTCCGGTTTGTGCTGCCGTCCAACACGCGCATCAAAAGGGGATTATTCACCGCGACCTGAAACCGTCCAACATTCTCATTGCCCTATTTGATGGTCGACCAATTCCGAAAGTGATCGATTTTGGTGTAGCCAAAGCGATTGGTTTTCGATTGGCGGAAGAATCGATCTACACCGAAGTCGGCTCGATTATTGGCACAGTCGAATACATGGCTCCCGAACAAGCGGAGCTGAACAACCTCGATATCGACACGCGGGCCGACGTCTATGCGCTGGGGGTGATCCTGTATGAACTGCTGACGGGCAGTCCGCCGTTTTCGCGCCAACAATTGCGCAGCGCCGCTTTCGACGAAATGTTGCGTATCATTCGCGAAGTCGATCCTCCCAAACCGAGTACGAAAATATCTTCGTCGAACGAAATTGCATACATTGCCGCGCATCGCAAACTGGAGCCGCGTCAATTGACCAAGCTGTTGTCGGGCGATCTGGATTGGGTGGTGATGAAGGCCTTGTCCAAGGAGCGCACTCAGCGATATCAAACAGTCGGCGATCTGTCGGCAGATGTCAATCGATTTCTGAACATGGAGGCCGTCGCTGCGGGTCCACCCGGTATCGGCTACCGCGCCAGGCGATTTTTGAAACGAAATCGGTTTGGTGCGATTGCCACTGGTTTGGTTTTGCTGGCTTTGCTCGGGGGAGGAGTTGCAACTACCTGGGGATGGCTGGAGTCCAGCAGACAATTCGGTTTGGCGAGCGCCGCATTGACAAACGAAACCCGCGCTTTGACCGCCGAGAAACAGGCCAATGCCGATGCGGCGAAAGCTAACACACAAACGCTCGCGGCCCTTCGTTCGTTGACGGATGAAGTCGTAAGTCGCCAACTGGCCCGTTCGGAAAAATTATCACCACAAGACCAAGAGTTTCTGCGAAAGATTGAAGGCTTCTTTTTGGAACTTTCCAAATCAACCGGTGATGATCGCGTCGCCCGGCAAATTCGTGCCGAGGGACTGCAACGCGTGGGACAATTGCGCATCGTTTTAGGTGAAAGCGAGGACGCGCTGCAGGCTGTGACAGAGGCTGCTGAAATTTACCAAAAACTTGGCGACGAATTTGGCGATCATCCGGAGTATCTAAATGAACAGGCACGTTGTTTGAACAATCAAGCGTCGATCCTTGATTCAACAGGTAATCCACTTCCAGCAATCGACCTGGAAAAGCAGGCCATTAAGATAAACTCCGATCTGGTAGAAAAGTTCCCAAAGCAAACGGGCTATCGCTTCGACTTGGCGATTGCGCATTCGATTTTAGCGATCAGTCTCAATCAACAGGGTTTGAACGCCGAGGCGGAAGTTCATTATTCGGACGGTCTGGATTTGCTTCGGAATCTGACTACAGCCCAACCGGAATCAACGGTCATTCGGTCCCGTTTGGCGCAACACCTGTCGTCCCGAGGAGTTTACTTCCGGGGATTGAACCGTTTCCAAGACGCGGAAACCGATTTACGCGAAGCCAATGGGCTGTTGCAAACTTTGACTAATGAGATTCCCGAGGATCCGATTTTACTATTGAATCGAATTGGAAACTGTCGGAATCTCGGCGAAATGTTGTGCAACATTAGTCGTTTTGAAGATGGAGAACTCCAATTAGGAACGGCGGTCGAACTGGGCAACCAATTGGTGGCCGATTATCCTTTGCTGCCGAAGTATCGTAACGCGCTGGGATTATCGGTTAAATTTCTGGGTGTCGCACATTTCCGGCAGAAAGAATATGACCAGGCGCGAACCCAGTATGATACGGCCTTAAAACTGTTTGAAAAACTAGTCGATGATTTTCCAAAGGATCCCCAGAAGCGGCTCGAACTAACCGAGGTAATGCACTGTCTCGGTCTAATGGAATCCGAAATCGAGCAACTGGATGCGGCAGAGTCGAACTATTTGCGAGCATTAGAAATTCGGCGGCAACTGGCGGTCGAAAACCCGACGCTGGCCTATCGAAGTGCCTTGGCAATGAGCATCAACGGTCTCGGTTTGCTTTATACAAAACAGAAAAAGCATGCCGCCGCCGATGAAAAATTGCGGGAGTCCATCGCGGTTAAAGAACAGCTGATCGCCGACTTTCCGGGGAGTCCAGGTCTTCAAGTCGACTATGGTGGCAGTTGCTGCAATTACGCCAATCTAATGAAAGATTCGGGTCAACTCGAAGCGTCACTCGACTGGTACGATCGAGCCATTGCCGCAATCGAGCCTGTTCATCTGGCCGATCCTCGTGCAAACGTGGCGAAGAGTTTCCTGGCCAAGAGTCATTTCGGAAAGGCACTGGTACTGACAAAACTGCACCGCTGGGCTGACGCGCTGGTTGATTTGAAGCGGACAAAAGAGCTCGATGATGGACGGTTGGAGCTTCTCCGAACCCTTAGCGAAAATCTATGTAACGCTCGGTTAAAGCAAACCACTCCTGAGGCTCTTCAAGAGCTTCAAAAATTGGTGGCCTCCGATGGTTTGAATCCGGGCAATCGATTCAATGCAAGTTGTGTGTTGGCCGTTGCCATGGAACAATTGACCGATCCAGAATCGCGCGACAAGGTCGCCCAAATTATTATGGAAGCATTGAGAAAAATCGAAACCACCGGTGCGTTTGCTGACGCGGAGAGTTTGGCGTACTTGCGAACCGGCGAGGAGTTAGCGGCGATGCAGCAGCGGCCCGAATACCAAGACTGGTTGTCGAAAATTCAGCCGAAAGACTCGAGCGACTAATGCAATATTACAGCATGGATTGCGGCTTAGCCGGAACGCGCTAGCGTTCGGTTACTTCTTACAGCACGGATTTCGCATTATCCAGAACGCGCCAGCGTCCGGTTACTTCGGAAAAAACCGGGGAGACTAACGCCCAAAATCAACCGGCGGTTGCGTCAATGACACTGACAACAAGCCGGTCGACGAATTTTCGATGACATTCGAACTAATCCTGGTCGGGTTTGCCTTTCGTTGAATTTGGGTCTTTCTCGGAACGCAGATTCTCAATCAAAACATTCGCGTCGCTAATGTTTTTACCCGAAAAAAGATCGGCATCTAGCGGTTGGTTAAGGGCGAACCAGGTAAATGTATAATCTCGATCTTGCATGCTTTTGTGGGTGGATTCCGAGAGAATGATAAACGTACTTTTTACCCAATGGTTAACACTGATTCACTGTCAACTTTTCCTGGGCAATTCCAAATATCAACCTTACATTCCACAACAGACTTTTACCCAGTACCCGAATTACCCCCAGTACCCAAGTCAACCCCAGTACCAAAATTACCAACCCATGCAACAGCAGTATTACCAGCCTGGGCGATTCGGTTCGTATCCAAGTCCTCAAATGAGTACCCACTTCGATTACGTTCCCCATACCACGACCCATTTGGATTACATTCCGCATAACGGGCATATCGACGTCGTGCCGCACACTCAAACTCACTACGATGCAGTGCCACATACAGTTATCGATGGTCATGATCATCATGATTAATGCTGGTTTGTTGGTCGAATAATGCCACTCGCGGTCGGCTCGAATTGAGCCGACCGATTTTTTTTGGAATTGCCGGATGTGATGAAATGCCAGTCCGTCGTGTAGACTGTTTTTTGGAATTTGAGTATCGACAAAATTGATTGTCAAAACTCGATTGCTCAAATCAGCACCAAACTCAACCAGGACTTTTCGATGGCTGCATTAATTACGAAGATTCGTTTGTGGGCCTGCGGAGGGTCCACGGTAACACTTAAAAAGGTCGCGGCGACGGCACTCGGTGGAATGATCTGTTGGTTTTTCGCCACGAGTCTTCCGGCACAGGAATCTCATCCTGGTTTTCGGCCAAAATTGCTGACCGTCGATGCGAACGAAGGGATCGATGTGGCGGATCTCAATGGTGATGGAAAAATTGACGTCGTCGCCGGTCGCAATTGGTATCCGGCTCCGGAATTTGCGCCCCGTCCGCTGCGTTCGATTGAGGATTGGAATGGCTACGTCGAATCGAACGGAGATTTTGTTTTCGACGTCAATCAGGATGGAAGGTTGGACGTTATCGCTGGTTCATTTTTGCCGACCATGGTGCACTGGTTTGAGAATCCGGGAGACGCTGGATTGGAACTTGGACAGCATTGGAAAAAGCACATCCTGGTCGACACCGCAATCAGTGAAAACGAGGGAAGCTTTTTGCGAGACCTCGATGGCGACGGTCGACCAGAGTGGATTTCCAACAGCTGGAATCGCAATAACGGAGTCGTCATCTGGAAATTTTCCACCAACACGGCGACTCCCGAAAACGGAACTGCTGCGACAGCGACTACCGATCTCATCCCCGCCCTGACAAAAATCGTGATCGGCGTCAATGAAAACTCACACGGGATGGGTTTCGGCGACATCAATAACGATGGACGAGAAGATATCCTGACGGGCAGTGGTTGGTACGAAAGACCCGAGCGAGATCAGTGGGTCCAGGCATGGAAATTTCATGGGGATTGGGAGAATCTTCAGGCTAGCGTTCCGATGTTGGTTCGCGATGTTGATGGCGACGGGCTCAACGATTTGATTTGGGGTAAAGGCCACGATTACGGATTGAACTGGTGGCAAAGTGCTGGAATTGATGAACAGGGAAAATTGAAATTCAATTCACACACGATCGATGACCAATTCTCACAAGTCCATGTGCTTCACTGGGCGGATCTGGATGGAGACGGAATCGACGAGCTGATCGCGGGCAAGCGCGTGCGGGCCCACAACGATGGTGATCCGGGAGCCAGCGAGCCCGCCTGTTTGTACTATTATCGCTGGGATCAAGCGAAAATGGGGTTTTCGCGTTTTGTGATCGATGAAGGACATGTGGGCACAGGCTTGCAAATTCGCTCTGCCGATCTCAATAACGACGGTCGGGTCGACCTGGCTGTCGCCGGAAAGGGTGGAACCTGGATTTTGTTTAACGAAAATTGACGTTGGCGAATTTGCCTGAATCCGGCGTCCGCGTCCATTAGTGGTTGCGGACAACATGGGACTTGTCAGACAATAGGAACGCGAGACGCGGTGTTTGAATTTTCCTAGCTGCGAACGCGAATCGATTTCCCAACCGCTCCGCACGTTGCGATCTACCCAAGCAGTTTCCAACCAACCAATCAATCTCTGCCCCTTTGAACGCAGGAGTTATTTCATGAGCGACAAAAATGAACTTGATCGTCGTCAGTTCGTAACTGCATCAGCCGCCGTGTTGGCCAGCGGAGCTTTGCCCGGGCTATTGCGAGCAACTCCGCCGAGCCCCGCCGGGAACGGACTGCTGTTCCAGGACCCGCAGGATGAATCGTGTTGCCGCACATATGCGACGGTTGCCGATGCAATTGCTTCGCCGCGCGAGACCGTGGCTTATGTTCCGGCTATTCGAGTGGGGACCACGTCTGCGGCTAAACCCGATTTTCTCGCCACGATTGACCTCAATCCGGCGTCAAAAACTTTCGGTCAAATCGTACATCGATTGGAAATGCCCAATGTCGGCGACGAGCTCCATCACTTTGGCTGGAATTCGTGTAGCAGCTGTCATGAAGGTGCGACACCGGCGTTACGTCGGTTTATGGTTTTGCCTGGTTTGAAATCGAGCCGCATCTATATCGTTGATACCGAAAATCCGCTCGTCCCGAAAATTCACAAAATCGTCGAACCCGAAACGATCAAATCGAAGACCGGACTTTCGACGCCGCATACCGTGCATTGCTTGGCGGGTGGCGACATCATGATTTCGATGTTGGGCGATGCGGCCGGCAATGCTCCGGGCGGATTCATGTTGTTGGACGATCAGTTCAACGTTAAGGGGCGCTGGACCGAAGACCTCGGCGAGATGAAATTTAATTATGATTTTTGGTTCCAGCCGCGACACAACGTGATGGTCAGCAGCGAGTGGGCAGCACCCAAAACGGTGGCCGGTGGATTCAAGCCAGACGAAGTCGCAGCCGGCAAGTATGGTCGTCATATTCATTTTTGGAATTGGTCTGAACGTAAAATGATCCAGTCACTTGATCTGGGTGAAACGGGCATGATTCCGTTGGAAGTCCGTTTTCATCACGACCCGGCCAGTACCCACGGGTTCGTGGGTGCAGCCCTGAGCAGTACGATCTGGCATTGGCAAAAACCGGAGGGCTCCGATCAGTGGGCCGCCGAAAAAGTGATCGGAGTGGAAGGTATCGAAGTAGACGGTTGGCCATTTCCCGTCCCGGGCTTGATTACCGATCTCGTGCTATCGATGGACGATCGGTTTCTGTATTTTTCCAATTGGTTGCATGGCGATTTGAGACAATACGACGTTAGCGATCCGGCTCACCCCAAACTTACTGCACAAATCTGGTTGGGAGGCGTAATTGGCAAGGAGTTTCTGTTTCGCGGAAACAAGATGGGTGGCGGACCTCAAATGTTACAGCTCAGTCTCGATGGAAAACGATTGTACGTTACCAATTCTCTGTACAGTCCCTGGGATGATCAGTTCTACCCTGACATGAAGAATGCCGGCTCGTGGTTGCTACAGATTGACTGCGACACACAGCAGGGCGGCATGAAATTAAATGAAAAATTCCTGGTTGATTTCGGTGCCGATCCGGGCGGACCCGCCCGCGCGCACGAAATTCGCTTTCCGACCGGCGATTCGACCAGTGATATCTGGAGTTAGCCCGACCGGTTTAAGTTATTGCCTTCCCGGTATTGAGATCTACTCTCGGTGATCTCTGTGACCTCGGTGGCAGAGATTTAGCCACCGAGTACACCGAGCACACGGAGTTTTATTCGAACGAATGAATGTCGGTGGCCGTTTTCCACGGCATATCATTCAAACGATTTTTGGGTTAACAAACATGAAAGATGAATTGACGGAGGGAATTATTGGGGCCGCGATTGAAGTGCATCGCATTCTTGGACCGGGGCTCTTGGAGTCAATCTATGAAGAAGCACTCTGCCATGAGTTAACGCTACGGGAAATTCGTTGTCAGCGACAAGTTGAATCCGACGTTGTATATAAGAACAAGATTATAAAAGGGCAGAAGCTTGATTTACTTGTCAATTCTGAAGTAGTGGTCGAGTTGAAAGCGGTATCCAAATTGCCGGAGGTTGGCCTTGCTCACCCAGTCGACCGGAAAGTTAATTGTTTGATCAATCCATTTTTCATCCGTACTCTCGGTGATCTCTGTGACCTCGGTGGCAGAGATTTAGCCACCGAGTACACCGAGCACACGGAGTTTTATGGGAACCCATTAATGTCAGTGGCCGTTCTCCAGGGAAAATCACTCAAGGGACTTTGGGTTAAACAACATGAAAGATGAATTGACGGAGGGAATTATTGGGGCCGTGATTGAGGCGCATCGCCTTCTTGGACCGGGGAATTAGAGCAAGTCGGGCCGAACGATGGATTCGCTTTCGCCTTTCGTGGCGTCAGCTAGGATACGCTGTCGTTTTTGTTGAAAGCGCGCGGCTTTGCCGTGGAACTAATTGGCGACGCGTTTGCACCACGATCATTACAGCACGCAATATTAGAAAGCCATCAATTTGCGCGAGAAGTGTGATTGCCCAAAACATCGGCGAAGCGCTAGGCTAGCGATCGCTTGACTGGTGGAACTGGTGCGACGAAATCAAACGATTCCCTTTCGGTCTCGTTGGTTGTTTCGCCCGCGCGCAGGACTCGGTCAATTTCAGTTGCCGAAAAACCGCGATCAATCATGCGTTCTTTCAGACCCAGATTGCACCGTGTCTTGTATAGACTGTCGATTGTGGCGGTGATAACCCAAGTGGTCAAAAATGAAAACGATCCTAAAATTGCCAATACTGGAATCAGACTATCACCAAGTTCACGTATCATTTTATAGCTCCCTACGAAATGGTAACCGAGAAACGGAGTTTCATTAACCGAAACACGTTGCGCCACCCGGATTCGCTAGAAAACAATAAACATTGGCAACAAATTGAAAAAAATGGAAAATAATTGGGATCGGCTTCCGGCATGACTTGAAAAAATTGACCGGCGAAACCTTGTATCCCGTTTCCGGCAATACCGTTGTCAACCGCACGATTCTAAATAATTGATAGTAGACGTTTTTCCAACCGCCGGTCGGTGGTCGCTAGCGGTGGTCGCTAGACATCGATTTCGTCGGCTTCCTCGGCGCGTTCCATGATGAAATTGAAACGTGCCGAGGCGTCGCGACCCATCAGGTCACTGATCACCCGATCGGTTTCCAAGTGATCATCGACTTCCACCTTGAGCATCCGGCGGGATTGGGGATTGAGGGTGGTTTCCCACAGCACTTTAGGCATCATTTCACCGAGTCCCTTGAAGCGGGTAATTTCGGGTTTGGAGCGCCCATCGCCATGTTCGGCCAAGATTTTCACGCGTGCTTCTTCGTCCGCAGCCCAATAAGTTTGTTTGCCAATGTCGATCCGAAACAATGGAGGCAGGGCAATATACAGGCGACCATCGGCAATCAATTGCGGCATGTGCCGATAGAAGAAGGTCAGCAACAGCGTCGTGATATGATGGCCGTCGGAGTCGGCATCGGCGAGCAAGATAATGCGTTCATATCGCAGGCCCGACAAATCAAGTTTGGGACCGATCCCACAACCGATCGCGACGACCAGATCTTGCAACTCCTTGTTCTCCATCATCTTTTTCAATGACGCGCATTCGGTATTCAAAACTTTGCCGCGTAATGGCAAGATCGCTTGGTAGTTTCGGTCCCGTCCCTGTTTCGCACTTCCTCCTGCCGAATCACCTTCGACGATAAACAACTCGGAACGGCCTCGGCCCGAGTTCAAGCAGTCACTCAATTTGCCCGGCAACATCGATCGTTTACCGCCCGTTTTTCGCGAGACGGCTTCGCTGGCCGCGCGCGACGCGGCGCGCGCGCGAGCGGCGGCAATCACGCGGGCCACGACATTGTCGGCGACACTTCGATTGTTGTTCATCCATTGTTCAACGGCTGGACGCAAAGCACTTTCGACCGAGTTGTGAACCTCAGGATTGTTCAAACGATCTTTCGTTTGACCTTGAAATTGCGGCTCCGCGATGAAGATTGAAACAATGGCAACGAGTCCCTCACGAATATCTTCGTGCGTGACTTTGACGCCCCGCGGAATCAAGTTGTGCATGTCAATGTAGTTGCGAACGGCTTTGACCAAGCCCGATCGAAAACCGTTCTCGTGGGTTCCACCATTGGCCGTAGGAATTCCGTTGACGTAGGACCGGACATGTTCGTCGGTCGATTCCGTCCACTGCATGACCATCTCGATTCGTTCATCGTCCGCTTTACGAAAGACAAACGGTGTTTCGTGGATGGGGCGCGCGGATCGCTCCGTCAGCACTTTCCCCAGGTAATCGACGATGCCGTTTTCATGGTGAAACGCCTCTTTGGTCCGATTTACATCGTCGATGAAAGTCAGTTTGACGCCGCGATGGATGAAACTGCTGGTTTCAATCCGGCTGCGAATGATCGCCGGGTTGAAGTCGGTCTTGGGGAAAATGGTGGGATCCGGCGTAAAGGTGATCGAAGTGCCGGTTCCTCGAATGGCTCCCTTGAGTTTTTGCAAGCCGGTTTTGGGAACGCCTTTGGAAAACTCCATCCGATACTGAGCGCCATCACGACGGACAATCGCGACCAGTTTTTTGGAAAGTGCATTGACAACCGAGGCCCCCACACCGTGCAAGCCGCCTGCCGTCTTGTAACTGTTGCCGTCGAATTTGCCGCCCGCATGCAAGACGGTGAGCACCACTTCGAGTGCCGGTTTTTTCGTCTTGGCATGTTTGTCGACGGGGATGCCACGACCATTGTCCGTGACCGTTACTGTCTCGCCATCGTCGTGCAGTTGAACCGTGATTTCGGTCGCGTGCCCGTTCATCGCTTCGTCGATGGAATTGTCCATGATCTCCCAGACGAGATGATGCAGACCAGCGCTGCTAACCCCGCCGATGTACATGCCAGGGCGTTTGCGAACGGGTTCGAGTCCTTCGAGCGCCACGATATCTTTGGCATCGTATGTCTTGGTCGTCATAGGAAAATAACGGTGGGGTAGTGGGGGTTAATGGATGTTGGAAGCAGTAGCGCTGACTGGGTGAAGTTGGTTGAGGGAATGCTGGTTCAACGGGCTGCGCCCTTTTTTTTGCAGCGCCTGCGGCTTGCCGTTAAACGTTTTATCATTCTTTCAAGGGTTTTAATTCCGGGGGTGCTTCCACGGGCGGTGAAATGATCCTGGAAATCTTGCCGTTCTTTTGAATTTCCGTTCCACGGCCTCCCCGCGCAGTCGTACGGTACTTGGTTGTAGAAATGGTTTTCTTCGCACCACGATTGGTTTCGACAACCAATAAATCACGATCTCCCTTGGACGGTTTGAATCCAACCAGACGATCGGTCTTGGCGAGTTTGATCAACATCACGCCTTTGCCGGCACCGGACAAATAATTGATTTCGGCCGCCGGGCAGATAATAGCGCGGCAATCACCCGAAATTGCCAATACGATTTCGCTGCCATCGATGGAATATACGCCGATAATCTCCGCTCCCGTCGCGACGCGGGCATAGCGGCGACCGCTCCGGGTAGAAACCTCGGCAAAGGTCGGCAAGCCAAATCGAGAAGCGAAACCGTTGCTGGCGGCGGCGAAGCCATGTGTCGCTGGACAAAGATCGGGTTTTTTCGGGTCTTCAAGAATGTCACCGATCACGCGCGTATCAAACGATATCGCCGCCACAATTTTTTCGCCGTCTTTGAGTTTGAACAATTTCTGGATCGGCTCACCAAATCCAGTTGATGCTGGAATATCGATCATGCGCGCCGTGTAACAGACGCCAGTCGAGGAAAAGAAACCGATCGTGGCGCGCGTGGAACCACCGACCACTGTCAGCACTGAATCTCCCTGTCGCAAACGACTCTTGTCGGGATCGAGAATCTGCTTTTGCCGTTTCACCCAGCCATCAGTGGTGATCAATACATGACAATCCTCGGCGACGATAAAGTCTTCGGCTGTATACTCCGTTTCGTTTTCAACCGCTTGAATCATTGTTCGTCGTTTGGAATTATCATCCTGGCAATAATCTCGGTCGAGCGATTCGATCTCGGTGCGGACAATTTGCCATCGTCCGGAGTTGTTGGTGTCGGCGGTATCCTCGTCCAGTAATTTGCGAATTTCGCGAGCGCGTTTTTCCTTGTTTTTCAATTCTTCCTGGATCAAGTTGATTTCCAGGCGGGCCAACCGATACAGTTTCAGCTCGAGAATCGCGTCGGTCTGTTCGGCATCGAGGCCTTCCGATTTTCCGGCCCGACCAGGTTTGGAAGGAAACCGCTTCATGATTTTATCGGCCGCGTCCGCTTTGCCGTCACTCTTGCGAATGATGCGAATGATCTCATCCAGCGCATCAAAAATCGTCATGAACCCCGCAAGGATATGGATGCGTTTTTCTAGCGCCGCGAGTTCGTTCTCTAATCGCCGCGTCACCACATCCAATCGGAAATGCAAAAAGTGCCAGAGGATTTCCTTCAAGCCCAGCCGGTCGGGGGCACCGACCTCTGGATTTTCGGTGGGCACGAGACAAGTCATATTGACATTGAAGTTTGATTGCAGCGGTGTATTTTTGTAGAGATACGCCAAGACTTTTTCTTCGTCGGCTCCCTTTTTCAAAATCAAATCGATGCGGATATCGTCCGTAGAAACATCGCGGACTTCGTTGACCAACGGCATCTTGCCGGTGAACACCAATTCTGAAATCCGTTCGACCAGCGTCGCCTTGTTGACACCGAAGGGAATCGAAACGATTTGCAAAATGCGATCACCGGTTTTCGCATTACCTACCGTTTTGGACGTGCCGCGGAGCTTGACGGATCCTTGTCCGGTCGCGTAGATGTCGCGCAATTCGTCTTTGGTGTTGATGATCTGACCGCCCGTCGGAAAGTCCGGGCCCTGAACAGCATCGTTGGCGACCAGCTGATAGGGTTTGATCTCGGGATCTTTGAGCAGTTTCAACAATGCCCGGCAGAGCTCTTTTAGATTGTGAGGCGGAATATTCGTCGCCATTCCTACGGCAATGCCGGTCGCACCGTTGAGCAACAAATTGGGAACTCGACTGGGAAGCACAATGGGCTCGTCACGGCTGCCATCGTAATTGGGTTTGAAATGAACGGTCCGCGTGCCGAGATCGTCCAGAAGTTGACCCGCAAGCTGGGTCAACTTGCATTCGGTGTATCGCATCGCGGCGGCATTGTCACCATCGATCGAACCGAAATTTCCGCTACCGTCAACCAAGGGCATGCGTAACGAGAACGATTGAGCCATCCGCACGAGAGCGTCGTATATCGAGCTATCTCCATGTGGATGGTACTTACCCATCACTTCACCGACGACCGTGGCAGATTTTCGGTGTTTGGCCGTGTGGCTCAAACCCTGTTGGTCCATCGTATACAGAATTCGGCGTTGCACTGGCTTCAGGCCATCCCGCACATCGGGCAAAGCGCGACTGGTAATCACGGAAAGGGAGTAGTTCAGGTAACGAGTTTGGGCGGCCAGTCGCAGTGGGACGGTGAACAATTGCTCCTGTAGCAGTTCGCCATCGCCGGCCTTGTTGGATTGGCCCGGTTTCCCGCGTCGTTTTTTGCCGGAAGCGTTGGATGCAGCGGATGATGGACGGGTTGACGTTCGGTCGGACTCAGGGATCGCTTTCTTTTTTACAGAACGACGTTTTGCCAATGGTGTTTCCTGTTTTAGATTATTCCGAGTCGCGGTCGGGCTGGATGGTCGGTCGGCTGTAAAGCCGGGGTATTTGGGTTGAGTATACCAATTAAGCGACTTTGCTTACAGACGGTTTTTCCGGTTGTAGTTTCTCATGTTTCGGCTTTGGTGGCGGTGGGCATGAATTTTCTGCGAAGTGAATTCATGGTTGGTCGAAAAGACTGCGGAGGCGGTTGACATGATGTCAACTGAGCTCCGTTAAAAGGATTTTTGGTCGCGTGATGATGCGCGACGTTCGCAATTCAAAGGAATGAAATTTGATGGTCCGAAATTTTCTATTGGCGACGGCCGTAATCGCCGTCCTGTCCGTTTCCGGCGCACCGGTTTCGGCCCAGTTTGGTGAAGGCAACTCCCCCAACAACCTGTTCTCGCAGTATTCGACCCAACCCGGTGCGAGTATGACCCAAGCCGGCATGTACCCAGCCCCGCATTATGTCCCGCAAAACGTGGGGCACACGTACAACACTTATCAGCCGTTGATGCCCCATGAAATGATGTATCAACACTCGCGTAACTACTACAACTATTACAATACTGGTGGTTACTATGGTGGCTACGACGCGTTAAACAAAACCCAAGTCCGTTGGCAAAGTGGAACCAACCACATGGGGCCGCTGCCGTTCTCGGGTGGTTTTGCTCAGGGTCTACAGTGGCGTTGGAACAAGGGCCGCTATTGCCTGGGTGGAAATTGTGGTGGCACTACTGCCGGTTGTCCAACGGGAGACTGTGGCGGATACAGCTCCGGTTACGAAGGTGCCTCGTATCACAGTGAAAATACTTCCGGTGGATGCGCCAGCGGAAATTGCGCATCGAATCCAATCCCTAACGTTAACCGATAACTTCTCAAAATTCGTTGGCCATTGCGGCCATTAACATCGAGTCAATCCTATGAAAAAACTAACCTTCGCCCTGACCGCGGTCATGGCAGCAACGCTGATTATCTCGGCGACAGACACGCAGGCCCAAGGCTTGCTTCGAGGTCGTCTTGCGGGCCCGATTTATTACGGACAAGATGCCGAAGGAATGGTGCAAACCCATGATGTCGGGTTTGTCAGTCCCGTTCGCACAGTCAAAATGGCGGCGCATGATCCATTCAGCCCGCATCCCTATTATGCCTACAGCAATCGCGGCATTGACGCTGGATTGACGCATCAATGGAATCAAAGCGAAGCCGCTGGCCGACCTTGGCACGGTGACTACAACAATTGGCGCTGGGCGGAACCGACTGCGTTGGTGGTTCCACCGACCGCAGCCTACCATTCAACTTACGCCTGGGGTGTTGGTCAGGTTCGCAGCACGCCAATTCATCATCAGTATGGTCGCGATGGTGCAGGCATGATTGGCGGCGGAGCAGGCGCTGGAATGTTCTCCAATACTCCCTATTGGCCGTCCAGTACGGAACAGTTCGGCATTTATCCCGTTCGGGCGCCTTGGTAATTGGGGACCATGGTCTGACATAAACGAGCTGATTTCAACTTCAAAAAAATCAACTTGAATACGGCAAATCAATTTGAGTACGCCAATTCAGTCGGCAATTTGATTGCTGGCAAACATTAAAACGATGAAATTGGGCCTGTTATTACAGGCCCAATTTTTTTTCGTGATCCGGCGCGGTAAGTGCTTTTTAATCCTTTGTTCTCAATCAGAAGATCAAGGAAGAAAAAGCCGTGTTTCTCGTTCAAGCCTTATTATTCGTCGGTGGTTTCGCCACAACAATATTTGCCATCTCGGCAATCTGTCCCATCCGCCATGACAATCCGTTCAGCGGATTCTAACTTGGGCCAGGGAACAACGTCGCCGCGCCTGCCAGAACGCGACCAGTCCACACGCCGACGGTTGTTCCGACCTGTCGATTGAGCCGCGAGAAAAGCGGGCGGGTGATTCGGTGAAAACTTTAGGTTTCTTGCAAAATTTCCGCCTCGGCGAATTGTTCTGAATCAGGATCTTTCAATCCGAAAATCGGCTCGGATTTCTGGGGCAAGTTTCTTGTGCTTCAACAATCGTGAAGTAACTTTTGGTGAGGAAAAGTTTTTTCGTTTAAAACTTAACAAGCATTACGGAGATATCACATGAACCACACCATTCAAAAGTTTACCATCGGGACAATCGCCTTGGGTTTCGCGACTCTCACGACTGTCGCCGTCGAAGCACAACAATGGATGTCAAAACCGACCGCACCAGCCAAGCAGACTATCTACAACACTCAGGACGCACCAGCGAAATCAGACACTCGTACCAGCGTGTTGGTGCAGTCGATTTCCCACAGCGGTGCCACAACCCAACGATCTCACTTGATTGCACTCAACGCTAATGGAGAAGTCCAGGGGCGCATCGCAGCGATCGGCGGAGACAATCCAGCTACCAACGGATTCGTCAATTTAAGTGTGTACTTGATCAATAGCGGGACCGTGAAATATCAAACTCAGGCCAACGCCGATGGCACATTCAAACTGCGGGGCGTCGCTGAAGGAGCCTATTCGTTCGTGGCCACGGGTTCGACTGGTTTTGCCACTTATGGCGTGTTTGTGACTGCCAACCAGGCCCAATCGACGGACAATCTTATGGAAGCCGCCACCGTGTCCCCGCAAATCGCGGGCATCAAAAAGATACTTGCCGAAAATTTGCCGCCCCAAGTCATTCAGGAAATCATGCGGGAACCGTCCACTGGAATTGTCAAGCCGACCAATGTTGCGGGGGCCAACCAAGTCCGATTGATCGACGGTCAATTGAGCGGGCAAGTCCATAGTTTGTATGAGGATGGTAAATCAGTTCGCGGTACAATGGTCAATCTGATTCAGGATGGGCGGCGCATCGCGGACGTGGAAGTTGATGAACACGGGCGGTATTCGATCAGTGATTTGCAACCAGGTGTCTATGACTTCATTGCCGTGGGCTACAAGGGGTTGGCCGCGATCCGCTTCGAAGCGGTTGGTCAAGACTCCCCGATGACTAAGGTTTCGTTCGGTCGCACGCCGAAACTGGTGGCCATGTCGTTGGATGTCTGTCTAACTTTTCAACAAGACAATGCCATCATAAGCGACTCGGTCGATTATTCGATGGGACAGGGAACCTATCCGCAGACGACTTATGAATCTGCTCCGATCGAGTACGCCGGTCAGTCCGTGAGTTACGGTGGAGCAGAAGGTGGCTCGTACAGCAGCGCCGGAAACTACTCCAACTTCAGCAATTCCTATGGCGGCGGTGGCGGAGGTTACCTTCGCGGGGGTCGATTCGGAGGAGGAATCGGTGGTGGGCGGCTGTTGTTACTCGGTGGAATCGCCGGTGGTATCACTGCCATCGCCAATGATCCACCCGCTTCGTCACCCAGCCAATAGATCAGCGAGTTTGTTTGGTAAAGATCAAGCTCAACAATTTCTCGGATGTTTAGTCAACAGCCCGCTGGCAATCAAGTCATCGGGCTGTTGCTGTTTTCCAGCGCATCCCACTGTTGGAATACGACAACCAACCCCAATAGTAATCGACCGGTGTTTACTGCAGCCGTTTTAATAACGCTTCAAATTCCGGTCGCAACTCCGAATTGTCCCAGCCCGGTGGAATTGCTTGCAAATATTCCAACATTTTGCGCGCGTCGGCCGGTTGGCCGGACCGTACGAGCAAGTTGGCCACCTGAAATTTCGCTTCGTACCAGGCCGCAGAATGAGGTTTTAGTTGGGTCGCTAACAAACGCCATTTCGCGAGTGGTATCGCGGGTTCTTGGGCTCCATCGATTTGTGTCACCAAGCGTGCGATTCGCAATTGAAGGCTGGCGTCGTTTTTCAACTCGAGCTCCAATTTTATCAAGACGTCTAATGCTTCCTGGTCACGTTTCAAAGCGGCCAGTGCATCCGATTTTCGATACAACCAAGCGGTCGTTTCGCGAGGACTTAAGGTGGTTGTAAATTGGGTCAATGCTGTTTCAATCACTTGCAATCGGCACGTCAGCGATTGGGTCGAAATCCAATCTGGATGTTGAGCCGCAATGGCCGTGATCCCTTGCTCAGCCAAGGCCAGCCATTTTTTGTCATCCGCAAATTTTTCCAGCAAGGCGGCGGAATCAGCGGGACCGTCATCAAACGCTTGAATCGCATACAAACAGGCCTGTCCGCGCCGCTGAACCAACACATCGGTTGAGGTGGCAATCAGTTGCGCGAGTGGTTCCGTCAGGGCACGCGGGTCAGTCGCACCGGTTCGTAAACCAAATTCAGCCACGACCAATATCGCTTGGCCGTTCGCTGGCGATCCGGGTTGAGTGGATTCCAAAATCGACTGTAATTGTTGGAAGACCGTCGCGGCGACGGTCTGCTGTTCGGTCGTTGGAGTTTTATCGAACCACTGGTTGGCACAATAGCTCGCCCGGGAAAGCGAATCACCGAAAGATGTACTGGTCGTTGGGACGGCCCGATAAGTATCATAGGCCAACTGCCACTGCGGCGCCGTGGTTGCGACGGCTTGTTGTTGTCCGCCTAACCACACCCGGATTTGCCCGGTGCTATCGGCGGTTGGCCAGGCTTGCAAATGCTCAGTTAACAGTTCTGTAAAGCGGAGTTTTTTTTCCGCATCATCACCGATCACCTGCGCCCAATTCCAACAGCCACGCAAATGAGCGGCGCTCGCCAATTCATAGCTGGTGTTTTGATTGGCCAGCTCAATCAAGCGTTGCGCGGCTAATTCATGCAGCTGTTGTTTTTCAAGGGCTTGGCTGGCACGCACGGAATAGGAAAACGCTTGCGGTTGGGCTCCCAGCTGCGACGCGGCGGCGGCGGCCCGATCATAAGCTTTTACCGCATCATCAAATCGCCCGTTTCGTTCGGCTTGTTCGGCCAACCCGATCAACAAATCCAGTTCCGCAGAACTACTTCCAGTCGTCGATGAACGTCCATCCGGGTTCACTTCCAAGTCCACTCCGCTAGCGCTAATCAACGCCAGTTTCGCGCGTCGGCCCCAGTATCCTCCATGTTGGGTTTCGATTTCGCGCGCCACTTGGGCGGCCCGATTAAGCCACTGCGATTTTTCGGCGGTGTCGGATCGATTGGACAAATCCATTAACACGCTTAATCTCGCGAGATCAAGCTGGGGTGTACGATTGGCCGTATTTTCCGTTTGCTGCACAGTCTTCGCCGCGGCCTCCGCGTCGCCGGAGTTTAGCGTTAGTAGCAATTGTTGTTCTAACAACGTGGTGGGAATCACTTTGTCGTCGATTGTCGCGGCGAGTTGATCCGCCAGCTCATGGGCTTTCGGATATTGGCCCAACAGCCGAAAGCACTCGATTTGCAAAACCTGGCTATCCCACCACAGCGGTTGACCGGCGGCCGTTTCACGTTGAATCTCTTCCAAACGCTCTAACACGTTGGATAGTGCGTCCACACGATTCAGTCGGTCATCGGGGGCATACAATTGTGCTCGATTGACATTGGTGATCGCCAATTGGAAACGAACATTATTGTTCAACGCCATCAGTTCTTCGACGCGCAAATCGTCAATCTGCAATGATCGCCCGCGTTGTTCCGCGATCAATTTCGTAATCCCGCGTTGAATTTCACTCAATTGCGAGTTCGCTTGGCGAAGTACTTCGAGCGCTGTTTCGCGAGCCGACGCAGGCACCATTTCCGCGGCCAATTCCTGTCGAATCAACTGCCCCTGTGATAGTTTGCCTAACGCGGATTGGACTTGGACCAGCACCGTACGGGGATGGTGCGGATGTTCCATCAGAAACTGGGCGGCGATTTGTTCAACCGCTTGCCACGCCAGTTCGCGATCCGCTCCATTGGATAAAATCGCTTTGGCCGTTTGTGTATTGATCAGTTCGATTGTCAGACTCGCCGCTTCGGTTGGCGTTAGATCAGTGCGCGCCAACAGTTTGCGACAGTAAAGTTCGGCCAACGCAAACAGCCTTCGTTCACGCAAACCAATGACCAGTTGGGCGTCATCATCCTGAAACATTGCCGTGGTACACCGGGTGGTCAACCGGTGTTTCGTCAGGAAAATCGCGTTGATCACTCCGCGACTCGGTTCTTTGGAGGGCACTCCTATTCCGCCGACGAGTCCCGTGGATGCAGTCAGCCAAATCGCCAGAGAAATTACCGAACTGGTTTTCCAACGACCCCTTATTTTGGATGGCCGCCAGAAACTAGCGCTTCGTTTCGAAACTAGAAGCCTGATGGAATTCTCGTTCATGACTACCGCCCTGGCGGATTGACGGCAAAGGCGACCTGCGTAAAACCGGCAACTTTCGCCACATCATAAGTCTCAATCACGTGACCTAAGGGGACCGACGACTGCGGATGCAAAATGACCGGAGCCCCGGCCTGAATTCCAGAAATTGTTTTCAATTGTTGTCCGACTAGTTCCAGTGAGGCAACCGGTTGATCATTGATCGACCAATTGGGAGCCGTCCCATCCCAACCAATTCGGATGACGACGTCTTCAAAATCTTTTTCGGGGGGCGGTTCCGCGGCAACGCTTGGTTCGGCACCCATTTGGGTCGACATTTCGGAAGGCAAAATTTGCTCAATGATCTCAAAACCAGCCGTCCAGACAAAAAAGATCAATAACAAGAACACGACATCGATCATCGGCGTCATCGCTGATTCCAGATCGATCTCATTTCCGCGTTGCACCAAAGGGCTGGACCGTCTCATTGGCGATCCTCGCGGTACACGGCATAGGTCACATTCCAGATTTGAGCTTGGGTGCAGGCCAACATGATCGGCTCGACGGACGAATAGGGTGCCGTGCGACTGCCACGAATTCGAACTTCCAAATCGTCTCCCTCTTTTTTGCGGGCCAGTTGAAAGTTGTCCACCAATTGTCCGGCAGCGATTGGTCGGCCAGCCAGCCAGAGCGTGCCATCCGCTTCGACATGGATCGTGATGCGGGGTGTCTGTTGGTCGAGATCATCGGCTCCCGTCGAGGCCACCGGAAGCTGCAGTTCCAAGTTTGATTCCTGTTTAGACAAATGGCTACTGACCAGGAAAAAAATGAGCAGCAAAAACACGACATCGATCATCGGAGTCATGTTGAATCCGAATCGGTGATTGGTATGTCGGGGGGTCTTCATGCGACGACTTCAGTGTTGCGTATTCGGTTTTCCATCTTCAAAATTAAGCACAAGGTTTACTTCTTTTTATTGCGGCGGAGTGGGCCGAAAACGTGGAGTGCCAAATAGGCGGCTTCACCGACGTACTGATCGACTCGATTGCGGAGAATCGCAAACATTCCAATCGACGGGATGGCAATCATCAATCCGGCGACCGTCGTGACCAATGCTTGGTAAATCCCTTCGGCCAATTGCGGAGCACTTGCTGTGCCTTGAGTGGCAGCCACACTTTGAAACGCGATGATCATTCCAGTCACCGTCCCCAGCAAGCCCACCATGGGAGCGATGTTGCCAATCACAGACAAGTATTCAATTTTTCTAAATAGTTGTGCTGATTGCTCGGCCAAGGCGTCTTCGAGTGCTTTCTCCACGGCACTCCAACCGAATTCCAGTTCGGCGATCCCGTGCATCAGCACGAAAGACAGAAAACTGGGTCGGGCATGGCAGGCAGCCTGGGCCCCCGATACGTCACCTGCCACCAAGCATTGTCGCACTTGCTCGCTCAATCCTTCGGGTATTAAGTCTTTGCGGCGAATCGTCAACAAGTGATGAAAAACCAGATAAGCCGCCGTGATCGACAGGGCAATCAGCGTCAACATTAAAAACACGCCCACGGGGCCGCCCGAGAAAATAATTTCCATGGTACTGGGCGGTGCGGGAGCCGTTTCGCTTTCTTGGGCGACAGCGGCTGAGGCCAAACAAACAACGAAACCGATAACCAAGGCTGGCGCAAGCATGCGAGTCAAAGGGAGGGATGTCCAAACAAGGGATTTGCTGGATTTCATAGCGGGCTGGGTTTCAAAATTAAGAAAGTACATTAATGGACCACGGTGACAGGTAAGAAATTAACGTTGGGACGCCCAGACGGATTGAGGATATTTCAGTTTAAGTTCATCTACGATCGCCCGAGCCTCATCGGCTCGCGATGCATTGTGCAATAAAAGGCTGGTTTGATACAACGCCGCTGCGGACAAACTCAGTTGTTCCGAGTACAGAATCGGAATACGCAGCCAATTGATGGCGGCATCATCCGTTTTTCCCGTTCGCGATTGTGCCTCGGCTACCAGATACCAAGGGCCGGCGCGCAGATTCGGCGGCATTTCCGCAATTCGCGTCTCCCAAAATTCCACTTGTCGGGCGTTCAGCGAACCAAGGTTCAACAGGCGCAATCGCCAGAGTTGGGCGATAGCCAGATATTGGGTCCGCGGATCGATGTCGCTGGCAAGAGTCTCCAGGACCTTGGTCGCTTTTTCACGATCGCTACCCACGAGTAACCAGCTCGCTCCCACCAAACGCTCGACCGGATTGGTCGCATCGACGAGGGCTTGGGATTCGGATTGAGGAATTTGACTGGTGGCGATCCATTGCAGGGGACATAAATAAAAATGCCGAGTCTGGGGATCTTCCCTGACAATGATCAGGAATTGCCGAATGGCCGTGTCATGTTGTTCCATGGCGGACAAGACTCGCACCCAATCAGCGCGTATCGCTCGTCGGGCCCAGGGCCGCGTTTCAAGGGCTAGCGCTGCTTGTAATTGCTTGTTCGCGGATTCCCAATCCCCCAATTCCAATGACGCGAGCGCCTGGGAGTATTCTGCTGGCCAGGTTGTCTGAATTTCCACGATTTCCGCGTTGGCAATTTTTCGTTCGCGGCCGTCCGAGTCCAGCGTTAGTTCCGACCCGCGCCATTCCGTAATGGTTCCGCGCCGTTTCACGGTCTCGTCGGAAGAATCGCGTCGCGTCAGAACCAGGTCGACTGTTTGCGCGACGGTGCAATTCAGTTGAACCAACATCCCCAACAAGATCGGCAACACGATCCCAGGGTTGCGCAATAGGCTGGTTCGACAAACACGTTTTAGCAAATCGCAGTAAAACCCAAGTGCAGCCGTCATTTCCGCTCCAACTGTTGGTCGACCAGAAAACCGAGAATATCCAGCGACGACAGAATTCCGACCGGGTGCTGGGCCTCATCCAGGATCAACAAATGTTGGACATGTTTACGGCACATTTTCCGAGCCGCCTCGGCTAGCGAATCTTGCGGAGAAATGACTTGGAAGTCACTGGTCATTTGTTGTTCGACGGCATCGAAAGAAGTGGCTTCGCGGCGGGACGGCGACTCATTTCCGTAGCGGGCCAAGTCAAAATTGCGGCCGTGTTCCAACTGATTTTCCAGCTCAATCCGCGAGGCTTCGTATTTTACCAAATCGTGACCCGTAATAATTCCCACACAAACTCGATCCGCATTGACCACCGGTGCCGCATTAATCGCCTGATCTTGAAACAATTTCGCGACGATTTCGATTTTGTCGTGAGCGCGAACCAAAACGGTCACGTCTCGCATCGCCTCGGCAACGCAATGGTTCTGGAGCTCGGGCGTCATCGTATTCATTCTGGAAAGGGAACCGCTCATCAATTCTCGTTTATTCTACGATATTATTCCCTCACAAAAAGAGAGCGATATTCCCGTTGGCTTGGATTACAATAGACCGCGTAACTTGGCGAGTTCGACTGGCGAGACATTTAGATGCCCTCTTTGCAATTCCTTAAAGATCTTTTCCGCACGGCCATGCTGTTTGGCTTGATCACGTGTTGGTGTTTGACGGGCATGCTTAATGGACAGCAAGTGAACACAGCAATGTCGGAAAACACAGTTGTCGACTCGTTCGTTTCGATCTCGGGTATGGTTACCGAGCGAAAAAAGTACACGATCACCGTTGACGACCATGGCAAACGGTGGTCCGTCCGCCTGGCTCGCGGAGCCCCCGTCGCGCTGCAATTGGACCTGCCGTGGTTTGACTGGGAGAACCGAAGAGTTGTGGTGGAGGCTGTGGCGATGGATGACGCACATTCCGCGACACAACCGAGCCGAGTGGCTTACGATTTTCCCGCGGAGAATCTGTTTGTGATTTCGCGATTTGAATCACCCGCAACGCTGCAGGAATTTCTGCAGGATCAGGAAAGACGGTTGAGTTTTTACCTGGTCACGCCGGACGATGTGGGTCGACATGTTCCGAACGAGCAAGAACTTTTTCTGGCTGGGCAATTAACACCCGACGGAAAACAGAACGGCGTCGCCGTACAATTCGAAAACCAGGCACTGAAGGCCAAGCTGGGTTTTCGTAAAGGAGCGATGAATGGATTTTCAATCGTCAACCTGCGCCCCGAGACAACTTTCGTTACGCTGTCGGGAACGACAACCGCCAATGGGGAAATCGTCGCGGACCGTGTCGTCTTTTACCCGCTTCGAAAACGAACGGATTAAGCACGGTATTGGCTGGCCAGCCGCCAATTTTCACTCGACCACTAGTATGCCGGTAGGTAATCCCGGTGTGTCAAGCTTTACTGTGGAAGCGCCGTAGCTTTTTGGCTGCGCGGATCCGTTTGTGAGGGGTGTTTGGGAAGCCATTGTTGGTGTCGATACCAGAGGGCGGTTTGTTGCAATCTCTCGGCCAAGGTTGCAGCCGGAGACCAACCCAGATCGCGCTTGATTTTTTCGTTGGAACACGTCCAGGAACCGCCTGTGACGTCGCGCGCTTTGTCGCGATTGAGAAAATTCCGTCGTTTCAACAGCGAGTTTAACATTGAATTGATCGTCGCCACTCCCCACACTAACTCCGTGGGGATGCGGACTACGCGAATCCGTGGTCGGCCCACGGCCTGTCCGATCAATTCACCCAACTCACGATAGCTCGGCATTTCATCGGCGGCCGGAAAATAGATGCCACTGCTAATTGAATGATCAAGGCGTTCACCCGACCGAGCAACTGCAATCAAGGCCTCCACCAAATCGGTGGAGTGGATAATGGAGTAGCGATGGTCGGAAAATCCAGGGATCAGGTGCACACCCAAGCGATTGATCGACTTGAACATGACCAGCCCTTCACGGTCGCCCGGCCCCAGCACAATGGGTGGACGCAAGATCGAAATTGGCACGCGATCGGCAAAACGTTGGGCAACTTGTTCGGCCAATAGTTTGGTGCGCCCATAATTGGAAATCGGTTGGCAGAGGTCGGACTCGACGTGGGGGCGTTGACGCGAACTGGGGCCGACCGCCGCTAACGAAGACACCAGCAGGCAGATAGGCGGACTCGTTACACGGGAGGCTGCCAACAATAAAGATTCCCAGCCGTTGACGTTGACTTGAATTTGGCGATGTCGGTTCGACGCATTCGTCAGGGCAGCCAAATGGAACACGATGTCCTGGCCCTCAATCGCCGGTTTGAGGGCGGCGGCATCCATCGGAATTTCTGCGAAAACCAATCGACAGCCCAACTCTTTGAGTTCATCGATCTGCGACGAACTCCGAACCAAACAGCTTACCTGGGCGCCGCGTTCCACCAATACTCGAACCAGATTCAATCCGATGAATCCACTGGCACCGGTGACGAGAATGTGTTTGCCCAACATGAAATCTGGCCTCCACCAAGGTGTTAACTGATTGGGTTGATTAATTCCCGATCTGTAAGGATCGAATGTCTTTAAACAAATACTGACCACCACTCTGTATCGCCAGACTCTCTAGCGAATGATCTCCACCCCGTCGTTCGCCAAACTCGATCGCGTTGATGATCGCGGCGGATCGATTCAACTCGGAAGCCTCGCGAAGTTCGGCTGTGGTGAAGCCACCTTCCGCATCGGTCAACAAAAAAATCACATCGGGCCCCAATCGAAACGCATATTTCAACGCGTTCAAATGATCCGTTCCGCGATCCCCCTGCATGCCATTCACGAACCTCACCGCGTCAGTTTTGTTGGCTTCGTCCGCAAAGTACATCGAGTTTAGAGTATCGGGTTTGAAGACGGTTATTCCGTCATTGTAAAACACGATTTGAAATTGATGGTTGTTGGTCAGCGATTGAAGACTTTTGATCAACTCCTGCTTGGCTGCCATTAAAGGACGAGCTGAGAATCCTTCCATGCTTTTGGAACGATCAAACACGTAGACGAATTTCGACCCGGTCCCTTTGATGCCAAAAACTTCGGTGGTGATTTTGCCGCCGATCTGACGATTGGGAGCGGGGCCGGCGATCAAGGAGTCGGCCCCGGGCAAAGACTCCGCCAATGCGTCGCCAACACCGGTGATGGGCAACGCGCTGGAATCGAGGCCCGGCAAATCCGGCGGAAGTTCATTAACCGCGGCCAGCGGCGGCGGGCTCTGCTCCGTGTTGGCAGCGCTGCTGTTGTCGTTGACTTCGCCTTCTGACAAATACTCGGTGGACGAGGCAGTTATGTCCACCAACACGATCCCGCCCGCTCGGTTCTCAACTTCACTCGCCCCGCGCTGCACGGCCTGAAACGCTAACAATATTCCCCAGAATAACAGTGTGTGTAGACACACCGAAAGCAACCAAGCCGGGATTCGTCGATTGGGAAGAATTTGGGCTGGCGCGTAGAGCGGCATTGCAACGGTTTCCACCAGCGAAGAGTTGATTTCGGTTGGCATGGAGCGAGCAATCCGTGAAAGGTAACTCTACTATCTTAGGTGGGCCGTAAATCGTGGTCAACGCAGTCGCGTTGGGCCCGGTTCGATACGTCATTTATCGAACAAATCGGGCCAACGGAATTATTATTATTTTTTTTCGGGGGCGTGACCAAACGTGTCACACAGGTGGCCAATCATGGTTCCAGACATTGCAATTCATGCTTTCGAAAAGGAACCTGGCCATGATCATGCCGCGAAACACCCCCCAATTATCCAGTGCCAAACCGCGCTGTGGCTTGCAAAGCGTTTCTGAACTGTTGCCACGACTAATTCGGCAATACGAAATGCAAGCCGAAATGATGCAACGCCACCTGCAACCACCGCGCGTTCTGGGGTTGCCTGTGGCACCGGAAAAAACCCCGCCGCAACAAGCAAAGTTTGCTTGGTATGAATGATTTCGGGAGCCGCTCCGTGAGTGTCGGGATTGGTTGAAGTTTGTGGGTTTTGTAGAAATTCAAGGGCGCCGATTGGATCGAGTGTAGTCCAGTCCAATTGCTAGCAGACAATGCATGTACTGTAACAAAGTATAGTAAGTTGTCTTGACGGATTTTTTCAAATGTTGATAACAGAAAGTACATCGGAAAGTTCCACTTGTTCTCCTTAGGAGTTTAGTCATGTTAGTTTTATCGCGACGCGAGTCAGAAAAAATTGTGGTCCCGGAATTGGGAATTACTTTGGCAGTCCTCTCGATCAAAGGCAACGTCGTCCAGTTGGGAATTGACGCTCCGCCCGAAATCCGCATCTTTCGTAGCGAGGTGTTGCAGCGGAATTTGGCCCCGCCGGTCGAAGTAACTTGTCGTGCTAAACCTAAACCAAATGAGTCGCCTTCTACTGAACCCCAGCGTTCGGGCCCGTCGCAGCCGTTGTTGGCCTATGTGCGAAAAAGCCAAATCGAAGCCGTGACAAACTCCAGCGGCTTCCCCTCATCCGAGCCCCGCACGTCGGTTCGCGAACAGCGATCAGATTACGAAGTTTGCACATAGGTGAATTGCATCTGACCGTTTGTATCCGGCGAGGACCAACAGCGACGACTCGGCCGAGCAGCGGCGATAGAATTTCCAACGGGCGGACCTCCGGGTCCGTTTGTTGTTGGTTTGGTTGAAGACCTGCCTAACCGCTTCGTGTGGGGCGGGGGTACGTACAGCAATCGGATGGGCAGACATCCCAATTGGGTGGCAGTTGGCCAATCGCTCGTCTTTCCATTCCCTCCGTGCGTTCTTGAATTAACTCGCGGATCATCGAAACAAATTTTGGGTGTACTCCGACGGTCTTTGCTCGGACCATGCGAATGCCCAGATCTTCGCAAACGGCTTGGGCTTCCGTGTCGAGATCGAACAGGACTTCCATGTGGTCAGACACGAAACCGACCGGCATAATTACCACATTGGCAATGTCGGAATCGGCTTTCAATTTTTTAAGATAATCGCATACGTCGGGTTCTAGCCAAGGCTGATTCGGCGGCCCGGAGCGGCTTTGAAAGACCAGGTTCCACGGATTTTCCCCGATCCGCTCGCTGATTAGCCGGCAACTCTCGAGAAGTTGAATTTCGTATTTACAATTTTCGGCCATCCCCATGGGAATGCTGTGTGCCGTGAACAAGATTCGAGTTTGCGATTGCAATTCGCCAGCGAATGTGGCGAGTGCAGACTTGACTCGCTCGACGGACGCCTCGATATAAAGTGGATGATTGAAGGACATACGAACCTTGTGAACACCCGGCGCTGCCGCTCCCAGGCCGGCTTGCGCGTCGGCGATGTTCTCCCGATACTGCCGACAGCCGGAATAACAACTGTAGATCGACGTGAAAAATGCGATCGCGTTCTGGATTCCATCCTCCTGCATTTGACGCAGAGTATCGGACAACATTGGATGCCAATTGCGATTTCCCCAGTACACTGGCAAATCGATGCGGTGCTCCCGCAACTCGGTTTTCAGCGCGGCAATCAATTGACGGTTCTGTTCGTTAATCGGGCTGACGCCGTTGAACTGTTTGTAGTGTTCGAGAACTTCCGACATTCGCTCACGCGGAACATTTTTTCCCCGCAAGACGTTTTCGAGAAACGGCATCACGTCATCCATCCCCTCCGGGCCGCCAAAGGAAACCACAAGAATCGCGTCAAAATTGGAATCGGCCATCGGTTTAACTTTTTGAAGTGTGGGGTGATTACTTGAGGGCGGTCAGCGCCGCTTCGACGTCAGCGGGAATCAGCACGGCATAAGGGGGTTCGCTAACGGGAAATCGACAAAAGGCTACTACGAATGTCCCGGTAACCGCTGCAACGTTATCGTCTGTTACAATTTCGAAATCGTATACAATTTTCTTCCCGTCGATTTCGAATAAACTCAAGCGGACTTCGACCTGTTGCTCAAATCGCAAGGGCTGGTGGATTTGCATCGACGCCGACAACCGTGGGAAACCCAGGATCCCACGCTGATCGTGCAGCACGACAGACAATCCGCGCGACCGCAAAAAAGCGTACTCGGTCTCTTCCATCATTTTGACATAACTGGAAAAATGGGCGAATCCGCTTGCGTCAGTGTCCACAAAACGGACTTGCCAGGGGTGTTTAAACGTGGCGATCGGTGACATGCGACAGACAGAAAGCGTTGAGTTAATGGGGTGAGCTGGAATCGATTCGTGGGAATGCGAAAAATGGCGTGAGATGATTCGGCGGTCCGAACGACCGATACTGGGACTTAATTTTTTACTTGAACTTATCCATGAAACCGTTTGACCCCGTTCAGCACAACCGGGCAGCCTGGAATCTGTTGGCAAAACAGCAGAATCGGCTAACTCGCCCGGCCCGAGACGAAGACTTTGTCAATCCGCTGCAATCCGTCGATGGACCCGGTTGGTTGGGATCGGATATTTCTCACCAAAGTGTACTCTGTCTGGCCGCCGGTGGAGGTCGCCAAGGACCGATCTACGCGGCGGCGGGTGCCGATGTCACGATCGTTGACATCAGCCCAATCATGCTGGAATTGGACAATGCCGTCGCGGCCAAACGGAATTTACGCTTGCGAACGATCGAAACCTCGATGGCCGATCTTTCGATGTTAGGTGATGCGACGTTTGATATTGTAATTCATCCGGTCAGCACCTGTTATGTTCCAGACGTGACCCCCGTTTATGCAGAAGTTGCCCGGGTACTAAAAAACGGTGGCTTGTATATCAGCCAACATAAACAGCCCACGAGTTTGCAGACCGGTTTGGAATCAATACAGGGTTACTATCCGATTCAGCATCGGTATTTTTTGCGCGAGCCGCTGCCAATCGAACCGAAACCAAACTTGATTCGCGAGTCGGGAACCTGCGAGTATCTACACCGTTGGGAAGTGTTGATTGGCGGCATGTGTCGTGCTGGTTTGGTGATTGAAGATTTGACCGAGCCGTTACACGCTCAGGCTGACGCGGCCCTGGATTCTTTCGCTCATCGGGCCCAGTTCGTGCCGCCGTACGTCCGCATCAAAGCCCGTCGAGTGCCGAGAACGGATTCGGCCGCCGCCCGGCAGGTTTGGATACCGGATTAACAAAATCTCTCGTTAATGCGCTGGTTCGATTGGAACGGTTTCCAAGATCGCTGGGAAAGTGCCGAATCGGAGTAGCGGATACAAAGACAAACGGCTTCCTTTGTATTAAAATGTCGGCAAGTAACTCTTACCCGAATCAATCGAGGTTTCTGAAAATGCGATCTAGTTGTTTATTTCTGCGCCAATCGAATTGGCAACAATGCTGCGCGCGACTGGTTTACTTATCCTCGATCGGGGTTGCAATGGCAGGTGTGATTCTTGATCCTGCATTGACTCAAGCTCAAACCGCGCCCTCGACTCCTCCGATAGCCAGGCCATCGACCACCGACGAAGCAAGTCCCAACCAGAATTCTGAATCCACTGAAAAGGCGGCCGAGGATTTCAATTTGACGGACAATTTAGCTTCGTTTGATCAAGTCTGGTCGACGATCGATACGACTCATTGGGATGAGGACATCGTCGGTCAGACCTGGGACGATGCCAAAGCGAAATATCGTCCGCAAGTCGAAGCGGCCAAATCAATCGACGAGGTCCGAACCATTCTTGGTTCCCTGATCGGTGACATGGGGTTGTCCCATTTTGGAATCATCCCCGCATCGTCCTATGACGTCGTTGGTGAAATGGGTGGGAGTGGTGAAGCTGATGCCGGACTAACATTTCGGGCAACTGACGGGGGGGTGGTTGTCACGGAAGTCCGACCGGACTCTCCCGCGAGTCGGGCCGACGTAAAACCAGGTTGGCTCGTCGAAACGATCGGTGGCAAATCGGTCGCCGAGCTTTCGGATAAAATACGCAGCGCTGCACATGGTCCCATGCGGTTTGAGACTCTCGCCGGGCTGGCCTTGGCCAAAATTGCCGGTGGTACCGTTGGTGGAAAAACTAAATTTGTGTTTCGTGACGGTGACGATCAGACTAAAGAACTCGATTTGGAACTGGAAGCCAGCCCCGGTCAGTCAGTTCAATTCGGCCATTTGCCGCCGATCAGAGTGCATACGACTTCTGAAACTTTGCCGGGCAATATTGGGTACTACCGGTTCAATGCTTTCCTCGACCCCGTCCGAGTGATGTCTGAATTCCGGGAAAGCGTGCATGATACGAACCACCATGGCGGCATGGTCATCGACCTGCGAGGCAACATTGGTGGGCTGGGTGGAATGACGATGGGCATGGCATCCGAGTTTTCCGATCAGCAAACTTCGCTGGGGTTGATGACGATGAAAGGGGCTGAATTGAAGTTCTTCGTCAATGCCAACCTGGATCCGGTCAGCGGACCGGTCGCGGTGTTGATCGACGAGTGTTCCATTTCGTCCGCCGAGATTTTTTCAGGTGGCTTGCAGGATTTGAAATTGGCTCGGTTGTTTGGTGCTCGTTCAGCAGGTCTGGCTTTGCCGTCGATCGTGGTAAAACTGCCCAACGGCGACGGTTTTCAATATGCGATCGCCAATTACCATTCGGCTTCGGGGAAATCTCTGGAGATGGACGGAGTGACTCCCGACGAGATCATTCTCTTGTCGCGAGAATTGTTGCTCCATGATCCAGACCCAGTTTTGACCCGGGCGTTGGAATGGATTAAACAACAACCAAACAAAAAATAATCGGCTAACCCCCAGGATAAACAATTTCGTTTCCGGGCCAGACTTTCTGACACTTTCCAAAATCCAGGGCGAGCCAGTTGCTCGGCGTTCACGATTTAACAGTCGGCTGTATTCGTCTGCTGACCGTAATTACAACTTTAAAACTTTCTACTCAAAAAGGAAAACAATGAGCACCAATTCTCAACAATCTAAATTGCGACTACTGTTGGCCGCGATGTGCCTCTCAACCTCGGGTGCGACAATTTGCCGAGCTCAGGACGATGCGCCAGCCAAATTGCCGACGGCTGCCGAGGTGATTGCCAAATACATCGAAGTGACGGGCGGTTTGGAAAAATACAAAGCTGTAAAATCGCTTAAACAAACCGGTACCCTGTCGATTCCTGCCGCCGACATCAATGGAACGATGGAAGTCAAAGTGGCATCGCCCGACAAAGTGCTGATGGCAGTCGAATTGCCCGGGGCTGGCAGCGAGTCGACGGGTTCCAACGGCGAAACGGTCTGGTCCGATTCAACGATGAGCGGTACTCGATTGCTGGTCGACAAAGAAGCCGAACAAACCAAACGGGAAGCCGATTTCCGCCGAATGTATGATCCGGCCAGCGTCTACAAATCTCTGGAAGTAACGGGAGTTGAAGATGTAGAGGGCGAAAAATGCTATGAACTCAAAATCACCAAGAACGATGGTGAAACCCAAATGGAATATTATTCGGTCAAATCCGGATTGCAAACGAAAGCGATTACTACGGCGCAATCGGCCATGGGCCCGATGGAAATTGAATCCCTAACGGGAGAGTACAAGGAATTCGGTGGCATCAAGTTTCCAACCAAAATGACTCAAAAATTGCCCAGCGGAATGGAAATGGTTGTCGAGTTTTCAGAAATCATCATCAATCCCGAATTGCCGGCCGATACGTTTGACCTGCCCGAGAAAATTAAAAAGCTGGTCGAAAAACAAAAAGAAAAAGCCCCTGCTGCCGAAAGTGGCGACCAGGCCAAGAAAGCCGAAGGGGGCCGATAGCCGCCAAGGATAATGGCAGCAGAAGCGAAAGGAATTGCCGACCAATTCCGCATCTAGCCAGTCCTGATGTTGACGACTCTTAAAAGCGATTGAACGATTCGATAGAATCGGTGGAATACCAGCGAAGCCGGGAATTGATGCCCGGCTTCATTTTTTTAAAACGTTCTAATCTGGGTCGCAAACTCTGTTGAGAATTAGACCATTTTTACAAACGGTTCGGATTTTCCCTTGCGAGTGATGCCCCGGATACACTTTGAAGTCACGAACCGTCTGGCACATTGTAAAACGAAAACTGCGTGAACTACCTGCTCGCTGCTGGTTGTTGCTGAGACAGACAATGAAACGAGCCCAGTCCCACCGACAAATTGACTGAGTTCAACGCTATTAATTTGTGTTGCGGGAATAAATCGGTCAACGTGTCCAACGCGATACGGTCGTGAGTTGCGCAGCCGAACTGAGGCACGATGACCAGCCCATTGCAAATCAGGAAATTGCAATAGCTGGCTGGCACACGGCGATCGTGCAAAATGATTTCCGGAGGGATCGGGAGAGGGACCAATCGGTAATCTGCGCAGCCAACATCGGCGAGCCCGGATTTTAAATCCTGCAAATTCTTGGCGAGTCCCGCAGACTGCGGATCGCTTTCAATATCACACCACGAATAGACAATCGTGCGATCATCGGTGAATCGAGCCAGTTGATCGATATGGCCATCGGTGTCGTCGCCAGCGATTGCGTCCCCAGACAACCAGACGATTTTTTCGACTCCGAGAAATTGCCGGAAGATCGATTCGATTTCGCCGAGCGATTTTCCGGGGTTGCGGTGGGGATCCAGCGCACACGACAGGGTACACAACATCACACGAGAATCATTGACTTCGATTGCCCCTCCTTCAAAACACAGGTCCGGAGAAAATACTTCCATACCCAAATAGTTACCGATGCGCGGAGCGACTTGTTGGTCCTCGTCAAAGGGTGGATACTTGCCACCCCAGGCGTTGTAATGCCAATTGATCACCGCCAATTCACCGCCGGTTCGATTTTTCACGAACGTCGGAGCATAATCCCGCGCCCAGGCATCGTTGGTGGGAATGTTGATCAGCTCGACGTTGTTCGTTTTGCCGAGCGACTGCGCGGCTGCCTGGTAGGCTGGACCCGCAGCTAGAACTTTAACGGGTTGAACGACAGCAATCGCTTGGACCAAGGCAACAAATTCGGCTTGCGCTGCGGCAAGATTCTCCGGCCAGGTCTCGACGTTGTGGGGCCAACTGAGCCAGGTGGCGGACTGAGGTTGCCATTCGGCTGGCATGTACAATTGTGGTTTCGACATGATGGTCACCGTCTCAATCAATAAACCGCTTGGTCAAATCGCCGTAAGCATCAATGCGACGGTCCCGCAAGAACGGCCAATGGGTGCGGGCGGTTTCAATCAAACTCAAATCGCATTCGGCAATTAGAGTTTGCGGTGCCGTACTCTCCGCGACGCAGAGCAGGTTGCCGTAGGGGTCGGCGATAAACGACGATCCCCAAAATTCGATATGGTCTTCCACTCCCACCCGATTCGGGGCGACCAGGAACACACCGTTGGCAATCGCATGGGAGCGCATCATGGTTTGCCAAGCATTTCTTTGAGCTTCGCCATACTCCGCTTTCTCGGGGGCTTGCCAACCGATTGCCGTTGGATAAACGAGGATCTCTGCGCCGCGCAAGGCGGTCAATCGAGCAGCTTCGGGGAACCATTGGTCCCAACAAATACACACGCCGACTTTACCGACCGAGGTATCGAAGCATTTGAAACCGAGGTCGCCGGGCGTGAAATAAAATTTTTCATAAAAGTAGGGATCGTCGGGGATATGCATTTTGCGATAGATGCCCAGGATACTCCCATCCGCTTCGATGATCACCGCGGAGTTGTGATACAGACCAGCCGCGCGATGTTCAAAAATTCCAGCCACAATGACGACGTTGTGCTGGGCGGCGACGTCACACATGCGATGGATAATCGGGCCGGGGATGGGTTCGGCGAGTTTGAATTGTTCGTGATCTTCAGATTGGCAAAAATACAATCCGGCGAATAATTCCTGCAAACAAATTAACTGTGCCCCGGCTTTCGCAGCGGCTTCGATTTGCTGGACTGTGCGTTCGACATTTTTCTGAACGTCGGCCGTACAAGTCGACTGGATAGCGGCGATCGAGACTTTTTTCATGGGTTCGGCGAGTAAATACAGGAGCGATTTTTGATTGAGGATTTTAGAACGGATTTGAATTTAGCCCACCCCGTTGGACGGGCCGGAATTGGGATGTTAATCTAATCTGATGTTAAAGAAACCACCACTCGGGCTGTTTGTTACCGGAACCGATACCGAGGTCGGCAAAACATATGTCGCGGCTGCAATCGCCCGCTCGTTGGTTGCGGCGGGACACCGCGTGGGCGTTTACAAACCCGTCGCCAGCGATTGTGTTTCCGATGGACGCCAGCTCGTTTCCGAAGATGCATTTGCGTTGTGGGACGCGGCCAACCAACCGCTCAGTTTGGACTTGGTTTGCCCCCAACGATTTCAGGCTCCTTTGGCGCCGCATTTGTCGGCTCGTACCGAGGGGCGTGAACTGGACACACAATTATTGCGAACCGGTATTTCCGCCTGGGCCGAGGCTTGTGAAATCATTATTGTCGAAGGTGCTGGTGGGCTCATGTCGCCGATCAGCGACGAGGAATACATTGCGGATTTGGCCTACGATTTCGGCTATCCAATCGTGATCGTCGCCCCGAACATGATTGGAGTCATCAACCAGGCGTTGCAGACTTTGATTACAGCGGCTTGTTTTCGCGATGGCTTGAATGTGGCTGGCGTGGTGCTCAACGATGCCCGACGATTGGACGGCGATGCCAGTATGGAAAGCAATCGCGGACAGATCGCCAGTCGATCGCTTTCGCCCGTCATCAGTCGGCTGCGTTTCAATGGTGATACATTCGATGACGATGTCGATTGGTTCGAGATGGCCAAAACGGTCAAGGCAGCCGTCGAACCAAGTTCCGGAAAAGTCAAATCGCTATAGCACCACGCGTCGTGACGACCGGTTACCGTTGAAATAATGGGAACAGCGGTTTATCTGACGAGTACAGTGGTTCCAGCTGCCGGGCCGAACGGGCTGCTTGTTGCCGGACTTCTTGCAGCCGCAATTGCAAACGGCCGATTTGTTGCTGCAGATCTTGTTCGATGTCAGGTTGGGCCGACACCGCAGACTCGCGCAGCGGTGTGAGTAACTTGGGGGAGGTTGCATTCGGAATAGGTTCACGGAACATTGGATTGGCGATAACCTGCGGTGGGATCGCGCTAGCTCGATCAAATTTTTCCTGCAACTGATCCAGATTCTCCTGGAACATGGCCTGCTGATTGGCGATTGAAGCCAATCGTGCTTCCGAGTTGGTTACTTTCGCCAACATTGGATTCAAGTATTGTTGCAACGAGATTGTCGTGGGTTGATGGTAGGTAGCGGCTGCTTGGCCAAAGCGCTGCTGAGAACTGAATTGCAACGCGGCGATTCTAACGGCATGTTCGGCCTTGAGTTGAGCGATTTTCACTTCGGCCTGTGCGGACGTGGTTTCTGCAACCAGCAACAATGCTGCCTCGATCGACTGCCGGATTGAATCCGAGTTAGCGGATGCGCCGGTGTCGGCCGAACGAAGCGTAATGGTCAGCAATCTCGCTGTATGTCGGCAATAGTTTTTGGTCGTGTCCGCTAACGAGCAGGATTCGGCAACGGTTTCCATGGATAATTCGGCTGCATCGCGAATCGCGTCGAGTTCACCAGCACTGGTCTGTTGACTGGCCCACATTTGATCGGCGGTGGTTGCGGAATAGTTGGCGTGTTCGCTAGCGATCGATTTGAAATTAGGATTTGGCAAATCGGGCGATTGGCAATCACATTTTTCGACCACCGGGCATTTGTCGGTGTCGGTCGATGCACATTTGGCAATTGCTGTTGTCACGTCACCCAACTGCGCAGCGAATTTGGGCTCGACTCGATCCAGGCTCTGAAAAACCTGTCTTCCGGTGGCCGATCCGGTGAAGTTCAAGCTAACAATGCCGAACCAACCGAGAACTAATAAATTAACCGTAGTGGGACACTTCATTGACATTTCAGATTCCTTCCAAAACTAGTACCACGCCATTTCGACGACTCTAAAGTGATAATCGAGATGCCAATTCCCAACAATACTGATTTTGCGGATCCCGATTCAGCAATCACGATCCTTGTTTCCAAGGTAATACCCCTAAAAACGCGAGAATTGCCGACGCGAATCCATTGGAATTTGAGTAGGATGGGTCAGAATAATCCCCAATCAAAAACTTTCACCAACATGCTCAGGATTGCCGCTCCAACCACCCTTGTCGTATTTTGTGGCAGCGCGATCTGGCTGATTGCGACCTGGCTGTACGCCAACCGCACCAATGACTGGATTCCGCTCCCAGCGGTTGTGGTTGGCGAAAATATAAAACTGGGACCACGCCAATCCTATCGGGGTTGGGACTGCACCGTAAACTACTCTTTCAACGGCAATGCCTATACGAAGGTGATCGATCAATTTCCGTTCGGGGCAACCGAGGTGTATGTCGATCCCGATGATCCGACGTCGGCGGTTGGTCGGCGTGGGGCCACCATTCAGCTGCTGTTTATTCCCCTAATCGCGGTGGTCGGTTCCGGATTGTTCGGACTGGTCCTGGCGTTAATTGCCTTTAGTCCGGTTGATGATTAGCTTAAGCTATTGAAAAAGGCTTTTCCGCCAAGCTGCCAAACGCAGTCGGTGGTCAAAGCCGCGGGTTTTAACTCCGCTCTGTACTCCGTCCATGACAGCAAAACTAATTAATAACTGTGATAACTCAGTAATACGCTAACATGTTTGGGGCGTCTGGTATCATGGATTCAGGATTAGCCGGAACGCGCTAGCGTCCGGTTGCATGGATTTCGGATTGGTTACTTTGGAAAAACCGTGGGTTATCGCCCAAGGGCGGATTTCGCCAACCCGAAATTTATGTTGTAACTGAGTATTAGATGTAAGATGTTGCCAGAATTTCGGCCCATCATTTCAATAGATTCATGTCCACGGAGTAACCAATGAATTACATTCGCCTCGTCCGTATTTTGTTTTGGTCGGTCGTCGTGCTGCAGCTGGAGACCCAAGTAGCCCCCACGGTTAACGGCCAACAGGTCGTCATTGGGCGCGCCGGCAAGGCAATCGCGGCACAGGGATTCGGTGTTGCAGTCGCCGACGATGACTTCAAAGCTCATATGGAAAACCAACTTGTCCAACAAAAAGGTCTGATGGAATCACGCATGGCGGTGCGTATCGATGACTTGAATCAAGTTTGTGTGTTGACGCCAGAACAACTCCAAAAACTGAAAATTGCGGCCAAGGGCGCCATCGAAAAATCGCTGACCGATTTCCGACAGGAAATGGAAACCGCCATGCAACCGTTCGCTGTGCCGTTGGAGCCCGAAGGATTTGACGATCCCGACGCGGCCGAAAATGAACCAGCGGAAGAAACCCCGGAGGGCGATGCCGCAACAAAGAATGCGGAGGCTATCGACGAACCGGCCGTGGCAGCAGGTGCGCAGGCTGGAGCCATAGTCGATGTCCAAGTCGATGTCCAACCCATGCAACGATTGGTTATGGCGCAACCTGTTTTTGGGCCAAATACCGAAAGTCAAAAACCCGAAATGCAATCCATTTGGAAATCGACAGTCGAAAAAACTCTGACTTCCGACCAATCTGAAAAATTGTCCAGTGTCTTAGCCGAACGAACCAAACAGCAGACCCATTCGGCTGTCGAAAATTTTATCACCAAGGTTGATATGGAGCTTTTTCTGCAACCCACGCAACGTGAAAAACTGGCTGCCTGGGTCCAAGCGGGTTATGGTGAGTTACTTCGTTCGAGCATTGAAAACCCAATGCCCGGCTTCTTTTTCGCCATGGGATCGGCGAGCGATAGTGCAGAGAATCGGGAGGTCTCGGCGATTTTGACTCCGGCCCAACTGGGAATCTGGAACTCCAAGTTTAACAATGAACTCGAGATGTTAAAAAACAATAATGTGAACGCAGCCGGTGGCGGCGGCGCGATCAGGATTTTCCGCAATTGAATTGTGGAACCAATGTGAGGGTCTTGATCGCTTTCGCATCCGCGAAGACGTCCGGAATATTTTCGGCAATGAGCCCAAAAGTAAGTCGTTTTCTTGGTCCAACTCAAGAACATTTCGGACGGCTTCGCGAACGCCTGCGCCATCTGGAAAAAAATCGAGCTGGAAAAATCGAGCCGCGGCCAGACAGAGGAGAATGGCCAATCCTCTTGCGGTATCAGAAAGAGTGCAAGCCAGTCATTGCACCTGGGCAACAATTTCGGCTTGGCTTGACCTTGAGTATTTAAAGAGATCCTCGCAGGTGGGGGACGATTGAAATGCTGCTGTAAGTACGATGCACAAGGAAACAATTTATTAACAATTTCTATTTTTGGAAAATAGTCTGTCCTCGTTCTGGCCGTGCTCACCTAATGTCATACCAAGGCAATTTTGGCGGGGTTGGTTACCGGAATCGAAGTGGGCTACGATAAACAAGGAATTCGTTCATGATAAAATCAGCTCAACAATCGATCCGGGTCTGTTTGATTATTTTGTTCCTCGGGACGGGCTCGACCTCGGTGGCATTCGGACAATCGCCGGGGCAGCGTTACGCAGTGATCGTGGGAATTGAAAACTACGAGCACGAAAATTTCCGAACACCGCCACTGCAATTCACTGTTGACGACGCGCAAGCGTTGTCTGACCTACTTACGAAAGCTGGATACGACGCGAGTCTGCTGACTGACACGACCGGCCAGAATGACGAAAATCAGATCCCCAACAAAAAGAACATCGAGGCGTGTATTTCTCGGGTACTGAAGAAGTGTCAACGGGAGGACACCGTCATTATTGCATTTTCCGGACACGGGATGCAATTCGATCGCCAAGCCGAATCGTACCTTTGTCCCAGGGATGCGAGGCCCTTCAAGGAAAGCACGGCCTCCCTGGTGTCGATGACCGGCATCTACCAGCAGCTGGAATCGAGCCTCGCCCGCGTCCGGGTTGTCCTAATCGATGCCAGCCGATACGATTCCGATCCCGCTCTTGGGATAGTTGGCTTCAATTCCGAATATGCCGAAGACCCGCCAAACGGCGTAGCGGCCTTGTTCAGCTCGAGTGCTGGCCAGCGCTCGTTTGAACATCAAGACCTCCAACACGGCGTATTCTTTTTCTGTGTTTTGGAGGGACTTGTTCCAAAGGCCGCTGAGCGAAACGGTCAGGTGACGTTTGATTCTCTCTCGACGTATGTGCGCATCGAAGTCCCCCGACGCATGAACTCGCTGAAAATTGGTCGCGGCCAATTTCCCAACATGAAAGCCGATTTGGTCGGCGTGCCAATACTTATGGAGACAACGGTTGTGGAATCCAGCACTCCAATCGAGCCAAACAACAATGTAGCGCCTACGGAAAAAAACCAAGTTCCCGCATCAACCCGGTTGGATGCTCCCTTTGATGGGGACGCGATCGCGGTGGCGCGCAGTGAATTGGTGAAACTAAGTGGGCGCGAAGTGGAATTTTCGAACAGTGTTGGGATGAAGTTTGCGTTAATCCCTCCAGGGAAATTCGAGATGGGTTCTCCAAAGAGCGAATCGGGGCGATTTAACGTTGAGTCTCAACACGTTGTGGAAATCACCGATTCGTTTTATCTAGGAATTTATGAAGTAACGCAGGCACAATATGAAAAAGTGGTCGGGAGTAACCCGTCAATTTTTTCTGTAACTGGCTTCGGCACCGAAAGAGTTACTGGAATGGAAACGGATAAATTTCCGGTCGAGATGGTCTCGTGGAACGACGCGCAGGAGTTTATTCGATTATTGAATGCGGACGAAGAGGAACAGCGTGCTGGCCGGCGGTACCGGCTTCCGACCGAGTCCGAGTGGGAATACGCCTGTCGCGCGGGTACAACCGGGCCGTACTCGTTTGGTTTATCGCTTAATGGCGACCGGGCGAACTGCAAAGGTGACGAACCGTATGGTACCGAGCAGAAGGGGGAAAACCTGGATCGAAGTTGTACTGTGGGTCGCTATTCGCCGAATGGATTTGGCTTGTATGACATGCACGGTAACGTCTTTGAATGGTGCGAAGATCGGTATGAATTTGATTATCCCCCGATACCACCGTCCGAAGGTCCATTCTCAGCAAGATGGAATCGCGTTGTACGTGGCGGCTCGTGGGCATTACGTGCGTCGGAAAGTCGTTCCGCTTGCCGTGGCGGATTGGAACCCATTCAAGCCTGTGACTATGTTGGTTTTCGGGTTATATGTTATGCGGAGTAGTACAACAGATTGCATTCATGGAAAGTTATGGCCGAGAATTGATGCTGTTCTAGTTTATGCGAGTATGCTTTTTCAATTGAGTTTTCAATTGACCGCGATGAAGCGCGATGCGAAAGAAATTCGCTGATGTGGTTGGCTGCGATTGGCTTGAGTTGGACTGGGTAGCTCAGCTAAGGCCTTGGAGCGGTGGTTTGTTAGGCCGAATCGACGGGGTTTTGAGCGTTTACGAACCGGCAACGGAATGTCACGCATCGGTGAAAAGTCCGTTGTTGGCAGCGTTTGATTTTGAGTCAGTTTGGTCCGTGATGAGCCGATGATTCTGTTGATTCGAATTGACCCGATATGGGTTGGTGATTCCGTTGCGTCGGGTTGGCCCGATATGGGTTGATGATTCTGTTGCGTCGGGTTGGCCCGATATGGGTTGATGATTCTGCGATGTTGATCATGTGGGAAGATCGAAGAGGTTTACTCTGGCTCCCCCTCGCCTCGTAAATTCGGACGAAAAAACTTTGCAAGTCGGTCAAGCGTACTTCGAATTTATGAGGAGAGGGGGCTGGGGGGTGAGGAGCAGCCAACTATGGATGAACGATCGGGAAAACGAGTCCGGGCCAGCCAGGGGCAAAACCCAGCCTGCTGGGAGAAGGTATGTGCCACCGAATCGGACCCAACTAACTGGGACGGTGGGTTCGCCTACGTGTCCCTTCCGCTCTCTTCCCCTGACGTGGTGGCACGCCGGGAATCCGATCGCTGCCACCATGGGGAGCCGTAAGAATGATCGGCTGATCGCCTGCTTCTACTGAAACAAGTTGGCGCGGTATCTGAGCTTCAAGACGAGACAAGAATATCCCTGCCGAGCAAATGCAAAAGCAAAACAGCGTTGACCAGCGATAGGGTTTTGCGAACACCGTGACTCACCTCTTCAATAATCAGACACCTGCAGCTGGAGACTTTCCTTGGTTCCCATGGGCGGAGAATAGTCGAAATCCGATTGCAGGTCAAAAATTGTGCGTTCGGTTGGAGCTCGGGCCAGACAGTGGCACGCTCCGCAAATACTCCTTGGCAGCAAACAACTGACGGTACGTATTTAGAGCAAGAATCAAATCGAAAAATGTCCCGGTGTGGCTCAATTGGCATTCCTGTTCCTTGTCCGCCAGGCGCGATGTCAAATGCTTAGTTGTTATCCCTGTTCATCAGAGTTGCAATTGTTGTTCCGTCGTCGAAAGCCAACAGTTAAAACCAAGCCGAAGGTGCCACCAACAACAGCAGCAACAACGACTGAAATTGCCGTTAACCAGATTAAGTCCGTAAGATTGGGAAGACGATTCAATACAGCCATGGTGGCCAACCAGGCAACATGACCGACGATTCCACCGTAGATACCTGTTGCCGAACCAACTAGCAACGATCGCGATTTGCGAAAATGAGAAAACAACCAAAACGCAACCGCGCAAACAACTATCGGTGCAAAGAAAAGTACTCCATCACTAACGATCGGACCACGAGTATTCGCTAAGATCGCGACAACAAACAATACCAGCAGGGCAACTGCCACCAGTCGTCGGATTGGAGACGAATCGAATGGCCTATCTGAATGGAAGCGGGGGGCTTCGTAAGGGTTGGCTTCTTGTCGTTCCAATGTCGCCTCGCAGTCATGGGGAAATAGATTTGCATTCTATGGGTCGGAGGGTTCGGGTTCTGCGCCCGAGGGTCGTTTTATCCCCGACGTATTGATTGGAGTCCAGAAAAGCGATTTTAGGATTGGCTCGTTTTCGCCAAACATTGGCTGATCAGATTAAGGTTTTTTGAAAAACTCCAGTTCACGACACCGACCATCAATTGTTAGGCAACGGATATTGTTGTATCCACAATAATACTCCCCAAACGGATCGACTATCGAATCGGGAACAACAGGGGCTATGGGTTCGCCTGCGGCTTGCCGTTAAACGCAATACCGTTCAACGAAGCGGGCAATACAAGCCCGAAGCGCGAGCGAGTGAACGCGTGTTGCGGGAAAAGTTCACTTGCTGGCGCCACGGGCTTGTATTCATTGAACGGTATTGCCGTTAAACGTTGTGGGTTCGCCTGCGGGGTGGCAGAGTGCATACTTCAAGGAAGCAAGCCATGGCTTCTTCCCAGCCATTCATTCCTGATACTTCCACAGCATGATCCCGGCTCCCATCCAGTAGAAAGCCGCATAGGCCAATCCGGTCAACAACCATTGCAGCAGTCGACGAGAAATCGTGCGGTTGTCGGCCACGGCTCGATCAGCCAACAAAAAGGGCAGGGCAGCTGGAAAACCCATGAGAAAACTCCATTCAAATGCCAAGCTCAGCCGACGGCAAACCACAAAATAGGCGACGATCAAAACCAGAAATCCTGCGCATGCCAACCGGCTGCGAACAGGATGAGCGAGCGGATCTCGGCGACGAAGTTTTGCGTGGGAGACCATCCATTGAAAGCCAACGGCCAGGGACAACTGCCAAGTAAAAATGAACTCGTCCATCCAACGACTTATCACAGTCGTTCCCAAGATGCCGATCAAAAACGCGCATGCCGTCCATCCTCCGACATACCACGCATGAGAATCGGAGTGCGGTTTGAACGTGGCGACGGAATACACTAACAAAATTGCTGTCACGGGCGCGACAATCCAGCCCAATGCCAAGGTGACCCAAAACCAAAACGTGATCCACGTTGGAGTAGGTGACGACATGGCGTATTCCGGTTCGACGCTCAGAATAATCGCCGCCCAGTCGCGGTAGATCGGCATCGGCAATTCGGCGGCCCGACTCAACTGGCGGGAGTCCAACTTCAACTGTTCCGGCACACCCACAAATGTGCAAACAACTTGACTGTGATTGCGAACATAAACAAAACCGTCCAACAACATCGGTTGAGTCCAACAAATTTCTCCACCCAGCAATCGGACTCGTCCGATTTCGCGATAGGATTGGGGGTCAGCCCAAGCCATGATTAGCTCGCCAGTATCGTTTAGTAAAATCAATTTGCCATCAGCCGCGACAACGGCAGCGTGACCAATGGAAGGAGTGCTCCCATAACTTGAATTGCCGTCCAGACTTCGCCGTTCCTTGAGCGAGCCGTTCTGCCAACACTCGTCACCCGTTTGGAAATCCAGACAGCGAAACAGACCACGCGAGGGGCGATGCACCTTGGATCGTACGTCGACAAGATCAAAGCCGTACAAATGATCGCCCACCAGCACACTGGAACAGACATCGTTGGACAGCCACCTGCTTAACCGCCGAGTGACCAGCGTGGGTGGCTGGCTATCAAGCAACTCGAGCGACATCGAGCCTGCCCGAAAAGGAGCCGACAGCCACAAGTAGGGCTCGCGATAAATGGGCCACGACGAGTGTTCGTCGTAGCCGGATGACAATTCCAACGTGGAAAGCAATTCACCGGTATCGGCATCGAACAGTTGAACAACATTCTTCAAATATCCCACGATCAAATTGCGTTGCCCCAAACGAATGGGAAAAGCGCTGGCATGGCTGATCGGTTCGTTGCCGCTCTGCCAAACGGTTGACCCGTCGCGCGCGTCGAGTGCGACGATCGAAGCATTCTCACCGCCGACGGGCAGGAAGACTTTTCCATCGACGATTACCGGGGAGCAAGAGTAACCAAATTCGACTGGCTGGCTCGCAAACCGTTCCATCAAATTGAATTGCCAGCGGACTTCACCGGTCTCCAGTTTCACGCAACCTACCAAGCCTTGGGGGGACGTAAAATAGACAAAATCACCGCTCAACGTCGGTGTCGATTGCGGGCCCGGATACATTCCGGCTGGATCGTATGGCCAGCTGTGGCGATACTCCCAAATGGTTTGACCGGAGAAGGCGTTCAAACAAACGAGAAACTGGCCGGTCAAGGTTTGATACTGCGTGAAAACTTTGTCGCCTCGCCCCGTGAAGCTCGAATAGCCTTGCCCCAACGTGCGATGCCAGACAATGGGCGGCCCTGCTGCTGGCCATTGGTCGAGCAGTTCGGTTTCTGTCGAGACACCGTCGAAGTTCGGCCCGCGGACGAAATTCCATTCACGGTTTGGTTTCTGGATTTCCTGTTGGGCTGGGGCAGCTTGAAGGGAAGCGCCGGCTCGACAGCGCGATTCATTCCCGGAATAGAACACAGTGCTCGCGGCAAAAAAAATCGCCAGGCCCAAACCAGTTACTGCTCGGAAAAAACAGCTCATTATGTTTGACACCAAAGTGCTCAGCGCCGAAGATGATGCGATGGTTTATCGGAGAGATTGGACGATAACACTGCGAGAAGCGCTGCAACACCAGCACAGATCGCTGAAACGGTGACTCCGTTGTGAACTGAACTTCCAAGTAGTGCGGAGGAGATCGAACCAATCGCCGCACCCAGCGGGATCGCGAACAACAAGCGGACGGATTGGTTGGAATCGATTTTGTCAGCTACCGGAGGGCGATACGATTCCGTTGATAAATCAGACAACAAGTCCAGCACTTCCTCCAGATCCGGTTGTCGAACAAGAATTCGCAGTTGGCGATTGTCGAGGACAACCTGGTATTCGAACCCATCCGCATCCAAACGACCAAGGCAGCGCCGCACGAGGCCGGGGTCGGCAACTCTTGCCGTTTGCCAGTCGTGATTGATCGAGACACTGGTGAGTCGTGAATTTCGCAATGAGCATCTCCGGTCGAAAGAAAGAATCAACTCAGGTGTTTGCCAGCGATGGAGTTCATTACCTGGACGTAATTTTTGAACGGTTGATTTTCGACGCGGGCTACATTCTATCACACAATCGACTCCGTTAGATTCTTCATCCGTCGAATCTTTCCAGATACTTGGTATCATAGTTAGCAACGAATTGATATCGAATTTACGAAATTGAACCTGCTCACACTGCTTTATGAACCCGCCTGTTTCCGCTGAATTGCTGGCTTTGATTCGTTGTCCGATCACGTTGTCGGACTTGAGTGTGGCGGATTCGGAATTATTACTGGAAATTAATCGGCGGATTGAGCAGCGCGAGGCCGTGAATCGTTTGGGCCAGATTATCGAGTCGCCGATCGACGCTGGGCTGGTGAACGCGGATCGAAGCTGGCTGTTGCCGGTTCGCGGAAAGATCGTCGTATTAGTAGCGGACCAGGCAATTCCACTGAAATCCACTTAACAGGAAGCACCGATGGGCGAACAGAAATCAATTTTCCAGAAGATCATTGACCGGGAAATTCCCGCCGACATCGTGTACGAAGATGAACGCTGCCTGGCCTTTCGAGATATCGATCCGCAGGCGCCAGTACATGTCTTACTGATTCCCAAACAGGAAGTGACTAATGTGGCCAGCTTGACCGCCGCCGATCAGGACTTGGCCGGGCACTTGCTATTGACTGTCGGGCACATTGCCAGACAGCTCGGAGTCGATAAAACAGGCTACCGGATTGTGGCTAATTGCGGTCCCCATGGCGGTCAATCTGTGGATCATTTGCATTTTCACATTTTGGCCGGCCGGCAATTGGTTTGGCCTCCCGGCTAATTTGTTTCGATACATTTTTTCTGCGCATCGGGGAACAGTTTGACCGCAGATGACGCAAAGGAATTTTTCTGGGAAAATAGCGGTGGACTAACGCCGAATTCTTTCCGCACGAGCATCGGTTCGAGCTGCGGAACGAGAAGCGCTAGTCGGAGCCGAGGAGCGGGCCATGTTTGTGCGTTGACTCATTGCTGGCCCGCTGGACCGAGCGAACTGCGAGTTGCCGGATTGTCGTGCCGCACAGGTAGCACATCCGCTCACGCCACTGGACATGACTTCGCCAGAATATTCATCGCCTTCGAAATAGCCTCCGGCAAGTTCATAGCCACCGCCGCATTCGCAGGTATCTGCCGAAGTGGCGCCGTTACAAAATCTTTGTCCGTAAAAATTCCAGCTGCCGAGCAGGCTACCGGGTTGCCAACAAAACGGTCGGCGAGGCGTTGCGCCGCCAACGAATTGGGTTCCGCAACACGGGTCGTAATCATCGGGCGGCGTACTTGTCCATTCGCCAATGTAGGTTTCACCGCAACCACCGCCGCCGCAAACCAAGGACTGCCTGAAATTGCGCCAGCCATCGAGTGGCCCCATCGGTATCGGCCGGCCAGCGGTCCCATCACAGTCATCACATCCACCGGTATTGCAACCCACACCGCAGGCCATGGGGGCACAACAGCCGCTGTTAAACAGTGCGATGGACAAGCCGGTTGCGAGTAGCGAAAATCGCACGATCGAAGCGGCCTTGAATACTGAACCTATGGAAGAAAAAACCATCTCTCGCCCCCGAAAAAATGCCACAATGGTCACCTGTTTTCGACGTGCCTGAAAAGCCCGCCGGCCTTGATTTATCGGCATTCAAAGTTTCCGCAATCAATAAAATCATCACAATCAGCAAACATTGCCAGCCATGATCCAGCAGAACTCAGAGTTTCTAAACCAAAAAAGAGTATTGAAATTGACAGTGCTGGCATGCTTGCTGTTTTGTGGTTGCGGTGATCCTCAGCGGTCGAAACTTTATGGGACTTGGGGAATCGAAACCGCCGATAATCTATGGCAACGATTGGGTGAGACAGAAATCGCCGGGACAACGGCGGACCAACCTGAGATGTCTCGCCCCAGGATGCAAATACAATTTCGCTCCAATGGCGAGTTGTTGACGATTACGGAGATGGGACGAATGACACCGGCGCCCAAGCAAGGAAGCTGGGAACTTGTGGCCTATGATTCTGCGACAAAACAAATGAAGATCAAATGTACGATTGGATTACAAGTTACGGAACATGAAATTCAGTTTATTGATGACGACAGGATTGAGCTGGTGCCACCGAATTTGGCTGGGTTGTCCATGAAGTTGAAATTCAAACGGATCGTGGATTAGCGATTGGTTGCAAAAAGGGTGATTGTCAGGTTGATTAACGATTCAGCGGGCACAGGTCTGAGGAATTACGAAGGCGAAAGAAAAGGATTTCAGAATGTCGCGAAAAGAAAATAGCCCGGCCTGCCCATGGAACTGGCTCTTATCAGTTGCGCTGGTCGCAATGGTTGGCTGCAATGGATCGCCTGGTTCGCCTGCCACGGAAAATGGACAATCCAACTCTCCCGAATCGACGGAGATGCAACCGAAACAGGAGTTGATCGCCAGCGTTGACGTTCAACGAAAACTGGTGGGAGCTTGGCTAGGATCGGCGTTTCTCGACGAACAACGGTTGGTTGAAAAACTCGAATCGCTGCCTGACGACCGCCAAACGGCGGCCTTGAATCTGGCCGATGAGTTCTTGACGACCGAGGTGGCGATGGAATTGCGGCAGGACGGTTCGTTGGAACTCGAGATCGAAGTAACACCCTTCGGCCGCCAGCCGCTCCGCGATGGTGGTGTCGGAAATTGGCAAATCGTCGAAACAAGTGCGGATCAGGTCCTGGTTGAAATGCAGACGACGCTAAGTAATGGCGAAGTCACAACGGATCGGCACCGCTTTCGATTTTATCCCGATGGAAATAAGATTGCTCAACTGGTTCCGCTGGGTGCAGATCTGGATCCCTGTAACCCGTTGATTATTCTGCAACGACAACCGCTTTCGCCGACCAACATGGCTGAACAAGCTGCTGTTGGCGTGTTGAAATAGCGGCGAGGTTGGCTGGGGAGGTCGCCAGTCGGTTGCATTGGACCGCCGGTTCGTGTTCCAATTGCAGCATGAACCAAACTTCCATTCCGCCCGGCCTGATGTTTCGCAGTTTTTTGACGGTCGCGTCGAGTTACGTTTTGACGCAAATTCTGTTCTTTGGCAGCGCCTATTTTCTAGGGTGGTTTTTCTTTCCACAGTTCATGGATTTCTTTAAGCTGGACCAAGCGGCACAGCTTAAAATGATGGCGGAGAATCCACAGGCGGCGATTCCCATTCCCATGTTCTGGTGGATGGTCGTGCTGAATTCGATCGCTTGTGTTGCCGTCGGTTGGTTGGCTGCCAAGACCGCCCCGTTTGGCAAATTCCAACATGGGATTTTTTTGGCGGTGTTGTTATTCGTGATGTTTTTGCAAGTCGTGGTCGCGGATCCGCTGGCCAAGAAATGGATGGACTTGATTTATTTGGGAGTGTTACCTGTTTCCGTGCTGGTCGGAGCCAAACGTGGTAGTGGTGGTTTCGTCGTGAACGAAGATTCCTAAGTGTTGCAGATTGAAGATTGTAATTAACTCCATGTCAAATTCGCTTTTCGATTCCAATTCCGAGAAATCCAGGAATTCGGAATTGACAATTTCCAGACCCTCCGCGAATTCGACGCCGGTGGCTGTCGCGGAATCGCCAAACCGTGGATTAGCAACGCGTGGTGAATTTGTGTGGCGAACCTTGTTTTTGGGCATGGCCACGCTCGTGTTGCTAATGTCCTGCTGGATGAGCAGTAGTGGCGAGAGTCAGGTGTTGGTGCCGGGATTCAAATTTCCGTTGCCAACCTTGTGTAGTACCAAAGTTCTGTTTGGAATTGACTGTCCAGGTTGTGGCTTGACGCGGGCATTTATCTCCATCAGTCACGGTCAATTGGCCAAGGCTTGGCACTTCAATCGGGCCAGTTTTTTTGTGTACGCCTTTGTCGCCGCCCAGATTCCTTGGCATATCGCTCAAATGTGGCGACTGATAAATCAGCGTGCGACAATGGATTGGGACGGCGTTTATTTGGTTCCCATCGGTTTGACCATAGTGTTGTTGGTCAATTGGTTGCTAAGAATGGTCGGATGGTAGTGATCCAGAGCTGACAATGAAAACCATTAATCAACCGACTGTCAATTTCCTCGACGTGGGCGCCGGACCGGTCGTGTTGTTGGTTCATGGATTTCCCTTAAATCATTTGATGTGGCGGTATCAGATCAAATCTTTGTCGATGAACCATCGGGTAATCTGTCCTGATTTGCCTGGTTTTGGAGCCAGTCCGGGCTCGGGCCAATCGTTAACGTTACGACAATGCGTAGAAGGTTTGATTGGTTTATTGGATCGTTTAGAAATCGAAACGGTGTCGTTTTGCGGGTTGTCGATGGGAGGGTACATTGGATGGCAGTTTTGGAAACAATATCCGGACCGGCTGACAAATTTGATTGCTTGCAACACGCGGGCCGGGGCCGACAATGAAACGATGGCCCGCGCTCGACGAGTGAGTGCTGGAGCCGCGCGCGAGAATGGGATTGGGAATTTGGCAAACGAGATGATCGTGAAGATGTTTGCCCCCGCCAACCTGTCGAACTTGGCCGAGGCGGTCGAGCTGGTTCGCGAAATGATCTCGAGTACGGACCCGGAGTCGGTAGCGCAAGGCCAATTGGCGATGGCTGAACGACCCGATGCAACACAGTGGCTGGCAGAAATCCGGGTTCCCACTTTGTTTATCGCGGGACAGTTTGACAACATTACGTCCACGGCGGAAATGCAATCGAATTGTGAGTTGGTGCCAGGGGCTCAAATTTGCGAAATCCCTCAGGCCGGACACTTGACGCCGCTAGAGAATCCGCAGATTTTCAACGAAGTCGTACTGGCGTTTCTGCGGAGCCAGCGACATGATTTGATCAGTGGTTGACCGAAAACCGGGATTCGGATTTCATCACAGCGCAGGTGTCGGGGAACGTGTGAAACGAACGCACCAAAACATGATGCTGAAACGACTGAACATGCATGTAACTGACAGCTCCGAAGGCGGTTCGGCCATTGGAATCGAACCGATGAACCAAGCCTTCGCACTCCATGCGGGAGTCGAGTTGTTGTTGGATGGTCACAAAAATCTGTGGGTTTACGGCTTCGAGCTCGACCGTCGATTGATAGGAAACATCTCCCAGTCGGGATAGATTTGTATTGGATCGCTGGATCGGATGCGAAATCAAATTGGCTTGGGCTGGCAACGTATGGAAAGCGCTGGCACTGACCTCCGTCAATAGCACCCCGCCATGTTGAAATCGAATCAAGTGACCGTCGCGGGTAATGTCCAGTCTCAGTTGATACTGTTCGCGATCGAAAATTCGCGTGGCACAAATTTCAAACAACTCCGGGTGCACGCTACGAGCGAACAGGTTGAAATTCAATTCCGTAATTTTGGGACGAACGGATATCACGTTAAACTTTCTATGTGTGCGCTGATTGAATCAGCGAAATCGATCAAGGCAAGCCGGTCGAAAGAAGCGAGTACCAATGGGAGCGATCACAATCTTTCAGTTGAAACCAATCCTTGAATTATAGCTAAACACACATCAATGCAATGACTTGTGGCGAAGTGAATTTTTTTGACCAAATGATCATTTGGCGAGTTGACTTTCTGAATTCGCGAAGGCTCTAAAAATTGAATCGGCAAATGAAGCCGAGTTCATGATGAACTCAGTCGGTGGAAATTTCCCGGTTGGGACACGTCCAGAAAAGGTCGTCCGGGATTAATCGGTTGGCCTGAAACTTGCTGTGGCTGGTTCACGTGATAAATGTTCAGTTGGTCAGGTTCGGGCGGTGTTAAAATTGGGTTAAGATATCAAAGGCGACGTGTGTTCCCACTGCGATCCCAAATCCGCGATACAAAAATAAAACGGAAAAGATTACGCTGGCACCGAATCGAAAAAAGAAACTGGTGGGCTCGAAACTTGCACCAGCCGGGTTAATAAAGTCGTAATGCAGCGCGGCGAACAGCAGGCTGACGACCGCAATCCCGATCCAGTGTCCCAGCCCGAAAGGTGTCCATCGAGAGGCGAGATAAATTGTCGGCGCCAACAGGATCAGTCGGAAGAAAAGTTCCTCGTAGATTCCGCTTCCTAACATGGCGATGGTATTGGACCACCAAGCTGCAGCGGTTTCCGTTGGAGTGAGTGCTGGAATCGCCGCCACACCATCGGATTGTGACAACAAATAAAACGCCTTGGCGGTCCAGTATAACATCAACCCCAAGCCGACCGTTTCAATGATCATTCCTCCGAACACGGAAAGTCGAACTCGCCAATGATCATCCAATTGGTGATGCCAGGCGATCAGGATTCCTGCGGTAATTACCGGCAATAAAACCAACTGGCCAAAACCGAAGCTGCGGAAAAATTGATCCAGCCACTGATCAACTCCACTCCGCAGCAGGTGTTCTCCTTGAATCAAGGTGGCAAATTCGTAGGCCAGGATCATGGGCAACACAAACAACAGGCACACCCATGGCCGGCGCGATTCGAATTGATAGCTCGAATGCGTAACACGTGCAGCGACCGCCGATTTTTGTTGCGCCAGTTCAATTTTGGATCGAATGACAGTTTCAATCGATTTGCGGGTATCCGCTTTGCCTGGTTCAACGCCAGCACTCAAGTTCGCCCGGTTCTCAATCGTCCGTTCAGTCCGACGGCTCGCACGGAGACGAGTTTGGCGCGGTAGTGGTGAGTGACGTTTCATCGACTGGTAAGGATTCAATTCGTTCGGAAGCCAGCCCGTTGTAATCGGGCAGTGGTAAGTTGGTGCAGTGTGAGGGGGTGAATAGTAGCCGTTTTTTCAGCCCGGTCCAACGTCGAATTTTACGTGGATTTTTTACGCCACCTGGTTGGCAGTTGACCTACCGAATTGAGCTTGACGAGATCACCTGCGGGATTAACCTAAACAGCCATAGCCTTGGCAGTTCGAAGAGTTAGAATTTCCAATCATTTGTTGTACACCGTTCAACGCGGTCGACGGATTGACTTGGTTGGACCGCAGTTGCCCCATCAGCCTGATTTTAAAGGAACGCCATGAATCTCGTGGTCAAAGAATTGGATGCCGCCGACCGGCGGCTGGGGTCGGGCTGGATCAGCGGAGTCGTGGGTTTGTTGTTGGCATTCGCCGGACTGGCAACAGTCGGCTGTTTTTGTTTTCCCAATGTGCTGACCGTTGCCGACGCGAGAACATTTTATGTCGATAATCACTTGTGGCTGCGAACGCTGTTGCACGTCGTGTTGGTTTTGGCGTTTTGCCTGGGCATTATCAGTGCCACGCTGCGAAAACAAAAAGCACTTGGTTTCTCGACCGTATCGCTGGTCATCGTGGCCAGCCTGTTGGGCGGTTCGCAAGCGCGGGCGATCACCGACGGTGCCGGTAAGATTTATCTGGGGCTGGATTTCTTTTTGCTGAATCTGATCTTTCTGGGAGTCATTTTTATTCCGATTGAACGGCTATTGAAGAAAAACAATCAACCGATTTTGCGATATGAATGGCGCGAAGATCTGTTGTATTTTTTCATCAGTACGTTGTTCGTTCAAACACTCACCTATTTATCGCTATCGCCATCGCTCACGTTATTGGCGACTACCGAATGGGCTGGAGGAATTCGCCGCGCCATTAGTTCGCAACCGCTGGCATTACAGTTTTTGGAGATCATGTTTCTGACCGATTTGGTGCAGTATTGGTTTCATCGAGCTTTTCATCAACTGCCGTGGCTCTGGAAATTCCACTCCGTCCATCATTCAGCTCAAGCCATGGATTGGCTGGCCGGCTCGCGCATGCATCTATTCGAAGTCATTTTCCTGCGTTCATTTACCACCTTGCCCATGTATGTACTCGGCTTCGCGGAATCGGCGTTGTATGCATACATTTTCATGGTCTATCTGTTGTCGGTATTCATTCACGCCAATCTTCGGGTTCCGTTTGGTTTTATGCAGTACGCGATCGCGACGCCGCGTTTTCATCACTGGCACCACGGTATTGAACCGGAAGCAATCGATGTTAACTTTGCCATTCACTTTCCGGTGATCGATATGGTGTTTGGAACTTGGCACATGCCTGGAGATCGTTGGCCGACCGGCTATGGCGTGGGAGGGCATCCCGTACCCAAAGGATTCATCGCCCAATTCCTGTATCCGTTTCGGTCAGATCCTCCAGTCGATGGGTGATTTTCCAAATGAGGCAAGTGCGTCGTTGGTGCGCGAGAAACAGCGGCTGCCGAAGAATCCCCGATGGGCCGATAACGGCGACGGATGAGGTGATTGAATAATCACGTGAGCGCTGGAGATCCAACGGGCTTTTTTCTCCGCTGGTTTTCCCCACAACAGGAACACCAATCGGTGTGCTGTTTGTTGACCGAGTTGGTGGACGACTTCATCCGTAAATTTCTCCCAACCCTGATTGGCGTGCGAGTTGGCTTGCCCGGCTCGGACTGTCATCACCGTGTTGAGTAAGAGTACGCCTTGTTTTGCCCAGGCCGTCAAATTACCTGAGCGCCGCGGCGGGATTTGAAGGTCAGCGGCCAGTTCCTTGAAGATATTTTTCAGCGACGGTGGCAACGCGCAATCACCAACCACCGAAAAACTCAATCCATGAGCCTGTCCCGGGCCATGATACGGATCCTGCCCTAGAATCACTACCTTGGTGTCAACGAACGGTGTCCAGCGAAAGGCGTTAAAGACATCGTCCGACGCCGGGTAAACCAGGTGCCGCAATCGCTCGTCAACTACGAATTGTTGCAGCGATTGAAACTCGGGCGATTCCAGGGCGGGGGCGAGCCGCTGAGTCCAATCACTTTCACTCGGCCAGTTGGATGGAAGCATGATAGGGGATTCGGTTTTCAGTTTTCAGTTTTCAGTTTTCAGTTTGGCTTTTTCAGTTTCGAATCTGACTCTTGGAGTTCGGAGTTTGGCTCTGGGCTCTTGGAGTCGAAGACGACGTTTAACGGCAAGCCGAAGGCGAAGTAAACCAACGCCGCGAGTTAGTCTGCAATTCGACCACCGCCCACTAACTTTCAAACTCCCACTACGGATTCCGATAATCGGAAATCGATCAGATGCAACTCCACCGAACGAAAACCGCGATACTCGTTGATCACCGGACGAAACGCGAAATCATATAAGGCGTCGGTGTTCGTCAGGTCGCCAATCCAATCTGATTTGCCGAACGCGACGGCGCGAATTTCGGAATCATGCTGGGCCAGCCGCATCGATAAATGCCGGCCCTCGGTGCCCATGGTTTTGACCGGCTCGAGTAATCGAACTCCAGACGCACACAAGATCGGTCGAGGATTGCTCTGACCAAACGGGGCCAACTTGTTCAGTTCCTGAAGCGTCGATAAGGTCAAATTCCCGATCAAGGCCTCGGCGTCAATATCCAGATCGGGGACGAATTCTTCCACGCCGACTTGCAACAGAACTTGTTCACAAAACGCTTCTCGAAAGGCGTTGATCTGCTCGGCTTCAATGCTCAATCCAGCGGCTGCCGAGTGACCGCCAAACCCTTTCAAATGCTCCTGACAACCGCCGAGCGCGCGATACAAGTCCACTCCACAGGACGTACGGCACGAGCCAATGCCCGGTCGATTGCCCAGCGGGTCCGTCGAGATCATGACGGTCGGACGATGGTACGTTTCGGCAATCCGACCCGCCACAATCCCGATCACGCCGAGGTGCCAATCGGATTGGGCAAGTACCAAGGCCGGTTCGTTGTCGGGATCGAAGTCATCTTTGATCAGTTTATTGGCGGCGCGCAGGATTTTTCGATCCAGCGTATCCCGGTTTTTATTCAACTCATCGATGTACTCGGCGAGTGCTTTCGCCCGTTCGTGGGATTCACAGGTAAGCAACTCGACGCCCAATTGAGCCTGTCCCAATCGCCCGGCGGCATTCAAGCGGGGACCAATGCTGAACGCAATATCTTCGGCCTCAAGTCGCGGTTTTTCGGCACATTTCGCCAACTGCATCAGTTGTTGTAAACCGGGATTGGCGAATTGTCGCAAACAATTCAAGCCATGGTGCACGATAATCCGGTTTTCATCGAGCAGGGGCACCACATCGGCGACCGTTCCAATTGCCGCCAATGAAATCGCCCCAAATAGAAACTCGCGCAGGTGTTCCGGAAGTTTGGGCGAACCATGTTGGCACTGACATAACGACCAAGCGAGTTTGAATGCGACGCCCGCTCCGCACAGGCCGGTGAAGGGATAATGAGAACCTGGCAGGGCCGGGTGCACGATTGCGTCGGCATCGGGCAGACTTGGTCCGATGTGATGATGATCAGTCACCACGATCTGCAGTCCCAGTTGTCTGGCATAGGCGACTTCCGTAACGCTGGCGACGCCACAATCAACCGTCACGACCAGTTGCGCTCCGCGCTGATGCAATTTTTCCAAAGCGCTATGGCTTAATCCATAGCCTTCATCCAATCGATTCGGCACGTAATAGGTCACGTCGGCGTCGAGTAATTTCAAACAACGGTACAAGATTGCTGTACTGGTCATGCCGTCACAATCGTAGTCTCCGTAGATGACGATTTTTTTTCGGTCGGCAATGGCCGCGTAGATAATTTCGGTGGCGGCCGTGATCCCGGGCAATTCTTCCGGAGGCCGGAGACCGGTCATTTTCAAATCCAGGAACGCAGCGACGTGATCGGGACGAGTGATTCCCCGCAGCGCGAGAACTTGAGCGAGGATCGGGGAGACTTTGGAGTCCCGTTCGATTGATTCGACCAATTGAGCGTCATGCAAACGCAGGGTCCAGCGCAATCCCATGTTCGGTTCCTTTTACAGTCCATGCGTCAAAATCACCATCCTAAGTGGTTTTCGGATTGCCGAAAACCGGTTGTCTGCATGTTGCGAACCGAAGTCGGCGAACCAACAAAAAAATCGGCCGGTCAAATGACTGGCCGATTGAGTTGGTGGAGTGTTGAACAGATCCGTCAAACTTGCACCCGCCATGTGCCATGTCAACAGGCATTCGCCAAGGGAGCGCAATCGACCGATGAACTATTTTTTCTTTTCGACATGGATGGTATGTCGCTGCAGCCGCGGAGAAAACTTTTTCAAACGTAGTTTTTCGCCACCGGATTTTCTCCGCAGGTGATAGTTGTAATCCCCCGTTTCCTCACAAACGAGGTGAACGACTTCGAGTTTCTTTTTAGATTTTGCCATCTGATTTCTTAGCGTCAGGTCTGATGTTTTAGGTTAACATTTTGGGACCTGAGTATACCAGCTCATTCGGAATCTGGTAAGGCTTGATTTTCGAGGGAAATGGCCCAATCTTTGCCAAACTAGGCTTTTGCCGGCAACAGTTGCATTAGGCCGGGAAGTTTTTCGTCGTTGGTGAATTTGGTGATCGGAGCAGGGCGGCCGTAGTAGTAACCTTGGCCCATTTGGAACCCCATTTGCACCAGGATATCATGACATTCGCGAGTCTCCACCCCTTCGGCCAAGGTTTTGATACCGAGGTTGTTGACGAGATTGGCAAACAGAGCGACTAGTTCTTGACGTTTGGGAGGGGCTGATTCGATGTTCTTGGTCAGTTTCATGTCAAACTTCAAAAAGTCCGGACGGACCTCCCCCAGTTCAACTAAGCGCGCTTGACCAACACCAAAATCGTCGAACGCCAGCATGATTTCATTGTCGGCCAGGACCGCACACAACTCTTTCATCATGGTCATATTCGTCGAGGCTCCCTCGTGAATTTCCAAAGTGATTTTCTGATTGGGAGCAACTCGACGCATCGCGATTAACGAATCGTAAAATTCGGGGCGATCCAGTTCTTTGGGATGCGTGTTGACGAACAGATTGGAGTCGGAGCCAAGGGCCGTACCGATTTCTACGCCGCTGATTCGAAACGCTTCGCTGAGTTGGGCTTCGAGATTCAATTGAGCGGCCGCCTGAAACATCTCATACGGTGATTGCAAGCCGAACAACCGGCTCCGGCCGAGTACTTCAAAGCCAAACCGCGACTGATCGGCGAGGACGACCAGCGGCTGAAAATGCGGATACAGCCCGCCATCACTGATCAAACGTTCGAACTGAATCAAAGCCAGGGCATGATCGCAAATATCTTCTTGAATGGTTTTGTTCACCGTATCGGTGCGACCGTTCGAACCGATCCGGAACACCAGCGACGCGAAATGAATTAAATCGCTTTCGCTAACTTCGATTTCGCCCCGGATTTGTTTGCCGTTGACAAAGGTGCCATTGGTACTACCCAGTTCTCGTAAAATCAGTTTACCGTTAGGGCCGGCAACAATTTCCGCATGATTCTTGGAAACACAACTGACTGGCAAGCAAAGGTGCGAATCAGACCGTCGACCGATCGAGAATGGTAGGGTGTGGACCGGGAATTGGCGCGTCGGTTCACTCTCGTCGGTTTGGCCGGACAGAAACCAGTTGCCGGTTTCTGGAGATTTGTTACCAGCGAACGTTGACAGCGGTGCTGTCCTGAAGGGAGATGCAATGTCACTCATAAGATTCACGTAAGCAAATTTAAAACAGGACAAAAATGGACTCAACGCCTTTCGCCGATCTTAATGTCTAGCTTTCGATTTCCGTTCCGGTAGCGAGATCCTGAGAAATGCCCGGCAAAATCGGTGGGGTTGAAACGGTTGTGGGGTTCGTGACGATTCAGACTGGCGTTGGCGGCCGCTGTCCATCGTTTTTTTGATTTTGACAACATCCACCGGACAGTTGGATCGAGTGACCTAGACTTCCAGGCTATCAAGTTTCCCCCCCTATGTATTAATCCGAGATGGGGGACAGCAGTTTCAAATGTCTGGTTGGAAATCAACCCCTGGAAAGTTAACTGGAAATGTCCACTGCAACTATGGCTTCGCCGATCAGTAGTCTGTTGGCCACCATTATGTCCGACGAGTCATTTCGTCCCTCGGAGCCAAATTCATTGGCCGAAACAGGACTGCCCGTGTCATTGGTCGAATCATTGACTATCAAACGTTTGGCCATCGTCGGCATGACAAGTGGACGCCAACTGGCCAACGATTTATGTTTGCCGTTTCAGTTGTTAGATGTTTTGTTTCAACATCTGCGAGCGCACCAATTGATCGTCCACAAGGGCTCAGCGCCGTTAAACGACTATCTTTATACTCTGACCGACAGTGGTCGCGATCGGGCTGCTGTGGCAATGCAAGCATGTGCTTATGTTGGGCCGGCGCCAGTTCCGCTAATGGACTATGTCTTAAGTGCCGAAGCTCAAACGATTCGAGCGGAATCGCCTAAACGATCGCAACTGCGTCAAGCGTTTCAGGATATTTCGATCGACGAAGGGTTATTTGAGAGTTTGGGCCCGGCGATCAACTCCGGAGCTGGTTTGTTTCTTTACGGCGAACCTGGCAATGGAAAGTCCACCATTGCGCAACGAATCACCCAGTGTTTTGGGCATGAAATCTGGATTCCACATGCCATTTTCGAAGATGGGCAAATCATCAAATTTTTTGATGCCGCCTATCATCAACGATCGCAAGACGATTCCGATACTCTGATGCATGCCGCCAGCTATGACAAACGATGGCTCAAAATTCGCCGGCCGACGGTGGTCGTGGGAGGGGAGTTAACGATGGATTCACTGGAGATTCGGCACGATGCAAACAGCAACGTCAGTGAAGCGTCGTTGCAAATGAAAAGCAACTGCGGCTGTCTATTGGTCGATGACTTTGGCCGGCAACGGATTGAACCCGCCGAGTTACTAAATCGGTGGATTGTTCCGCTAGAAAGTCGTGTGGACTACTTGACTCTGTCGACCGGAAAAAAAATTCAAGTTCCATTCGAACAATTGATCATTTTCTCAACGAATCTTGAGCCTGCGGATTTGGTGGACGAAGCCTTCATGCGCCGGATTCCTTACAAGATTGAAGTCACCGACCCGAGCCCGGAAGAGTTTCACCAGTTGTTTCAACTGTATTGCCACCGCTTTAATTGCGAATACAAATCGGAGGTCGTGGCCTATTTGTTACAGACCCATTTTGTGGCGGCCGGGCGAAGACTGCGTCGCTGTCATCCGCGCGATTTGTTGTCCCAAATTCGTAACTTTTGTGTCTACAACGACTTGCCGATGGAAATCCGTAACGAGTATTTTGATCGGGTCGTGAATAGCTATTTCACGATGGTGATCAATAAGGGTTCGAAAACCCTGGCCAAGGGTTTGACGTAATTTCACCTAGGAGTGCTCAGTCGAGACTGTGGCCCGGTCGGCGACCTAGAGGGGTTGCAGGGATTGTGCCGAATTCGTTCGTCCCCATTGGAATCAAATAAAACCAAAATCAAAATTACGGCCGGTGGTTTGCGCTGAAAAAAGCTAATTTTTCCAGCGCCAATCTCGGCCGGTCTACGGTAGGGGGCTCAAGGTCTCAACCAACGCAATTCAACACATTCGAGCAACCAGAGAGTACTAGACCGACTCTTTGCGCCAGTTACTCCACTTCCCAACGCACTTTCGTCAGCTTCCGGACACAATAGTATGTCAACAGTCGAACCATTACAAGCCAACAAAAATATCCTGGGCTATACGCTCAACAAGCGGATCGGCCACGGTGGATTTGGAGAAGTCTGGTCAGCGGTAGCGCCAGGTGGTTTACAAAAGGCCATCAAGATAGTGTATGGCTATCACGACGAGAAACGGGCCCAGGCAGAATTGAAAGCATTGGATCGGGTAAAGGACGTGCGTCATCCTTTTCTGCTCTCGCTCGAACGGATTGAAGTTTTCGAAGGCCAACTGATTGTGGTCGCCGAATTGGCGGACAAAAGTCTGGCCGATTTGTTCAATGAATTTTTGACGCAAGGGGAAACCGGCATTCCGCGTGAGTCATTGCTCCGGTATGTCCGCAATGCCGCTGAGGCACTGGACTACATTAGTGACGAACATGGTTTGCAGCACCTGGATATCAAGCCAGAAAATCTGCTGATGGTCAGCGGTCACGTCAAGGTGGCCGACTTTGGTCTGATTAAAGATCTTCAGGATGCCTCGCAATCCTTAATGACGGGGATGACTCCCGCGTATGCCGCACCGGAACTGTTCGACGGTCGACCCGGCAAAAGATCCGATCAATACTCGCTGGCGATTGTCTACCAGGAAATGTTGACAGGCCAGCGTCCATTCCCCGGCACGACTCCGGCCCAACTGGCCGCCCAGCATGTCCATGGCAAGCCCAATCTGCGCCCGCTGCCACAATTCGATCAAGCGATTATCGGCAAAGCACTATCCAAAGATCCGGGAGTGCGCTATGCAAACTGCCGCGAATTTGTGGAGGAACTGGCAAATCGAAAACGCGCGGTCAAGAAACCCGTGCGACGGATTCTGACTCCCGAACGAATAAGCCCTGACACCGAATCCAGAACCATCAATTTAGATCAACGGGATGTTACATCGTTGGTTTCCAGCGATGGTCTGCCGTTTAAGGCTAGCGAAATCAAGTTGCTTACTCCGCCCGAGTGTGAAGCCACCGACGCGAAAGCGCGACCGATCTTGATCGTTGGTATTGGCGCAACCGCTAATCGGGTCGTCAAACACTACAAACAGCAGTTGATGGCACAGTACGGTTCCATGCACGAACTGCCGTCCGTGCGTCTGGTCTGTTTGGATACCGACCGCCATGAACTCACGCGACTCTGTCTGTCCAATGACGAATCGGCGCTGTCCACCCAAGAGACGCTGGTAACTCCGTTGTCCAAACCGGAAGATTATCGCGAACGTGGCGAAGCGAAGTTGAGTTGGCTCAGTCGTCGGTGGATTTACAATATTCCCCGTTCCCTGCAGACGGAAGGTTTGCGGCCGTTGGGGCGGTTGGCGTTCGCGGATCATTTCGAACCCATTTGCAATCGACTGGAATCAGCGCTGAAAGAAATAACTTTGCCCGAGAGTTTGGCGAAAACGGCCGACTCGCTGGAAATGAACCCTGGTGAATTGCAACCACAAGTGTTTATTGTCACCTCCATTAGCGGTGGTGTGGGCAGCGGTATGACACTCGATTTGGCTTACACTCTCAAACTGTTGTTGGCCGAACAGGGACTAAAAAATGATTCGGTTACCGGTATTCTTCTGCATTCAACCTATCAACGAAATCGCGATCCGGGATTGTCGTCGGCCAATACATTTGCGTTTCTGACGGAGATGCGTCATTTTGTGGAACAGGGCTATCCTGGGGACGAATCGTTGGGATTGCCGGAATTTGAGGACGAAGCACCATTCGATTTTACTTATTATAACGAACTTGGTAACGATCTGTCGCAAACCGATTTCGACTTGCGACTCAGCTCGATCGCCGAGTACCTGTATCTTTCGACGACCTCGAAGTGCGCGGCGTTTTTTGATCGTTGCCGGGCAATGGAATCGAATCAAGACCATTTTTCCTTGCGAACATTTGGACTTAGTCTTGGCGGGCCCAGCGATCTGGCCATCGGGCCAAATGCGGTGCACAATGTGGCGCGCACGTTGATTCAACGCTGGATCAAAGGGAGTAGCGAATCGACGTTCAATGCCAACGAGTTTGTCAATTCCGGTTTCCAGGAACTGCGACTGGCACCCGACAGCGTTTTAGCGGACGTACGAAAAATTGCCGAGGGAATTTTCGAGGGAGCTTATATTGCCATCACTGCCGATGCGATAGATATTGTGCAAAATGACAAAGAGAACAGCGACCAGAAGTTGGCCTCGTATCTGGATGGAGCTTTAGGATGTCCGTCGAGTTTTCGAGACGCCAGTCATGTGGACCCGGAAGTCTGTTTCGAAATGGAAGAAGCGTTGAGTGTTGCCGCGACCAAAATCGGTGGTCAATTGACGACTCGCGTCGTGCAGTTGCTGAACGAACCGCAGCTAGAACTAATTCGCGCAAAGACTGCAGTCAAGATTTGGCTGGAACGACTGGAATCTGCTGGTTCACAAATTAATGCCGCTGCCAGTGTTTGCGATGAACGGATTTTGGCGTTGTTGGCACAAGTCCGCAGCCTTTCGCCAGACAAACTTAAACTGAGCCGATCCGACCGGGAAAAACGCGACTTGATTCTGCAGCAGTACTGCCAGATTCGATTCGAAGAATTTGTCTTGCGTTTTGTGAAACATTTTTATCGCGGAATACGCAACGCCTTGTCGGCGACCACCGGAATGATCCGCCAATACGAATCTTCCTTAAATGGCCTGGGCAACAATTTCTTGCCAAACGCCGATTTGACCGAGGCTGTGGGGGCCGAAACAAGTGGCGGCCTGGACCAGTTGTTGGCGGAAAGTATTGAAGCGGACTTGGAAAATCATGTTACCCGCACGGAACGACAGGTTTTCGAAACAATTGTCAAATCGCTAGGCGGTTACCCGGAATTGTTACACAGCTCTAATTCGTTGCAACAACGTTTGCCGGCGGAAATTCGCAACTCCGCCCGCCGCGTGTTGGCTGATGCGTATCAAAAAATTTCATTGGAAAACGTGATTGCCAAAAATCAGGTCGGCCCTGAACAAGTGGTCAAATGGTTGACTGAAAAAATCCGCCGTGCGCGACCCTTGATTGACGACTGCGGCGGAGCCTCGCGAGTCCTATTGGGTTTGCCCTCGTTGTCGAGTCATTCGATTTTGCCGGAATTGCTCCAACGACAATTTAATTTGAATGTGAAACCAATCCATGGAACGCAAGGCAATGTCATCATCTGCTTTGAAGCCGAAGACGTCTCGTTGGCCAACATCGCCTACCGATTGCTGCAATCGCGCCCCGATGCCGTCGAGCTCGTCAGGCGTTTGCATAGTCGCAGCGACGTGCAATGGTCGACCTTGAACGAATTGTTGTAAGCGATTCCCTGGTCCCTGAGGACCTGGGAAGAAACTTGCGGCACCACAATCGACGCGTCGGAATGGATCAGGAACGTGGGGCCATGTTTGCACCAAGTGATTTTTCCGTTTGGCACCGCCACCGAGCACCCGCCAGAAGAAGTCGTCGAGCCGGAAATCTGCGCAAAATATTTTTGCCACAGCCGAGTATCTTTTTCAAATTCTGGATGATCGTCGGGACCGCGCAAATTGCGAAATCACCAACGCTGCCGCCACCCGGTTGAACCCCGCGTTGAGCCAAACCGTTTCCGCGACGGATGACAGATCGCGTTAGTGAGGCACCATTTTGTACTCGCTGTACGCGACCAAGCCAAACACGATTTCTTCGAGGTTGGCTCCCGAACAGGAAATCGCGTGTACTTTGTCGTCGCGATTCCGGCGGGACAAAGAAATGCCCCTTTCCACCGTGCTCATCGCACCGGCGAGGCCGACCGACATTTTGCCGCCAGACTCCACGTGCTGCACGTGCTGTTAGTCTGCTGTTGCTGCTGCCACGGTCTCACGGGCGTTATAAGTGCAAATATTCGACACTTCTCCCTGAACTCCACCAAAATGGATATTCGTTTTCATAAATCCCGCAGGCTTGCCCTGCGGATCGTTGTGTAGTAAAAAACCGAAGTATCCGCAGGGCAAGCCGGCGGGATTATTGGCGAAGCAAAATGAGTCGTGGTGGCGTTCAGCGAGAACTGTCAATATTTCTCTACCATGAAGTCGAAAATGGGATCTCGGCTCATGAGTTTTTCGCCTGCAAAGTAGAAGGTGTCGATAGAAGTTGGCGAGTTTGGAAACGCGTTTGGCGAAAGTCACAACGGTGGAGTTTCGTCAACATGACGAGGCCTCGAAACAGCTTGATGCCAAAAAACCACACCCTTGAAAATACGGCAAACCCGTGTGAAACTGGGAATGACAACGCTGGGCCGCCACAACGACGGGCTTTATCCAGTCTTTTTCCCGGAGTGGCATCGGCATTGCGAAGGGGAAGGAAGGAAGAATAGTACAAGTGGGATAGGCTTCCAGCCTGTCGATTCTGCCAAGACAGGCTGGAAGCCTATCCCACATTTCGACTATCGCGACTTCTAAATTTATCCACCCCAGAAACCACAAAATCACATGCACGCAAGTCAACTCGCAGAACTCGGCAGCTGGGTCGCCATCCATTCGGGAAACTTGATCTACGGCGAACAAGAGCAACCCATGCTCGTCGCGACAACGTATTGGACGTCGTCCCGAATTCGCCTGCAACGCTGGGTCACGGCGTTGAAAATGTTTGAACACGATATCCGCCATCCGCAATTGGGCCATGATCCCTGGCCCGCCTTGGAAATCGTCGTTCAGGAAATTCTCGTCGCGGAATTGTTGACTCGCGTGTGGTCCGCCGCCGTATTGACCCACGATTGGTACCACCAAACGGACGAACTCCATGGTTTGGCGCACTCGATTCATATCAGCCATATCGAAGCGAAAAATCGTGCGCTGCGAATCTTGCTCGCCGGTCAAGCCGCCAATGAATCCGCTTGTGAACGAATGAACAATTTACGACGCCGAATGGAACGCTGGACGGATTTGTTATTGGGACAATTGCCTCATGGCGAGCAGGCCGCCATGTTCGGATTTGATCGCCTGCGAGTCAGGGACTTCAATTCGGAACAGCGTCAGGCGTTGGGGGCAGATTACGAAGTTCGTCAAAAAATATTAATCGCTTCATTGGCCGCCGACTTGTTGCGGGATCATATTCGCTATGCCGCCAATCCGGAATTGAACCGCGAGATCGCCGCCGGCGTCATGGCTTGCTTTCCCAGCGACCGGTTTGATTCCAATGGTTTACCCAAATCGGTGCGCATGATCTGGCTGGAAAAATCGCAGAACGATACTCAAATGCTGGTCGACCATTTGTTCGATTTCGAAGCAGCTGCCGAAAGAAAATAAGTGGGATAGGCTTCCAGCCTGTCTTGACAAAATAGACGCGCTAAAAGCCTTTTTTATATCCCCCAATTCTTCCTAAAACACGCAAGCGATTCAGCCCGCAGCAGAGTCCAGTCTTGTGGGGTATAAAATGGCTGGAAGCCCAGCCCACGTTTCGAGTGGGACAGTTAATATCTGCGCGATGCTTGCGATGGCACCACGCCAACATCGGCGGCAACTGACTGGCTACCATCACCAAAAATAAGACGCTCTCCGCAGCGGGTTCATCCCGACGGAAGCAGCGATTTTCTCGCTAATTCGCCCTTTACACAAATCGCTGGCACCGATTGGGATAAACCCCACGGAGGCCCTAGTCTTCAACGAAATAGAACAATTCGCGAAATGTGTGGTAGCCAGTCAATTGTGGTCTCCGTTTGGAATAAACCTGGGCTGATAAAAATTTGGAATTGACACAGGGTTTTACGTAGGTCGATTCAGTCCATTTTTGTGCTGCCTGATGTGCTCTTCATCCCTTTAGGGATGGCAGCCATTAGCCGGGGGTCGCTACGAAGTAGCGCACCCCCGGAAAACAGAAAACTGACGTGCCGACCCTGAACGCCACCACGACTCATTTTGCTTCGCCAAAAATCCCGCCGGCTTGCCCTGCGGATACTTCGGTTTTTTACTACACCCAAAGATCCCCCCCATTCACCTCGTTCTTCAGCCGGATTCGCCCAAGGCGAATCCGGCTGAAGAACGAATCAATGGCCCAGCAAGTTTGTAGCAAAAAACACAACAATCCACCGGACAGGCCGGTGGTATTAAAAACGCGCCGTTCCTTGTAACTGGGCTAAACCACGGTTTGTCGATTAAAGTTGTGTAGATACCAATGGGCAAGCCTGCGGGATTCATGAAAACGAATATCCATTTTGGTGGAGTTCAGCGAGAAGTGTCCGATTTTCACCAGAAAACGATCGCCATCCTGAACAACGATTTCGCTTTCAAATTATTTCCAAAATAATTCCACAAGTACATTGGTGTTCGAAGAACGCCCACCGAATCCTGCCGGTCAAGGCTACGGATCGTGGCTGAGCAGCCGAGATGACCTGGCGGCCACGATTGGCATATTTGATACTGTTGATACTGCAGCATCGCTCGCAGGTTACGCAGCCGATTTGGTGGGCTATAACGCGACTGACTTAGGGTATCAGCCGGGCGTGCGCGGTGGGCCTTGTAGCTGGACACATCACTGGAGTTTTCATCCGGGCGGTGCCAATTTCGCGCGGGCGGATGCATCGATCCATTTTGTTCCTTACGCGACCGATCGGGAAACGCTCTCGGCGCTGGCCACCCGCGATGGCGGCGAGTCGCTGAACTGATTCAGCGCAGCCTTGATCCGACCAACAGTCCCCAATAATGAGGCGTGGCAGGTAAATGGGCGAATTGCAGGTTGCCGAACCCAGCTTCTTGCAATATCGAATTCAATTCGCCCGGTTCGTGCAACTGACCGGACTGCGTACGTAGCCCCAATTCCAATTCCAAGATCGCCAGCTGCGCGTCTCCTTGTCTCTGGCCTCGAAAAACGTCGATGATCACTAACTCGCAATTGGACTTTACAAATGGTTGCAGTTGATTCAATAAATTGCGGCACTCCACCGAATTCAGGCGATGAATGATGCCGGCTAACACGACCAGATCAAACGTTTGCCCAGCAAGTTCGGCGACGGCTGGCAAGTCGAAGATATCTTCAGTCGTGATCCACTCCGTCTGCCGCTCTAATCCCACACTGGCAATCGTTTTCCGCGAGCGCGATAGACCCGCCGCTGTATCGAGCAGATTGATCACTGAATCCGGATCGCGATGGGCCATGGTGGCCGAGAACACCGCTGACCCAGCACCGATTTCCAGGATCCGCAGGCCACGTCGAGACTTGCCAATGTCCAGCACTTGTGCCGCATCGATTGCGACCGGTGTCAGCATCCATTCTTCCGTTGATTTCTGTTCCAGGTAATCCACATCTCGAAAAATGTCCACGTCGGCAATCAACCCGTCCGGCAACTTATCCGTCGCCACGGTCAGGATCGACGGCAGCTGCAATGCCGATCCGGTTCGGACGTGTTCCGATAGATGTTCCCAATACCGGTCACCAAAATCCAGATAGGGCTCAGGTATCAGCCGCGCGATCGTCGACAGAGCAAAATCATTTTCATAGCGCTCGAGGAGGTCGGTTTGTTCCAAAACGTTCAACAAGCGTTGCAGCGGCGCGGGCTGTAAAGCCAGTTCGTCAGCCAATTGTTGGACGGTTTTTTGCCCGGCCGCCAGCGATTTGAGGATCCCCAAGTTGACAGCCGCTCGAATCGCCTGCGACAGCGCGTTTCGATTCTGCAATTGCACAAAAGCGTCAACTGTTTTCGCTTGCGAGGTGGACATGGATCGGTCTCTGATTCAGAATGGCGGTTCGAAGTCGGGCCGGCAAACGGATTTTCAAACCGAATTCGAAACAGTCGGGGAGCGAATGCCTACCTAATTCCAATCTTGCATTTTTTGACAATTTACTTCAAGGGCCTTGTGACAATGAAAACGACGTTTCTCGCTATCAAACCGCTGGTCCTCTTCCTCCTGATTCTGTCGCTGGCCGGAATGACGTCGACGTCGACGTCGAGTGCGCAATCGGCTGTGCCGGCTGAAAAACTGAAACTGCCCGCCGGTTTTGTTGGGGAGTTGATTTACAGTGTGCCCGCCGAACAGGGTTCGTGGGTTTCATTGACGTCCGAAAAAAATGGGAGATTGATTGCTTCCGACCAATATGGAAATCTGTACCGCATTTCGCCGATGACAGGGAAGGCGCCGAAAATCGAGCGGATTGAACTTCAGATTGGGTTCGCCCAAGGGCTGTTGTACGCTTTTGACAGTCTGTATGTCGTGGCCCATCCGAATGACAAAGCCCAGATGCCGGCGGGACTTTATCGTATTCGCGACACCAATGGTGACGATCAATATGATACGGTCGAATTGTTGCGGAAAATTGACGGCAGCGGCGAACATGGCCCGCATGCTGTGGTCCTCAGTCCCGACAAAAAATCGTTGTATATTTGCGCTGGCAACCATACCAAGTCCCCCAATCTGGAAACGCTGCGAATGTCACCGCGTTGGGGTGAGGATCAATTGTTGACTCGGTACGATGATGCCAATGGCCACGCCGCAGGCATCATGGCCCCGGGCGGTTGGATTTGTAAAACCGATCCGGATGGAAAATCATTCGAAATGATCAGCAATGGTTATCGCAATGAATACGATATCGCGTTCGATCCCAACGGTGAGTTGTTTACTTACGATGCCGACATGGAATGGGACGTGGGATTGCCGTGGTATCGCCCGACGCGAGTATGTCATGCGACCAGCGGCAGCGAATTCGGCTGGCGACATGGATCGGGTAAATGGCCCGAATACTATCCCGATAGTTTGCCGAGCGTCGTCGATGTTGGTCCGGGCAGTCCGACGGGGATCGTTTTTGGAACAGGCGCTAAATTTCCGGCCGCGTACCAAAACGCACTGTTCATCGCCGATTGGAGTTATGGCATTATTTACGCGGTTCATCTCGCGGCTGATGGAGCCAGTTACACCGGGACTCTCGAAAGATTTTGTTCCGCCCCGGCGCTGCCCGTAACCGATATGACGGTAAATCCCGCTGATGGAGCCTTCTATTTCCTGATTGGTGGTCGACGATCGCAATCGGGGCTGTATCGAGTGACCTATCAAGGTGCAGAATCAACCGCGCCGGCGAAATACCTGCCGCTAACACCGGAAGTCGCCGTTCGACGACAGTTGGAAGCATCGCACTGGACGTCTGCTCGGCCGGATTTGGAACCGCTCTGGACTCATTTGCGCAGTCCCGATCGCTTCATCCGATTTGCCGCGCGCGTGGCGTTGGAGAAACAACCTGTTGCTGATTGGGTGCAACGTGTTGCCAATGAAACCGATCCGAATGCCACGATTGAGGGTGTCGTTGCGCTGACTCGCTGTGGAGATGCCGCTCAGCAATCATTGGCGCTCACGGCATTGCAACGGCTCGATTGGTCCGTCTTAACCGAGTTTCAACGATTGGGGGTCTGTCGCGCATTCGGGTTGATCATGATTCGTTTGGGTGCGCCGACCCAATCAACGGTTCAGGCAGTGCAAAACTTGAAGGCCCATTTTCCGACCGGCTCCGAGATGGTTGACCGGGAACTGGCTAAACTGCTGATCGCGGCGAAGTTACCGGCGGCCACCGCGCAAATCGTTGATTTGATGGTCGCGACTGGCACACAAGAGCAACAAATGGCCTATGCAACCATGTTGGCCGACGCCACAGTGGGCTGGTCGATTCCCGTTCGAGAAAAGTACTTTCAATGGTATTTGGAGGCGGCCAAAATACAGGGTGGCCATTCGCTCAGCGGTTACGTCGGAAATGTGCGCGCGGCCGCGATCCAAAAAATGTCAGCTGCCGAAAAAACTGCCTTGGAGTCGCTGTTGGCGAAGGAACCTGAAACACGAGACCCGTACGCTGATTTAAAAGCCCGACCGCTGGTCAAGAATTGGACGATGGCGGATTTGCAGGATTTGATGAACGCCGATTTATCGCAGCGGGATCTGGAAAATGGCAAAAAAATGTTTGCCGTCGCCGCCTGCTATAAATGCCATCGTATTTCCGGCAACGGTGGAATCGTCGGACCCGATGTCACCCTCGCAGGGTATCGCTTTAATACGCATGATTTGCTGGAAACGATTGTTGATCCCAGCAAATCAGTGTCGGACCAATACGAAGCGACGATTTTCTTGTTGCAAGATGGTCGAGTCGTGACGGGGCGGGTGGCGAATTTGAATGGCGATCAATATCAAATTCAAGAGGACATGATCGTTCCTGGAAACTTCACGGCCATCAAAGTACCGGAGATTGAAGAGATGAAACCATCCAAGGTTTCATTGATGCCCAATGGTCTGTTGGACAATCTGACGAAAGACGAGATTGCCGATCTGCTGGCCTATCTAAAATCGACCGCGCCGCCGGAGCTGACCAGCCAACAATGAAAGTTTGGCAATGGGGAGTTCAAAAACACAACTTGTGAATTTGAATGTCGATTCGACATTTCCGACACGCGTTGCCACTTGGCCGAGCCTCTCCGAGACTCGGCCTGGGTGGTGCAGTCGCTCGTTTTATTACTGAAACCGTTGCTTTAGCCAAACGGTAATTTCATCAAGTAAAATAGGGGAAACAGTCTCTTCAATTTTGATGTAGTCACTCGGCAGGCCGGTGTCGCTCGTTTGAAACAAGTGATTCAGGCCCGGCAGTTGTTTTTGCACGAAATCCGCCTTGCTGCCAGCTTGCACTGCCGCTTCGATCGCGGGCAGGTTCAAGGCGGGATCGACCTGTAAATCGCGCTCGCCAATCAATGACAAGATCGGACAAGTTGCTTGGGTGAGTGCGGGGCGTGGATCATGTTTGAGAAAAAACTTCATCCACGGCGAATTCATCGCCATGGTACCGCTGACGATGTTATCCAAGTTGAAACTCTTTTTCTGTTCGTCGGGAAGTGCTTCGAACACTTCATCGGCGAGCTGTTGAACCAAAGGCTCGGTTAGCGGTTCCGTCGCATCCAGTTTGGAAATTATCCGTCGCAAGAAAGTGTCTTGCATCTCCAGCACTTGATCAGGCGCATCTGCGGCTGCGGCAATGCGACGGGATTGATTCAGGACAATCTCATCACCCGCTACGCCAGGGCCGGCCAACAAAATAATTCCGGCCAACTCGGGCTGGCGAATCGCGACCAAAGGTGCGATCAAGCCCCCCTCGCTGTGACCGGCCAAAATGATTTCCCGGGCATCGAGTTGCGGTTGTCGTTGGGCCCACCGAAACACTACCTCGACATCGTCAGCGAAATCAATAGTAGTAGCTGTCAATACGGTCCCCGTTGATTTACCTGTTCCCCGATCATCAAATCGAATCACGGCGAAACCCTGGCGAGTCAAATGATCGGCGATCACAGCAAATGGCTTATGTTCGAAAATTGTTTCGTCCCGGTCTTGTTGACCAGAACCGGTAATCAGAATAACCGTGGGAAAGGGGCCGCCGGACTTGGGTCTGGTCATTGTTCCGGCGAGCACGACGTCAGCGGCATATTTCGCATCGATGTCCGTGGCCGCAACCGAAAAATCGCTGACCTCGTACGGAAACGGAGGCTGTGGGGTCTGTGGGCGATTGAGTTTGGCGGCGCGAGTTTCGGTCAGCGGGATCTGTTTCAGTTGCAACGGAAATTTGTTGCCGTTTTGCAACCAATGCCCATCCACGGTTTGCTGATCATCGCTGAGCGTACCCACAAATTCGGCGTTCGAGATTTTGATTGTTAGCGTGACAGCCTTACCGTCTCGTTTCATCTCGCACGGCAGCCCCATCAGTCCTTCGCTGAAACTATCCAGCCTGACCGAATGATTCCCTTCACTATCCACAAAAATGCGGAACTGAAAATCAAACGATTGGGGGCCGGCCACCAGTGTGCCCACCCAGGTCAACTCATGTTTGATTGTGGGTACAGCGTCGACGATTTTGAAATCCAAGTCGTAGGTGTCCCCTTGCGTGAATTTGCCTTTCGCCAATTTGCCGGAGGCATCGATGGCTCCGACATATTTCACGCCCAATTTATCGATGTGGAATTCCAACTGTTTATCGGTTCGAACCACCCGATCCATGGGAATGGGAGTCGTGGCTTGATCGAGGCTGATCATGTCGCCGGTTGTCGCGCCATCGGCTCCGGTTTTCAGATCAAGCTGCAACCGCAACTTGGCGACTTTTACATCGAGCGTCCCCAACCAGGTTTCCGTGGTCGAATTCAACTCGGTTGTAGCCGACGGATTTTGGGTCCAGGCAATGCCTGGACCAGCAGCAAGATTCCAACAATTGATTGATAGCAGACAAAAAATGAGATTTTGGTACGACATGTCGTTGAAGGGGGTGGGGATATTTGGGTGACAGTCAATCGGTATCTGTCGCCATTGTAGGATGAGTCGTCGCGATGCACGAGTTGGACCAGCGAAAAAAAATAACAGCGCATCCACAACTGGAAATCAAGCATATCCAGTCAATCCGACGCAGCGCAGCTTGAAGCAAAGCGCCGCCGAGAATCGTTCGAGTCATTGCTTTTGCCGCGAACGGCGGTGTTGAAGCGACGGTAGTCGCGAAGTGTCCGAAATGGGAGCTGGTAGGCCGAAGCTCCGCGTCCCAAGCGTTAATCGCTGGTCACCCAACGTCGTTATCGTCCGCGAGTGGACTCCAAGCACCAACACCCAAGAAGAGAGTCACTCGGTCGTGCAAACTCGTACCACAGAAATCCAGCACAGCTGAATTACCGGCGTCAGTATGTTGCGCATTATTCAACAACGAAGTCATTTGCGTAGGATGATCTGACATCAGAGTTCGCACGAGAACCTGGGCCAGATGATAACTCAATTCTTGACCTTCATCAGTTGAGAAAAAAGAGTCGCCGGACCAAAACGCTTGAATCGTTTCGTCGTTCCAATACGCGAGATGCCTATTAAACAATTCCTGATTAACATGAAAAGACGAATCGTCTGTGACAATATCTTCGACAACTTGGGTTACGCCTTCATTTAGCCAGAGTGGTAAAGGCAGGTGTCGCATCAAGACATGGGTTAGTTCGTGAGCAATCGTGCGCTGGTAACGACCGTTAGCATCGTTGCATACTGCAAAGTGTGCGTAACCATGATCCAAAAAAATACCTGCGGACAAGGCGAACTCACCCTCTTCCGGATAGAAATCGGCGATGTAGTCGTAGTACTGATTTAAGTCCCCAAAGACGAGAACCACATGTTTACCGAAACCCGCATCGCCGCTCACTCCCGAAAGTACATTGAGAATAGTCCGCTTGGCGTGTTCGCATTGAGCCAGTATACGATTGCGGGTTCGCGCATCGCTGTTGGCGACAAGTAGAAACTGCGGAGACTCGGATAGTTCATAGCCAGCCTCCAAAGCTTCAATCAGGGTACCGAGCCAGTCACGTGCCAACTGTGTCCACGTCTCATTCAGCTCTAGTTCAGGAACATTAGCATCCACCCACTCGCAGACTCTTTGCCAATTCGGTCGAGGCAGACCGACTCGAATTTCAATTGCTGAAGTGATGGATGCAAGAGAGGCCCTCATTTTGGCCAAGCCCACACGTTTTTGGATTTCACGAAGAGGGTCCTTAGTATCGCGCGCTACGAGACGGCGCATGAACGTGGGCGGAAGGGCAGTTTGACAAACTGACCGAAACGAGTGCCGCCGGTCGCCCGATTTTACCTAAGCGGAAGGCTGGGTAACTATCGAAAAACAGCAGTGTTTTTTTGCGCGAATTGGTGGAATCGTTCGAATACGTTTGCGAACATAACCCCGCCAATTGCAGGTTTGTTGCGAGGGTGGCTGAGGGGACTTGAACCCCCAACCCCTGGAATCACAATCCAGTGCTCTAACCAATTGAGCTACAGCCACCATTTGTATTTTGGGATTTAATCGGCAGCCAAAAGTTCTCAGCCAAAATAAATCTGTCTGCCGAAATCCGTCTTCGGAGCAACGATTTTAGTACGTGCGAGTTTTTCGGTCAACGTACTGCCGGCCCAGTTTGACCCGTTGGCGGACTTAATTCTCGCCATCGTCGGTTGTTTTCCAGCGTAAACAGGGATTCCTGTTCCAAATAAACAACACTCCAACACTCACGATTTGAAGTTTGGTGCGGAGGGTTAAGCGGGAAATCGATCCGTCAGTAGGGAAATCGATCCGTGATTTTTTCATTCGACAAATCCACGAGGAACTGGCCCAATCGACTCACCAGGATCTCCATCAATCGATGCCCTTTCTCAGCGGTGGCGCCATGCGGATCGGCGGCTCCTGAATTTTTGGTCAGCAGATGCCAAGGTCGAGTAATCGCCACCCAGCCTTGATTTACCGCCGCGAGTTTTGTCAAGTTCGTAGCACCATCGTCGGCAGTCAAACTTCCATCGGGATTCCGCGCGACCAGCTCCGGAAAAAACGCCAGTCCAAAAGAAGTCTCCATTTCTCCGGCATGATCCTCCGGTTTATCGAAGATCTCGTAATAGACATCGTGGAACGCCTGATACCAATTGCAGAGGAACAGCTGCGCCGGAGTTTTCCCGGACAGTTCACGCAACAGCGATTTGAAATCATTGCCTCCGTGGCTGTTTAACAACACAATCTTTCGAATGCCACTGTTGACCAGCGACGCAACGATATCGGTAATCACCAGATTCAAGGTCGAGGGATTGAGATTGATCGCCAACGGAAATTCGCGCAAGTTGGTTTCGGTGCCAAACGGAATGGTCGGCAGGAGAATTACTCTGGCGCCGGCCTGATGTGCGGCTTCGCAAATTTTGTCGCCAACAATCGTCCCTTCGAAGACATCGGTACCATAAGGCAAATGCAAATTGTGCGGCTCGGTTGCTCCGAGTGGCAACACCGCCACCTCAAAAGTCTGATGTTTAATGTTGCCGTAATTGTTTTCCGCAAGAACCCAGGGTTTCATGCTAGTTCGCTATCTAGAGATGGATTATTGTGTCACGTCCAAGCGGGGTAGTAATTGTTTCAATCGCGCGATTCCGTCCGGCGTGATACGTGTGGAGCTTAACCGCAACGAGTTCAAACTCTGGAGCGATTGCAATTCCAGAAGTTGTCGATCCGTTACCGAGGATCCACTCAAATCGATTTCATTCAAGAGCGCGAATTGCCCCAGGATCTGCAAGGCACCCGGTTCAAGTTGACAATCGGTCAAAAAGAGTTGGGTGATTTTCTGGCAATCTTTTAGCTTCACCAGCTGCTTGGATGACAGCCGATTCTTGGACAAATCCAGCCAGTTTAAATTATGACACTGACCAATCGCGGTATAGCCAGGGTCGTTCAATTGCGATCCGGCCAGCGACAACTCGGTGCGTGTCAGTGGCAATGACAAGTGGTTTGCAACCCGGTCGGGATCGACTCGCAGGTACTCCCGATATCGCCGGTCCAGCTCAGGATACTTCAGTCCCATTAACGCTTCAAAGGCACCCGGGCGAATTTTGCGGCCTTTGTATACTTGCTGTAAGAACTCGATTAGTTTCGGCTCCAAAGCACCGTCCTGATCGTTCATCAACATGTCCATCTGTCCAGCGATTTGACTGTACAGCCGGACCATATCGGGACGGCTTTGCAAATCTACCCGCCCCAGTGCGGACAATTCGTCCAGTTTCACGTAATAGCCTTCTAGCAGCAATCGAGTCCGGGCGAATTGCATCCGTCGCGATTCAAAGCCACCGATTGTTACGTATTCGCCCAGGTCCGCCAGCGATTCAAAATAGGTAGCGATCCCTTCGTCCAGCCAAATGTACTCTTCTTCAAACAGCTGATCGCCGGTGCCGATCGATTCGCGAAACAATTGGTGCGTCAATTCATGCCGCCAAGTATCTTCCACCGACCGATCCACTTCGTCATAAAAAAACGATACGGTTTGATCACTATTGTAAAAACCGGTGGAAGCTTCGATGCCCCGGACGGTCGGAGCGAGCTCGGCCAAGTAATTGTCACGGTTTTGGAAAAAAACCACTCGAAATCGTTTCCTCGAATGTCGATATGACGAAGTGCCCGCGATCCAGCGTTGTAAGTTTTTGGGGCTGCACCAGTAGTCAAAAAAAACTTGTCGCCAGACGTCATGCCAACGTTCGAGTTTTTCGGCAAGATAGCGTGTTTGCGCTTCGCTGGCGTTGGATTCGATTTCGAAATGCGTGGAGGTTACGATCAAGAAACTTTCAGCAGGCCATTTACACAAGTCATGAGCCCGAGTGGACGTGCGACAGGTGATTCGATCGGGAGCGACGCGCCAGCCATCGTCCGTTTTTTGGTGTCCCAGAATCTGGCGGACTTCGGACTGATCGTTGTTCCAATATAGGACTTCGTTCAACAATTGAAACGCTGCTCCCCCCGCTTCCGCCGTGGCGGCTCGTTTCGCCAATTCGAAAATCCGTTCGCCCTGCCAAACTTTTATGGCATTGATCTTGGTCAACCATTCGCCCAGTGTGCCAGCGGGCGGAACGGGCAGGGATGTTTCCGAAGGCAAAAAAATGTACTGCCGTTGCAAATCGTGGGGGCGAAGCAGGTTGAAGGTCGCGGGAATCTGTTGCGGGAGATCATTTTCACGGCACCACAAACCGATCTCTTGCAGTCGCTCGGCAAATTCCTGGTCCAGTGTCGCTCGTTCGATTCGCCAGTTGGTCACCGGCGCGACCGTCTGGGCGACGACGGAATTTGCCGCAACCAATAGCGCCAATCCCACGGACCAAGACCACACCAGAATCAGGCGCGTCGTTAATTGAAGGAGAGAGTTCAGGGGTTGGCTCCGACGAATAGAGGTTTCAAATTATTAGAAGCCGGCCGCGTACCAAGTTCGAAGAATGCAAAGCCGCTGATCCTAAGTCACTCGCGCTGGCCAGCGGGCGAAAGCAACTATAACAAGGCATCCAGTTCGTCCACCAATTCGCTGAATCGTTTCAAGGCAATGTCGACTGGTGCCGGTTGTTCTAAATCAACACCGGCGTCTCGCAATAAATCCAACGGATATTTCGAACAACCTCCCCGCAAGAAACTGAGGTAGTCCGCCAGTTCCACCGCACCGCCCGACGTCACTCGCTCACTTAGCGCGATCGCTGCGGATAGTCCGGTCGCATATTTGTAGACATAAAACGCGCGGTAGAAATGCGGAATTCGCAAGCACTCCAACGGCAATTCCGCATCGATCACGAAATCCGGCCCGAAGTAATCAGATAACAATTTTCCGTAAGTTGTTTTCAAGGCAGCAACGGTCAATGGCTCACCAGATTCCGCCATCGCATGAATGACTTTTTCGAATTCGGCAAACATGGTTTGTCGAATGATCGTCGCTCGAATCCCATCGATCTCATTGTTGATCAGATAGGCCTTCAAGCGATCATCTTTGGCGTTGGCCAGCAGGTGTCGCGTCAATAGTTGTTCGTTGAAGGTGCTGGCCACTTCGGCGACAAAAATTGTGTAATTATAGTATTCGAAGGGTTGGTGCTGTTTGGAATAATAGGTGTGCATCGAATGACCCGCTTCATGGGCCAAGGTAAACACATCGTTCAAAACCCGGGGTTTGAAATTCATCAGGATATAGGGATCGCCCTCGTACGACCCCGCGCTGAACGCCCCGCTTTGCTTGCCGGCATTGGGATACCGATCACACCAACGCTGATTCAAACCGTTTTTCAGGACAGCGACATATTCGGTACCCAGGGGAGCGAGAGATTCACAGACAACCGCGACTGCTTCTTCCCAGCTATGTTCGATTTCGATGTCGCTGAGGATCGGAACATACGTATCATAGTGGTGAATTTCGTCCAGTCCCATTTTTCGTTTGCGGAGGTCATAGTATCGATACAGCGATGGCAAATTTTTGCGAACCGCCGAAATCAAGCTGTCGTAGACAGTTTGTGGAACATTGTCGGCATACAATGCCGAATGCAAAGCGCTGTCATACCCGCGCGCTCGCGCGTAGTAGATATCCTTTTGTACGGAGCCAGCCAAAATTGCTGACAACGAATTTTCGTGAGCGGTGAATTGTTCGTAAAATTGGTGGAACGCAGTCTTGCGAACCGTGCGGTCTGACGAAATCAGAAATTGCGAAAACGTGCTGGACGACAGCTCGATTTCCTCACCGAGTTCGTTTTTGACATTGCCGAATTTCAAATCGGAATCGGTCAATTGTCGAAAAATTTTGGCGGTCGCTCCGGCCATTTCGCCTTGCATGGCCAGCAATTGCTCTTCTTTTTCACCCAACGTAAAGGGTTTATAGCGCGCCAATCGCTCCAAGCTTAGACGGTGCAATTTCAGCAATGGGTCGGCGAGCAGCATGAGTCGGCGCTCGTCGGGAATCGCCAGAATTTCCGGGCGAATATAGCTTGCTGCTTCTCCGGCCCGCGTGGCCACATTCTGAAAACGCCCTACCATTCGTTGATATTGGCTGTTGGTTTGATCTTCGGCGGAACGCAAAAAAGCATAACTGCCCAGTCCTTCGGCGAGCCGATCGAGTTGGCTATCGAAATCCAAACAAGCGGCCAGTTCCGCGGCACTGTTAGCCAACGTGCCTTTGAATTTCGCATAACCGGCAATTTTTTCTTCGAACTGGGTAAATGCTGTTTCCCAACCGTCGTCGGTCGTGAATAAACCGGTCAGGTCCCAAGTATCGGCTGGATTGACTTCGCTGCGTTTGGGAAGTCGCGTAACGGTCGCAGTGCTCATGCTGTTGCGGTTCGGGGTTAGATAGGTGATTGTCTAGTCTGATATTAGATCGATAACCCGGCAATCACGATTGTAGAGTTCAATTCGATTTTAGTGAACGGATCTTTTATCTCTCGGAGCGATGTTTTTACAATGGCCCGTCTCTCCCTGACTGGCACTCAACGCGGCCGATCGACTTGCGACAACGCTCGCAATTGGCCGGCGACGAGAGCCCTCGGCCAAGGGGTGTTTGTCAGCCCAATTGCACGAGCTGTCTAAAGTCTTTCGCCACAAACAAACTGCCGGTGGTAATTTGTTGGGGCGAATGTTCGGATAATACTCGCTCCAATTCACTGCGGTGCAGATCGTCGTTCAGGTACCGGCCGAACGCCGTTGTAATGGCTTGCAGTTGAGTGGCGTCTTGATGGACGAATTCCAGTCGGAAATGTTGGATGCCGACGGCCTGCCAATCTTTGATGGCCTCCACATCGACTTGCGCCTCGGCTCCAAAGACGGTATTGCGGCAGCCGACATCAGCCATTACCGGATGAGCCCGTCCCGCTTGATCGCGCACCGCCAAACGATGTTTCTCACACGGATGACCGCAATTCGTATTGTCGGTCCCCTCCGAAAGAAAACGACAGAAAACACAATGTTCGGTATGAAAGACCGGCAAATGCGAATACGCGATCACTTCTAAATCACTGGCGGGAATCAGACGGGTTAGGTCAGCAATTTGTTGGGCATTCAAGTCGTAAGTCGGTGTAATTCGATCCAAACCAAGCTCAAGGTAAGTTTGACAAGCGACGGCATTGGCGGCGTTGAGACTAAAGTCACCGATGAATTGGATTCCCGGTTCCGTCGCGGTGGACGCTGAAGTCTCATTGAACGAAGGGACCGCGGCCACATGAGCCAATCGGCGTTCGGGGTGAATTCCGCATTCCGCATTCAACAGTCCCCCGGAACGGACGAGGAGATCGCATTCCAGCGAAGTCAAAAATCGCACGACATTTTGTTCGCTCGGCTTAAGAATGCGCGGACTCGCCACGCGCGGACGCAAACCGGCGGCGCGGATCTTTTCCACTGACGGACGCAGGCCATACAACTCTAAATAGTCCAGCGTGATACTGGCCAGGGTCGTGGATTTTGCCGTTTCAATGGCCGCGTCCAATTGCTCCGGCGTGCGCACCAACAAATGCAGAAACGCCAATTTTTCCGACTCAACTGGTGCGGCTGTCGCATCGATTTGCATGACTTCCAGAACTTGCTTCACGACAGCGGACGACGCGAGAGGCTGGACTTTACTGGAGGCGTCGAAAAGTTGATCTACCAATTGACGGCGGGCCTCGTTCAATTCACTGGTGCGGGCAAAAACGTGATCCGCGGTCAGCAATTCGATTCGATCGAGGTGATAGGGAGTGCCACCCAATCGCCCCAATTTTTCCGTTAGTGTTTCCACGTCCAGCGGTCGTTTGTCGGCGGCCGATAGGGGTTGATCACCCGTGTAGGTTGCTACCTTCGTATCCGACAACCGCGCCACAATCTGGATTGGGCTGCCGACCGCCGCGGAAACTTCAAACCGGACGGGACGGGTGAAAACCGGCACCTCGGTTTTCGTAAGGGCCTTCAGTTTCTTGTTTAGTTGCGGATCGCGCGTGCGCCAAACCAGATCACCGACACGAATCCGGTTGAAATCGATTTCGCCGTGACCAAATTGCAATTCGACGCGTTGCGAACCTTTCGCGGTGACTTCATAAACATTGCCCCCTTCTTCGGGCTCATCCGGGCTGCGCCAGTTCGCGGCATCAAACACGACACCATCACCCCGTTTGATTTCATGCAGTGTGTTCACGTGCAGGCTTTGGCCGCCGACCGAAAACACCTCCCCCACCCGAACTCCGCGATGCCGCGGGGCCCGACCGATGACGGCAGTCTGGTGGTTGGTGCCGGAAATAAAATGGGCGCCCAAACCACGTGAGTAAATTTGTTCCAACTCGAGTCGCTCTTCAGCGGAAATTTCGTTGGGGACTCCGAGGCAGGCCAAATCAATGGCCTCCCGATAAGCGCGAGTCGTCGCGGCCACATAGTCGGCATCTTTGTATCGTCCTTCGATCTTAAGACAGGCCACACCGATATCGACCAGTTCGGGAATCTGTTCCAAGGCGTATAGATCACCGGGCGAGAGTAAATACCGGAACTCGCCCAGATCGCGAGGTTCGCCGTCGACAATCAAGTCGTAGGACAATCGGCACGTCTGCGCACACTTGCCGCGGTTGGCACTGCGTCCACCCCAGGCTTCACTGCTGAAACACTGACCAGAATAGGAAACGCACAACGCGCCATGGACGAAAACTTCCAACTCGACATCGGTAGTTTCGGATATTTTGCGAATGTCCGTGAGGCTCAATTCGCGTCCGAGCACCACACGGCGGCAACCCAACGATTTTGCCAGCTCCGCGCCCTGGGCGCTGGTGATGGACATTTGCGTACTGCCGTGAATCGTCAGATCGGGAGCGATTTGCCGAATCAACTTCGCCATGCCGATATCCTGGACGATCACGGCATCGACGCCCGTGTTGGCGATTTCAATGATCGCGGCTTCGGCGAGTTCGAGCTCGTGATCAAAGACGAGCGTATTGAAGGTGACGAATCCCTTGACGCTGCGGCCATGCAAGGTTTGCATGACTTCGGGAAGGTCGGCCAAGGCAAAACCGACTTTAGCGCGGGCGGAAAAATGATTCAGCCCAAAGTAGACGGCGTCCGCACCCGCTTCGATGGCGGCCTGGAGTTGCGGCCAATGCCCAGCGGGGCTCATCAGTTCAGGTTTCGACGGCATAGGGAACGCTAAAGGGGAGGAATCTCGGGTTAATCCTCCAGCATAGCAGGTTTTGGCTGTCGATTGTACGCGAACGAAGGCGAAAGATGACTGGGGGCGATAACATTGTCTTCCGGGCGGCAACCGGGAGCAACGAGATTATAATCATTAACGAAAATGGCATCTTGGCCAATCGAGTCGCCATGGACATACCCCACATGACCGTCTTCATATACGCAGTTTTGTCCGGCCCCGCCATGATTTGAGCTGATGCGTGCCGAGCAGCCCATCGACGGCATGTCGGCCAGCAACACCACGTTGGTACGTCCCAAATTGGAACGAGGGACATAACCTTCGTTGGAAACATAGCCCATCGAGCCGCCGTAATCACCACTAATGTTCTGATGCAATTGGATCAGTTGTTGACCCGAGGCTTGCTCGAGCGATTGAATCGTGGGGATTCGGATTGGAACGGCGCGTTTAGAGCTGCCCGCCAAACCAGGGCAGCCGAACAAGCTGTCGTCCGCCACAAAACCGCCATCTTTCAGGATCGGTGCAAACGAGCCACAAACCGAAAGTGGGCCGGAATGAGGGATTTCCATCTGACGTCCGCCATGGGTCTCACTGTACTGAGCGAACGCTTGGCCGAGCTGGCGTAAATTGTTTTGGCAGCCCACCAAGCGGCTGTTGTAACGCGAATACGAAACGGCTGGAAACAGCAGGCCCGCCATAATCGCCATCACCGCCACGGCCATCACGAAGTCCGGCAATGACCACGTCGAGGGAAGCCAAAGTTGACGGGGCGTGTCACGAGAAAAATTCGGTTTGTCCAACAGCGCCGAGGTCATATCGTGGGTCGACAATGCTGGCCGAGCGGTCGAATTGTCTGCGTTAGTGGCTGACATCGCAGAGGAAGCCAAGGCCGCACTCAAACTCGAATTCGAATTCGAATAAAAATCTGATTTGTCCAATCGCTGAAGCGGTCGGGCGTTGATACTGGCAACCAGTTCGCAAGTTCGTCGCGCCAGTCCGGGGCGCGGGCCGGAGGTATCAAGATAGTCCAGCGGCGCCAGCGCAGACTTGATTGCCAGCAGCTGTTCATCGAGTTGTGGATCAGCGTCAAGCGCCTCCTGCACGTCACGTTGTTCTTGAGCGTCCAATGCTCCTAACACGTAACCAAGGAGGTTTTCGTCGTTTGGATGGTTCACGGTTTCAGATTCTCGTTAAGGCAACTGTTCGATTCCGTAACAAACGGATCCCGTCCTTGGGTCGAGTGCAGTGGCTCGGTTCTCAATTATCAATTAGTCGACTTGGGTGGTGTTCCAGACTTCGGTTAGTTTTGCAATTGCGGCATGCAAGCGGCTTTTGACAGTTCCGACTGGCACGTCCAGCACTTCGGCGGCTTCGCGGTATTTCATGCCTTGGTAGTACACCAATTGAATCACGGCGTTCATCGACTCTGGCAGTTGTTCCAACGTGGTTCGCACCAGTCGGCAGCGTTCCGTTTGAGTTGCTGTATCAATCGGATCCAGTTCGCCGCTTTCCAGCAAGTTGATCAGTCGCCCGACGTCTTCGTTGTCTTGTTCGCGCGGGGTATCGAGGCTGATGGTTTTGTGTCGTTTGTTTCGTCGGCTGGCGTCAATCGCCGCGTTCGTAGCAATCGTGTACATCCACGGGCGAAATCGACGACCCTCTTCGAACAACTCGCACTTCATGTGGATTGCCAGAAACGTGGCCTGGAATACGTCTTCGGCCATTTCTGCATTGCCCAAATAGCGCCGCAGGTAGCTGAACAATTCGCGTTCGTATCGATAGACCAATTGCGCGTACAATTCGCGATCGCCGGTTTGGCGGTATTCGAGAATAAGTTGCTCGTCGGTCACACTATCGGACTTGGCTTTCAGTTGACGGTTGCTGTTGTAAAACAAGTCAGTAACGGTAGCTTCCATGGCTAATTACGCATCTTACTCAAGTCCGGTTCGCCGCCAAGCCAAAAAATGTCTGGGACGTCGTTTCTGTTGGGATGCAGCTCCTATTTTAGTGAAAACAAGTGAAATTTGCGGGCGATGCCCTCCGACACAAAAAGTATCGGTGCGGGTTGTGACACGTTTGGTCCGTTTGACAGGCAATTTTCTAAAAATTAGATTGGGCACAGTCTTGGTTAGGCTGCCAACTATTCCGAGATCAAAATCGCTTTCGTCATTTGTTTTTGGAACAGACTGGCAGTCTGATCTTCCCTATCGCAACCCCCGTGCCGAAAGTCTTTTTGTGACCAATAAAAAATACGATTGGGCTCGTCCAGGTGACATCAATGCCTTTTTTGGCTTGATGTTGGACAATATTGCGGGGATGGTCTTGATGGTCGGAATGCTAGCCTTCGGGTTTGGCTTCCCTGTAAAATTTGCACTCGCCTACATGATTCCGGGGACTGCCATCGGGGTGCTCGTGGGAGATCTGCTGTTTTTCTGGTTGGCGTTTGTATACGCCCGGAAGTCCGGCAAAACCGATGTGACGGCGATGCCGCTCGGACTCGATACTCCCAGTATTATTGGCATGACATTGCTGGTGTTGGGGCCAGCCTATGCCGCGGGGATTGCAAATGGATTGGATGTTCAATCAGCAGCCTTGAAGACGTGGCATATCGGGATGTGCGCGATTCTGATTACCGGTTTGGTCAAATTGGTTTTGTCATTCGGTTCGAATTGGATTCACCGGGTCTTTCCTCGTGCGGGTCTACTGGGTTCATTGGCGGCAATCGCGTTGGTGTTGATCGCTTTTACCCAAATGCCGAAACTGGCGGCTAGTCCGATCGTCGGATTCGCCTCACTGGTCATCGTGCTCGCGACATTGATCGGTCGACAATCGCTGCCATTCAAGATTCCAGGAGCGTTGGGAGCGCTGTTGATCGGCTGTGTGATGTGGTATTTGTTGTTTGGAATTCAGACGATGACGGGGACCATGCTCGTCGAATCGGGCGCAAGTTTCGAACCGGTTTATTTTCCGACCGAATGGTTGTCGGCGTTCCGGTTTGAATGGTTGGGTGCGTTTCCGGAGACGTTGCCCTATGTGGGCTATATTGTTCCTTTTGCCATTGCGACCGTGATTGGCGGAATTGATTGTGCTGAAAGCGCGGCATCGGTGGGAGATGATTTCAAGACCGATCAAGTGATTGGCATCGAAGCGATCGCGACCTTGTTGGCAGCTTGTTGCGGGGGCGTGATTCAAACGACTCCCTACATCGGCCATCCCGCATATAAAGCGATGGGAGGTCGAGCCGCATACACTCTGGCGACGGCGTTGTTTATCGGTGGCGCCGGCGTGATCGGTTATTTTAGTTTGGTGCTGAAATGGGTTCCCGAAGCGGCAGTGTTGCCGATTTTGATCTTTGTGGGAATTGAAATTACGGCCCAAAGCTTTCATGCCACGCCACGTCGACATTACGCGGCATTAGCGGTGGCGTGTCTGCCGGCGCTGGCAAAATTGGTAATGATCTATCTGGGCCAGTTTGCCGGGGCTTTGGACTACGCGAAAATTCCCAATGATGCCGGTCGGTTGCAGTCGTTGTGGTTGCAACTGAGCGTATTGTCGGGGGGATTTATCGTGACGAGTTTGATTTGGGCGTCAGCGACGGCCCGGATCATCGACCGCCGATACATGTCGGCGTCGGTGTTTCTCGCAGTGGGTGGGATGATGACGCTGTTCGGATTGATGCATTCACCTTTTGCCGGTGAGAAAATGTTTTGGCCGTGGCAATTATTTGCTGAATCGGTATCGGAAGCGGAACGAAAAATTGTCATTGAATTTGCCGCCGCGTATCTGGTGATGGCCTTGTTGATGTTCGTTTTAGGATTGCTGCTAAAGGATCGTTTGAAAGTTATCGAAACCGACGAAGAATTTGAGAAATTGTTGTAGACCTCGGATGTGTTCGATAGAATTCGCACATCCGACACCACGAACGACTTGATATCGAAAGAACATAACCAAGATGGCGCTAACTCGGACACTCGAGCCGGAGGTGATGGACTCGGAACAAGATGCCACGGAATACAACGAAATGGATCACACGGAAGTGAATCGCCAGTTCGTCGCGGACTTGTTGACATATGCCAACGGCGTGTGGGAGGAATTTGGCGTGATCGGACGCGCTGCGGCTGGTTTGGACGATGAAGAATTGGACGGATTGCCGGAATTCCGCTTGGGCGACGTATTGGATGTGGGGACGGGTACAGCCTTGATTCCCGTGGCGCTATGCAAGAGTCATCCGCACTGCCGAGTGATGGCGATCGATATGGCGACCAGTATGTTGAATCTGGCCGTTTATAATTTGGAAATCGCGGGCTTGACGCAGCGGATCACCCTCGCCCAAATCGACGCAAAAAAAATGATTTTCGCCGATAATATGTTTGACGCGATCATGTCCAACAGTATTATCCATCATCTGCCCGAGCCGTTTAGTTGTTTACAAGAAATCGTACGCGTCGGCCGGCCTGGCGGCCTGATTTTTGTTCGCGATCTGATGCGACCAGCCGATCAAGCAACGGTGCAGCAGTTGGTGCAGACGTACGCCGGCGAGGAGTCCGAATATTCGCGCCGATTGTTCTCCGATTCACTCCACGCCGCGCTATCGTTGACTGAGATTCAGGAAATGGTGGCGAGTCTGGGATTTCCAGCTGAATCGGTCCAAGCTACATCAGACCGCCATTGGACATGGGCCGCTCACCGACGATAGGACAGTAAATTTCCCCGGATTGAAACGGTACCAGACTTTGAGTACTGGGAGATTTGAGGAAATTATGACGAATAAGTGGTTCCCATCGATTCGACGGAAGTGCTACAAATCAGGTTTCCTTGTTGGTAGTCGCTGCAAATCGAAACGAATTTGTCTATGATAGTGCAGCGTTTCTCGATTCCCAATCTCGGTCAGAAATCCCCTCCACGCATATGTTAACTAAAAATAGCCTGTCAAAGTTATTGCGGTCCGGTGTCCTGGCGATGGTTAGTTTGGGACTGGCGCTCCCTGTCCTGGCACAGGACAGCGAGCCGATAGATTTTGTGAAGACAATCAAGCCGATTTTTGACGCGCATTGCGTCAGTTGTCACGGCGAAAAAGACCCGGAGTCATTTCGCATTGATGTCAAAGATGAAGCCAAGGATTACATCACGGCTAAATTGCCTGATGAGAGCGATTTGTATTTGGCATTGATCAGTGACGACGAAGAAGTCTTGATGCCGCCGCCGGACGAAGAAAATCCATTGACCAAGGAACAAATTCAATCCGTCAAATCATGGATCGAACAAGGTGCTGTATGGCCAGCTGAGGCGAACGTTGTTTCCGATGCAGCGTCGCCTGCGCCCGAGGTTGCCGATGCAACGTCGCCAGCGACTGTGGTTGCCGCAGCGGCGGCTCCCGCTCTGGACGAAAAGAAAGCGGATGACCAAGGCGTAAATCCGCCCGCCATTGATCCCAAGACTCAACGGTTGTTCAATGCCACGGGATCGTTGCACCCCGCAGCGGTGCACTTGCCGATTGGGTTACTGTTGGCAGCGGGATTGTTTGCCCTATTTTCCTTGCGTGGCAATTTTGTGATGGGAGATTGCGCTTATTATTGTCTTTGGTTGGGAACGCTGGGTGCGATTGTCGCTTGCGTGACGGGCTATTGGTTCAGCCCCATGGAAAACAAGGGAACCGTCAACGTGTTGGCCGATTTGTGGGATCAGAGTCAACCGGTTTTCTGGCATCGAACCTCGGCGATTGTGGCCACGGCGTTCGCGCTGTTGTTGGCTTTATTTGCCGCGAGTGCCCGTAATCGAGATCCGGACGATGGCATTCTGTGGAAGTTCGGCTTAATCGTGTTGGCTTTGGGAATTGGTTGGGTGGGCCATGAAGGTGGCGAACTGACTCATGGCAAACAACATTACAAAGATATTGAGGCCATCGGTGCCGATCTGTTTCCGGGAATTTTTGGGGATGCGCCCGTCGATCCACCCGCCGCGCCTGCTGTGAAGGCGCCGGTTCCTGATGAAAAACCGGTGGACGACGCTGGCAAGACCTCAGACGAAACTTGAGCTCATTCGCTAACTGATTGCGCGAAACTAGATTGTTTCGTGTTCGATTTTGCAATTGGGAAGCGAGTTCAGAAATGTTTGTCCGTAGGTCTTCGACGTGATGCGCGGGTCCAAGATGACCACGATGCCGGTGTCGGTTTTACTGCGGATCAACCGCCCAAAACCCTGTTTGAATTTGATCACGGCTTCGGGCAATTGATAATCGCCGAATGGATTCCCACCGGCGTCGCGGATCGCCTCCAATCGCGCTTGGAGCAAGGGTTGATCGGGTACGCTGAACGGCAGTTTCGTGATGATCACGTTTTGCAGTGCATCTCCTTGGACATCCACGCCTTGCCAAAAACTGTCGGTGCCGAAGAGCACCCCGCGCGGATGCTGTTTGAATTGTTCCAGCAGTTGAGTCCGCGACGTGCCATCCCCCTGCGTGTAAATGCGGAGGTCGTTTTCGGTCAGCCAGGGCGTCAGTTCGCGCACCGTTCGATTGAGAAAATCATAACTGGTGAATAAGACAAACGCGTGGCCATCGGTCCGGGACACATACTGCTTGATCGCGTCCAGACATTGCCGCTCGTGTGTGTCGCGGTGTTCGACCGGCGACGTCATGTTGGTGACCAAAATCAACTTGGCCTGTTTTTGATAGTCAAACGGGCTGCCCAGGAGTAGCGTTTTGGCTTGCGTTAATCCGATGCGGTTTTGAAAGAATTCGAACGAGGCCTTATCCGTGGCCAGCGTCGCGCTGGTCAAAATGCAGCAATTGGTTTTGTTGAAAAGATTGTCCCGCAGGGCGGGGCCAACGTCGATCGGCGCGGCGTTCAAACTGACGTTTTGTTTGTTGTAACGATTCAGACTGGACTCGATCCAGTACACGCCACCTTCGATTTCCTGCAGTCGCCACGTCTCGATTTGCGTGGACATGGCATTGAGCCGATCCGCTGCGGAAACCAGATTCAATCTGTCGCCCGCGTCCTTTAGATCTCCGGCAAGCAGTCGGACCTGTTTGGCCAATCGATCAAGGGACGGGGAAAGTTCATTGGACACAATGCCAGCTTGCTTCACTCGTGTGGCGACACTGCGTGTGGACGATTGATTGTTCCGCAGGACCCAGTTCAAGACATCGCTAAAGAAATCTTCGGCGTGAATCCGGCAGCGAATGGTCAGTTTTTGCCCTTCCGCTGATTGGTGATGAACGAGCAGTCCTTTATTGAGCGATTCGTTGTACAGTTTGTTCAGCGTGTATTCGATTTGTCGCATCGTCAACGCCAGCCCCAAATGATCGCTGGCAACGTCGGGGACGGTATGGGCTTCGTCCAGAATGACGGTATCGTAGTCCGGCAACAGACTGGCTCCCATTTGTCGCAGGGCCAAATCACTAAAAAACAGCGCATGATTTACAATCAACAGATCGGCATTTTGCAATCGTTGCCGGGCGGCGAAGTAATGACATTGCTGGTACGTCGGGCATTTTCGACCAAGGCAATTCCCGCTATCGCTGCGGACTTCATCCCAGACCGTCGGCAGGACATTCAGTTTCAGGTCGGCTCGCGAGCCATCGCGAGTTTCGGTCGCCCATTGACGAACGCTCTTCAACTGTTGATCTTCTTCGCCGCTTTGGAACAGACTATCGGTTCGTTGCAGGGCCAGTTTCAATCGCCGCAAGCTGATGTAGTTGTTGCGGCCTTTGGCCAGGACAGCGGAAAACTCCAAAGGAATCACGCTGTTGAGCAGGGGAATATCCTGCTGCATCAATTGCTCTTGCAAGCTGATTGTGTGCGTCGAGATTACGATCCGGCGCTTGCCGTCATCTTTGCTTTCCTGATTTTCGGTGAGCGAGAGAATCGCCGGAACCAGATACCCAAAACTCTTTCCAACCCCCGTGCCGGCTTCGACGATCAAGTGTTTTTTCGTGGCGATGGCGTTGGCCACCGCATCCGCCATATCAAGCTGTTGTTGGCGCTGTTCGTATCTGGCCAATCGCCGGGCGATCGAACCGTGGGCACCTAGGATATCGATGGACTTCACGGCGCATGGCAGGGTTGAGAGGCGAGGACAGCTTCAGACCGATCTCCCATTGTAAAACCAAGAACGAAAATCCGACAGGCGTCCGGGCGATTAAGTGGCCCCGGTATTGATCACCGGGTTGGTTTCGGACTCGCTGCACAGGACAATCATCAAATTGCTGACGAGCGCGGCTTTTTGTTTATCGTCGAGTTCGATAATCTTACTGGCTTTGAGGTGGTCCAACGCCATCTGTACCATCGTGACGGCTCCTTCCACGATCCGCGACCGGGCATCGATAATGGCCTCGGCTTGTTGTCGACGCAACATCACGCCGGCAATTTCAGGGGCGTAGGCGAGGTGACTGAGTCGAACTTCGAGAACTTCGATACCCGCCAGCGATAACCGATCGGTCAATTCATTTTCCAGTTCCACATTGATGTTGGCTGAATCGCCGCGCAGCGAGATCTGGCCATCCACGGCGGAATCATAAGGATGTTTGGCAGCCGTGGTGCGCAGCGCGGATTCAGTTTGAACTCCGACATACGATTCATAGTTTTCGACATCAAAGGCCGCTTGAGCGGTGTTGTTGACCCGCCACACAACGACGGTACCAATCTCGATCGGGTTGCCGCGCAGATCGTTAACCTTTAATCGTTCACTATTGAAGTTATGCACTCGCAGCGAAACTTCTTTGCGCACCGACAACGGGTTGACCCAGTAAAATCCGGGTTGTCGAATCGTACCGACATATTTACCAAACAGGACGACGATTTTGCTTTTGTTGGGATTGACCAAAGTCAGTCCAATCAAAATAAAGACGCCGATGATCAGGGGTATCGTGACGATCCCCAACATCAACATCGGAATGCCAGCCGCAGGATGAAGTTCGATTTCTTTGGTGGGTTGGACGGTTTTCAAGGGTGCTCTCTGGGAAAGTTAATGGGCTGAAAATCGATTGTTGACGGGTATTCGACCCGCCGGTCGCATTATTGGCAACCGTGCGAGTTCGAACCCCAACACCGGTCCGCGAAACCGGTACCTAACGCTGGAATCTACGGGAAAATACCCATATCGCCGTAGCATAACACAATCTTGTTGATCGCGCCGACGAAAGCGGCGGTTCGCAAATCGGTTTTGCCGTCCAGCCGCAGATTGGTTTCGCGAATCTCCTGATACGCGTTGGACATGGTTTCTTCCAGCCCGGAACGCACCAAGTCCAGTTCGTCAGCCCCTTTGCTGAGCACTCGAAGCATTTCTTCGCTGAAGCGTTTTTCAGTAGCTCCTTCGACCGCAGTTAATAGTCGCCGAAACGCGAATTCTTCGAATCGTTTTTCCAAACGACCAAAACGAACATGCGACAAATCCTTAAGCCATTCAAAATACGAGACCGTCACACCGCCAGCATTTAGATAGGCGTCGGGCAGTACTAAAATTTTTCGAGCATGCAGAATGTCATTGCCTTCAGCGGTGGTCGGACCATTGGCCGCTTCACCGACAATTTTGGCTTGCACTTTCGGCGCGTTGTCTTTGGTGATGACGTTTTCCAGCGCCGCCGGAATCAAAATATCACATTGCATTTCCAGCGCCGATTGGCCAGTGGGCAGTAGCGTGGAACCAGGACTGCCCACAATGGAACCCGTTTCCTGTCGATGTAAATCCACCGCGGTAATGTCCAAGCCATGTGGATTTGTGATCGTGCCATCGTACTCGGCGATCGCGATAACCTTGGCACCGGCTTCCTGGAAAAATTTCGCGGTATGAAAACCGACGTTGCCAAAACCCTGAATGACGACTGTTTTGCCTTCGACGCCAGGAGTCAAGCCGATTTTTTTCATGTCTTCGGCTACTGAACAGGCTTCGCGGATGCCGTAATAGACCCCTAATCCAGTCGCTTCGGTCCGACCCCGAATCCCGCCCAGCTCGACGGGCTTTCCAGTGACACAAGCCAACGCATTCAAATCACCGTTATTCAATGATTGATAGGTATCGGCGATCCAGGACATTTCTTTGGGGCCGGTGCCAAAATCGGGTGCCGGAACGTCGGTGCCCGGTCCGATGAAATTCTTGCGATTCAATTCAAACGTGAATCGTCGAGTGATGCGTTCGAGTTCACGGGCCGAGTATCTTTTTCGATCGATCGCGACGCCGCCTTTGGCACCTCCAAACGGTACGTTGACGATCGCACATTTATAGGTCATCAAGCTGGCCAGCGCGACGACTTCGTCTTCGTTCACATCGAGGCTGAAACGAATTCCCCCTTTGGTCGGAAGTTTATGATTGCTGTGTTCCGCCCGCCAAGCGTGGATGACTTCGATCGAGCCGTTATCCATTTGCACCGGAAACGCAAATCGACAGACAAAATTGCATTCACGAATCTGCGCCAGCAACTGTGGATCATGTTTGGTATGCGCGGCTGCGGTATCGAAAAAACGATTCACTTGATCTGAAAAACTGATTCGTTGCGACATAACGGGATCCTGGATTTGCTGGTGGCCGAAAGTTAATTCGACCCATTGTAGGCTAATAACCGACCGCTATCGAGGGTTAGTGGCGTGGAACCAGCGCGCTTTCAGGCGGATTGGAGCGAGGCCACAATTTCGGCGGGAAGCGACAATAAATCGGCATCTACCATGGCCGCCACTGCGCCGATTACCGTAACCATTGGGCTGTTCAGTCCGGCCCGTTGGACGACCTCGGCAATTTTTTCCAAACTGGCCGTAACGACTCGTTGATTTGGGAGCGTCGCGTTTTCGATGGCAGTTGCCGGGGTTTCTCGATCGCGACCGGCAGCAACCAGAGATTTGGCGAGCGCAGCCAGGTTCTTACAACCCATGAGCACGACGACGGTATCGATTTTTGCAAGTGCGCCGAAATCAATTTCCAGTTCAAGGTGCGGATCGGTTTGCCCGGTGACCACGGCGAAGGTGCGCGCGATACCGCGTGTGGTAACCGGAATGCCAACCGCCGACGGTCCGGCAATGCAGCTGCTGATGCCGGGAACAACGCAGCACGAAATATTGGCTTGTCGACAGAACTCAAATTCCTCCTGTCCCCGGCCAAAGACAAACGGATCGCCCCCCTTGAGTCGCACGACAATCTCGCCTCGACTGGCTTGCCGAACCAACAGTTCGTTAATTTCATCCTGGCTGATTCGATGATGGTCCGGGTATTTGCCAACGTCGATCAAGGTTGCTCCGTCGCGGCACCAGCTGAGAACTTCTTGCGGGATCAGGCGATCATAGACAACCGTATCGGCGGTTTGCAGCAACCTCATGGCGCGAATGGTCATCAGCTCTGGATCCCCAGGGCCGGCACCGACCAAATAGACGATTCCGCGATTGGCAATCATGGTGTTTCAGTTTTCAGTTTTCAGTTTTGGCGGGGCAGGGGGTTTAAGCGAGTTTTCTTTTGGCCAATTCGGCCAACTGAACCGGCACCCCACCAAGCAATTGATCGCTGGCCAATTCAATACACAATTCGGCCATTTCGGGATACATGCCAACCGGTAAATCACAGACGATCAAGCCGTTACCGATCAAATCCACCAACGGAAATTCAATGTCGGGACCGGTCGGCAACCCGAACGCGGCCGGCACATCGACGGTGGCGTGAGGTCCGCGGGCGATAAGAAACGGCACGACCAGCATATGCGCCGTCGTGATTTCGCCAATTACTTGCATCATCGAGGGATCTTGATCAATAAACGCCACTCGAATGTTTTCGGCAGGCAAGTGTTCGCGAACGCGGGCCGCCAATTGCTGGGTTGATTTGCTACTATCGGAATTCCGACGCGTACCGTGCCCGACGATAATGATTGTGGTCTCGGTCGAGTTCAGTTGCATTAGTTGCATTAAAACCGCGATACGATCGGCTACGAGGCTGGCAATTTCCGGATGCAACCCCAACGGCGGTGTCAGGAAAATCCGAAACGATTCGAAATTCACATTCTCCGCAAGTTTGCCCGGCAGCACATTTTGCAAATAGTATCCATCGCTGGTCATCACCGGGATGATCACCAAATCACCTGCCGGTAGCCCACTCATTACGTGGGAAATATTCGGTTGACCGTTCAAGAACGCTGGAGTCACTGTCGAAAAAATTTGCGACGCAGCAACCTGCTGAGCCAGCTCGAACAAGGCGTCATTTGAGTTTTCTTCTGCGAGAGAACCATGCGCGGCTAATACGACCGAGCAGGGAAACGACTTGCTCAAGTTGCCGTCGGGAAGGTTCATTGTGGGAATGATTTCGGAAATGGATACAAATTTTCGGTGAGCGGAGTTGGTGGCCGATATTACAGGCTGACACCGAGTTGAACAAGTTTGGATTGCAGCGACTCAAACGTCGGATTTTCTTTGCCCGTCAAGCGATGTCGGGGTTCACTCCGCTGCAGCAAACGTTGATAGAAATCACCCAAACCTTCATCCGGTTGGCGATTAGCGGCAAATTGCACCAGGAGCGGGGTCAACACTTCAATGACCTCATCCAGCGGCACGTCGGCGGCATACAAATCGGCCATGCGATCGCCGGCTAATCGGCCTCCGACAAACAAATGATAAATTCCCGGCCGCCGCCCGACCAAAGCGATATCAGCGGTGTAAGGGCGAGCACAGCCATTCGGACAACCGGTCATGCGCACTGTCAGTTTCGCATCATCCAATCCCAGCGTCGAAAGCGCTTGTTCCAATTCGGTAATGAACTGCGGAGCCGCCCGTTCTGATTCCGCAACAGCCAACCCGCACGTGGGCATTGCGGGGCAAGCCATCGAATAACGGCGGGCATTGGAAATTTCGTGCAGCAGTGGAACCTGATGTTGGCGTAGAATGGATTCCAGTTCAACGATTTGGGACTTGGTCAGGCCGTTGAACAGAATGCTTTGCTGAGCCGTCAAGGTCATCGAGCAATTCAATTGTTTCGCGATTTGCAAAAATGCGGTTCGCATTTGCATTCGCTCGTCGTTTTTGATGCGCCCATTTTCGACAAACACACCGTAAAACCAGTGCGTCGCGCTTTGCGGATGGGGGCCCAACCAATCTTGATTGTCAACTGCCGGAATTTCGTGCCACGGCTGAACTGTGAAAGCCGCCCGTTTGACGAACTCAGCGCGGAAGTTATCCAACCCCATCGTGTCGACCAGGTATTTCAACCGCGCCTGTTTGCGATCGGCGCGATTGCCAAAATCCCGATAAATGGCCGCCAGAATTCGCATCGCAGCCACCCCATCGGCCACACTGACGAACCCAATTTTGCTCGCGATCTGAGCAAACGTGTTTTCGCGACCGTGGCTCATCCCCAAACCACCACCGGCCAACACGTTGTAGCCAACCAGCTGCCCATCAGCCACAATTCCGATCAGGCCGGCATCATAGGAATAGACGTCGATTTGGTTGTCGCCCTGGACGGTCACGCCGACTTTGAATTTTTTGGGCAGGTAGGTGCTGCCATAAAACGGTTCGTCTTCCTCGGTATTGATTTGCGGTTCGCCATCGACCCAAATTTCAAAATAGGCTTTCGTCGCCGGCCGCAAATCGGCCGCGACCTCATGTGCTGTTTGGCGAATCTGAGAGTAAATGGCGTCTTCGATGGGTGGAGCGCTGGCCATGACATTGCGGCACACATCACCACAAGCGGCCAGTGTTGTCATTAAAGCAGCATTGATCTGTTTGATGGTTTCGCGCAAATCTCCCTTCAGAATCCCGTGATACTGAATGGCTTGGCGGGTGGTGATACGAATCGTGCCATTGGCAAATTCGTCGGCCATGCGATCAAGATCGAGGTACTGTGAGTTGCTGATCTGACCCGCCGGAAGCGCGATGCGAATCATGTAGCTATAAGCTTTGTCCAATCCTTCAGCACGCCGCGATTGACGCAGGTCGCGATCGTCCTGTTCATAAGAACCGTGGAATTTTAACAGCAGCAAATCGTCGTCGTTAAAGGCGGTGATGGTCGGATCAAGCAACGTTTCATGAATCGTGCCGCGCAGTAAATGGCTGTTCGCTTTCACGATTTCAACAGCTGAAGGTTCAGTTTTTTTAGCCATGGATCTTATGGGTTTTCAGTGTTCAGTGTTCAGTGTTCAGTGTTCAGTGTTCAGTGTTCAGTGGTCGGTGGTCGGTGGTCGGTGGTCAGTTTGATCTGGCGAATTGGCTTGGAAATGCTCGGTCGACGCGCTTAGATGGAATAATGCAACCCGCATTCGGTTTTATCTTTGCCCGCCCAGCGACCCTCACGGACTTCGGCTTCGGGGCTTGATCCGGGCACTGCATGAGTACAATGGAAACAGCTGATGCTGGGATAGTTTTGCAAATGCAATTGATTGAACGGCACCCGATGTTCCTGGATATAGTTCCAGACGTCGGTGCGGGTCCAAGTTGCCAAGGGACAGAACTTTAGCAGTTCATATCGCCAATCCCACCCGAGCACGGCAATATCGGCGCGTTTGGCAGTTTGCGAACGTCGCAACGCCGTGATCCAGACTTTGAATTGATGGATGTTGTCCTGCATCGGCTGAACTTTGCGGATGTTGCAACACATGTTGGGGTTGTTTTTCCATAACTCGTCACCGTAGACCGCAGCTTGCTCCTGGATCGAAAGCGGTGTTTCCCAAGTCACGAAATCGAGATTTGTATAACGCGCGACGAGCTGTTGCTTCAATTCGTGCGTCTCTGGAAAAAAGAAACCGGTATCAATCGAAGCAACCGTCAGGTTTTTCAGACCTTGCGCGGCAATCGCTTTTGAGCACAAGTCCATCAACACGCAGCCTTCCATGCCAAATGAAGTTGTCAGGACGATCGGTTGATCGGCGAACTTTTGCAGGCCCCAACCAATCAACTCCGCAGGTGAGGTCTGCTCGCCGCGAGCCGCAACGGCGGTCGGTGCACCGTTCAATGGAACCAAAGGTCCAGTGAGTACCGAGTCATTGTGGAGCAACGGCGCGGAAACCGAGGCAGCTGTTGGTTGGAGAGGCGGCGACAAACTGTGGTCCCTCAGCGGAATATTGGGGGGCTTGCTCATGTTGGTTCTGGTGTCTGTCGTTTTCGCGAGTGTTTGGCGAATAAAACGCGGGGATTCAGGCGTCTGAGTTTGAAACGGAAATTCTGTACAGCCGCCAAATTTGTGGGATGTTAATACAACATTTCCACCACTTGCAACAACAGCAAGCTTGCAAACTTCGAGCGACTGTAAGAGCCAACGGATATTGCTTGGGGATTTAATAGATACTGGGTCGCACACATTGTTCTGGTTTTGCGGATTTCGTCAACAGAAGCTTGGTGACGCGGCGATGGCGACGATTTATCGGCGAGGTAGATCCAAATCCACAAGTTCCACTAGAGCGATTTAGTGGTGTTCAAACCGGCCGACAACGCAAATTACCATCAATTTGCCGATTGAATTGGCCGCTAATTCGAAATGGGGTTCTTCATTTGAACGGCAAAATTTGGTGAGCCAGACAGAACAACGATAAATAATCGACGAGAACAAGATATTCAACGCGCGGGCTAATTGCAGGCTGTTTTGTGATAGCAAGCAGACGAGGGGTGCGAGTTTTAGAGAATTTGAAGCGTCCTGCCGGTATTTCCGACCCGCGGAAGCTCGACGACATTCCCTTGATTCCATCCACGAATCAGGACCTTGGTCCTGTTAGCCAACCTTTTTCAACACACGCGGCGTGAGATTTTCGACTTCAAATCCACTGCGGTAGTCTCGTTGCAGCAGTCGGTTGGCGTCGGCCAGATTGGTGACCAACATCTGATTGGCGTCCCAATTCAATTTTTGGTTCGGAAAACGATTGGCAACGACGCCCAGCAACAAGGCTTCGGTAAGCGGTCCGGCCAGGCTAAAAGGTACGCTGGTTTCACCTTTTCCCATGCAAGCGTCGACAAATTGGTGATAGTGATCATTATCGCTGACAACCGGGCGAACATAATCGGCAAATTTTTCTGCGGGGAACAACTCCGCCTCGCCAATATGGGGCAATAGCAAAGAGCCTTCTTCGCCAACAAACAGGCTCCCTTGGTCCGGCAGTTTGTATTCCGGAGGTAAACCTAATCCTTGACCGTTTGGAGGAGCGCATCCGCCGTCGTACCAAATCCAGCTGAGCGAATCGGTGGTATACCGCGTTCCAGGAAATTCATATTCGACATGGTTGGTTTCCGGGTGTCCGATTCCGGTGGGTTGGCGGCAATCGGTTTGAACCCATTTGGGTGCGGTCAATTCCAGCGCCGTAAATGGCGTATCAAAAATGTGAACTCCCATATCTCCTAACGTGCCGGTTCCGAAGTCGACAAGTCGCCGCCAATTTCCGGGATGTTGCAAATTGGGGATAAACTCCTGTTTGGCTGCGGTGCCGAGCCACAAATCAAAATTCAAATGGGCGGGCGGCGCGGCGGACTCGGGCAAGGTCTTTCCGTCAAAGCCCCAGTTCTTGTTGGACCAAGCTTCCACTTTGCTTACTTTTCCAATCACGCCACTGCGAATGATCTCGACGGCCCGCCGATAGACAGCCAGTGAGTGAATTTGGACTCCCATTTGAGTCACCAATTTCCGTTGATTGGCAACTAGCCGCAGCTGACGGGCTTCGAAAACTTCGTGGGTGAGTGGTTTTTGACAATAGACCGGTTTGCCGGCGTTCATCGCGGTCATGACCGCTGCCGCGTGCGTGTGGTCGGGGGTCGAAACAATTACGGCATCGATTTTCGGGCCAAGTTGAGACAACATTTCCCGAAAGTCGACATACTTACTGGCGGCGGGAAACTGTGAGGCAGCTTGAGCGAGGTTATTGGCATCCACATCGCACAGCCCGGCCACTTCCACCATCGGATGCGACGCGATGGAATTCAAGTCCGAGGATCCCATGCCGCCGACACCGATGTGCGCAGTTCGCAATTTTTCGTTTACGCCACGCAGGTTAACGGCGCCTCCCAACGTGGCTCGCGGCAATAGGCTGAGAGCTGCTACGGCCGACGTGGATCTCAAAAAATTGCGTCGATGAATTGAACTCATTGGATCATCCCGTTGTAATGGAAATGGAGTTTTTGAAACAAGAAAACACGATCATTCTGCTGTCGGGCGGATGGTTAGTTGGAAAATTGCCGATGACGCGTGACCGCCGCTAGATTCGCCTACAGTGCATCGCTCGCATTACCTTTCAAAATAATTTCCAAAATCGTAGCGATGGTCGGTCGATCATGGGGATCGTGGCTGACGTGCTTTAGTCGAATGTTGCCCGCTGGATCAATAATTACATCCCCGCCCAGTTGTTGCCAGTCACTTCCCGGCCGGCCAGGTCGGACGCCCAACCACATTAATTTTAGATATCCCAGAATTGTAACAGGATTTAACAACGTCCACCAACTAGCCCGCAGGAGCCCGTAGGCCTGATACAATTCCTGCCGGGAATCAATCAGCAGCGGCCATGTCAGCTGGGTGTCGCGGAGATAGGCTTGGGCCATGAAATCGTTATCAAAGGTGACAACTTTCACATCGACATTCAGTCGGGCCAGTTCAGATTGGTGTTGACGCAACTGCGACAAGTGCACGCGGCACGGGGGTCAGCCGAGATGGCGGTGAAAAACCAGGATCAGCCAGCGACCGCGACTGTCGCTTAAACGATGAACGTTGCCCAAGGTATCCAAGAGCTCAAAGGGCAGGGCAGGTTGCATAGGGGAGTTCGCAAAAAAGGAAGTTGTGGGCCGAGTATCAAAAATTCCCGGGGGAAGTTCGGGATGGTTCACGGGTCGTCAGTTCACAGCACGGCTAGCTATCGACCTCGGATGGCCAACAGATTACCATTTTGGAGGGCATTTTAAGGGCCATAACAGGATTTTTGAATATTTTTAGGTCGGCGGCTGTGCTTTCAAATAAAATCCCCGCTTCGCGCATCTGAGAGGACGGGCTGTGCCAGCTAAGTCCAGTCCGAGGTCAGCAAATTGACGGTGATGCCTCCAGAACCACCCGGTTTCCCGCTCGATAATGATCGGGTACAAGCGGTTTATGACGAACATGCCGTCGGCTTGCAGCGTTTTTTGCTGGGCGTTCTTAAGGACGACGCGAGCGCTGCGGACGTACTGCAGATTGCGTTTATCCGGTTGATGGAAAAAGGGCACTTGGTGCAGCAAGAAGGATCGATTAAGTCGTGGCTCTATCGAGTGGCTTTTAACGAAGCCATGTTGATTCGGCGGCGCGCGGCAGTCGGACGAAAACACGCCGAAGGTATGGCTTGGCATTTTCAAATACGAGGTGAACAAACCAGCGGGGGTAAACTAGGTCAATCCATCGAGCTAGTTATGCGCGAGGAGGATATCGAACTGGTTCGTCAATCGTTGAGTCAGCTGTCGAATGTCCAACGCGAAGTTGTCGAAAAAAGAATTTACGAAGGAAAAAAATTTCGCGAGATTGCTGACGAGTTGGGGGTTCCGTTGGGAACCGTTCTGGCGCGAATGCAGTCGAGTCTGAAAAAACTGAAACCAATTTTGATTAACCGCAGTCCAGGGCGAGACGAGTAAACACTCAGGCCTGTACACACTGAACACCGAACACCATGCGTCCCAATCAACCAACCGATACTGCGCCAGCCGATCTCGAATGGCTAGCCTTTTGTTACATCGCTGATGAACTCGACGAAACAGCGCGCGAACAGTTCGAATCGCGGCTGGCGACCGATCAAGTCGCTCGTGAATGTGTGGCCGCAGCGATGGAGCAGACCCAATTGATGTATGCCGCATTGGCCGCGCCCCATCCATCGGCCGCCAGGCTGGTCCACGGGAAGACGTTCGTGCCAGACCTGGAATCGCGGTCTCGAAAATCCGCTACAATATTTCCGGCTTGGGTTTTTTCAGTTGCCGCTGCGTGCGTGTTGTTGGCTTTAGGGTGGTTGGCGTTTGGTCGAAAGTCTCTCGACAAACCGGCACAACCGGCGATCGCGAAATCCGATCGCGAAATGGATCTGGAGCCGGCGACAATTGAATCGAGTACCGAATTCCGCCCCGATCACGGCAAAGTCGACAGCGCCGCTGATCGCTTGGCCGCGGCTTGGGCTGATGTGTTTTCGGAAACTGAAACCATCAAGACCATTGATTTCTTGCCGGGAGATGATCAGGAAAATTCTTATACGAATGTCGTGTTTGACGGGGACGCGTGGCTGAACGAGGCTGTTTTCGAGCTCGAATCAGGATCCTTATCAAAGCAGCCGACAAAATCAGCCGTTCCTGACACAAAGTCAAAAAACCTCAATGGGGGGATCTAAGCGTGAGTTTACGAAGGCCACTAATATTGCTGTTTGGATTGAGTGGGACGGGTGCCTTGCTGTCGTTAGCTTTGGCCGTTCCACCGACGGAGCGCCTGCCGACCCGGCAGTCCCCATCGACTTCCTCGTCTTCCGCGGAACAGACAGCGGAGAATCAGGATAGTTTTCAAAAACCAGCGCAGGAAATCGATCATCGTCGCCGGAAGGAATTGTTGAGTTTTGTCCGCGAGAATCACCCGGAGTTGGAACCTCTGGTGTTGTCCTTAAAAGATAAACTTCCGCGCCAATATGAAAATGCCATTCGGTCAATTGACAAATCCGTATCGCAACTGCAGGCCATCCAGGATGGGGGTAACCAGCAGCGCTATGATCAGGCACTCGAATACTGGAAACTGAATTCCCGCATTCAACTTTTGTCCGCCCAACTTTCAATTGAGGATACCCCTGCACGTCGTAAACAACTCAAACGGTTGATCACCCGGCAATTCGATGATCGGAAAAATCAGCTGATCGCCGATCGAGAACGGACAACGGAACGACTCGCCCGATTGAATGAAACAATTGAAAAAGCCGAAACCGGACGGGAGGCCGAGATTGATCAACGTTTGGAGTCCATTGTTCGAGTCGCCGAACGAACGCGGGCCCACCGGGACGCGACAGTCGGCGATCCGGCGGACGCCGACAAGAAAAACAGTCCGACTGCGGCCCCGGAGAAATAGCCGAGCAACCGCAAAACAACGGTCAAACCAGTTCCAACAACAAAAGACAAGGAGATTTCCAACGGATTTTTCCATAACTCTAATTCGATAGTTCAGATGCGTTAACACCGAACCGGGCACTTCCTCGTCCACTTCCGAAGGTGTTTCATCGGCGCGGCCAACGGGCCGCGCCGAGTTTTTTATTTCGGCGCGAACATTCGCTGGGCGCAGCTTCGTGTCTCGATACCAGGTTTTCTTCTCCGGGCGGTCACTTTCGGTCGACCCCTGTTGGGTTCGGTAGTACAATACGGATTCGGGTTAGAAACGACCCGCAAACCATTTGGCTGTCCCAATTCAACCTCCGCTCTTTCCAGACCCAGCATGAAAATCGGCCAAACTTTTTCTGGTTTGTTCCTGGTGATTCTCGCCGCTTGCGTCGGATTGATGTTGATCTATCTACCGAACTGGATCAGCTCCAACTACCAAACCGTGGCCAATCTGGGCAGTTTTTGGGGTGCCCTGTATCTGATTGTGGTCGGTAGTGGCGCGACGCTGTTGTTGGGAAGTGCCGGCTGGACAGTCTGGAAATTATGGGGCGCATCGATGGTCAAATCGCGTCGCCGAACACGCCGCAATAAGAACCCCAGCGAGCTGACGCACCAGCAAAAACAACGCGAGATCGATGAAAATCTGGAACAATTCGAACGGCTGAAATCCAATGCCGCTGACCAACCCGAATTGCACCGCCAACTGGACCCGCTCCTGCGCGAGCTGGAGGAAAAACGGGTCGCCCAGACTCTGGAAATCGTGGCCTTTGGGACCATTTCCAGCGGCAAGTCGTCGGTGTTGAATTTGTTGGCCGGGCGCAACGTTTTTGCGACCGATGTTCGCGGCGGCACAACCGTCAATCGAAACGAAATTCCCTGGCCCGGCTTCGATCGAGTCGTGTTGGTCGACACACCCGGACTGGGGGAAATTGATGGCGAAATGCATGTCAATATCGCGGCGGAATCCACCAAGGATGCAGATTTAGTTTTGGTTGTGGTTGACGGACCGTTGCGGCAATCCGAACACGAGCTACTCGAACAATTGGGACGGATGGAAAAAAGAGTCATTATCTGTTTGAACAAATCGGATTGGTACTCCGATGAGGATCGACAGAAATTAGTCGGTCAAATCGGTCGCCAAACGGGAGCTTTCGTCGCGGACCAAGATATCGTTTGTATTCAAGCCCAACCGGGTCATCGCGTGCGGCGAAAAGTCCTGGTGGATGGCAGCGAGGTCGAAGAGATCGTGACCATCGAGCCAGAAATTGATCCACTGGCCGATCGGATGCTGGCGATCGTCCAAAAGGATGGCAAAGAATTGTTGATGGCTAATCTGCTGTTGCAGTCGCGTGGTTTGGTGGACAAGGCACGCCAACGGGTGCAAGAGTCATTGGACCGCCGCGCGTGGGCCGTGGTAGACAAATACATGTGGGGCGCCGGGGGCGTCGCTGCGCTCAGCCCATTTCCCGTCGTGGACCTAATCGCCGGTTCGGCGATTTCGACAAAAATGATCATGGATTTGGCCGAGGTCTATCAACAAAAGATTGATCTGCAAACGGCTTCCAAATGGCTAAGTGAAATGGGAAAAAATCTGGTCGGCATGTTGGGAGCCCAGGGCGCGACAGTCGCCGTTTCCGCCGTGGTTGCCTCGTTGATCAAGTCCATTCCGGTCGCCGGAACAATTGCCGGTGGCGTGTTGCAAGGAGCCGTGCAGGCGATCATCACAAAGTGGATCGGATCGGTATTTATTGAGTACTTCCGCAATGAAATGCAAACACCCGAAGGTGGCCTGGCTGGGTTGGCACGTCGACATTGGGAACAGGTCACGACGATTGAAGAATTGAGAAAACTGGTGACAACGGCTCGCCAAAAACTGGCGGACTAACGTACTCGCTTCGCAATTCCGTGTTGGATTTACGCAAAAGTCTCGCCTTCCAACCATAAACCTGTTGCACCGGCGAGTCGTTCCGACACCGTTCGAAGGTAAGCGATAAATTCCACCCCTTCTTCGAGTTGTCCCAGTGGCAACGATTTAGAAAATTCGGAACCAATGTGAGCTCCAACCAAGGCACCGGTCATTGCAGCAATCGTATCGGTATCGCCGCCTTGCCAAATTGCGACCGCAATGGCTTCGCGAAAATCCTTGGGGTTGAGTGCGAAACAAGCCAATGCAGTGACGACTGATTCGTGTGCCTCGATGCCATTTCCAAATTGGGCGATATCATTCTCGTCAGTGACTTGTGCCAAACGATCCACTCGATTCTGAAACACGGTCGTTTTGCAGAAGGGTAATAAATGGGTCGCGAGGTTCCCTGGCGTGATGTTGGTGTTCGCAACTGCAAAATCGGTTGCCAAGGCAATCAATTGTGCTCCCTCGATGCCCAACTCATGTCGGTGTGTTGGCCAGGCACTTTGTCTCGCCTCTTCCCAGATCCTGGCCTGATCGCCCGGGAAGCGAAGACCTATTGGAGCACTTCTCATCGCTGCCCCATTGCCGAGTGAACCACCCGGAAATAGATGCCCAGCCAGGAACTCATAATCGGCATTGTCGCGAAACGCCTCGATAAGCACTCGTGCGCCACGTCCATATCCCCGCCAGGATTCGTATGACATTACAAAACACCGCATGAGGTCCCTGGGCACGATACTCGCGTTCTCGGCCAGATATTCAGCGACCGCTAATGCCATCTGTCCGTCGTCGGTGTACCGCAAACTATCTCTCCGCAGGGAGTAGTCAAAGGCCGCCATTTTGTCGCGATAACTTCCATGCAACTGCTCTGGGCGCAGACCCTCAAACCTTGCCCCAATAGCATCCCCCAGCACGAGTCCGAGTAGGGTTCCGAATATCTTGTCGATTTTCAAAATCATCGCATCACTTTGGTGCAGTTTGGTTGCAGGTTGATTGATCATGACAAATTGGCAATTTTCGGAATGGTCTATTACTCCCGAATTTATGTCCGCGCCTGATGAATCTAAAGCGCACGATGAAAAAACATTTTGATCGTGGCATGACCGAGTTCCACTCGATGCTCAATCGGGTTATCACAGTCCGTAGGTTCCTGTTGCAGTTCTTGCATGGCAACACCGCATGCACCCACTTTTGTGAAAGCAGCCAAAAAGGAGCCCCGAAAAAAATTCGACCTAAATGCAGTGAATGGATCGATCGGCTCACCTGTTATGCCCGTCTGCTACGATGTTATCGCCGACTGCGTTAACGCGATACGCGAAATCACTTGGGCGGATTTCTGGCCTGGTCCAGTTTTTTCAATAGGCGAACGGTAACTTGTTCGATATGGGACTGGAACTCCGCTGGAATTTCTAAATGGAAATCTTTGGTCGAAACAACCGAGACTTCGATGTCTTGGAAGGCACCGGCAAGATTCTTTTTTAGTGCCTGGACCTTTTTCTCGTCCCAACTGTACTGCGAAACTACCACCTGCAATTGCTGGAGATTGGGCAGCTCGACTTTTGAATTGACCATGATCTGCTCGGGCAGATCGACAAAAAGAGTTAGCTTTTCCAACGCAGGCCAGTTTTCCAAGTCTTGAAGCGAAGGGAGACAACGGACTGGAATCTGAAGTTGCTTGAGACCTTTGAGCTTCTTTAGAGGAATTAAGCCAAAAATTGGACAATCCATCGGAATGTAGAGCTGCTGCAATTTCGTTGTTACTTCCAGTAGCGAAGTGGAAAAATTGCGAGTTCTTCCGCCATTGCCATAACTGGCTCCAGCGGGCCGCATCCAGTTGGGATCAAGTGAAAGTGTTTCCAATGACTCAAGTCCGTTGGTGTTGAGGCCGTCGTCGGGAAGCACGGGTAGGAAAGCAGATTTTGGTTTTCCTGATTCGAACCGTTCATAGGTCAATAGATCGTCAGAATCCCAGTCGACAACCATCGAGTACCAATCGACTTCTCTATCCAATTGAAAGTGCCTGAGCAGCATTTTAGCTTCTAACGGAGATAGCGGCCCATTGTCATCGAACGAGAATTTGATTCGCACTGATTTTTTCAACACCTCAGGAAACTCAGCAAGTTTTTGAACCGAAAACTCGTGGGAATGCCCGAGATTCAAATTCGATTCTGGACTCGAGCAGACCATTCTCAGAAAATCATTGGGGGGCATTGCGAGGTCAGAAATAGAATGCCGCATGCTCGCTTCCAAAATGATCGGCCAATGTTCTTCAGTGATCGGAAAGTCAAGTACGAGCCAGGTAATAGAATTTGTACCCAGGGCATTAAAAAACTGTTTGAGTTTTTCGGGCGACATGTTTTTGAACACAAATCCGCCCACCTCTTCCGAAATCGGTTCGGTGACGATTAGTGAAACATCATCGATGGCCAATTGATTCGAGGCACCTAAATCCACCAGTTGTTTTGATGTCAAAGTTCCTTTGTGAATATAGGCAAACCCAGAACAATTCGAATCCGTCTTAACATCCGGATGAATATTTTTCAAACGAACAACGGTCCATGGATGAAAGGACAATTCACCCGCCATAACTCGATTCATCGTCGACTCCAGCCTGTCATTCGCAGTTCCGTCCGCAAAATCAACCACAATTTGAATGCGATATTCATTCCAACACGCAACTCCGTCTAGCGACCTTAGTACCTCTCCGTTCGCTTTCGCGCTTTCCCACCGCATCCAGAAATCCGCCTTCCCCTCGGTGAAAATTGTCGGCAGGTTCACCCAGTTAGGGGAGATCACAAACAGCATCAAGCCGGCACCAAGGAACATTCCCCAGACCGATGGGCTCAATTGTGGAACTGCTTGAGCGTGATCGGTTGCTGATTGTGGTCGACGGGACACCCCCGAACCAACAGCAATCAGAGACGCAACCAATAACAGTGAAGCCACCACAAACCAAAAAAATCCAACTTCATATAGCGACCGGAAAAAATAAATTAGCCCAAACGCGGGGAAGACCCATAAAACGAACATCCAACTCCAACGGCCAGTCAAACAATGAGTCAACACATAGGAAGTAAGTCCGAATCGCAATAGGTCGGGCCAGCTCTTTTGCGAGATGACGTACGTAATAGACTGTTCATTCGTGCTGATCCAATGCGCAAACCACAATAGTACGGTGACATACAGCAAAATCTCAATTCGGCTGGTTCCCTTAGGATCCTTGCCTGATATCTTTTTGACGCCTGAATCCATCAGCAGGCGTATGATCAGATGCAGCACGTAAGACGCCAGTCCCACAGAGAGCCAGTGGATCAAATGCGAGGCAAAATCCTTGAAGGGATTCTCTGGAGTTGGAGTGCGAACTTCCAATCCAATTTGCAGGTCAAAATGCGAACGCAACACAAAAAAGAAAACGATCTGGCAGATGATCAAAGGGGCCACGCGACGCCAGGAAATCTGGCTACAACCGACCGCCGCCCCAATCGCCCAACTCGAGCAGGCCAACAAAAAATTCCATGGGACTTGGGAAAACCACTCGCCACCTCCGTAGACATAGGATGCCACCAGCGCCCAAATGGCGGCGAATGCAAGGATCGCGTCGATTCGATTGCTGATAAACAGTGCTCTAATCCAACGCATAGGTCGTCCCCAAAGAGTTCAGGATCAGGCGCTCAACAAGCCGTTACCGTCGACCATCCTGTCATATCGAGACCATTACGGCAACTGCTTTCGTTGGTGGATCAGGCGATTGGCGCAATCGACCAACAACTGATAGGCGAGCGGCAGGAAAAATAATACTCGTACAATGAACGTCCTTGTCCGTTAAAAAGCGATCGACGGACGAGGACGTCCATCGTAAGGCGGGTAACGTTTCAACTGCCGATCGCCTTATTAACTCCCCAGCGACGAGGACTCAAGCATTCCCTTGCATATTGATGCCGGAAATCGGCTCTCTCGATCCGTAATTTCCGTTTGTCATTTTTACATGGTTGGGTCGCCCGTTCGGTGATTCGTCGTAAATTGCCAGCAAGTGTTTTTGCGCGAAAAAAACGGCAAATTACTCAAGTTTAGAAAAAATTGCCCGGCGATCGAACGAGTGGCGCGGGGGTTGCGTAATACTTGACAACCAGGGACGACCAGGAAGCCAGGAGCGTCCACGTGAATCTAAGGCACGCCATTCAAACATGGCAAACCCGCTACCAACCTACACGTAGCCCCGCCAGTTTTTCACGCGACAGGCTTTTTTTGCACTTGCGGAATTAACCCGCGCTGTTATCACCAAAGTATGGAAACCATCGTCGACGGCTACAATTTGATTTTTGCCTGGGGCTGGCTGACCAACTCGGGTCAACCGCTAGCCTTGAAGCAATCTCGGCGGCGATTGATTCGGGAGTTGGGCCGTCGGATTCCGATCGATTCGCGCGGCGCGGTGACGATTGTTTTTGATGCCAAACGGAAACCGGCCAATGAATCCAGCGCCGATCCGCTGGTCAACGGATTTCGGGTCATCTTTGCCCAGCATCATGATGAAGCGGATTCATTGATTGAAGAAATGATCGGTCGACATGCGAATCCAAAATCTTTGGTCGTCGTGTCGAGCGACAACCGCTTGAAAATCGCCGCGACTCGGCGCAAAGCCATCGCGATGGATTCGGCGGACTGGCTGGATCAAATTCATGTCAGCCAAAATCATACGACAAGTTCAAGTGTCGGGCTTTCGACTAAGGATTTGGCGATGCACGAACTGGCCGCCACCGATTGGTTGAAAGAATTCCAGCTCGACGACCGGCAGCCGCTGTCCGATCCATCCCTGCTTGATTCACCGGTGCTGGACCGCACCGCAGCCGATCCCGACGGAATGAAATTCGACAATCCATTTCCGCCGGGATACGGTGAAGACTTGTTAACGTGACTCATGGAATAGCGTTACCAGATTTGCGGGCGATGATTGAATCGTCGTCAACACCACCCGAATTTGATCATTGATCACGTTTTTTTCGCATTGCTTCCAGTTCGCTCCGCAAGGCTTTCACTTCTCGGCGAAGCGTTTCAATTTCGCTGGCGAATTCGGACTGTTGCTCGACAGCTCGCTTGTGCAACTGTTCGGCTTGTTCCTGTTTTTGCTGGTCCAAGTGTTGTTGATGGAGTTGCAGTTCCTCGTGTCGTTGACGCAGTTTCTGTTTCGCTTCTGCCTGTTCAGTTGTTTGGGCACCTTTTGCGTGTTGGGCGGCATGGTCAGCAGCCTGATGTGCCGCGTGAGTGGCATGTTCAGCGGCCTGATGTGCTGCGTGGGCGCCGTGTTCGGCAGCTTGTTGGGCCGCGTGAGCGGCTTGTTCGGCGGCCTGATGGGCAGCATGTGCGGCCTGATGAGCGGCTTGTTCAGCGGCTTGTCGAGCTTTTTGGTGCAACAGTTTTGCCGGGGCAGCTTCAGTCGATTCAAGACGGTCGGTGTCGCCAGCTGCTTTTTCACGGTGTGCCTTGGAGTCATGAATTTTCTTCATTTGGACTTCCAATTCCTCGATCAGTTTTTCGTGACGGCGACGTTCGGCCATTATTTTTTCGGACAGTTGTCGTTCCAGCGATTGAAATTTATCGCGCTCAAGTTTTTCCAAATTCACCTCGACCCGTTCCACAACTTTCGCTGGCGATTGACGCGATTCCTGTTTTTCACGGTCCAACATCGTGCGGGCGTCACGAATCTCAGCTAACATCCGCTGCATTTTTTTTCGCTGTGCTTCGGTTACTTCCGGGCGTTCGAGCAGCATTTCCAGAGCTCGAATTTTCGCATCGAGTTCGACTTGTTTTTTGTCTTTCACGGCTGCTATTGCAGCGATGGCGCGTAGTTTAACCGGGTTTGCGTGATCAGCTGGCTGAACTTGCTCGGTGAGTCGATCCGCGTCTTGTTTCAATTCTCGTGCTGCAGCCGCCAGTGCTTTTTTCTCGCCACCGAGAGCCGCTTTTTTCTCCGCCAATTGAGCCAGAGGTTCCGCCAACGCCTGCTCGGCGAGTTCCCCCAATTCTGTCAACGATTCCCACGGTGCATTGCTCAGTTCGCCGAGTCCATCTTGCAACGATTGATCCACCAGTTGGCCAAGCGGCATTTTGCTGAGCAGTTTCAAGTTTTTTTCGACCAGCTCTCCGACCATTGCCGGATTCAATTCGTCACCTTCAAGTTCATTTCCCCAGCGTTCCCAAGACTGTTCGTATTGTTTGGCCCAGGCCTCCCAATTTTTCTCCTGATCTTGCGCGACATGGGACATTTTCATTTCCAGACCGTCGGCCCACGTTTCCCATTTTTCAGCATACTTCTCAGACCAGCCCTCAAGTTCGTCTGCGTGTTCCTCGGCCCAAGCCTCAGCTTGTTTTCCAAGTTCTGCGGCGGATCCTTCCATCGAGTCGGCCAATTGTTCCAATGAGCGGCCCACCGATTCACCGATTTCATCAACCGCTTTTTCCAATTCCTGTTCGATTTGTTGAGGGGCGGCGTAGAGAGTTCCCGGAAGCATTGCCAACGGTGAACCGACAACGGCGGCGAAAAAGAAATGACGGATTTGCATAACGAGCACTCCAAAATGAGAGTTCAGGGATTCAAATTCACAAAACTGTGCTTCGCAGCGTGCGGTAGGATCTTGGCAAAAATCCGGCGCTGCGTACGATTTTTGGGAAAACGAGCTACGAGGCGGCGTGGGCAGTGATCGCTTTGTCGGAAATGTCTTTGCGGCACCAGGCTCCATCCCAACGAATGCACTTGACGGCCTTATAGGCTTGCAATTTTGCTTTCGAGACGCTGTCACCCAGCGCTGTGACGCCTAATACGCGGCCGCCGTTGGTAATTACATTTCCATCGGCATCGAGTTTCGTGCCGCCATGAAAGACCTTGACATTCGGGATCAAGGCAGCCTCGTCGAGTCCTCGGATAATTTTTCCGGTAACATAATCGCCGGGATAACCTTCGGACGCCATCACGACGCAGACGCTGGGGCGATCATCCCATTCGAGCGAGCCGATTTCGCCCAACCGACGATCGACCGTGGCTTCGATCAAGTCAATCAAATCGGTCTTCAATCGCATCAGCAGAGTTTGGCATTCGGGATCACCGAACCGCACGTTGTACTCCAATACTTTGGGGCCTTGCGGAGTCAACATCATGCCGGCATACAAGATCCCACGAAACGGATTGCGTTGCCGTTTCATCATATGGACCGTGGGAACCAGGACATTGGATTCAACCCACCGCAACATTTTTTCGTCGATGGAGGGAGTCGGACAGTACGCACCCATGCCGCCCGTGTTGGGGCCTTCGTCGTTGTCATGAGCCCGTTTGTGATCTTCCGCAGGAGGAAACGTCAGAATTGTCTTGCCGTCCGTGATGGCGAGAATACTGGCTTCGGTACCGGTCAAACGATCTTCAATGATCAATCGATCACCCGCTGATCCGAATTGACGTTGCCGGGCAATGAGATCGATCGCGATCAGGGCTTCGTCTCGAGTGGAGCACACGATGGCTCCTTTGCCAGCCGCCAATCCATCGGCCTTGACCACCACCGGCACGTCGTTGGGCGATTCCATATAACGTTCATTGATAAAACGTTCCGCGGAACCGGCGTCGCGAAACTCGTGAAAATCCGCGGTCGGTACATCGGCCGAGCGAAGCACACGTTTGCAGAAAACTTTGCTAGCTTCTAGTTGGGCTGCAGCTTTGGACGGCCCGAAAACACGCAGGCCTGCGGCCGTCATGGCATCGACAATCCCATCACAGAGCGGAAGTTCGGGGCCGATTACCGAAATGTCGATCTGGTTTTGTTTTGCAAATTTGATCAAGCCTGCCGTATCCGTCATGGCGATTTCGACGTTTTCGGCATCTTGGGCTGTACCCGCGTTGCCCGCTGCGACAATAACGCGGTCTACCCGATGACTCTGTGCGATCTTCCACGCCAGTGCGTGTTCGCGTCCACCATTGCCAACAACCAGAACCTTCATCGTGTTTTGCCGATTTATTTGGATTTTTTCCGTATGAAACAGCTCAGGCTGTCGATCTCGAGCTGTAGAAATTCTAAGCCGTTTAAGTTATTCTGTCATCCCGCCGACTGGTTGGCCGATTGCCGCGGAAAAGACCTGCGGAGTGTTGGTGGATCGAAAAAAACAGGCGAATTTCAAACCGAATTCTTACATACAATCAAAAGCTGCGATCACGCCACCTGGTCGATTCCCTTGGAAATCCTTGGAATCACCACGGCGATTGGTCGACCAGAATAATTAGGAAACGAGCGAGATGAAAAAATTACTCCAATTGACGATGCTGTTCGCCGTTCTGACCATGTCCGCCAATCTGGCAAACGCACAATCGAACGATGCTTGGGGGACGTTGACGGGGAAAGTCGTGGTTGACGGTACTGCCCCGGTCAATTCGCCTGAGAATTTAGAAAACAATGCCGACAAAGCAATTTGCCTGGTCGATGGCAAGGCTCCGTTGGACGACAATATCGTCGTGGGCGAAAACGGCGAACTTCGCGATGTTTTGGTCATGATGTTTCTCGATCGAGGACAGGACGAGCCCGCCTATCATCCCTCGTATGATGAATCCAAGGGGCAAGCGATTGCCATCGACAACGCCAAGTGTCGATTCGTGCCCCACGCCTTGTTCGTTCGCCCGGGTCAAACGCTGACGCTGAAAAACAGCGATGCGGTTGGTCATAATTGTCACATCACGACATTGAACAATGAAGCAAATGTTAATTTGCCCCCCAACGGGAGCGTTGACATCGTGCTAAAAGAGACCGATAAGGCTCCTGGCGAAGTCGTCTGCGACGTGCATAAGTGGATGGATGCGGTGATCATGGTCCGCGACAATCCGTATGTGGCAATCACCGATGCTGAAGGCAATTTCAAAATGGAAAACGTTCCCGCTGGAAATTGGAAATTTCAGTTTTGGCACAAGAAAGTCGGCTGGCTCAATAAAATCAACGTGACCGGTAAAGAAGTCGGGCGCCGAGGTGAAGTGGAATTGGAAATCAAAGCGGATGAAACTCTGGATCTGGGCGCGCTGAAATTGCCAGCCGATTCATTCAAGGAGTAAACTCATTTGTCCCACGTTAAATGTACAACTTATGACTTAACTAAACCCAATCAAACCAAACCCTTCGTAGATAAATCAATACGATTCATTCATAATTAAATCGTAACCGTGAACGATTACAACATTTCAACCATGGCAAGTAGTGCTCAACGGACGAATTCTGACGCCAAATTTTTTCCGAGCACAATCGGACATTTGATTAGTTTTCGCGCGGCAGTGTTGTTGGTCTGTTGGCCCTGTTGCTCCGGTTGTGAAACACCCGCGTCCGCACCGTCCGTGGAGTATAGCCAACCGGACTCCGAGTTATTGCACGAAGAATTGGGAAAGATGGATTGGGAATAGCCGCACCCTGTTTTCGAAGACGAGGGTCAAATCCGGCTCCTTGCTACGGGAGAATCTGCGACAATATGCCCTGTCGACTTTTGGCCACATTCGACAAAAATTGAACAAGCGAAAATCCGAATATTTTTACCCGAGTGTGGACGTTTGAGTTTACGATTCATTATTTTACTCCTGTCGCTGATCGTTTGCTTTTCGGCCGGTTGCCAGAAAACGCCGGCGCCGGAGTTTCGGCTCAATGCCGTTGAATTGCTCAAACAGGAGCGGTTGAATTTGCCGGCGGGGCAACATTTTGACCCGTCCTACCGACTGGAAATCGGTACACTGCTGCACTCTTTATTCGGCACTCCGAACGAACCGCGATTTCCGATGTTTGCTGGCGATGAAGATCCGGCCCAGGACATTCTCAGTCTGGAAAATCTGGGTATGGCAGCCGGCCCGGTCAATCGAGATCCGGCGGGCAAACCTAATGGTCTGTATCGAAAACACTGCGCCCAATGTCATGGCGTTAGCGGAGATGGCCGGGGACCCACGGCAGAATTTCTCAATCCCTACCCACGTGATTTTCGATTGGGGAAATTCAAATTCAAATCAACCCCGCTGCGCCAACCCCCGACGAATCAGGACCTGCGGAACTTATTGGTCAATGGTATCCCGGGCACGGCCATGCCGTCGTTTCGCCGACTACCCGACGCAGAACTCCAAGCGCTGGTTGATTACGTGAAATACCTGACGATCCGCGGCCAGTACGAACGATATCTAATTTCTGAACTCGCCAGTCTCGATGGCCAGCCGTTGTTGGATCTCGATTTGATCAAAGTTTCCTTCGCTGGGACCGCTCCAACCGAAAAAGCTCGCGCAAAATTTGCCGACCAGGCCTTCACGATTGTCGGCGAAGGGTTGTTCGAGGGGATTGTCTATCGCTGGTTGAAACTGGACAAAAAATCCACTCCGATTCCGCCAGCGCCGGCGGCTGTCGCCGCGACCGACGTCGCTCATCTCGAGCTGGTGAATCAAGGTCGCGAATTGTTTTATGGCAAGGGAAACTGTCTGCAATGCCATGGTGCCGTCGGAATGGGAGACGGACAGGTCGGGAATTTTGATGACTGGACCAATGAATGGATCAAGACCAGTGGTGTCGATCCCAACCAACCGGCAACCTATCAGGAATTTACGGCTGCCGGTGTGTTGCCACCCCGTTCGATTCGCCCGCGCAATTTGCATGTCTCAATGTTTCGCGGTGGCAATCATCCGAATGATCTGTATTTGCGAATTGCCAATGGGATCGAAGGAACTCCGATGCCATCGTCGGCGACCCTGACACCGGACGAGATCTGGGCCATGGTGGCCTATGTCAGGGCACTACCATTTCAACAAGCTGCTGTTACGGTCAAGCCAGTGAATACTCAAACGATTTCGAAATGATTTAACTCCCCAACCCCGATACGAATTTGCACCGCTTCTGGAGTATCCTGTTTTTTTTAGTCCCCATCCTCGGCATTCTGTCGTTTGTGATGGCTGCGTGGGAGATTGCGCCGCTGGATCATTGCGGTTTGCCCCTGTCGTTGAGTCGCGCCGGCGATACGATCGATCACCTGTTCAATGGGATTCATTATTTAGCGGCCGCTATTCTGCTGGGAACCGGATTGGTGCTGGGGTGGGTGTTGTGGCGATTCGATCATCGCCGCAACCCGCAGCGCAAAGCCGCTTACTTTCATCACAATACTAGATTGGAAATCATCTGGTCAATCATTCCAGCTTTCATTTTGGTCTTTCTGGCCTTCTATCAAATGAAGAGTTGGTCCGAAAATAAAATGGATCGCCCAACGGTCATGGTCAACGGCGAAGCCATTCCGCAACTCCCACTATTATTGGTGAAAGCCAAACAGTTCGGCTGGGAATTTCACTATCCAGGTCCGGACGGAAAATTGGAAACCCAAGACGATTTGTACATTGAGAATCTGATGGTGGTTCCGGCCGGTGAAAATGTGGTCCTGCAACTGGAATCCCGCGATGTAATTCATAGTTTTTGCGTACCCGAACTTCGATTAAAACAGGATATTGTGCCGGGCATGGTTCAGTTTTCCTGGTTCAATGCGCGACAACCGGCGGAAGTCGATATCTTGTGTACTGAGTTGTGTGGCTGGGGTCACTACATCATGAATGCGGACCTGAAAATCGTGCCGCGCCCCGAGTTTGATCGGTGGATCGCCGAACTGACAGTGGCACAAGAACCGAAGTATGCGAATCGGGAGTAATCCAGCAATCGCCATCAATTCACAGCCCGGCTGAGATAAAGTCCGAAAACTGAAAACGAAACTACAAAGTCATTTATGATTGAAAAAAGCCCAACCACGAATTTCACGAATCACACGAATATTTTTCAAAATTATTTTAAGCAGTTGATTTTTATCCGTGTGATCCGTGGTTCTGAAAACTGAAAACTGAAAACTGAAAACTATTGCCCCCATGCTCGAACACGAATCCACGACCGCCCCGCCTCGCCGAAATCCAGTGCTGCGATTTCTGGGTACCTACGTGTTTGCGACCGATCACAAGATCATTGGGTTGCAGTTTCTGTTTTCGTCGCTGATCTGGCTGGCCGTTGGCGGATTGTTGGCGCTGGCCGTTCGCTGGCAACTGGCGTGGCCCTGGACGGACATGCCGATCGTGGGGAACTGGTTATTTGCCGAATCGGGCGGAAAAATTTCCCCCGAGTTTTACACGATGTTGTTTACGATGCACGCCACCATCATGATCTTTTTTGTCGTGATCCCGATACTGGCCGGGGCCTTTGGGAACTACTTGATTCCGTTGATGATCGGCGCGGAAGACATGGCGTTTCCGCGGTTGAATATGTTGAGCTATTGGGCGATGTGGCCGGCCTTCGGTTGCATGATTCTCAGTTTTTTCACGCCGGCCTATGGACCGAGTTCAGGTTGGACCTCGTATCCGCCATTGTCAGTACTGCCTGGCGCTTCCCCCAGCGGCGACGCGCAAACATTGTGGTTGATCGGTTTGGTGTTTGTCGGTGTTTCGTCGATGACCGGCTCGATCAATTACTTGACGACCATCATTCAAATGCGCGCACCCGGGATGACCATGTTTCGGTTGCCAATGACGATTTGGGGATTGTTCATTACCGCCATCATCCAGGCGTTTGCGTTGCCAGTGCTGACGGCGGCGGTGTTGATGCAAATCTGCGATCGGGTGTTTCAGACGGGTTTCTTTCTTCCGGAGAACATTGCCGCCAACAATGAGCTCGGAGTCTCTGGGGGTGGGCAAGTTTTACTGTGGCAACATTTGTTCTGGTTCTACTCGCATCCGGCGGTCTACATCATGATCCTGCCCGCGATGGGAATGGTCTCCGACATGATTTCCTGTTTCTCGCGCAAGCCATTGTTTGGTTACCGACCGATGGTGTACTCAGTGACCGCAATTGCAGGAATGGGATTCGTCGTGTGGGGACATCATATGTTTATCTCCGGCATGAACGCGACACTGGCCATGTCGTTTATGGTCTCAACCATGTTGATCGCACTGCCCAGCGGAGTGAAAGTGTTTAACTGGTTGGGCACGTTGTGGGGTGGTCGATTGCATCTGACGACGGCCATGTTGTTCAGTGTCGGGTTTGTGTCGATGTTTGTGATCGGTGGGCTGTCGGGGATTGTCATGGCGGCACCGCCCGTTGATATCTACGTCCACGATACCTACTACATCGTTGCGCATTTGCATTATGTATTGTTTGGGGCCAGTATCCTCGGGGTTTTTGGCGCGATTTATTTTTGGTTCCCGAAAATGTTTGGCCGGTTGCTGGACGAACGATTGGGGAAAATACACTTTTTGCTAACGTTTGTTTTCTTGAACGGCACGTTTTTTCCGATGCACTTTCTCAGTCGCATGCCCCGTCGATTGGCTGATCCCTATTTGACTGAGTCGCTTCAAGATCTGTTGCCGTTAAATCAATTCATGACGATTTGTGCATTGGGGATGGCAGCCACCCAAGTGCTATTTGTGTTGAACTTTTTTGGCAGCCTGTTGTTTGGCCCGCGGGCCGGTCGCAATCCGTGGAATTCCAATACGTTGGAATGGACGACACCTAGCCCGCCAGGTCATGGAAATTTCGATTATCAACCCATTGTGCAACGCGGACCGTACGAATACAGCCACCCGGATCGGGAATCCGATTTCTTCCCGCAGACCGAAATTGTCCCGTGATCGATGGCCGAGGCGTTAATCAGCGGCCCCTCAAGAGAAAACGACTCGCCTGAAAATACAGCTGCGTCGAACAGATATTTGATTGGTTTATCGCCAATCGACTCGCACCCGCTGGATTTTCGACCCCAATCAAGACAGAATTTATACCCATGACAACACTTTCCAATAACGCCGAGATGGAAATGGCAAGCTCGCCTTTGAATTCGACGACGGCGCAATCATCGCGCTGGCAGGCTTACATCGAATTGACCAAGCTGCGAATCTCGGTAATGGTGTTGATCACCTTCGCCGTCGCTGCCGTCCTGGCCGCACATACTGCCGGTCAGCCGATCGTTCCGCTGACGTTGTTCGGTGGACTGATCGGCATGTTGTTGGTCGCGGCTAGCGGTAACGCGATGAACATGTACATCGAGCGGTATACGGATTTCCTGATGCCTCGAACAGCCCAGCGGCCGCTGCCGGCCCAAAAACTTACGTCGACGGAGGTCGCCTTGTTTGCAGCCGTGACGATTGGCAGCGGAACAGTGATTCTGTTCGAAATGGTCAATTGGCAAACCGCCGCCTGCGGGGTAGCCAACTGGATTCTTTATGCGTTTATTTATACGCCGCTGAAACGCAAGCACTGGTCCAACACCGAGGTCGGCGCAGTCGCCGGCGCATTGCCGATCCTGATGGGCTCGTTAGCGACAACGCAAACCGTCGGTCTGATTGGATGGGCTTTTTTTGGCGTGCTATTCCTGTGGCAGTTTCCGCATTTCATGGCGATCGCCTGGAAGTATCGCGACCAATACCGCGCCGGCGGCATGCAAATGTTGACTGTAACCGAGCCGACGGGCCGGGCCGCAGGTCGCAAAGCCGTGTTGACCGCCGCGCTGCTAATCATGGTAAGTCTGATTCCAGCTTATTGCGTCCGGACCTGGTTTCAGGGCGGGTTGCTGATCGTGTTGGCGCTCATTTTGGGGTGGTATTATCTGCAAGCTTCGCTGGCATTCAATCGCGACCGCAACGACGGGACCGCCCGGAAATTGATGCGCGTCTCATTGCTGTACTTGCCGTTATACATGGGCGTATTGCTGATCGCCTGTTTGACTTAACGCCAGATTTCTACGAATCGGTTTGGCCAATGGTGTCGCAAAGTCGCAGCATTTGAATCACGGCCTCCGCGGACTCGATGCCTTTGTTGCCGACTTTACCACCGGCGCGCTGTTCGGCTTGATCCCACGTGTTGCAGGTCAACAATCCAAAGCCGACCGGAATGCCATACTCCAATCCGAGTTGTCCCAGGTTGTGACTGACGGCGGTGTTGATGTGTTGATCATGGGTCGTTTCGCCGCGGATCACGCAGCCCAGACAAATAACGGCATCCGGATTTTGATACTTCAATACGTGTTGCGCGGCCAAAGGAATTTCCCAAGCCCCTGGGACCCACACCGCGAGAATATTTTCATCCGGTACCTGGTGGGCTCGCAATGTTTGCACCGCCCCTTGGAACAATTTTTGCGTGATATCGCGATTGTATTGGGAAGTGATGATGGCAAATTTCCGGTTGGCGACGGAACCGGTGGAGCCAAGTCGTTCTGGAATCACGGGCAATAGTTATTGAGTGTAGGAGCAAGAAACCGGGGAAACGAATATGACCTCGAATAAGGAAGACGCGCTACAGCTTGGTCGCCCAAAAGGAATTGCGATAACGAGTCTTCAACGTGTTGCGCGCTCGACTGGCTCGATCGGTTTGTTCAAGTTGGGGCCAGATCAATGCCAGTTGATACAGCGCTTCGGCATGCGGCTCGGACTGGCTCGAATACAACAACTCGGTATGTAAAAACGCTGTGGCCGCTTCCTTTAGATTATTGGCTTGTAGTTGAGCGGTGCCCAACGAGTTGTAAGCGTACGCGAACAGGAGTTCATTGTCGGGACTCTCGACCTTGATCACGTCCTGAATCGCTTGAATCGCTTCGGCAAATTGTCCTTGTAGGGCTTGCGCTTTGGCTTGCCGTACTTTGGCGAGCAATTTGTAGGATTGTGTTAGATCGTCGTTCGCCTCCATGGATTGGATCGCCTGAAACGCCGTCGCGGCATCAGCGAATTTTCCCATTTCGATTAACGATTCGCCACGACTGAAATATCCCCGCAGAATCATGGCCTTCGATTTAGATTCGATCAACTTGGCAAACTCGGGTTCGGCTAATTCAGGACGACCGACCGCCAACAATAGTTTGCCTAACAATTCCGTACCGGGATAGAAATGGTAGGAGGTGGGGTTATTCTTCAGGTACTCAACCATCGTTCGGCCGGCATCCTGCGCGGTCACACTGCCACCACGCAGGGAAATTTGTGCGGTGGCCGCGGCGGTCAAAAATTCAATCTCGTTTCTAGCCGCTGGCGCTTTGTTTGGATCCGTGATCTTTTGCAGTTCCGCGAGCACATCATCAAAGCGTCCGGTTTCAAGGCGATCGCGAGCCCGACCGACCTCCAAGGGTTCATTGACCGTGACCACTTTGTCGATTTCGGCGAAGGGAATTTCCAGTGGTCCACTATTGGATTGGACGGTTACACCGAAGGGGGTAATCTCGGTGACTTTGCCACTCACTTTGGAGGTTCCACCGTCAGCACGTAAACGGTACACCGTTTCGTCTTGGCCCCGGGCGGCCGTCGGGCAAGTGAGTTGGTGGCAGATTCCGCCAACCAGCAAGAGCGTAAGAAGCAAGCGTGTTTGAATTCTGATAGGCATGGGCGTACTGGGTTGGAGTGCAAAATTGGATGGAGGGTCAGTGGGCGGAACGGGACGCGAAGTTAAACCGAGTTTACTGCTGCAGATGTTGTTTGATCTGGTTTTTTAATTCGAGGAATTTGCGTTTCCAAATTGCTCCTCCCAGTTCCGGATCGCGTTTCTCGGCGTTCTCGATTTCTTGTAATGCGGAAGCAATGGCTTCCTTTTTTTGTTCGAGCAGCCCATACTCCATGCGACACTCGGCCAATTGATAGAGCGACTGATAAAACGCGTCCTGGGTTTTTTCATTGCCGCGCGTGGCGGTGCAGATTTTTTCCCAGCCCCAAATTAACTTGCTCGGTCGTTTGGTTGTTGGATCGGTAAATGGACGAGCGCCCATCACAGCCTCGGTATACAATTTGGAGCGGCCCGCCGATTTTCCCCAGGCTTGCAATGTCTCGGCAGCATTTAGTTGTACTTTCAAATTCCTGGGATTTTTTTCCAGGATCAAGGCGAATTGTTCAATCGCCCCCTCAAAATTACCGCTGCCGCGTTGGGCCAAGGCGCGTTGGCGTTGCAGTTCTGTGGTCATTGCCGGCGCCTGGGGATCGCCGGCAAACCCCAGCGTTTCGGCGCGACTGAGCGCCGAGACAGCTTGCTGGTATAGCGGTTTCGCTTCGTTCGGTTGTCCCAAATCGTTGACGGATTGGGCGACGTTCAACAACGTCGAGCCCGCCCAGAGTACGATGCGGGCATCGTTGGAATCCTTTTCGATAGAAGCCAAAAACGACAACAGGCTGTTGGCGAATTTGGCTTTTTCTTCGGCAGAGCTCAAGGCCTCAAACTGCGCCAGTAGTTCCGTCGCGATCAGCCCATAGATCTGCGTCACTCGTTGACGGGCCTGCGGATCGTCGTTGGCTTCCATGTCTTCCCGCATCGCCGCAATGACCCCACTGGCTTTATCAATCCAGGCCTGCGGATTGTCGCTGTGGTGTATCGAGGCGAGATACGCCTTGATGGCAATCTTGTAGGACTCCTGTCTAAACAAACTCGCTGCCGGAGATTGCGTAATCGCCGGGTGTTTCTGTTTGATTAAATCCAGTGGAGCGATTTCGGAATTCTCCAGTCGTTGCACGGCCAGTTCGATCTCACCGGCCTCGAGATGGGCATCGACCAACAGGAGGCAGCCGAGCGCTGTTTCGTAATCGAGTTGATCGAGAGTCGCTTCGCGCGCACCCAGCTCCAAAAACACCTTCGCCTGCTTCAATTGGGGATCCAAAATTTGACGGTCCACTGTGTTGGCCAGTTTCGCTCGATAATCGAACCACATTCGTTGCCCCAGTCGCGATGCCAGTTGACTCCGCCCGGCATAATTTTCCGGTAGTTGAGCGAAGTACTGTTCGGCCGTGGCAAAATCTTTTTGGGTAATCGCCAATCGAACCAACGTACTAGCGGCGAGGCCTGTCTCCGATGACCCTGGCCAACGTTCCACGACCGCAGTGCAGGCGCGGGACAAACGGCCGAGTTCATAGCTTTTGTCCGCCTCCGCGGCTTGATCATACAGTTGCAAATAGCTTTGGATCATCAACGTCGTCGCGGCTCGCGTACCGTCCACGGTCGGATATTTTTCCAGCAAGAACTCGCCAATGACCGCCGATTCGAAATACTGTCCCATCGCAAAATAACAAAACGACTGTAACGAGCGAACGGAGTTGATATCGGCGCGGGCGGTGGTGTCATCTGCCAGATCCAAGGTGGAATCAAGGAAGGTCAACGCTGCAAGTGCCTGTTCATTGAGTCGTTCCGTGGACTCAGCAAGCAAGGTTTTAGTCGATGGTTTGTCGGACTCTGCAGCGGAGGCGAGTTGCCGTTTCAACTGGCTGTTTTCGCCCAACAGGGTCTCGATTTCCAGCACCAGATCTTGAGCTCGTTGTTTCGCGTCAACGAACGTGGCGGGAGCTTTGGATTCCGGTTCAGTTTTGGCCGCTATCGTAATATTCCATTCCGAAATCAGTTGTTCGGCACGTTCACGGTGATCGCCAGGAATACGGACGATGCCCCGCAAGAGTTTCGCGGCCTGTCGATCCAGGTCATCGGAATCACTACTCGATCGAGCGCCCCCGGCAGCGCGAACTTCGACCGCCAGTTGGTGTTTGGCAATGGCCAATTCCATTTGAATGCGCAACCAGGCTGGGTCGCGAATTTCTTCGCGATTGAGGACGGCGACAACCGGCTCCAACCGGGCGCTAATTTCGGCGGCAGGATACGCTTCGAGTTTATTCCAACTGTCGCAGGCAACCAGGAACGCACTGCGTTTCAATTTCCGAAACGTACTGCTATCGTTTAAATTGAAAATGTCTTCCAGCAAGAATACCGCTTCTTTATGTTGGCCCAATTTTTGGCTACAGCGCGCGGCAAACAATAATGCGTCCAAGCCAGCGGGAAAACTGGAATAGTCGGCGTAAACATCTTTGTATTCACTAACCGCATTGGTCAGATCCGTGATGCGTTGGGGATGGTTGTCTGGGTATGTATCGGCTAATTGTTCGATGACTAACGGGATTCGTACTCGGATGTCCGTATACAATGTCTTGAACTGTTTCACTTTGGCTAACGAGGCTGGATCTTGCGGGTCGATCTTGAGTCCCTCTGGGCTGGCGGGATCAATCAACTGTCGAACTTTCTCGCGGGCCAGCATATAACTCTTAAGTGCATTTTTCAACAGTTCGCGGGATTGATCGGCGAAGACTTCCTTTTCCGTCGCGGTCAAACGATCCGATGCACCGAGCAAATCATTCACCTTCACACGGCTATGATACAGGTTGCCTTGGTAACGCAACGTTCTGGCCAACGATTCCAGGGATTGGTCCTTTCCGGCAAACTCCGTCAGAATTTTTTGTGCCTCGTTGAGACGCGCGTCAGCGATTTTGGGGTCGCGAACCGTTTTGACACTGGCGACCATCGTCTCCGCTTTTTCAAAGGGGAGCTGTTGCCGGAATGCGTCAGAAATCAAGTCACTGTTTTCCAAACTGCTCAAATAGTCGACAGCGATATCGAAATATCCCTCGTCACGCAGGGCTTGGAGAAAACGTTCGGCCGGCTCATCTGCGGCGGCGATGACGGAAACGAAACTACCAATCATAAACGTCAGGTTGATCGCAATTTTTGACACGATGCGGATTTCCTCAATATATTTTCGGTGACCACGTTGGACGACGCTGAAGGCAACCGGGGGACTGGCCCCAGCCGATTTGTTATTTTGCTTCCATTTCAACATCATTCGATGGTACGCTACTACTGGCGAAAGCGAGACTCTATGATAATAAAAAACGGTATCCGCTGCTGCCTGTGGGCAGACAATCTTTCGCCAACCGATCTTTTTCGCGAGTTAGAATTGGGCTGGCGATTTTTGCGGACTGACATTATGAAAAATGCCCTATGAATTTCGATGACGAACAAGCAGGGCCAAATGACGAGCCGGAATTGACAGCCCCGGAAATTGTCGATGAATCTCCACGCTTAAGGCCCAAGTCGGTCTTTGTTCCCCAACGTTCAACGGGACGAGGGGCACAACTGCAATTGCTGATGCTGATGGCGATGTTGGTGGTGGTGATTTTTGCCATGACGGAAGTCGGCAAGCCGGAACGCTGGGCCTGGTTGGGGCTCGACGAACCGGCTGTCAAGTTGGCCCAAGACCCGGCGCTGACCCAGCGAACCACGACCGGCGAACCGGCTGAAGTCCCAGCCAGGATCGCCAAGTTTGTCGAGCTTTCTGACACGACCCGCGCTCCCGAACCGGTGACTCCGTATCCGCCCAGTGCTCAGCGGTTCTGCGTGAACATGGTGCGGCAGTTTAATGCGCAACAGCAAGCCGAAATGTTTCGGTTTCTTCGAGCGCTTCGCACCAGTCAGCGGTGGGATCCTTCCGAACAACCAGCTTTCGAATCGTTGGTCCAAATTTTGAATCAACAAAGACAAATTTTTCACCGAGACTTGTTGGATCAATTGACCGTGTTACCTGCTGGCAGCGAAGCGAAAACAAAATTGGCCGACGAGATATTTGAGTTCGAACAGAGCTGGGGCAAAAAATTATTGCCGGCCTTCGAAGCGGCGCTCGCAGGTCAGGATTTCACTGTTGCTCAGTTGAGCGAGATCGAGCGACTTCAGGCTGTGCTGGATCCGCTGATTTTCGCCGAGGTGCAAGACCACACGTCGATCGGTTGGGAAGGAGATTCACCAGCTTGGGTGAGAATGTGGGAGCAAATCGTCAATGGAGAATTGGCGAAACCGTCGTCGGCCTCTCATTTGCAACTATCCAGTCAACCCGAATATTATCGAGGACGGTCCGTGCAGGTTGGGGGCTGGGTTCAATCGGCGCGACGAGAAATAGTCGATCGTAGCGAATTGGGTTTTCCACATCACTATGTGTTGTTGGTGCGGCCAGTCGATTCGAAAGTGTCGCCCTACTATGTGTATGCGCTGAACTTGCCGGCCGATTTTCCGGAGGTGTCCGAAAATTACTCAGCGCTCAACGAACGGATCGAAGCCAGCGGACTGTTTTTCAAAGTTCGCACCTATCTGGATGCTGCCAAAAGAGTCAGCGAGAGTCCCATCATTCTGGCCCGGACCATCACTTGCGTCCCCGATGTCCAGGCCGAGAACAAGGCCGTCTCGGCGTTTGAATTGCCCACCGTTGGCTGGATCGCGGTCTTGGTACTGTTGCCGCTGTTGGCCGCCGGCATTGCCTGGCGCGTGTTTCAAAATTCGAAAACGCCCCGTTTTCAACCTGGCCCCAACACGACGAAAAAAATTAATCAGACGTTATCCGGGTTGGTCGACGATCCGAATGTCCAGACCGATGTCGAAAAGATTCGAGAACTTTATGACTAAACCTGGTTTGTCCAACGATCCGATCCGGGATTCGCGACGAGGCAATTGCGGCTGGATAATCACGTGGGTCGGAATTCTGGCCGGCAGTTTTTTTTCGGCCTCGACCATGGCGCAAACTCATGATCAAACGCCGATTGAGCTGGCTGGTTTCTCCGCCAGTGAGGCTTTCGAAATTCGCGATGGCCAACCGCTGGACGTGGCGCGAGTGGACTTTCACAAAATGATCTATCGCGTGCTGCAAACCTCAACGATGAATTTGCGAAAATATGCGCTATTTTCGCAAGAGGTTTCCTGGCAGCAAATCATTGATGACCTGCCGGAATATCGGCTCTGGGTATTCGCTCGCCAGGGTCGCGTCAAAGCAGTGACGCCAATCCGCCTGCCGGGCACGGATCACGAGACACCGATCAAGAGCGTCTATCGTGCCGACTGTGTCTCGGATTCGGGTGAAAAATTTCAGGTGATGACGTTGCGCAGTCCGGCCGCCTGGAAGTCGGCAACCGACTTGGACGAGCCGATTCAGTTTGTCGGATTCTTGTTCGCGAACGTGGAGCCCGATCTACCGGTCGATGCCGTCGAAGCGAACGACCAGGCACCGGCGAATCTGGAATCGAACCCCGCTTCGAATGACCAAGCGAATCAACCGACGAATAACGGGCGGCCGATCCAAGTTCCCTTATTTATCGCGAAACATTTAAGCTGGTTTCCGACAGCCGTTAATCCGGACCTGCAAGTTACTGAGTCGCACGTGTTACTGGCTGAGCAGGGCGTTGATATTGGTGGATTGGATCTGGTGCGACGCGAACATACCAAGGGCATGGGGACCGCCGATGCGGAAGTCTTTTTTCAGTTCCTTTCGGCGGTTGAACGGATTCGCCGCGAGCCACCGGGAAAGATACTGGATTGCGATGAGTTGTTGAGAAATTCGACGGAAAGTTTTGGTAACGCGGTGGGTTTTCGGGCTCGCGTGCGGCAGTGTACCCAAGTGCAGCGTCCAGCAACATCCACTGGCGAACCGCTGGAATTCGAGCACTATTTTCAATTGGTTGTGTTTCCCGATCTGGACGCCCAAGTGGTCGTGAAGAATGCAGGCAACGACGATTTGCTGTACCGTCGGTTTCCCGTCACGGTGTGTTGTCGTTCGTTGCCGGACGGCATGACTCCAGCTCAGATTGAGAACCAGCAGATTTGGGTTAACGGATTCTATTTTCGGTTTTGGAAATACGGATCCGAATTGACTAACGCGGCCGCAGCGACTGGCCAGTTAAGTCCGCTGATAATTTCACGTCAACCCCTGATGATTGCCCTGGCAGAAACGCAGCTCGATTTTTTTCGGGGTTCGATGTTGATCGCGTTGATCGTCGGCATGTGCTGGACGATCTGGGTTTTAGGCAGAGCCTGGAACCCAAAAAAACGTTTGGGCCCGGATTTGCCGGATCGCATTGAAGTCACGAATTTGGAATAGCCGCCCGGCTTCGGCGGGCCCCTCGCCGGTGAATTCAGGCTGTTACCACCTTGCAGAAACCGGGTTCCTGCGGCATATTCGCGGATGGAAATCAACTACCGTCCGTCGATCCCTTAATAGGAACCACCTGATGAAATCTCCCGTTCGTGTGACTGTGACTGGTGCTGCCGGCCAAATTAGTTATGGACTGCTATTTCGCATTGCCGCCGGTAACATGCTCGGTCCCGACCAACCCGTTATTTTGCAGTTGCTGGAGATCACTCCGGCGATGAATTCACTGAAGGGGGTCGTCATGGAACTGGAAGATTGTGCGTTCCCGTTGCTGCACAGTGTGGTCGCGACGGATGATCCCAACGTTGGATTCGCTGATTCCGAATTTGCCCTGCTGGTCGGAGCGATGCCGCGAACCAAAGGGATGGAACGGAAAGATCTGTTGACCGCCAACTCCAAGATTTTTTCCGTCCAAGGGAAAGCGATCAACAACAATGCCAAAAAAGACATTCGGGTCTTGGTGGTCGGCAATCCAGCCAACACCAATGCCCTGATCACAACAGCCAATGCGCCGGATATCCAGCCGGGAAATATTACCGCGATGACGCGCCTGGATCACAACCGGGCAATTTCGCAGATGGCCAACAAGACCGGCGCCGAATCCACCAGCATTCACAAGATGACAATTTGGGGCAATCACTCAGCCACCCAATATCCCGACATCAGCAATACGACGGTGGGTGGAAAACCCGCGAACATGCTGGTTGATCAAGCTTGGTATCGTGATACGTTTATTCCGACGGTTCAAAAACGCGGCGCTGCAATCATCGAGGCACGCGGTTTGTCGAGCGCCGCGTCGGCCGCCAACGCAGCGATCGACCATATGCACACTTGGGTTCACGGAACCGCCAGCAACGACTGGGTCAGCATGGCGATTTCAAGTGACGGCAGTTACGGCATCGAACGAGGCTTGATCTATTCGTTCCCCGTGACTTGCCAGGGTGGTCAGTACTCGATCGTTCAAGGCTTGGCGATCGACGAATTCAGCCGCTCGAAAATGGATGCGACCATGAAGGAGCTGCAAGAAGAACGCGACGACGTGAAAGATCTGCTGTAAGGCGAGCAGCAGTAAGTGGGATAGGCTTCCAGCCTGTCAAGCTGGATTCCCGCCGACGCGCGAACGACGAGTAAGGGCCGTGAACGGTTACAATAAATTAACCGAGTTCGCATTGGATTGGTAAGCCGCAATTTCTGGTGGTCTCGTTTTGGAGTTAGATCCAATCGAATCACAACGATTAACCAGGCTCCCCCTGGCCCGTATATTCGGACGCTTTCGATTTGCCTGGGTATCAAGGCCCCTCCGAATTTACGGGAGAGGGGTTCGGGGTGGCCTGATGAAAATGTTTTAACATGAAATGACGAACAGACCGGAAATCCCGCAG
>JANNPW010000153.1:0-44413 GCA_031400405.1 Mariniblastus sp.
CATTGCTCAATGGCGAGAAGACTACTTGGGTCGCAGCCTACAGTCTCGCCGAAGCCAGGATTTAGCCCACGGAAACTGGACATCAACCTGCGGAGGCCATGCTGGCCCCAACCCCAAATTTTGAACAGCCCAGCACTAGCCTTCGTCCCCCACTTAGTCTGGCCCGCGATTTAACCGACCCGAATTAACCGTTGGTCTGGCCCCCGATTTACCCGATTTACCCCTTGGTCTGGCCCCCGATTTACTCCCCGCCCCTTGGTCTGGCCCCCGATTTACCTTGGTCTGGCCCCCGATTTACTCCCCGATTTACTCCTATTTACTCCTCCCGATTTACTCCTCTCCGATTTACTGGTTCCGATTTACTTACCAGACGGCGTGAAGACCTCTGGACGATAGAATACTATTTGGTTCCGAGAACAGCGTTCATCCAAATTAGAAAGAAAATTGATGCCGCCAAACAATACCCCTGACGAGATCTGGTACTCACACGTTGCTTCCATTATCGGGCGCGCGTCGATTTGTATCATTGCTTTTGTGTGCCTACTGTTTTCGATAGCAAGTTTTTTCGGGCTAGATTTGTTTTGGCTAATGCGACCAACTAGTCTAAATATCCAAGAAATAGCTGACTGGAACGATCAAAAACAAAACTCGCTGATTTTTGCCCTTGTCTCGTTAATGGGGCTCTACGTTTCAACAACATTGGTGACCAAGTTCGAAAAGATCATCAGCGACCTTGCGCGATTGGAAGGATCAAACAAGGAACTGTTCAGCCGTCTGAGTTTAAGACTGGATGAACAACTCGAACGGGTTCACGGCGACTTGAACCCGATACTCCAAAAGGTTGTTGGGAGTTACGTTTCAGAGTTGGCAAATTCGTTGCGGACTGCAATCAACGAACGCTCGATAATAATCAAAGACCTCAATGAGTTTCGGGTGTTTTATCGACGAGCACTAAAGGCCTTTCCAGACTCAGACATTTTGGCGACTAGTCTCGCTTCGAGAGAGTACTTTTGGAGCGACCCCTCAATCAACGATGCCATCAGTGAATTTCTCGTAAAGGGCGGGAAGATGTCAAGAATTTTCCTGCTACATGATGCCAGTGACCTTAACGATTCTGAAATCAGAGAAATTCTCAACGGACAGCGAAAAATTGGTGTCGACGTTTATGTGGCGGTCAAAAAGAAACTTCCAGAAGAACTTCAACGACTTTTTGTTGTGGACCGAAAACACCCTATCGCGTGGGAGGTTCAGACGGCTCCTGGCGAGAGCCGAATTCGCGACATCACAGCTCGAGTGGATACATCGCATATCGCCGATTTTCGGGACCGGTTTGAAAGGCTGCTCCTCAACCCCTCGGTCAAGAAATACACTCCTCAACTTACCGCTCTTTGACCAAACCAACGGTTGATCCAGTTCCAAGATCCGTTTTGATTGAATCACTTGCCAGATTATTGTCGTTTAGGGCGGGCCAGAGTATCACTACCCAGATGATTCCGAAAAACCTGGCAGGCGGAATGTCGAGGCCACACGGGAATGGCACCAAAATCATCGTAAGTCATTGTACGGCAAGCTCTTCCTTAAGCTGCCAAAGTGGTTTGTTCATAAGCTGGTAATTCTCGGGGCGCCGTTTTCTAACGCGTGGTTCATACCGATCGGAGCGGTCAGGATTGACAACCAACACGCGTAGTTGGTCGTCAGCTCACGGCCGATTTCAACCCTCGCAAAGGCTAAACTGATGCGTGTTTGCGCGGAAAGACTGGGGCCATCATTCTTTGGCGCCAGAAACAACGGCGAGGGCGAATCCGGAACGGAAAAAGAAGACTTGAAAATAAACCAACGCCCGGCAACATCAACAGCGTCGTTTCCTCTAGCCAATCTTGCGGCGCGCTTCGCCGCACTGCGGACACAGGCGTTCGCCTCAGAGGTGAGCGCTAAATCGTTGAGCCATCCAGCGCCAGCTCATCACGTATGAATCGCGCGGCCGTCGACGGCCAGTGCAGCCTCTTGCATGATTTCGGACAAGGTCGGGTGGGCGTGGCAACAGCGGGCCAGATCTTCGCTGGTCGCACCGAAATTCATCGCGACGGCGGCTTCGGAAATCAGATCTCCGGCCCGCGCACCGATTGCATGTACGCCCACGATGCGATCGGTTTGGGCATCCGCCAGAATTTTGACTTTTCCGTCGGCGTCACCTAACGCCCGAGCGCGACCATTGGCTCCGTAGGGGCACGAGCCTTTACGATACTCGGTACCCGATTCTTTCAATTGCTCTTCCGTTTTACCGACCATCGCAATTTCAGGATGAGTGTAGACGATGGCCGGGATCACATCGTAGTTGACATGACCATGCCCAGAAACGATTTTCTCAACACAGGCGACTCCTTCCTCGGAAGCCTTATGGGCCAACATCGCGCCGCCAATGCAATCGCCGATCGCGTAGACTCCAGCAACCGATGTCATCCAGTCGGAATTGACTTCGATGAAACCACGTTTGTCGGTCAGGACACCGGCGGTTTCCAAACCAATCCCTTTCGTGTTCGCGACGCGGCCGGCCGAAACCAATACGCGATCGCATTCGATGACCGGCGTGTTCTTGCATTTGACCTCGCAACAGCGTCCGGTTTTTTTTGCGCTTTCGACCCACATCGAAGTCTGGAATTCCAAGCCCTGTTTTTCAAACGTGCGGCGCGCAAGTTTAGCGATCTCTTGATCAAGTCCGGGCAAGATTCGATCCAGGCCTTCCAAGATCGTGACTTGAGAACCCAGCCGACTCCAGACCGACCCCAATTCCAGGCCGATATAACCGCCGCCAATCACGACCAAGCGAGACGGCACATTGGGATAGGACAACGCCGTAGTGCTATCGCCAATCAAGTCGCCATCGAACTCGATGCCAGGCAACTGCATGGGGACGCTCCCCGTAGCCAGCAAAATATGTTTGGCCGTCACCAAATCGCCGGTGGAAATTTCGACTTGTTGGTTGCCGATTAGTTTTCCTCGCCCCACAAACGTGGTGACTTTATTACGTTTCAGCAGCATGTTGATCCCGCCGGTCAACGTGTCGACGATCTTGTTTTTGCGCTCCATCATTTTTCCGAGGTCGACCGTCAGCTTGTTCGCGGAAATGCCGTGGTCCATCATGTGATCGCGGGCTTCGACCAACAGATGGCTCGACTCGAGCAAAGCTTTACTGGGAATGCAGCCGATCCGCAAACAGGTGCCGCCGAACTGCGGGTGTTCATCAATAATTGCGGCTTTCAGACCCAGTTGAGCCGCGCGAATGGCAGCCACATAGCCGCCGGGACCGCCGCCGAGAACAATGAGATCGAAAGATTCTGAGGACATAGTTTGTAATTTGGATGTGAAAGTTTGAAAATTGAAAAACGAACTGAACACTGAAAACTGAACACTGAACACTGAACACTGAACACTGAACACTGAACACTGAACACTAGACTTCGAGGAACAGGCGAGCGGGTTCTTCGAGGACTTCCTTGATCGTTTTCAGAAAACCGACGGCTTCCTTACCATCGACGATGCGATGGTCGTACGTTAGCGCGACATACATCATCGGACGAATAACGACCTGACCGTTTAACGCAATCGGACGATCCTGGATGGAATGCAAACCAAGAATGCCGCTCTGCGGTGGATTTACAATCGGAGTTGATAACAACGAACCGTAAATACCTCCGTTGCTGATCGTAAAGGTTCCGCCCTGCAAATCTTGCGGTTGAATTTTGTTCTGATCGGCCATCGTGGAAAAGTTCCCAATGGCGCGCTCGACATCGGCAAAACTCATCCGTTCGACGTTTCGCAAGATGGGTACGACCAATCCTTTCGGACTGCCAATCGCAATGCCAATATCGTGATAGTTTTTCATGATCACGTTGTTTTCGCGGATCTCAGAATTGATCGCTGGATACCGGCGCAATCCCTCAACGACCGCTTTCGCAAAAAACGACATGAAGCCAAGTTTCACACCATGTTTTTGTTGGAACTGATCCTTATAACGCGTGCGCAGTTCTTTGACTGGTTGCATGTCGATTTCGTTAAACGTCGTCAACAGCGCCGCCGTTTGTTGCGCTTCGACCAAACGCTTGGCGATCGTGCGGCGAATCATGCTAAGCGGCACCGATTTTTCCTCTCGACTGGCACCGGCCGTCGGGTTCGACCAATTGCCTCCGTTTGAATTGGGAGCCAACGGTATCGCAACCGGCGGAGCTGGCCGCAACGTGTTGGTCGCTGCCGAACTGGTCGATGGAGCCAACGTTGCTCCAGCAGCGGCCAGCAGCGGCTTGGGAATCGGCAGAGTCGGCGCTGCCATTGAGGGAACCACAGCTGGGGTCACGATCGCTGGTTGCGAACCGGGCTTCAAGCCCGTTAGTTTGACGTAATTCAAGACATCTTCTTTCAACAGTCGGCCGCCGGGTCCAGTCGGCGTAATCGCATCCGCCGAAATTTGATACTCGCTTAACACGCGTTCGGCGGCTGGCATGATCCAGTCCGTTGAACTTCGAGCAGCCGGCGACGTCGCGACGACCGCTGCGGTCGGGGCACCGACAACGGCGGTTGCGGCACTGGATACCGTGGTGCCGGAAACCGGTTTATCAGCTTCATTCAGGATGCACAACACGTCACCGATTTGGGCAAATTGGCCTTGCTGGATTTTGATTTCACCCATCACTCCCGATCGTTCGGCAGTCAGTGCCTGCGAGGCTTTTTCGGATTCCAATTCGACGATTTCGTCGTCTCGGTTAACCCAATCACCAGGTTGTTTTAACCAGTTGGCAACTTGGACTTCCTGAATCGATTCACCGAACGAAGGGACTTTGATTTCAAACATGATCGTAGCCGAAGGGGTTGAAGTTTAAGTATTTTGGGAGTGTTATAAAATTGCCAGTCGGGAAAAAGTTTTCAACGCGTTGCATTTTGTTTCCGGTCGACAAAATTGTCCGACGGCAGCCAACGGTCCGCTCTGTCGCCAAGGGGCAGCTAAGCCGTGGCCGTGGAACGCTTCATCGCGGTGCCCATCGAAGCCTGTAGCAATTCTTCCTGTTCCAGATAGTGAGCTTTTTTCGACCCGGTGGAGGGGCTGGCCGACTCGGGGCGCGCAACGACTTTTAGCGGCCAGCGTTCAAACAAGCCAAACTGTTCCCATTTGATTTTCATAAAATAGCCCGCCCCCATATTGCAGGGCTCTTCCTGCACCCAATACACGGGGGTGTCAGTCGCGTAGCGCGATAATTCAGCTTGGATTTCACGGTGCGGTAGCGGGTAGAGTTGTTCGACCCGAATCACAACAAAATCTCTGCGACCATCTTCGGCGCGGCGCTTCAGCAGATCGACGGCGACTTTACCGGCCGCCAACAGGATCCGTTGCGGCGCATCTTCCGGTGTCACCTCGACATCCGGCAGCAATCGTTGAAATTTGCCCGCCGCAAAATCGCTTAACGGAGACATGACAAACGGTTCTCGCAGTAAACCCTTCGGCGTAAACACGATCAACGGCTTTCGCCACAATCGCTTGACCTGTCGTCGCAATACGTGAAAGTACTGTGCGGCGGTCGTGGGAATGACGATTTGCATATTGTGTTCGGCGGAAGAAGTCAAAAAACGTTCCAGCCGTCCGCTGCAATGTTCGGGCCCCGCGCCTTCGAAGCCATGAGGCAGCAACATTGTCAAGCCGCTCAGACGGTGCCATTTGTCTTCGGCACTGATCAGGAATTGATCGACGATCACTTGTCCGGCATTGAAAAAATCTCCGAATTGCGCCTCCCAGATAATCAAACTGTCCGGCGCGTCGAGACTGTAGCCGTAATCAAAACCCAACACACCCGCTTCACAAAGAGGACTGTTGATGATGTCGACCGCCGCCTGGTCGGCGGAGAGATGCTGCAGCGGCCGATACCGCGATCCGTTTTCGGCATCGATCAAAACGCCGTGGCGCTGGCTAAAGGTTCCCCGTTCAGAGTCTTGTCCGGATAACCGCACGGCATGCCCTTCCATGGCCAGGGAAGCAAACGCCGCCAATTCAGCGGTTGGCCAGTCCACCGGGCGTTGGGCTTCCGCCGACTCAATTCGAGAATCCAGCACGCGCTGCAATTTTTTATTAACGTGAAAATTGGCTGGAGCTTCGGACATTCGTTTGATCACGAAGGAAAGCTGGCCAGTCGCCACACCCGTATCGATATCATCGTCGCGGCGTTCTTCGCCTCCGTAGTATCGAGACCACAGCCCTTCGAGAGTTTGGGTGTCGGGTGTGAAAGCGGAACTGCTTTTGACGGAATCAAATTCCGTCTGCAATTTCTCCCGGCGGACTTCTGCGATCCGATTCGCTTCCTCCTGAGTTACCTCTTGCATCTTTAACAGACGCTTCAGGTAGCTATCGCGAATGGTCGGTCGTTTGTCGATGGTCTCGTACATGACCGGCTGAGTGAACCGCGGCTCATCGCTTTCGTTGTGTCCCAAACGCCGGTAGCAATACATATCGATGACGACATCGCGACTGAATTCCTTGCGAAACTCCATCGCCAGGTTGACGACTTGGGCCACTGCCTCGGGATCTTCACCGTTGACATGGAAGATCGGAATCTGCAACATTTTCGCCACGTCGCTGGCGTAAGTGGTCGAACGGCTTTCCTCCGGGTCGGTCGTAAAGCCCACCTGATTGTTGACAATTACATGCAACGTACCGCCCACTTTGTAGCCTTCGAGTTGGCTGAGATTCAGTGACTCCTGCACGACCCCTTCACCGGCAAACGCGGCGTCACCGTGAATCAAGACGGTCATCGTTTCGCGATGTTGCGTATCGCCGCGTCGATCCTGTTTGCTCCGGCATCGTCCCATGGCAACGGGATTGACGTATTCGAGATGGCTGGGGTTGAAACAGAGCGAAATATGAATTGGTTTACCTTTACTGGTCGTCCAATCGTTGCTATATCCCAAGTGGTACAACACGTCACCGCCACCACGATGGGTTTCCGGATCGGGATCATCAAAGCCCCAGAAAATATTCTTGGCGCGTTTGCCCATGATGTTGGCCAGCACGTTCAAGCGACCGCGATGGGCCATACCAAGTACGATTTCTGTCACGCCATGATCGCCCGCTTTTTCGAGGGCCAAATCCAGCAACGGAATGAGGGTCTCGGCACCTTCCAAAGAAAATGTTTTGGCGCCGACGAATTTTTTTCGCACGAATTCTTCGAAAATCACTGCGTCGGTAAGTCGAGTCAAGATCCGAATCTGAGTTTCGCGATGGAGCTGCAAACGATTTTGTGAACCCTCCATCCGCTTTTGCAACCAGTGCCGCACATTGGCGTCATCGATGTGCATGAATTGTGCCCCGATCGAACGACAATAGGTTTGCCGCAACAGATCCACGATCTCTTCGAGCGTCCGAAAATTCTGACCATCGACGGTGCGCGCCGAAAATTTTCGCTGGTAGTCAGCCGGTGACAAACCATAGGATTCCAGGCTCAATTCCGTGTTCGAATCACGCGGCCGTTGCAGCGGATCGATGTTGGCTTCCAGGTGACCACGCACCCGAAAACCGCGAATCAGTTGATCAACACGATCTTGCAAGACGACCAATTCAGCCGTGCCCTGGGCAGCCGCCAAGGAATTTTCCGCAGAGCTACTGGGCAGCAAATCGGGATTAATTTCGGAAACCGACGGGTCGAAATTCTGAAAATACGTTTGCCAGGCGGGTGGCAGCGAATGCGGATCGTGCCTGTAATCTTCATACAGACTGTCGATGTAAGCTCGACTAAATACGTTCATGACTCAAATGCCTATCATCACAGGCGAGGAATCGTCCACGTGAGGAAAGCTGCTGAGCAACCGCCTAATTGGTGAATATTAAGCAACATGAACGATCGTGGATTGGAAAAGGAAATAGCCGGGCATCGTTGCTACTGGGCCCGACCGCGCCGCAAACATTGCAGCAATTCCTGACTGAATCTCGCAAAACTCTGAAGCGGGGAACCACTGAACCAGCGGTTCCAAACCCAGTCCCATAATTTATCCAAATCCGACCGGTCTGGCTATCGCACATCCCTTAAAAAGAACTCATTACAGATAAATTTTTGGACCCATTCCGCAGTTGACAAACGATGGCCACCTACCCTTACTTGGTCGCTCGCGGTCATTCGGTGAAAAGCAACCTCGCTAGTCATCAACGGATCCACGTTGAGTGGCCTTCGCTCGGGCAGGATTCATTAGCTCTTTGGCCAACCCACGCGCTGGACACTTGGCGACGCTAATTTTTTCGGATATTCGCTTCGCCGAAAATTCGCCATACCATTTTACATGTGTGGGGGTGCTTTTTTGAGTGCATCGGAGTCATCTGCGGTAAAACATTCCAGTGATTCCAAGTCAGGCAACTCCCGCGCCGGCCGCCGACGGACTTGTGGTCATCGCCAAAGTGATCAAAATCGACCGCAGATCAAGCCGATATTCGCGGATGATTTTGTTGGCTTAGGTTTCTTGTTGATTGAGTGCTCGACTGTCCGACTTGAACCAAGGCCCGGCTAATACTTGCCGAGTCGCTCGCTGGCCGATAACATGCGGGGGGAGCAATGCGTTAGATGTTTGGCAAGTTAGTCCTGTTGTTTATCCTGGTACCCATGGCGGATTTGTTTCTGCTAATGGTACTGTCGTCGTATACCGGTTGGCCGTTTTCAATCACGATGGTCGTCTTGTCCGGGATTGTCGGTGCGTGGCTGGCAAAGCGTTCTTACAAATCGGTGCTAAACAAGTTTCGAAGCAGTGCGATCAACCAACAGTTGTCAACCGAACTTTTGACTGACGGAGCGTTGATTTTTTTTGCCGGCGGCTTGTTGTTAACGCCTGGTTTCATCACTGACACCGTGGGTTTGACCTTGTTGATTCCGCGGTGTCGTCGTTGGTACAAAGCTCGATTGACTCAATGGTTCAAGCGGAATTTCAAATTTCAAATGGTACCGCTGGACGGTCAACGTGAGATGTTTGAAACCGAGAGCTTCGAAACAGGAGTCGTCGATGGCGAAGTCTTGCAACCTCCGCTCCCTTCTTCGCAACGGCTGGAACGTTGATTGAGGTTCTGAAACCCAACCAACCCAGGACCGGAGTACGGCGTTCTCCGACCAATCACTCCGGGCAACTATTCAATCAAGCGAACAAAGACCGCGTCGGCCTGGTCATGACTCAATTCAAATTTTTTCCCCTGCGCCGTTACCAAGGTCCAGGATTTTCCGCTTGCGCCACGCGGACCGATTGTGATTGTCTCGCCGGCAACCAATCCGAGCGCTTCGGCCGCTGAATCGACGCGCTGAATTGTCGCTCGGTTTCCTTGTCGTAAAAGACTGAGTACGAAATCACAATCCGATTTCAAATGGCTGACATCGATCGGAATGACGGCACCATGCGGATCGGTAATCGGGTGACCCAATTTGTCATCCAGGTAATCCAGAGTTGCTTGATCGGTTATGTGTTCCAAGACGTGGGCCTTCTGATGCAGTTCGGTTTCGGGCGTGCCGGTTTGATCGAGATAGGTTTCCCACAACCGGTGTGCCCGTACCAAACGCACCGCTTCAATCCGACCATCATCCGTCAATCGAACCCGGTCCTCATCAATTTCGAGCAGCTCACGTCGCGCTAAAACGTTGATTGCCCGCCGAATTCGTCCCTGCGGATTCCCCAGATTTCGCACGATCTCGCCGATGGATACCACTCTCTCGGACGAACGCAGTATTGAACCGAGAACGTCTTCCATGATCTCCTGCGGCACATTGTTTTTTCGACGGATCCAATCGGCGAGCAATCCGTACCGCGGAGCGAACACCAAAGTCGTGAGGAAAATAGTAGTCATCGTCACAACCACCGAAGCACCCGGCGCTGCACCCGCCCAGGTCGCTAACAGAAACCCCAGCACGAAGCCGGACACTCCGATGACAATCGACAACATGATCATCCGGTCCAGACGATCGGACAACAGATAGGCCGTCGCGGCCGGAGTAATAATCAGTGCTACCACCAAAATCACTCCGGCGATTTGAACTCCACTAACCACGACCAACGACGTGCAGGCCGTTAGCAGATACTCGACAGCCAAAACCGGAATTCCGATCGACGCGGCCATGATCGGATCGAATGAAGTCAATTGCAACGGTCGATAAAACAGAATCACTACCCCCAACACAAATGAGGTTACGATCGCCAACAGCCACAACTCTTCATCGGGCACTGACAGCACACTGCCGACGATGTAGTGATAAATATCGATATGAATCAGTTGGCCAAATGAGCGAATCGAGATCACAAACGCCCCCAGTGCGAATATGCCCGTGTACATGATCCCAATCGCGGTATCCTGTTTGATGCGTGAAAACCGGGTCACAAATCCGACCATCGCCACCGTCATGATGCCTGCTAAAATCGCGCCGATCAACATCGCACCGAGTTGGGCTTCCTGGCCAAACAAAATCTTGATCAGCAAATAACCGGCAATCACGCCTGCCAGCATCGAGTGGGCAATTGCATCCGCCAGAAACGACATCCGCCGCAGCACAATAAAACAGCCGACGACACTGCAGACGATCGAAACCAGGGTGCCCACGATCAAGGGCCGAATGATGTGCCCGTAATCCAATTGAATTTGCTGTAACCAATCGATCATGGCTGGCGATTCCGCGGTTGGTACTTGAGTTGATCATCAGCGATTGGCGGCTTTGTTGGCCGCAGTTCAGCTACGGCCAGTTCGGCAAACACTTTCAAATTGCCCTCATAAACATCGCACAACAATTGGGGATTCAAAACTTTCTTGGGTGGGCCGAAGGCAAACAGTCGTTGTTTGAGCAAAATCAACAAATCAAAATATTCGGCGGCGGTCGCCAAATCATGATGTACGACAATTACGGTTTTGCCTTGAGCTTTGGTTTCCTGGAGCACATCGAGAATGGCGCGCTCGGTCGCGGCGTCCACGCCGGCGAATGGTTCGTCGAGCAAAAGAATTTCCGCATTTTGGGCCAGTGCTCGCGCCAGAAATACGCGTTGCTGTTGGCCACCGGACAGCTGACCAATTTGTCGATGAGAGAATTCGGACATGCGAACTTTAGCCAGTGATTCCTCCGCCCAATGATAGTCCTCGCGTGTCAAATCTTGCCACCAGCGACGCTTGCCATAGCGTCCCATCGCGGCAACCTCGCGAACGGTTATCGGAAAATCCCAATCGACCGCCCCACGTTGCGGGACGTAGGCGATCCGGCCTGAAGCTCGCGAGACGTCGTCACCAAAGACCTCGACCTGGCCCACATCGGGCTTGATGAAACCCAACACCGATTTGATAAAAGTCGATTTGCCCGATCCGTTGGGGCCAATCACGCCCACCAATTGTCCGGCCGGAATGGCGACCGAAATATCAAGTAGCGCCGGTACGGGGCCGTAGCTGACCGTCAAATGTTTGACCTCGATCGCAATCGGCGAATTGGCTTGTTCAAGCGGTTCAGGTTTCGTTTCGGTGATCATGAATTCAACCGTTGATTCGATTTGTTTTCATCAATGGGTAGCGATGTCGTGTTCAGGTGGTGGAGTAGCGGAAAAAACAAGGACACCATAAATCAATGGCGAACCGCTCACGCTGGTAAACGTCGACTCCGAAATCGTGACGGCGCCTTGCCGGACCCGCACATGGAGCGCCGCGAAAGTAACATCGTTGGGCAGTTTTTGATTGGCGGAGATAAACAATTCGTTGTCACCGATTTCGACTCCTTCCAGTAACGGAATCACCAACGGTTCGACTTGCTGGATTTCATCCGAGCGGTGCAAAATCGAAACTCCCTTGAAATGCACCTGCAGCGCCGCGACAGCAGTTTGCGCAAGCGACTCCGTTTCGGGACGAATGTCGATTGACCCGGCAGGATCCTGTATCGGCGCCGCAATGAAGGTCCGCCGAATCTCTACCGAGTAGGGCTCTGTCGCCAGCTCGGTTTGATAGGCGGCAGCCACTGGACGAATCGAAGCGGCAAACCGGGTGTAGGCCCAAACTCCGCCCATCAACAGGCCGGCAATCGCAAGTGTCAGGATGGGGCGCATGGAAGTCTCTCAACTCTATTTCAAATGCTTAACAATGGTCTTGACGTTTTCCTGCATCATGCCGAGATAGGTCTCGCCCGGCGTACCTGCTGCGCCCATGGCGTCGGAATAAAGTTCACCGCCGATCGAGATCCCCGTATCGCGGGCAATGCCGTCCAGTAGTTCTCGATTGATTGAGGTTTCGACAAAAATGCTTTTTACACCCAGGCTGCGAATCTGGTCAATGATTTGTTGGCGCTGGTCGACAGCAACATCAGTTAATTCGCCCGTTGTCCAACCGACGGGGCTGATCGCTCGAAATCCATATGCGGCACTGAAATAGCCAAAAGCGTCGTGATGCGTCACGAGCACTCGGCGCCCGCGTGGAATCATGTTGACTTGTTCCAGTATCCAGCAATCCAGTCGGCGCAGTTCCAGCAGATATCGCGCGCAATTCGATTGGTACTCTGCCGCATGCTCCGGGTCGGTTTGACTGACCGCTGTCAAGATATTCTGCACATAGATTGCGGCATTGGTCGTATTGAACCAGGCATGCGGATCGTTGACTGGCGAATCCTGTCCCGTTAACACCAAAGGGTGAATGTTTCGCACACAAGTCGCAATCGGTTTGCCGGCCGAATGGGCCAGGTTATTCATCCAACCATGACCTTCCAGGTTCCAGCCATTTTCCAAACACAAATCCGCCCGTTTCACCGTCAGCAAATCGTCGTTGCCAACTTCATAAGTATGGGGATCTTCGCCCGGTGCCAATACCGAGATAACTTCCCAGCGATCGCCAACGATTTGTCGTGTAAAGTCCGCGATTTGTGTGGTCGAGCACACCACGACCTTTTTTGCAACAGGAGTATTCTGTGCAGTGACTCCCGATAGTTCGCCGAGCAAAGCCCAATAACCGACAGCGCAAAGCCGAACGGCGAACTGGAAGCGACTCGTAATTCTTCGACGGGAGTTCATTGATAGGTCTCTTCGAATATTTGTAGCCATGGCTACAATTTGACTTTATTCATCTTACAATCGAAGATGTGAGTGTCAATAGCGCCCGTCCGACCCGTTCACAATTAGGAAAACCTTTGAAATCTCCCTTACAATCGCGGCGACACGAGCGCACCCGACGAGACCATCAAACCGAAACAGCCGAAGATTATGTCGAGGCCGTGGCGGATGTTTTGGCGGAAAAAGAGATTTGCCGAGTCGTGGATTTAGCCCGCCATTTTGCCGTCAGCCATGTCACGGTATCCAAAATCGTTTCGCGATTGAAAACGGAAGGATATTTGCACAGCGAACCTTATGGCCCCATCCAATTGACCATCAAAGGCAAACGTGTGGCCGTCGAATCAAAGACTCGTCACAAGACGGTGGTCGATTTCCTGTTGGCAATCGGTGTTAGCCCCATGGTCGCCGAAATCGACGCCGAAGGGATGGAGCATCACGTTAGTAGCGAAACGCTGAGCAAGTTCGAAAAATTTACCCGCGCGGCCCGCTGATCATTTCGCGATTGTAATTTAATGGCTGTGCCGATTCTGACAATCGACGCGATGCGGGGCAGCGAATTTGTTCAGAAACGCTCAGCTGGCTTGAATTCTGCTAGCTCAACTGCCGATGGCAACGAATAGCAATCGATTTGTCAAATTGCAACGGTCAAGAAGGATCGAATCGTGGCAAGGATGCGCCGCGGAGAACTGGCACCGCGGGAGCTTGCCGGCCTTTCAAACCCATTCGTGTGGTCACATGTCCGAAGATCGAAGAATTCGCAACGATATTGTCGCCGTCGGTTTGTTAACCGTAATTGTCTTTTTGGTCGCGGCCCTGGGGACCTATGATCCAGCCGATCGCGCGTACGAAGCGTCGCCGCTACTGTGCTCAATCTACCAACCGGATCAATTGTTCTATCCTGCCAATGTGGACTTCCACAATGCTTGCGGTCGCTGGGGAGCTTGGACGGCAGATCTGTTATTGCACGCGCTGGGTTTGGGAGCGTATTACCTGGTGATCGGTCTGATCGCGATGGAAGTCGCCTTGTTCAAACGACAGTCGATCGCGTCACCTTGGTTGAAGACGCTGGGATGGTCAATCAGTCTGATCGGTCTCACGGCCATGTGCAGTTTGGTTTTGCCAACGGGTATCGTTCGTCCGGTGATCGGTTGCGGAGGTTATTTGGGCGCGCTCGGAAAATCCCTGCTGGCCTTGCACCTCGGCACGACCGGCGGCTTCATTGTTACCTCCAGCGTGTTTTTGGTCGGCATGATGATGTGGACGGAATACCTGATATTCCGCGCGGGTCGCCTCGTATTTGCGCCCGCCTTTGTCGCTGCGACCTCGCTCTTGCCATTTGGCTTGGTTTATGGATTTGCCCGTTGGTTCAATGGTTCGGCAACGACCAAAGAAGGCGAGCGCATTGTGGATGATTTGCCGGCGCGCATTCGTATCGATGGCCAACATGATTTAGCAGCCCCGCGGACGATTCGATTCCGGCGTCGGGACCAGGAAATTAAGAAACAAATCGAACTCGACGAAGAGGATGAAAGTCTCGACGCTGAAATTGAGGATGATGAAACGGGCGAGTCGTTCGTCGATGAAAACGCGAACGAAGACGAGGACGAAGAAGCCTATGAGACTGTGGCCTCGGAAGTAGCGACGCTATCGATCAGTTCGGCAGCCAAAGCCCCAGACCCCGTTCAGCGCCTGGCCGAAGAAGCCGTTGCCAGCCCGGCTGCGGTCACGGCTTCGAAAGTAACGATTCCCAAGCCCCACTTCAAGATTCGAAAACCCAAACCTGATCCCGAGCCGACCGAGCGAGAAGTCGTGATCAGCGCGCTCAATGAAGCTGCCGACCGGGAAGCAATCGCCGATTACGAGTTGCCGCGAATTGAAATGTTGTCCAAAGGGGCCGCCGTGCCTTTCGAACGACAAAAACGGGAAGCACTCAAGAACGCTGAAGTTCTGGAAAAAACTTGTCTGCAATTCGGTTACGAAGTGAAAGTTGTCGAGATCGAAACGGGACCGGTGATTTCACAGTATGAAATCGAATTGGCGCCCGGTCTGCGATTGCAAAAAATCAACGCCTTGGCCGACGACCTGGCGATCGCGATGCGCGTACCGAGCGTTCGCATTGTCGCGCCGATTCCCGGCAAAAATTCGGTGGGAGTCGAGGTCCCGAATGAGACCCGGCAAATCGTTTCACTGCGTCAAGTAATGGAGCAGTCGGATAAACAAATCAAGAAGATGAAGATCCCACTGTTCCTCGGAGCCGACGCCGTCGGAGCTCCCTTGGTCGCGGATTTGGCGACGCTGCCGCACTTGTTGATCGCCGGTCGTACGGGAACGGGTAAGTCAGTTTGTTTGAACGCGATTATCGCATCGATTCTGATGACCCGACGACCGGATGAAGTGCGCATGATCATGATCGATCCGAAAATGGTGGAGTTGAGTGGTTACGCGCGCCTGCCCCACCTGATGCACCCCGTCGTAACCGATATGCGAAAGGCCGAAGCGATTTTGGCTTGGGCCGTTGATAAAATGGAAGAGCGCTACGCGTTGCTGGCGCGCGCCGGCGTGCGACATGTGACGTCGTACAACCAGATGGGCGAAGAAGAAATTATGGATCGCCTGCAGCCTCAATCTGATTCGGAGCGCGCCGAAATTCCAACGAATCTCCCGTTCATCGTGATCGTCGCCGACGAGATGGCGGACCTGATGATGACAGCCGGGAAAGACGTCGAACAGCACATCATTCGCTTGGCTCAAAAAAGCCGCGCGGTCGGAATTCATCTAATCCTCGCGACCCAGAAACCGACCGTCGACGTCATCACCGGTTTGATCAAATCGAACTTGCCCGCGCGGATCGCGTTCCAGGTGGCGTCGAAAACAGACAGTCGCGTGGTTCTCGATGCGGGTGGGGCGGACAAGTTGCTCGGGATGGGCGACATGTTATTTCTCTGGCCGGGCACCAGCACTCTGCTGCGCGGTCAGGGAACCTATCTCAGCGACGAAGAGATCGATTTGATTACCGACACAGTCAGTACCGGTGAACAGAACTTTGTGCATGAGTTGGTCAACATCAAAGTTCCCGTTGAAGGCGAAGCGGAAGCCGAAGGACCCAAGGCCTTGGAGAACCGCGATGAATTGTACGAAGAGGCAATCACGATCGTGGTACGCGAGCAACGCGGCAGTTGCTCGTTGCTGCAACGCGCGATGGGAATTGGGTATGGTCGAGCTGCCCGCTTGATCGATTTCATGGCTGAAGATGGCTATCTGGGTCCCTACAATGGGTCCAAAGCCCGGGATGTGTTGTTGACCGACAGCCAATGGGCGCTGATCCAGGCCGGTGATCCTAATCCCGTTAATGACGAAGACTGGCCGGACGATGATGGCAAGTCCACGTTGAAAACGCCCCTCAAAGAACGGAAGAAAGAGACTGGACTCACCACCAACATCGCTGCCAACGCAGCGATCGCTCCCCAAGCGGGCCCAGCGGCAAAACCAAAAATAATCACTCCCCCCGCAGACTTGGACGAAGACGAAGAGCTGGAGGACGAAGAATGGGAAGACGAAGCCGATGCTGACGTCGAGGACGCCACCGATGAATTCGAAGCGGAGGACTCGGACGACTATGATTACGAAGACGACGCAGACTACGAAGACGTCGATGACGACGTCGACGAAGATGAATAGTCTGTTGAAAATTACTCAACAACCGGAAAAACTATTTTGGTTCCTCAGCGGTCTTCATCTCAAATCGTCCGTGTTCGGCCGCCAAATTGATGGCGATGTAATATAACCGGGCCGCTGCTGCGATCTTGTCAAAGTTAATGGCGGCAACCAAGTCGGACGGCTGATGGTAGTCCGGATGAAAGCCCCCAAACAAAAAGGCGACGGGCACGCCTTTTTCGTAGAAATTGATTTGATCGCTGCGTCCAAACACATCTTCCTGGTCGTATTCGAAGCGGAAGCCGACGTGTTTGTTAGCCGTTTCGATAAGCGAATGAATATCGCTTTCCCCCTTTTTGCTACCCACGAGGTGAATCGCTCCTTCATTTTCCGCCGCTGTTTCGTTCGGAGTTTCCTCGTTGCGTCCCACCATGTCGATGTTGAACATGCAGGTCATGTTTTCCAACGGCAACAATGGATTATCGCAAAAATGTTTCGAGCCGACCAAGCCAACCTCTTCGGCGGCAAACCAGATGAACAGAATACTGCGGCGGGGACGAGTCGGGTTCGTGGCAAACGCTTTGGCGATGCTTAACACTGCGGTCGACCCCGAGCCATTGTCATCCGCACCGGGGAAGACCGTGCCGGATCGAACACCCAAATGGTCCAAATGCGAACCGATCACAATAAATTCGTGATTCACCGTCGGGTCGGAACCTTCCAACCAAGCGACTACGTTGGGCACTGCCGCAGGTTCTTCGCGAATTCGCATCGCGATGGTAACCTCTTGTCCGGAGGGATAAACTGTGACGCCCGCGACTGTTGCCGCCTTCATCCAAGTCGATTTTCCGCCGACGGCAGTCAAGATTTTTCTCGCGGCTGCGGTCTTGATCGTCCCGGAGATGCTGGTTGAATTCGCTCCCGCACCGCGCACAAGCTGAGAGATGGATTTAGGTTCGCCCGCGATGATTCGCAGCGCAGCGGCCGGGCGCTTTCGCGCAAGCACACGTGGTGCACTCGTTTCGGAGGCTTCGTCGGCAAGATAAAGTACGATTTTGTCGCGGAGCACTAACTCTTCCGGAATGTCCATCGAACCGCCCGAGAAATTTAGGAATACGACTTCGCCCGTAGTTTGGGGCGCCGCGGTGAAACGATCGAATCCCAAATTGCCTTCGCCTGGCAGATTCAATTCTTTCGGACCCGTGATCGAGCATTCGCTCATTTCCGCGACGCGTCGCTGCATCGGCAGCATTTGAAAAAACGTTCCGCCATCGCCGACGGGTTTCAATCCCAGTTCGGCCAGCTTGCCGGAAACATAGTGCGCGGCTTTGATGTAACCAACTTGCCCGGTCCCCCGGCCCTCGAACTCAGGCCCCGCCAACACCGACAGCCATTCTTTGGCTTGGTCCGCCGAGATCGCATTAAATCCAGTCGCCAATTCCTTGGGTGGAGGTTCAACTGTTGAGAATTGAGCTTGGACGATGGAATTCGTGACAATTGCGTAGAACGCCAGGGCCAACCAACCGAGTGCCGTGTTTTTTAGCATGAGAGTTTTCTCGAATGAACCTGAAAGAACTTGCTTGCGTTAGAATTTATTCGAACGACGCCGTCGCGAATTCCTTACCAGATTAGCTGACCGATTCCCGTAATGGTAGTGGCAAGTCACTTGGATTTTTCTCCGACCAATTGAATTACCTCGGGCTGAAACCCTAACCTGTAGGAAATCTAACTCACGACTCGATTGCGACGAGAGAACCCCCAGATGTCAGCCGAAAATCACGACGACTTCGCCGATCAATCTGATCCTGTCAGTTTCAATCAGGTCGCCTGGGATCGATTGGCAGGGTTTGGCGATCGGTATTACCATACCGTGACGACTCAGCAAATTGCCGCGGCGCGAAACGGAAATTGGAAAATTCGTGTCACGCCGCAAAAGCCGGTTCCTCGCGACTGGCTGGAACCCCTGGCGGGACGCCAGGGGTTATGTCTCGCCGGTGGGGGAGGACTTCAGGCGCCATTGCTGGCGGCAGCCGGAGCGCAAGTTACCGTGTTTGATTTAAGCGAACAACAACTGGCTCGCGATCGCGTGATTGCCCAACGGGAAAAATTGGAAATCGAAACGGTCGTCGGTGACATGACGGATCTGCGCTGCTTTCCCGATCAACAATTCGATTTGATCGTCAATCCCTGTTCCGTTTGTTATTGTCCGATGGTCCCACCGATTTGGGTCGAGTGTTCACGCGTTTTGAAAACAGGGGGCACTCTGATCACGGGTTTTATCAATCCGGTGTATTATCTTTTTGACGCGGTCGAAATGGACAAAAACCGCTTGATCGTCCGGCACAAAATTCCCTACAGCGATTTTGATTTGTCCCCGGAAGAACGAGTACGTGTGCTCGGCGATACGCGACCGCGGGAATACGGGCATACGTTGACGGATTTGATCGGAGAGCAATTGTCGGCCGGGCTCGTACTGTCCGGACTCTACGAAGATGATTGGGCTCTGAATGACAAACTTAGTTCGTACGTCGATGTGTTCCTTGCGACCCGGGCGGTCAAATTATAACGTGCAGTTGATTTTGGCGCGGTTGATCTTGACGGATCGTCGGCCTCACGATTATTTTTTTGAGAACAAAACGTCGAATTCTGGCAGGCTGCGAAGCACACGGAAGTTAGGATCCTGCAGCAGTCCGTTTCGATTCACTGTCGGATCGAGAACCATTAGTTCTCGCAACGAGTCGCCTAAGTTGTGCACCGCCTCCGAATCCAGATTTCGCGAGCCAGCCTGTTTTTCGAATTCGGCTTGGCAGGAGCGCGCGAAGACGACGGCACAACAAAACGTCAGATGTCGGCGCACAATTGGATCTTTAGTATGGACGCGCAATAGTTTGCGTGCCAATGTCTGACCCATTTCCAAATCTTGATAGAGTGCGTAATAGCCAATCGCCAACTGTTCTGCGTCCGAGGCCAATTCAATGCTCTGGGGCTGGACGTCGGAAAGTTGGATAGCCATGTTGAGTGCGTCCCGCACAGGGAGACAGATCGCCAAAGCGAGTTTTACCGTTTTGTTTTGCCCTCCGATCTCGGAGGGCAGTTCCTTCAACAATTCGATGGCTGCGTCATAGTCCATGACTGCACTGGCGAGATCTCCCTGGTGCATTTTCGCATTGCCGATCATCGTCCGAACTTCTACCGCCAGCAAGGCGTAACGCGTGTTGGTGGGCTGCGCTTTCCACAATCGCTCATGAATTTCCAAACTCTTTTGCCACGCCGCTTGTGCCTGATCCATTTCATCGGCCTGAAATCGAATCAAGGCTTGGCAAAACCATTGTTGACCCACATCGGATTCCGCAATCGCATTGGTCGGGTCCGCCGTCGCGATTTCTTGGAACACTTCCGTCGCTTTGATAACATATTCTAACGCTTCTTCCAGGCGGTCTTGAATTGCTAGTGCGCGGCCGCGTTGATTCAGGCTGCGGGCGTATTCTCGTTGAAGTGTCGAATTTTGCGGCTGTTGCCGAATCATGTCTGTGGCCAAGTCAAGCCGAAGTTCCGTGAGTCGTTCGCTTTCGTTGAAGTCCCCCTCATTGATGGCAAGGTTGCTCAACCGATCGACAGCGGTGGCCCGGCGTCGTGAGTATTCCAGAACTTCGGGAAACTCGCGAGTTAGTTGTTGCATCGATTCGAAAGAACGTTGGTACAGATCCGCAGCTCCTGAACCTCCGATCATACTTCGCGCGTCGCCCAACCCAATCAGTGTGTGAGCCATCTCGGATTGCAATAACGGGTCGTCATCTCCCATCGCAATGATTGTCGATTGGAGTTCTAACGCCTGCTGAAACAACGATTCCGAATCAACGATCTCAAAGGTCTCTTGTTCTAGACCTGCCAACGAACTGATCGACGAGGCGAGGTCGCGCCCGGCACGTCGGTCTTTCGGATTCGACTGGTAGGTTGCTTGAGCAAGTTCGCGGGCCAGTTCATACTGCAATCTCGCCGATTCGGCGTCTCCCTGCGCAACCAAAATATCGCCAATGCGTTGATGCGCGACAATCGAACTATGATCAACCCGGGTATCGTTTTGCACATCGACAACCCGATTTAATCCGACCAAAGCCGATTCCAAAATCGTCTGACGTGTCTCTAACGAGCGCGGCGTATCTTTTAGTTGCTCTTGCACCTTAAAAATTAGATCGTTTAACGTCTCCAAGGCCAATGTCCGTTGGCGCGAGGCTTCGTCGGCCATGTTCGCCGAACGGACTTCGGCAGCTAGCGCTAAATTTTTCTCGGACTCTATCGTTCGGTTCGCCCGGGCGATAAGCCAAACCGAAAACACGGAACCCAATGTGATGACCAGCAACAACGCAGCGATCGTACTGATCAAGGCGGTGACTCGACGATTTTTCCGCGTCCATCGAAGCAGTCCTTCGAAAGTGGAGGTAGGACGGGCGTGGATGGCGTCGCCGGATTTCCAACGCGACAAATCTGCGGCCAATTCGTCCGCCGACGCGTAGCGCTGATCGAGTTGTTTGGACATCGCCTTTTGACAAATTGTCTGCAAGTCGAGCGGGATTTGTTCGTTCAGTCGCCGTGGCGCGATGGGTTCGTCTTGGCTGATCTGTCGGAGGATCTGAAAGGTCGTTCCTTGAAACGGGGGAATTCCCGTAAGCGCTTCGTACAAAACGCAACCGAGGCCGTAGACGTCACAGCGCGGATCGAGCGGGGTGCCCGCAACCTGCTCAGGACTCATATACGTCGGCGTGCCCACCACCACTCCGGTGCGTGTCAACGCGGCATCGGTCTGAGTGAACTGGGCCAGACTGAAATCCACGATTTTGGCACGACCGGTACGGTCCAATAAGATATTGCCAGGCTTGATATCGCGATGCAAAATTCCGGCAAGATGAGCGGCGTGCAATCCCCGCGCGGCCTGTAAACAAATATCTACGGCGTGATCAATCTCGACTCGTGGCCCGTTCCGCAATTGATCCAACAACGACAGGCCATCGACGAACTCCATCGTGAGAAACGTCTCGCCTGTCTCGGTTCGCTCGACAGAATACAATCGTACGACTTCGGCTGAATCCAATCTGGCAATCGCGATGGCTTCGCGTTCGAGTCTCAGTTGTTTATCGCGGGAAGCAATGTCGATCGTCTTGATCGCGACCTTGCGCTGCAGTTGTTCGTCAAATGCGAGGTAGACGACGCCCATCCCGCCAACGCCGAGGGTTTTTAGAATGGGGTACCGGCCGATCTTCGTTGGGATCTCCGCGATAACTCGCGGCGAATTCTCCAGCTCACGACCCTCGGACGTTTGGATGCCACCCATCGGAGTTGTGGTCGCGCTGTTGTCTTTGGTATCGAGGAAAGACGGTCTCGCCAAATGAGCGGTGGTTGACAACTCCTGTTGGCTGACTGCCGAAATTATGCGCGAGTTGATTCGCGCGACCACTTCATCAATTCTATGAGACCAGCCGTCGGCATCAGGAATCAGACGCTCGAGTACGCCCGCCAACTCGGGTGAATCGGTGAGTTGATCAAGTCGGTATTGGCAGGCGGCGCAATGTGCGAGATGATTTCGCAAACTGATCGTTAAGGAGTCGTCGGCCGGCAAACTCAATAGCGCAGCTAGTGTTGGCCCATTGGGACAGGAACTAGCGTCAACAATCTTTGATCCAGCCACAGTCGTCTCCCAACATCCGAATTTCTACCTCAAGTCGTTTCAGCACTCTCGATTTGGCACTATAGACCAAATCAATCGGCAGCTTCAATTCCTGTGCGACCTCCGCTGCTGAAATGTTGTCAATCCAGGTTTTGGAAAACGCCGACCAAGTCGTTGCCTCCACGTCCTGCTTGACTCGTTCCAACGCAATTCGCAATAGCTCGCCCTGATAAATATCAATCCATTCGGCATCATGAGCCTGAGCCGGCTCGATGACAATCGCCTCCAAGCCGGTAACCGACTTACCTCGTTCCCAAAATCGATACATTTTCCGCCGTGTGACAATCGCCAACCAGTCGCGAAACCGGCCCTGTTCGGGCTTGTATTCAAATCGACGAATGCACTGCGCAACCTCGATCAAGACATCTTGCGTCACATCAGCGGCGTCCGCATCCTGTAACCCCTTGTTCATCAAAAAACGATAGACGATCGGAGTATAGACCCGCACAAACAGGCTCCAGGAATCCGTGTCGCTGGTATCGCGAATGCGAATCAGCAGGCTCGATTGGGTTCGTGTCGATGTCACGAAGTTTGACGTGGCTAATAGATGATTGTGGTCGAAAACGGAAATCTGATTCCATTTTGACCAGAACTTTTTCTGACGCGAGTTCCGAAAGCGAAATTTCTTTCAAAAACCAAAATTATCTAAATCAGATTCGAGGATTATCCGGCAATTCACGCGTAGATAGGACAAACCACTTTCCAGCAGATATACCTATGAATCGCCTTTTCGTTTCCCGTCGAAAATTTTCGACGGCTGGTCGCATGCCGCGCCACCGCCAGCCCAACCTTGGTTTCACATTGGTCGAGTTGCTGGTTTCGGTCAGCATCATCGGCTTATTGAGCGGAATGTTGCTACCCGCGGTACAGATGATCCGTGAATCGGCTCGCCGTTCTTCCTGTGCGAACAATCTAAAAAATCTCGGACTCGGTTTGCTCAGCTACGAGTCGGCCCACCGTTCGTTCCCTCATGGTTCGAATTTCGGAACGGAATTCTCCTGGGGTGCGAAGATACTCCCGTGGCTGGAACAAAAGACTCTTCACGATCAAATCGACTGGTGGTTCACAGCGGTGGCGAAGTATTGTTTAGGCTGGGCAACGGCATGTGTTTCAATTCCGAAATCGCCCTGCGACAGCACTTCAATCTCGCCCGGTTTCGCGCCACCGAAAACAATCGGTATTTCGTCCGTTGCGGCAGCTTCGGTATCTCCGGATTGATTTCCCCAACTGGAAAAATTCTTGAATCCACCGCCTGTTTCGACGAAGTTGACCTGGCGGTTGCGGTCCCGATCGAGCAGCGCGCATTAACGGTGTTTACTCGGTGGGGAGATCATCTGAACTGGGTCTCCGGAATCTTGCTTATTGGTTCGCTGGTCCTCACAGAGTTCTTTCATCGCCGCGCGAACAATCGAGAAACACCACTAGCCGCTGATCCAACGTAAGACCGGTTCCAGCGGACCGCGGCCAAATATCGTGGCATAAACACCAACCAGCAGCATCGATACCAACGCAATCGCGACAGCAATTGGAATCAGCGCGAGTAGTCCGAACTGGCCAAACAATCCCATCCCATAACCCCCGAACAACAGCCCCGTGATGACGCCTTGCAACACATAAGTCGAAAGTGAATTGCGTCCGGCCAAAACCAGCATTTTTGGCATCTTCACCCAGGACGTCATCCGGATAATGAGATACAGATAGACTGCTGACAGAGCCGGACCTCCGAGACTGATCGACACAAATCCGAGCAAGCCCAACAGCTCATTGGATCGAGGAATCATCTCGCTCGTGGTGGCGGCGTAGAGCAGGTTACAGGGAATCGCCACCAACAATAGCCATGGGACGGCACGGCCCAGTCGTTGAAACTCGCGGCTCCCCGGTGTGAAAAATTCGGATTGGGCCGCCACCAAACCACAGGCAAATGCGCCCATCGCCAAGGGTGCCTGCACGAAAACCAAAAAGACAAACGTCGCTGGCCAATCATTAATGCGAGCCTGCGTCGCTTCGAAAAATCCACCCCCCAAGCTGGGGCCATCGATCGGGAACTCCAGCGATCCATTTTTCATAGCGGCACCGATGAGCACTGCCAAAATCGTCATACATAGCATACTCAAGGGAATCATCGTTGCGGCAAACCGCAGTAATGCACGAGGCGAAAATCCGCGGATCAACCACAGTACTACACCCAGCAGGGCGTAGAGTACCAGAATATCACCATTGAAAACCAAGGTGGCATGCAGCACTCCGATGATCGCCAATCCACCCATTCGGCGAAAAAATCGTTTGGAAAAACTCCGACCAGCGCGCTCCGCTGACTTTGCCTGAACCGACATGCCCCAACCAAAGATGAAGGAGAATAACAAAAAAAACTTGAGCTGAAACAGGCCTTCGACCGCAAAGGCAGTCAGCCGGTCGTACCAAAGTTCTGGTGCTCGAAACACTGCTTCCAGCGGTTGTGCCATAAACGGCACATTCACGATACAGATTCCGATCAAGGCAGTCATTCGAATGATGTCGACTTCGTCGGTGCGCTGTTTTTCGATCATTGGAAGACTACTTGAGGATTTTCTTCCCAGCGTTCGCGATGGGCGTAATATTACTCAATTGGCACAGTGATCATTTCATGGAGGAATTTTTATCGTGATTTCCTTAACCAAATAAAAATTACCAGCAGACCAGCAATTCCGAGCAGTACTAACAGCTCGTTAAGTCCTAGACCAAACATTTTATTCCTCCATTGGTTTGATTGATCGATCGCTCAATGTAATAACAACTACGCCAAGTATAACGGTATTCGTATGCCGAGGTACATTGTTGGCAATTCGATTCCGAAATTGCAAATGACTGGCCAGGTCAGTTCATTTCGTCCAATAGTATGGGAAAAGACACTTCGCCTTCGGCTGGCCGTTAAACGCAATGCCGTTCAGCGAAGCGGACAATACAAGCCCGAAGCGCGAGCGAGTGAACCCGTTTTGGGTGAAAAGCTCACTTGCTGGCGCGACGGGCTTGTATTCATTGAACGGTTTTATGTTTACCGGCCAGCCGAAGGCGACGAGCATCAAATACAAATCGCACGCCGTTGCGGTAGAAAATCTCGCTAGGGCAAGTTCTCCCAGAACATCGGTTGGAAACGAACACCTTGCAATTCCTGGATCGAACCAGAAATTCGAAACCCCATTCGTTCATACGCAGCGACAGCATTCAGCGACGAGTTTACCGTAATCTGAGGGCCCGGGAAATTTTCGACCGTCCAATTCCGCGCGTGTTGCCAGAGTTTATGGCCGATGCCCATTCGCTGATATTCCGTTCTGACGAACAAATAGTAGAGGTGGGACGGCAATCGAATCGCCGCGATCGCGATCATTTCTGCGCCATCTTGGGCGACGAAAAACTTGTAACCTTGAGAAAGCCGATCTCGCGTGGCTTCGACGGACATCCCCGACAACAAATGCCTCAGACCGACGTCCGAAAGTGTCGCTGCAATGTGCTCTTGAGCGATAGACGTTACGAGTGCGCTGACACGCGGGGCGTCTTCTGTGGTACCGGATCGGATCAGCATTTCAGTTTCATGACTCTCGGTTACGACCTGTTAGCGCCTGGAAACATACTAGTAAGCCGGACCGGAGGTTGCTAGAAGCGGCGCAACAACGTTTAACGGCAAGCCGGAGGCGATGACAAGTCGCGCAGCGATTCAGATTCAATTGTTGTCCAACACCCTCCGGTGGATGATTGCACGCCGGTTGATTCCCATGATGCGCCAAGCAGCCGGCGGATGGGGAGAAGCGATCGAGAAGGCTGAAAATTGACTGGGGTTACGATTGACGGCGCGGAAAACAGAAATTAAAATCTTGGCTCGGCTGACGCCGATTTTTCAAACCAGTCTAATCGAAGCCTTTACCGGAGAAACCAACATGCAGCTTGCAACATTACTGGCCGTACGAGGTCGAGGTGGCTGGATTGGGTCAATGATCGGCTGGTTCATTCGAATCGTGATTTATGACATTTGCATCACCGGCATTCAAGAAACGCTGGGTGTTTCGCGGATGGTGGCTTTGTTTATCTTTTTAGGAATTCTTGCTGCCATTGCGGCAGGCGGCTATCTGTTGAAACAACGCCTGGCACCCGGCGTCGAAGAATAGGTCGGGTTTGTTTTCGTTGGTTTGCCGAAGCATTACATTGAACGCAACCGACTAGAATTCCCTGTTAATGAATTATTGCATCTCGCACGCGCCCGCTTTTTCGGTCCTGGAGGTCAGACTGGACCACGATGAGTCGGCGCGCGCTCAGCCCAATAGCATGCTTTCGATGACCAGCGGTATCGTGATTAGCGCTGCCGTCGGGGGAAATCAGTCCGGAAAATCCAGCTGGTTGGGAGGCTTTAAGAACTTGGCGGGGGGCGAGAATTTCTTTACGGCCATCTATCGTGCCAAAAAAGACGACCAGAGTGTCTGGTTGGCGCCTGATACAATTGGAGAAATCCTACCGATCGAGATGAGCGGCGATAACTCGATGTATTTGACTCGCGGATCCTATCTGGCCAGTCTGGGTGAAGTTGAATTGGGTGTGAAATATTCAGGCTTCAAAGGCTGGATGTCGAAAAAAGGCTTGTTCTTGTTGACCGTTCATGGAAACGGAACCCTGTTTTGCCAAACGCACGGTTCGGTGATCGCTCGGGAGTTGGCTGAGGGTGAGACCTTTTTCGTCGATAACCGTTTTGTAGTCGCTTTTTCCCAAACGATTCAGTACCAGTTAGTCAAAGCAACGGAGAGTATCAAAGATTCAATCCTCAGTGGAGAAGGGCTGATCAACCGCTATACCGGTCCGGGTTGGCTGTACTATCAGACGCGGGGTAAACCAGGATTCGGATTGTTCACGCGTGTTTTCGACACGATGTTCTAGGCTGCGATTTAGCAAGTTGTCTGAATGTAAAATTACGATGTCGAGCGCTAACCAAAAACTCCGCGACCGGGTGCCCCGCCGAGAAGATCTGTTATTGAAAATTCAACAGGCGAATCAGTATGTTGGGTTGGTGATGTTGTTGCATGTGGTCACCCTGGGAGCATTGGCCTTTTTTATTGACTGGAAACTGGTCATCAACCGCCCCCTGCTTTACATTATCGCCAGCGGGGTCGTCGTCGGACCGTTTGCGCTGCAGATATTTCAACGATTGGCTCAAAAAAGAAAAGAAATCGGCGATCTCAAGGAATCGACCCGGTTTGGTCAGTTTGATAAACACCGACTCCGTGTCCTGTTTAATGAAACACTGCAAAAACTTGGTTTGCCACAAGTACACCTACCGGTCTATGTAACGGCTGATCGGACCATGAACGCCTATTCCAGCCATTTAGGATACGGATTGGCAATCTTGTTTCCGCAATTGAATGGCATTTATCTCAACCGACAACTGTTGCATAAGTTTGAACCGGCAGAGGTTCAGGACACGATGGGGCATGAACTTGGGCACTACTATGCTCATTTTCTAAAATCGACGCGCTACTATTTGTTGTCCTGTCTGTTGGGCATTGTGTTGGCGATCGGCATCACCCAATGGGTCGGATTGGATTCGATTATTGGCTATTTGTCGTTGGCCATTTGCGCCAGCGCGGCATTTTATTTCACGTCTCGGCAAAGCGTCGCGCAGGTTCACGCGATTGAATATCTGTGTGACGATTTTGGGGCCCATGTGAATGGTATCGAAGCAGGCATCAACGGGTTGATGAAACTGGGCGCAGCGGCAGAAGTCGAGACGACGATTTTTTTCGAATCGCTGCTGTCGCACAAGTTTGCCAAACTTTCGGCCCCGGAGATCCTCGAAACCTTGCAACAGGCAATTCCCTACGGGCACGTTTCTCAAACCGAACTCGAACAAGCAGTACAAACTCAGTTGGTCAAACAGACTCAGCAAGGTCCCAGCCTCAGCGGATTTTTTAAGTACGCCTGGCAAGGCGATGCCGAGGCAGAAATGGAGGACGAATTGAAAGAGTATGCCCAAACCTATCAACGTCTTCGTGCCATGCCGCGGTTGGATTGGGAATCTCTCTTAGCCGACCCGACTCGCATTAATTTTTCCGGTGAAACATTGGCGCAACTCATTGAAATGATCGAGGATCATCCCGAAATTCCCTTGTTTCACGAGTTGCCCGCTGACACCGCGAACGATACCCATCCGCCGACGTTCATGCGAGTTCTGTATTTGTGGTACAACCGCGAGGGCATCGCGTCGAGTTCGGCCCTGCCGCGGAGTGTATAATCGAACGGCAATTCGGTTCGTTTGTCGTCGACAGTGGGACGTCGTAGCAGGAAACAACGTTGAATTCCCGATTTTTTGCATTAACAGTTGTTCGTTTAATCCCGGAGGCAGTCTCGATGAAAATCCCAACTTCGATTGGCTGGGCTATTTTTGCCTGCAGTTTTTTTTTGATGTCGATCGGAGGAGCACAGCCGGTGCTGGCTCAAACCGCGCCGAATTCGCCCACGCCGGCAGCCGTTCAGTCGACACGCTCAACTCCGACAACATGGCTGGTGTTGAGACACGCCGAACGCGAAAGAGACGCAGATCGGCTGTCACTGGCTGGACTAGAGCGGGCCGCCGACTTGAAACAACTGGGCGAAATTCTGAATGTCGCTGTGATCTACTCGACTGACACTGAGCGAACCCGTGGTACCGTTGAACTGCTGGCCCAGGCACGAGGGATTAAAGTCCAAATGTACGCGGAAACTTCGACCGCCTGGTTCGATGAAATCAGATCGCAGAACGACGGAAAGGTCGTATTGATTGTCGGACACGCCAATACAGCGGGCGTAATTGCCGGTCAACTGGCGGAAACCCTGCCGTTGCCGATCGCTCATGACGAGTACGACAGCTTGTTTGTGGTCACGACCGAGTCGGCGAATTCCGATTCGCAACCAGCCGATGGCGTCGCCCCAAACGGGGGTTCGGCCCGGACAGCGTCCAACTGCGTCGTTCGTTTGAAATATGGACGTTCAGCGGCCAAGCTACCGGCGACGAAATCCGATCCATTGGCACCGACAGATCGGTAAGCGACTTTAATTGGGTTCCGAATCGAGTTGTCGGAGGCGGGATTGAATCCGGGCCTTCGCCGACGGGGGAAGACCGCTGTGCGCATTTTCTGTGATCACACTATTGGCTGCAAACCCAATTTCAGTTGTGGACCGAGGTATCGAGTCCGATTCAGCTAACGCCCGTTGCAGTGCTCGATGTAACTGAATCATTTGCCGATTCAATCGACGACTTTTTGTGCAGATTAATCGATGGATCGTGAGCGCCACCGTTTCAGCCCGATTCAATGGGCGATCGAACGACTCGCTAGTCAAGTGAGCCGACTGCTCACAATCCAAGGTTAAGATCAACCAAATCTGTCGAAAAAATTGTTTCAATTGAGTGGCCCCGTTAATCACACTTTCCAAGTTCTGCCAAAGTTTCCTTGCCGTACTGCCTTATTTGAACCACGTACTTTCCAAACATTTTCTTAACAACAGTCGGGTGCGAAACAGACGCACGCTAAAGTTGGAAACACTAATGCCAATCTGTTCACTGAGTTGCTCGACGTTTCCATCCGGATTGGCCAAGCGAAACAAAAACGTTTCCAGCAAGTGGTCTGGAATTTTGGCAAAACACTGTTGGATCATGCCCCAGAACTCTTCGCGTTCGACTGTCGACTGAAATTGCTTGACAGAAATATGCGGACAGATCAACTCGGACATCGGGATGGACTCCGCTGCGGATTCGCCGACCACGCGGCGAGTTGCCGCCGATCGAAAATGCGAATTGATTTCATTTCGCAGGATTTGAAACAACCAGGTCCGCTCGGAAGACTCGTGTCGAAATTTCTCGTAAGCCCGATATGCTTTGACCAGTGTTTCTTGTACCAGGTCTTCTGCCAGATGTTCATTACGCAATCGCAAACGGGCGAAGCGGAACAACTCATCACCATAATTTTCCAACCAGCGTTGGGGGTCGGCGGTTGGATTGGGGTTTGACTCGCGCGACAATGGAACATCCGCCGGTCGATTATTTTCGTTTTCGAGTTCGATCGAATTAAGTGGCGACAGGTCCATACTATGATTGGTCTTGATGCGACCCTGTTTGTCAAGTCCTTTTCCGCCAAGAATTCCTATCAGCGAAAATTGATTCCGGCAATTGGCAAATAAACAAACAATGAATCAAAAAAATTGTAATCAAGCTCGGGCAACAGCATCTAGCTCTGCTGCGCCGCAACAGTTCGCCGCCATCCCGCGTTGTTTTGTGCAGCTGGGACAACAATTCACTTTATTTCAAAGACTTCGGTAAACCCGCGCGACAAAGACGCTGCTGCTCTGTTGCAGCGTGAATTTCTGGTTGGCGAAATCAGCCGCCGGGCGCTAGCCAATGGCACTCATATTCGAGTAATTGTTAGCGGGGTCGGCGCAAGCCGCCCGGTTTTCATCCGTAATTCCCAGGCAACGACCGGACGGCTCGCGCCGTTCCGCTACAAAGCAAGTGCCATTGGGCGCTAGGTTTTTTTCGACGTGAATCGTCTAATTTGGATTCACCTCGTTTCTTATTCCACCGAGCAAAAAGCGGTAAATTTTTTCGGCTGGCCGCCGCCGGCGTAATTGCGGGAAAGCGTTAGCGCGAACTTTGCGTTCGTATATTTGCTTCCACTTTTTTTGCCGCGGTGACCTTGGTACAGTGGTCGTCACTCAATCCGACTGGAGAAATGGCGACGCAATGGGTTTTGCCAGCCGCCCCAGCTACAGGGTAAGCCTTGGAAATCAGGTAAGCAGAAACATGGCCAGTGGTTTATTAATGTTGTTGGACGACATCGCCTCAATTTTGGATGACGTGTCGGTACTGACCCAGATGGCAGCCAAAAAAACTGCCGGTGTGCTCGGTGATGATCTCGCCCTCAACGCAAAACAGGTGAGCGGCGTTGATGTGGATCGCGAATTGCCCGTCGTCTGGGCGGTGGCCAAAGGCTCGTTGTTGAATAAAGCGATTCTGATTCCGGCAGCCCTGTTGTTCAGCGCGCTGCTACCTTGGTTGATCACTCCGTTGATGATCGTCGGTGGAGCGTATCTCTGTTTTGAGGGTTGTGAAAAACTGGCGCATAAATTTTTTCATCCCCAAGACGAAGCGAAACATCGCCACGAACACGAAACGCTTGTCGCCGATGCGAAGATTGATATCGTGGCAGCCGAAAAAACTAAAATCGCTGGAGCGATCCGAACCGACTTCATTCTGTCGGCGGAGATTATCGTCATCACGCTCTTTACGGTCGCAGCCTTTCCATTCATGACTCAATTGATGGTCTTGGTCGCGATCGGATTGCTGATGACCGTTGGTGTGTATGGATTAGTCGCAGGCATCGTGAAACTGGATGACCTCGGCTTGTATTTGATTGAGTCAACGCGGGCCGGTCGGCTATCCAAGTTTCGAGTTGGGTGTGGTCACGCGATTTTGGCAGCGGCACCTTTCCTGATGAAATTCTTGTCAATTGCCGGCACGGCAGCAATGTTCCTAGTCGGTGGAGGAATCGTAGCACATGGTATCCCAGCACTACATCATTGGGTCGAAGAATTGGTGCACGGTGTCGAACAATGGAAACTGCTCGGTTGGTTGCTCGCTCCGCTCACGGAAATGCTGGTCCACGGTTTGATTGGCGTGTTGATTGGAACCCTGGTGTTGATTGTCGTTATCGGTTGCCAAGCCGCCTATCGTTTTTTCTTTCACGGCGCGAATTCCAAGGCTCACTAGACCAACTCTCATTGCGGAATTGATCGGATTCAAAAAGAATATCGAAAACTTCATCAGCCGGGATTCGGATCAAGCCGTTGGAATATCTTTGCGACAGAACACGATTAGGCCGGCGGACCAGCAGCCGATCGCCAACAGAAACAATACAACCATCGACATGATCGGCCATGTCTCCGCGCGAAACACGTCCACCGGTCGAAAGTAGTTGAGCAACCCCAAGTATCGCAGCGGCTTGAGTGACTCAATGAACGGTTCCACAAAATTTAAGACCGTGGACAACAATACAATCCCAACAACCACGGCGATCGCCGGACCACGTCGATCAACGCAACAGGCGACCAAGCTTGAAATGCCGCCGATCGCCCACAGTAGGAATAAGAAATTCAGTGCTGGTTTGCCATAGCGCGCCACATCAACGACTTCGGGTGTTACAAAAACCCGCGAACCAATCCAGACGCCGATGATTGGACAAACCGCCAGCCCGATCGCTGCCACGACCCAGACCAACGACGTCGAAAAATAGATTTCGCTGCGGGTGACCGGTAGGGCCAACAACAGATCAGCCGTTCCTTTTTCAATTTCACCAGCCGTCACGCGCGTCGTAATGGCAATGATGACGGCCCACGATAGCGCCAGGACGACGGCGTGCGTAAAGCAGACGGCAAATAGGATATTGATTGAAACTTCACCGTCTACTTTGATACCGAATCCAGCCTCAAATATTTTCCTCAAAAACGCAAACTTGGCAACGAAATCCAGCACCTCGGTCCCCACGCTTAACATGGCCCAAACAAACAAGACGACAAAACCGATGATACCGAGCGCGGCGGCGATCATCAGGCTTGCGGAGTCAGCGGTTGTCTTGTGAAAGATCGCTCGATTGATCATTGGGTCGACCCGCCGTCGCGATAATAGGTCAGAAATAAATCATTGAGATCGGGCTTTTCAATCATGGCATCTTCAATTTTCTGCGTGGCCAGCCATTGGACCAGATCCGCCGTTTTGCCAGTCCAATTGCCAGTCAGCGTGGCGCCATCTAAAACTAGCACATGCAAAGACAGCGGGAGCTGGTCTGGTACTGAATTGTTCGAGGCAAATACAATCTTCACCCGGCGCAACGCTTTATTTTTCAAATGACTAATCTGTTGTTGTTCCACAATTTGACCGTTGCGAAGAATGATGATCTCGTCGCACAACTCTTCGACTTCGCTCAGGGAATGACTGGAGAAGAGTACGGAACGCCCCTCGCGAACGACCGCGCGAAGTTCATCAAACACGGACTGCTTAATCAACGGATCCAGTGCACTCGTGGGCTCATCGAGGATCAACAGTTTTGGCTTGTGCATCAGGGCTTGTATCAACCCGAGCTTTTGACGCATCCCCGTCGAGTATTTTCTGACGGTTTTTTCCAAGTCCAAATCCAACGCGTCGGCCAGACGAAGCATTTCGTTTGTGCATTCCCGTTTCCGCACGCGCGCCAGAAAATCCAACGTCCGCCGGCCGGTCAGATTCGAATAGAAATGAACATCACCTGGGAGATAGCCGATTTCCTGGCGAATGTTTTTGCCGTCCGTCTGACATGACCTGCCGAAAATTGTGGACGAACCGGAACTGGGTTTTAGAAGCCCCAGCAAAATCCGAATGGTCGTCGTTTTACCGGAACCATTGGGGCCCAAAAACCCGGTCAGCTGACCAGGTTCGATTTGGAAATCAATCGAGCGCAGCACGTGTTGCGCAGCGTACCACTTCTCCAATTTGTGACAGTGGATGATTGCCGTGGTCACAGTCGCGCCTTGAATGAGTCGAGCTGGCACAATGATTTTTTGTTTGCCACAAAATTGGCGATCAACAGCTACCTGAGCATTGAACTGGCTGGCACCGCATCGATTTTGTCCCGTAGCGCGGTTCTCTCTGGGGTCACTTGAGTGACCCGTACTGACATGACTTCCAGGAAGCGTTGTGATTCGTTGGATGTTTTTTTGAAGAATTTTTTTAATTCAGATGGCTGGCCAGCCGTATTCAAAATTGAGTCAAGGTCTCGCTCTCTCATCACGATCAACGTGGCATCGCCTATTTGAACTGTCTTCGCGATCGGATAATTGACGACCTCCATGACTGGAAACTGGATTTGCAACGGATGCCCCTCTGGACTACCAGTCTCGCCAGCAACCTTCCCTGAAGTCAGCGCAATCGATTTAACGTCTTTAATTTCGGTGTATCGCAAGTTGCCGACTAGATCCAGTTCATTTCCGCGCGTGTTCTTGAGTTCCAGTTCAATATCCATACCCTCAAAGAGTGGCTTGACTACCGGTTGGAAGCCAACCCGATCGCCAATCTGCCGTCTCTCAACGCCAGTTACGAACGGCCGATGCGCGCCATCTTGAATTTTGGCTTTCAAGTTTGCGTGAGTCCTAATGGTCGGTGCTTGCAGGCACTGGGCCTTCGCGTCTCCGATTATCGATTCCACGAAGCCCTGCATCTCGTCATTTTTAAGCCGCAAATAAAGCGCCGACGGACTTGAATGGCTGAGATCAGCGCCCATTCCGTGCACTGCTGGAACGGTTGCGTCTACTGAAGTCCGCAACACCTCTCGATCATCGGGAGTGGGGACCAAAAAATTAGTTCCACCCACGAATTCGACATCTTCACAATCAAGTTTCGAAATCAATGCTTGTAGCAATTGTGGCAACTCCGCACTTTCTTTTTCCGTGGGCAAGCGGAAAATTCGGGTCTCAATCACATATTCTGTTTCCGCCGCCGGTTGGTTGCTTTGTTCGGATTTCTGTTGGCCCTGTGCAACCGTCCCCATCGCGAGCCACGTCATGATCGCCACGATTAGGAGATTGAAATAGGTCTGAAATTTCATTGACATGATTTTCTCCGTGATTTATGCCATTATTGAATCTGCAATTGCGTCTCGCGCAGGCGAGAGTACCAAATCCGAAGTTTGGACGGAATAGAGGAACGAACAGTCGGGGGAGGCCACATTTTAGGCCCTGGGATGGAAACACAGAGGCTTTGTGCGAGCATCATTTCAAGTGGAGTCAAAATTGGGATTCTGCCGTTGGATCTCAGGCAATCAAGTCGGCCAACCCGATGACTCGATTGGTGATTGTCTTGATTTTGCGTTTCACATCCAATAGATTTGGTCGGGTAGGAACCATCCTGGCCTCTGCCGAAAACCGCGGGGGCCAGCGATCGCGGGTCGAACTTCTGAATTTCGCTCAACATAATTTCATACGGGAGTAACAGGTGACGAGCATGACAATTTCAGCGCCGTTCAATTTGATGAAATGGATCGAAGAGCATCGACACGAGTTCAAAGTGCCGGTGATGAATCGGCAATTCTATCGCGAGGCCAATGATGTCATTGTCTTTGTGTCGTTGGGCCCCAACACACGCAATGATTACCACGTCAATCCGACGGAAGAATTGTTCTATCAAATACAGGGGGATATCGCCGTTCGTATTCGGCCGTTGGATGGAACGCCGCCGCATGAGGTCATCATTCGCGAAGGCGAGATGTGGTTGTGTCCCCGCGATGTGCCCCATCGGCCGCAACGTCCCGCCGACACCATCGGGTTGATCGTCGAATTTCCCCGTCCCGTTGACCGACCGGATAAATTGCAGTGGTTTTGTCCTGACGACCAGCATTTGGTTTACGAAGCTGAATTTCGACTCAAAAGTATCGATCAGGACTTGCACCGGATTATGGATGATTTTTGGAACGGCCCAGTCGCAGTTCGAACTTGCCGTCAGACCGGCAAAGTGATCGAGCGAGCGAAGGAATTCAAATTGCCGACTCTAGTACATTGAATAGGCGGTCCGTCGAAGTGAATTCAATGGCTGCGCTGGGTTAGTTGTTCGTGTGTGAATTCCATGAATTCAAGCAACAAAAGTAGGGGAGATGGCGAGCGAATTTGACGGAAGAAGGGCTCACCTCGTTCAAATTTTCGTCAACTTGCAAAGTGAAAAACAAGTAGACTGTTCCGGGAAAGCAGTTGGCCAAATCCTGGCACGTATCTCACTGGAGTATCGGCATGCAATCCGCGTGGAGTCTGATCCTGGGAGTTACCTTCATTGTGATGCAACACCCGATGACCAATGCGCAGGAGTTTGTTCCGAACTATGACGAGACCAGAATTCCTGCATACTCGCTTCCGGACCTGTTGATTTGTAAGGACGGCTCGCGAGTCGCTGATCGAGACATCTGGCGGTCAACCCGACGACCTGAGATGCTGGATTTGTTCTCCCAGGAGATGTTTGGACGCAGTCCGGCCCGGCCGCCGCTCACCGCCGAAATTTTCGAGCAGACCGACAACGCCCTAGCGGGTAAGGCGATCCGCAGACAGGTCCGCATCAATCTCACGAACACGGCCGATGGACCGAGTATGAACCTATTATTGTACCTTCCCCAGATCGCTGTTTCTCAGCCGGTCCCAGTATTCCTCGGCTTGAACTTTGCCGGCAACTACACCGTTAGCGCTGAGTCGGAGATTCCAATAACCGAGTGTTGGGTTCCTGACGAAACGAAACTGCAAACAACCGGCCATCGTGCCAACCCGGCCTCCCGTGGAAAAATGAGCTATCGTTGGCCGATCGCTCGAATTATTGAACGTGGATATGGCGTCGCCACGATCTACTACGGTGATATCGATCCCGATTTCGACGACGGGTTCAAGAATGGAGTCCATCCGCATTTCGATGGTGAGGGATCACGACCGTCGGACGCGTGGGGCTCATTGGCCGCTTGGGCGTGGGGACTCAGTTTGGCGCTGGATTATTTGGAGACGGACGAACAAGTCAACGCAACACAAGTCGCGGTTCTCGGACATTCGCGATTGGGCAAAACGGCGCTGTGGGCCGGTGCCTGCGACGAACGATTCGCGATGGTTATTTCCAATGACTCCGGTTGCGGAGGCGCCGCTCTCAGCCGACGAAAATTTGGCGAGACGGTCGGGCGTATCACACGTACATTTCCGCATTGGTTTTGCCGACGATTCGCTCAGTATCAAGAGAACGAGGACGCGCTCCCATTCGATCAACACATGTTATTGGCGCTCATCGCGCCGCGCCCACTTTATGTTTGCAGCGCTTCGGAGGATTTATGGGCCGACCCGCGCGGAGAGTTTCTGTCAGCCGTGCACGCCGGACCAGCGTTTGAGTTGTTTGGGTTACCTGGATTAGGGACGATTGATTTTCCGCCCGTCAATCAGCCCTTGGGCGAGCAGATCGGCTATCATTTGCGCGACGGAGGACACGAACTGTTGGCCTACGATTGGGAGCAGTTCATGAATTTCGCCGACCGGCATTTCCGAAAATAACCTGGACCGTGTTCGAGCCACGGCTCCACCACAACGAGCCCGGAATTCCCCGCGAAGGCGAATCGGCAATTGAGACCGGATCACAAATTCCAATACGGGGGAATTCTGCTTTCATTGTGAATTCGTCGGCAGTACCAATTCTTGATCGCAACCCGAGTGGACACCGATCCGTTCGTTGATTTTTCCTATGGATTCATTACGGGCCGCGACGGGGAAGCCGCGTTGCGTTTGGTAAACGCTTCGAGCGTCAATAATCCTGACCGCCAGCCGGCAATTACAATGTTTGGTGTTGGTTCAAAGGAAATGGGTCGTTCATCCGTCCAAAAATTCGACTGGCCATTACGCGGAGCGACAATCCCGGTCACGGCCTACCAATCTGCCGGTGCTGCGGACGATGAACGCGACGGGGCTTTCATCCAGGAGTCTATTTCGAGACTTTCAAAACCCTCCCTATTGCTCCTTGCCTCACATGGTTATCCGGACGGTCTCGTCGGGGGACCCAAAGCAACTGATCTGAAGGGCGTTGATTTGGCTGGCAGCGTTGTGCTGAACATCGCCTGTTACAACGGTGTCACCGGATCGTGGTACTTGCACATTTGATGTCCGGTGAATCGTCATTGAAATCGGTGCCGCTTGTCGATGGAGCCAAGCTTGAAGCGGGTCGAACGGCAGGCCAAGCCGTCAAACGCATGTCGACTGGCGGCATTCTGATTGGCGATCCCGCTTTTGTCCCGTTCGAAGCCAAACCGGAAACCGATCCTCGAACGGTCGAGGTCACAGAACAGGATGATCGATTGATCGTTAACGCCAAAGTGCAGACACCCGTTTTCCATTTCTATTCCAGTGAGCAGATTAACTATTGGAACGACAGTGAACCCGCAATGCGACTGGAAACGGCAATTCCAATCGGCGATCGCGTGGTAACCAATGTCCAGGTTTCTAAACCACCAGCCGGAGTCACCGAGTTCAAGTTGGTTGCCGCGGTCGAGCAAGACCGGGGCCAGCGTTGGCTTCACCTAAAAATGACCTTCCCGCAACCCACAGAATCCTCCATTCTCCAGAAAATGGTGAGCAACGGACTCTCGGGTCAATTCGAGGTTCAAATCGCCGCTGGTCCATCCGACGCGCAAAACGATGCGAAGATTTTTCGCAGCGAGGGCAGTCAGTAAAGGGTGACGCCGACTTTGGTCCAACAATCGAGTCGCGCGAACTGGAGTTTTTATGGCTACAATAATCTGGAGTATTCGGCATAAAACAATGACACTTCAGAATATGGTCGCGTGTAAAAAGGTTGATTGTGATGGATCATCTGGACGAACTACTATCGGTTTGGGAACATCGCAAGGAAAACGGTGAAACGATTTCGGCCGATGATTTGTGCCGCGAACACCCGGAACTGCTGGAAGAAGTTCGCTGGCACATTCGCGCTTTGGAAGCCGTCGAATTGCAGTTTGGCAATACCGATTCCCAAATACCGGAAACTGCGGGGCAGCGCGATCCGTCAGTCGCTGCGCGGATCAACCAAGAGTTTCAAATTACCAATACGTTTCAAATCAACCAGCACCATGCCAGTGGCGGACTGGGAGACGTATTTGTCGCCACCGATCCTGTTTTGAATCGACAGGTCGCGATCAAGTTTCCTCGCGCGACTCGGTTGTCCGCGGAACAACTTGCGCGCTTCGAACGAGAGGCGCGGATCACTGGGCAACTGGACCATCCTGGTATCGTGGCGGTCCATTCGCTCAAGATAGCCGACGAATCCCAACCCTGTTATGTAATGCGATTCGTAAAAGGTCCAACGCTGCAGGAAAGCGCCCGAGAATTCCACGAAACGTGGGAATCTTTAGAATCGAGTGGACGATTTGCGTCAAGAGAATTTCGGCAACTGTTGCAGCATTTCGTGGCGCTGTGCAACATCGTAGCCTATGCTCATGATCAAGGAGTAATCCATCGCGACATCAAGCCGGCGAATGTGATTCTCGGACCTTTCGGTCAGACGTTGCTAATGGATTGGGGGCTGGCCCGTGTGGACCGCCTCGATCAGGAAATGCCTGCTCCCGACGAAAATGTTCGCGGAAGCTCGTGGGCAACTGATGCGGAAAAAAACGTAGTGGAACGATTGAAGCATAGTTCGCACGACGTTTCGACGGACGTTCCGTTTTCGACGAGAACTGGCCAAGTTCTGGGAACGCCGGCGTTTGCCAGCCCCGAACAGCTCCTCGGACTCTCGGACCAAATTGATCACCGGTCTGACGTCTTCTCGTTGGGTGCTTCGTTGTACTACGTGCTGACCGGAAAGCTGCCCGTCGAACTCCCAAATTCGGCAGAGTATCTCCAACGGATCAGTAACCAGCAGGAAAGTCTCGTGAACTGTCCAACGTCGGTTCCCCGGCCGCTCGCCGCAATCTGTCGTGCGGCGACGCATATTTCCCCAACTCTGCGGTACCAAAATCCGTTGGCTCTGGCGCAGGACTTACAGAGTTTTTTAGCGTCGGAGTCGATCAGCGTATTGGCGGATTCATCGGCCACCAAAATGTTGCGGTGGATGGGGAAGCACCGCGCGGCAAGCGTGACCGCCAGTTTAGCCACGCTGATTTTGTTGCTTGTTTCCGGTATCGGACTGGCGCTGCTTTCGGCAAACAATCAAAAATTGGAAACGGCCAATGTGGCAGAACGTGGATCACGCGCGAAGGCCGAACAGAATTTCTCGACCGCCCGCGAGGCGGTCCAGGAATTTCTTGTCCGCACCACCGAAAATGAAAAACTCCAGGAATCCGACTTCACGGATTTGCGCAAGGAGTTGCTGGATTCCGCAACGCCATTTTATCAGCGGCTGCGATCCCAGGAGCCGGGCGATCAAACGGTCGAAGCCAATCGAGCCGATGCTTTGTACCGCTTGGGCTCGATTCAAAAACTGAACGGCGAATTGGAATCGGCCCGCGCGACATTTAAGGAGTGTATTTCAACCTATCAGCAATTATCGCAACAACACCCGACCGTCGCGCAATATCAACGCGGTTTGGCTGATGGACATAGCATTTTAGGTTCCTTGATGCGCGATTTTGGTAAACTTGATCAGGCACTCATCGAATACGATCTTGGTCGGTCGATTGATGAATCGCTGGTTCGACAGTATCCCGACGAGCCAGAGTACCAGATGGGATTGGCGACAACCTACAACAATCTCGCAACCGTGGCGAAGGACCAGGGTGACCGGACGGAAGCGCGTAATCAATATCAGTTGTCATTTGATATCTGGCAATCGCTGGCGAACCATTTCCCGGCAGAACCTGAATATCAAATTGGGTTCTCACAAATTAATAACGCGATCGGAATCTTGTTGACGAGCCTAGGTGAATACAAACAGGCCATCGAGTTCCACGAACGAGGGATTCAGGTCGGTTCGGAGTTGGTCTCGCGATTTCCGTTGGAACCCGACTATGGTTTTGAAGTGTCCAGTCAGCAAGTCAATCTGGGTCTGCTATTCAAAATGCACGGTCGACTCGACGAGGGTCGGCAGGCTAACGAAACTGCTTTGGCAACGTTGGAAACACTGGCTGAAAATTTTCCAACGGTCCCGAAGTACCAACAAAAGTTAGGCATGTGTCTGAATACGCTCGGTTCGAATTTTCGCGAAACCCGCAATTATGAAACCGCCCAGCAACATTTTTTGCAGGCGCTCGTCGTTCGAACCAAGTTGGCAGCGAATTACCCCGCCAACCCGCGGTACCGGTTTGATGAGGCGGTCAGCCTCAATAATCTCGGCATGGTGATGATCAACCTGAACGATCCAAAGTCATCCCAAACCTACCATGAACAGGCCCTGAAAATACGCGGTGAACTGGTTCGGCAATACCCCGACGAAGCGGAGTATCGCAGATGGTGGGCGCGAAGTTTTGGAAATCTCGCCGCACTCGCCAAACAACGCGGCGATCTGGAAACTGCCGGAGGATATTTGCAGGATGCGGTTGACGCCGGAAAGCAAACTGTTGAGCTGATGCCTGATGTGCCTGATGCGCAAAACGAGCTAGCCGAATACCACCAGAATTTGGCAAGCGTGCTAGGTGATCGAGGACTTCGAAGTGAGGCTCAACTGAACTATCAACTCGCGCTCGCCATCAGAGAACAATTGGTTGAACAGTATTCGAAAATTTCCAGGTATCGACTAGGTTTAGGAGGCAACTATTGTAACTTTGGCAACTTTGAAACGACGCGGTCGCCCTTGGATTCGCTGAGTTGTTTCGAAAAAGCCGAGACTGCATTGCAGGTTGTCTTGGCGGACGAACCGGAAAACTTGACCGCCAAAACATTTCTGACCAACACCTACCTTGGCAAAGCGCAAGTGTTGCATGGCCTGGCGCGATACGCGGAGGCCGTCGATAATTACGAACGGGCGCTCGAATTCGATAGTGGGCGGCTTGAATCGACGATTGAGCAGGGAAGTGCCCAATCGCGAGCAATGGTGGAGCAAGCCGCTCACTGGGATGAACTACTGGTCAGCGGTGATTCGCCCACCGACGTAAAACAACAGCTTGATTTCGCCAAATATTGCTACCATCGAAGCGAATTTCAGCGGGCGGCCCACGAATATAAGACGTTGTTTGCGACCAACCCGGACGAACAACTGGCTCACGGTTATGACGCGGCATGCTGCGCAATTCTGGCCGCACTTGGAAAAGCGGTGGACAACGATCCGTTGACGATCGAGGAATCCGCCGAGTGGCGCAGTCAAGGGTTAACGTGGCTGCAACGCGAACTGGCCAATATCATTCGAGGATCGGACGACGATTCAATTGCATCGTTGACTCATTGGCTGGCTGATGCTGACTTGGAATCTGTTCGCGAAAACGTCTCGCTGAATTCCCTGACGGAGACCGAACGGCAAAATTGGGAATCATTCTGGTTGCAGGTCCGGGAAGCCATTGCCGGACGATAATTCGAGTCACCAAACGGCCGCAAATCAGTCACAAATCAGCCGCAGGGCACTAGCCCACGGTTTTTTCCAAAACAACCGGACGCTAGCGCGTTCCGGCTAATTCGAAATTCAAACGGCAACAAAGCACCAGCCAACCCATCAAGCGTCGGCTATCCCGTTTTCAAGCGGACTTGATCTGCGATTCGGCTTTGGAAATCGGCCACGCGAGAGACCAGTTGGTGGTGCTGTTTGGCCATGGATTCCAAGTGCTGTGCCAATTGGCTGCCGTGGTGGCGCAGGTTGTCCACATCGCTATGTCGAAATTCGGTGAAACAAGCGTTCAGTCGCTTGATATCCGCATTGGGTGCATCGAGCTGTTCAAGTATCCCGATCACTTCAGCCAACAAAAACGACAGTTTCAAATGCCCCTGTGAGTCGCCAGGAATCGGTGAATCAGTCACCTGGCGCGACCAGACCGACTTGAATTCGTTCCCGCTATCGCTATCCGTGTCCAGCCGATTCACTTCGACATTGCGCATCTGGTCATGATGATGCTCGGCAGCGTGTTCACCATCACAGTCCGCATCACAATCCACATCGCATTGATCATCCCATTCATCGTCGTCATGAATTCCTTCATTCAACTCCCAATCCTCGCGAGTTTCCGACATCGAAAAAGCGAATTCGTTGTCCAATTCAAGGTGATGTCCATCAAATCCGACAAAGACCGGTCCCGTTTCTCCATCGGCCAGCATTTCGCAAATCGGGCAGTTGCAATCTGGAACATGCGCGTCTGGTTCTAGCTCGGGCATTCCGCTAACTTGATATCCCAGCACTCGCGGCACCCGTCGGCGACTGTATTCGATCGCCAGTTGTGGAATTTCACCCTCTTCATCCGCTTGATTAAGCCAGGTTCGTTGGTAGGACTCCAGGACTTTGACCAATGCTTGCTCCAGCGATTTCGCAGGACTGGAACTGGAATGAACGCTTTCCGCAGCTTGCTCAACCAACCATTCCCAACCTCGATCGATCAGGGCGCGACACAGCTCAAAATAAATAATCAGCTCCTCGTTCCCCATTGGGGCGTGATCAAAACCGGTGATCGAATCAGGGATGGCTTGAATTTCCTGTCCCGGTTGAATGCGGTGGTGCTGGCCGGTGATCACTCGCTCTAGCCAGTCATGGGCACCGTGCAGCAGCTGACGCGGAATTTGGCCACTCAATTCGGAGCGGGGTGTCATCAGCCATTCTCGATGGACAGTAACAGTAAACGGATAACGTGCGCGCAGATTTTTTCCGGCATCGGCGGACTGCCATGCTTCGGAAGCGAAAATCGCGACCATGCGCTGGGCCAAATCGGCATGGAAGGGTCGGCCAAACAGGAATCCGCGATCCGTTTGTGGAACGATCAGCGGCGTTTGGCGATGTTGGTCGACGACTTTCGCTTTGGCCGATTCGTGTAATTCCCACCACGGCGCCAAGTGAATACTCACCAGCCACTCCCGACGTTCTTCCGCGAATTCATCCCCCATGGTCAGAACCGCATCTCTCCCGACTGGCATTAATCCCGATCCGGCAACGATCCGCTTTTTTTCCAAATCGAGCACCAGCCAAGCATCGGTATTTTCGATCGCTTGCCGAGCCAAAGGAAAATCAACGACCCGCAACGGCAAGCCATCCGCAAATTCTGGCACAGAGGGACTGCGATAACGGGGCCAACACGCCGTGATGTCATCCCAGGTATTAGGATCTTCCGAAGCGACGGCAAACAGCGTAAAAGCGCCGTCGTCGTTCAGCGTAGTTCCCAGGCGACATTGATTTTGTTCTTTGATGATGACGGTGAAAGGGGTTTCCATACATAATTCCTAACGCGAGTAGAGAGTGGATTCGGGTCAAATAACGGACACAAATTTAGACACTTCTCGCTGAACGCCATCACTCAGGTTGTTAATCCCGCAGGCTTGCCCTGCGGATAC
>JANNPW010000003.1:0-11844 GCA_031400405.1 Mariniblastus sp.
TTCGGCTTCCTCCCGGGTAACATCGAGGACAATGCAGGGGATCTCGAAGTCGCCGTCGCTGGCCACGGACTGTCGCATTTCGCCGTCGATCAGTTCGTATTTCCCATTCTCGTTAACGAAGACCATGCAGACGCCAGCGAAGCCGACCTCGGCCAGCAGCCCTCGAAAGAAGTCGATTTGCTCGGCTGGGGGTTGGCGGCAAATGGCATCCCGCGTAGGCGAAGGCCGGGGATCGTCGATTGCCAAACTGGACATTTCATCCGTTCCAGATGTCCGCGGACATGTCCGCTGTGTCCGATGGCGAATCCGGTGATTTGTCCGGTGTTTACGGTGATTTGTCCGTTGGTGTGTCCGTTGGTGTGTCCGGTGGTGTGTTCGTTGATCAGGAAATCTTGATGCGGGAGGCAGTCGTCATCGAGCGTGCAGATCAGTTCTGCCCCGCCAAGCCAGGCCAGAAAGAACCCGTAGCTACGGATTGCGGAGTCGCGCCGCGAGATGATCCAGCCGTGTCTACCAAGATCGAAGTCGATCTGGTGCCACCCAACAACCGTTGGATTGGGCAGGCTCTCGGCCACTTTTTGAAATTGATCGATGCGGGGACCGTCCACTACCACGATCGTCTTCTCCCAATCTGCGATCGGCGACCGTGAAATGGCGAATTCTTCGAACGATTCGATTCTATTCGTGGGAATTACGAGGGTTGAATCAGCGACAAGCGGTTTGGTCATAGTCATTTCGAGTTTTTGTTACTTGAAATTTTTTTTGATTTGTTAAAAAAAGTGTGTTGATCGTTGGGCGAAGCCCGGAGGGAGGGGGTCGGGGAAGGACCCATAGCACCCCGGGGGGCGTGTCGACTGGTTAGCCGCGGGTTTCCTTCGCATTTTTTTCAATGAACTTTATTAGCTCGCTGCCGAACACAAAGCCCTGGCTGCCTTGGTAGAGCACCCGCAAACCGCCGTCTCGCATAGTGCGAAGAGCTGATCGACCGATCCCCATGCCATCATCCAATTGCCTAAGTGAATAAAGATTGTCCGGGGCGATGCCGTTTGCCATTTGTCTGTGATTGGATTGGTTTTGCATTCGATAGCGCACAAGTAAGTGAGTGTTGACGTGACGCGGAACTGATACAGAATCAGGTGTGACAAAGGCAATTTGTCAAGTGCCATTCAAAAAAATCTTTTAGTGTATTAGATTGTTCGCAGTCGCGGACGATGCGTGTTTGTGATGGTTGAGTTTATCGCCGCGACCCGATGAACATTAGCGTTGGTCATGTAGATTACTGCGCAATTCGCAACTTTCCAACCAGTTCGAGGACGACCTCGGATAAATAATCGGTGGATTCAATTCGCTTTTTTGGCGCGTCGATGTAATCGCACCGAACTAATACGACACTGGCAGCCGTGTTAACGATCAACGCGCGGCGTAAACCATCGTTGGGCGGGTATTTCAAATACTCGCGGTAGAGTGCCAGGAATTCCCTTCGATACCAGTTTGCAAAATCGGATTCGCTCGTTTGCTTAATCCGGTGTAGCCCGCCTAAGTTTCGAATCGTGGCGTTGATAATCGAATCGTCAAAATCCAAAGCCCTCACGTGACCGATCGATGGTCCGCCCAACGTTCGCGAGACAACGGCCCATGCGGCCATCGTTCGCGCTTCACCGGTCAATTGTGAATCTGTAGGGCAGTGTTCGCGGATTCGGCGCGGCGTCGGAAATTTATCGAGCTCGTTGCAACAAGCATTCATTGCGGTTGCAAACGACTCAAAATCCCACTCCGAAAATTCTTCCCAATAAACAGCCATCATTGAATCGTCAACTTCGGATTGAGTTTTAATTGCCGTTTTGCCCATTTCAATTGCAAATTTTTTCTTGTCCATTGGTTTGTCGCCCTTGTGAATCGGTGTCCATGAATCGAGTTACTGCGTTCAGTGTGTTGCTTGTTTTTTTTTCGCTGAATGTTTGCTGGGTGCTGCGTTTGTTTCTCCATGCTTCCCTGTCATCGTCCCAACAGCCCTGGTTGAGCCATGAGGCCGGAGATTTTACGAATTCGCCCTGCCCAACATCGCTTGCCGCATACTCGACAGCGGCGTCGATAATCGTTTGGGCCGGTGTGGTTCGGATCGCAACGTCCCAAACCTTCCGGGAGGCTTGTTTGCCAGATTTGCGACCCGATGGGAAAGCAGACCAAAACAATTCGAACCAATGAACTTTGGTCTGCTTAGCACACTGCTCAGCAGGCTGCGTAGCAGTCTGCTGACCCGGTTTTCGGCTGTTAGGTTGTGTTTGGTTAAGTTGTGTTTGGTTAGGTTTGGCTATTTCAGGTTGGCAGACTTCAATAAATGCTCGGTTATGTTTCTTTAAATTGCCCTTGATGAAACCGGGAGCGTGATCCGGCCAATCGTGAATTACAAGCCGATAGACCGAACAAACATCGACGAAACCAGAATCAACCATTGCGGTGATTAAAACCGACGGGTCACCATGCCAACCAACCAGCTCCGCCAAGACTTCGTCTTCGATGCGTCCAATGTCACCTTGTGGGGCGGAGACAATAGTGACGTGCCAAAGCCGTTCAAGTATGCCGACGGCAACCGTTTCGATGCTGACTAGATCGCAATCAATCAATGGGCGAAGTATCCGGACGAATTTTCGAAATTTCGCGGATTGTGGGGCAGAATGTTTCACGATGCGACACTCGTTTCCGCGGCGATCGTCGACAGTGGGCTCAGATTGTCATTTGCAAAAAGGTTTGTTAACATAATTTCGGCCGTGATCGTTGTTTGTCGCCTCGATTGCCCTCTGGCCGTGTCTCACAAACCCGGCCTTTTTTGTATAAATCGTTTCGTCTGGTTCGGTCGATTCGCATTTAGCATCGCCCAATTCTTAACCGGGCTTTGCGGCATTTTTTGTTGGTGATTAGACGAATTTTTTTCGAGATTTTGGCCGTCGAATGGCTGGCCGATCATGGCCCTGTTGCTGGTTCGATCGGCGTTCAAGAAATTCAGCCAAGTCTGTTTTGGCGATCCGCCATCGTGGGCGTTTTGTGGAATTAGAAATGTTGGATGCCCGTAACTGCCCTGAGTGTATCCAAGTTAAAACGGGCTCGATGCCGATGCCCAAAGACTCGCAGATTAACCGTGGTGTTAAATGCGTTTTAGTTCCGTCGTACTTCATTAAAAGACTCCCAAGAATTCGTTTGAACTGTTGCGAACCTTTTTAGCTACGGTTACTCTGAGAAGTTTGGAAAGTTCAGACTATTCGCGAATTGGCCTTAAATGCCGATAGATTTCGTGAATAAAAAGTTCGGCCTGAAAAGTTCAGCTCGTGAAAAGTTTGAACTTTTCACGAATTGGCCTTAATTCTCGGAGGATAACGACAATGAAAAGTTCGGCCTGAAAAGTTCAGTTCGTGAAAGGTCTGAACTTTTCGAACTTTTCAAGAAATTTCCTTAATTGCTGGAAGATTTCGGGAATAAAAAGTTCAGTTCTTGTTTTTGGAAAGTTTGGAAACGAGTTTCCATTTGTAGACAAAACCCCGGCCAAATTTTTGGCGATGATCTTTTCCTTTAATAGATAGTTGTGACCCGCTAATTCGATAACGATCTTTCAAAAATTTAGCCGTCAGTGGTTTGCCCTTGGCGAGTCCATTGTCTCGGTATGATGCAGTCGGAAATCTAGCATCGACCTCGGACAAGGCAGACAGTGGTGGTTCAAAGATTTTTTCGCCGCCTACAATAGATGGCTTCTTCTTTGAACGTTCACCGTCCATTTTGATTTTCTGAGAATCACACGCCGCGCATATGTCGTAACAAAATCGCCCGGGTGGTAACGGTATCTGGCAAATCTCGCAAGTCACGTCAGGCTCACCCCTTCGAATGACATATTGTGCGTCTGTCGAAAACGCAGCGATGCACGATTTCGCAAAATCTTTTAAGTCGACGAAGCTTTGATCTTTCTTGAGCATTGCCTGAATTGCACTAGCCTTTTTTCCAGCATCGATTGCGACAAAATATTTCAGGACGAACTCAACGGCAATCCCCGAAATCCAGTTGTCACGAATACGGGGTGTTATGACTTGGTTTCTCGGCGGTTCGTATCTGGTTGAGTCAAAACCCACAACGTTCTGAATACAATCATCGCCAAACCGTCGCTTGGTAGACTCGAAAAGACGAAGCAAAAATTGGCCGAATGATTTTCCGGAACGATCGTTCCCTTTCAGCCAATCTTCGAAACAAACCCGTAGCGAATTCCACGCGTCAACATTGGCTGTAATGATGGCTTTGCGTTTCAAGGAATCAGCGAACATTTTGCTTTCAAGGTCAAACGAGTCTTGAAGTCGGCTTTCGTTTCCCTTTGTCATTTCGCACCACGCTTTCCAAACAGCCAATTTCGAACGTGATCGGCAACAGCTTCGAGTCGGCTATCTTCAATGGTTTCGCGATATTCGGCTGCCATGGAATCATCGACGTGTCCCATGATCGCATTGACGGCCACCTGATCCCGACTTCCACCGGCAATGGTTTCGAACGTATGCCGAAAATACCCGAATGATCCGTGGGCAAATAAGTCCGGAATATCGTCGGGTGGATCTTTGCGTTTCTTCTTGGCCGACTTAGTGATCGCCTCCCGGTTCTCATCATTGATCTTGTCCAACAGTTTTCGAAACTCACTGGGTAGACTCGAATGTTTCCACGGTTGACGATACTTGGTTACGAAAATGTGATCCGCAAATTGAAAATGTGGAACTGGACGAATGTCAAGATAATTCCTGATCGCTTGAATTGTTTGCGGCCAAAGTTTCGCTCGACGCTGGACGCCTGTTTTATGTCTCGGGTAGTCTAGCCAGCCAGTTTTCAGATCCATGTGGCGTTGCTGAATGTTGCCGGTGTCGGCGTTGTTCATTCCGGTATTGATCGACAATAGGATCATGGCGCGCATTTGAACTGTTGCCGACTGTAACAGCCGGTGAACCTGATCAGGGCAGAATAGCCGCTTGGGTTTGGCGTTCCTGGCCTTGCGGATCATGGCCCTCGTGGGCGACACAAACCCCCTGCCATAGAATACCGGCTTGGGAATCATTTGTTCGTCGTAGGCAAACTTGAAGATCGAGCGAATTCGCGTCATATTCGCACGGGTGTTCGCTGGTGCAAACCGCTCGATCATTCCGTTCCGTAGTTTCCGGAAGTCGTCCGGCCCGAGTCCCTCAACGGCTTTATTCCGATCAATGTACTGGACGATCAACCGGCCAACGTACTTCATGCCCTCGAAGTGTTCAGATCCAATGTCACCGATCTTGAACCGATCCTCTTGAATTCCAAGATACTCGTTTATCAGATCTTCGACGCGCCACCCGTCATAATTCGTGGGTGGGCTGATCCCTTCTTTGAGAAAAGAGAACTGTTCATTGTGTTTCTTCAGGGCTGTGGTGGGATCGTCCCAAACACCGAACGAATAGAGTTTACCCCGGATCTTCCGTGCCCACTGTCCGTTCCCATGGGCGAAAAGCGGGAATTCCGGATATGGTTTCGACGGCTTCCGCTTGGTAGAATGGCTTACTGTCATGGCGTGACTCCTTGAAAATGGTGACGCTGTGGCCGCCGGACGTTGATAGCGTCCGGTTTTTTTTGTCGCTGGCCGAATTACATGAAAAGGTTACCCGGAGGTTACCCGGAAGTCAATAACCATGCTGGCCCTCGTAGCTCAGTGGATAGAGCACTGCTTTCCTAAAGCAGGTGTCGCAGGTCCGATTCCTGCCGGGGGTACTTTTTCGAAATTGACGCACCGTTTCTCGCAACGATTTGGGTGTTGACTTTCATGACGCTCCGGGGAGTGAGTTCACTTCTTGAACGCCCAACGGAGAATTTCGACCCAGGTGGGTTCCTTGCCATATAGCATGATGCCCGCGGCAAAAATGCGTCCGGCAATCCGACGCAACATTGCCACGCCAACCACCAAAAGCGCGAGACAAACGATCAATTCCCACCAGGCAACTTCACCGATAAACAATCGAATCGGCATGGCAGTTGACGAAGCGCCGGGAATCAGACTGAGCAATCGCATGGGAATTCCGTCGGGTTGGGGAATCGCCAGAAAGCCAGCTGACAACGGTAACATCGGAACGAACAGCAACCCACTTTTTGCCGAAGTATTGGGGTCGTTGATGATGGAGGAAGCTGCAGCATAAAAGCAATTCCAAAAAATGGCACCACCCAAAAACAAGAATACCAGTACAGGCAGCAGCTCCCATCGAGTCAGCGAGTCCGGAACCTCCAGTCCGTAACCGGCAACCCAGGCGATTCCATACATTGCCAACCCGGTAAGCAAAAGCGAGGACGCCGAAGCGAATGAGGCGGCCGTCAACCCCACCAGTTTGCCATCAATCCAGGCTTGCGGTGAAATGGCGCTCACAATCTGCTCGGTGATTCGCTGCTGTTTTTCGCCCGTAATTCCCGTCATGAAAAATGACAGCCCCAGAAAACTTACCAACACCATACAGCCCCCCATCGCGACCGCTACGACTTTGTCGGCAGTCGAAATGGTGTGTTGGGTCGTCGAAATCACCGAAATGACTTGAGGCGAAAAAATTTGTTCCAGTTGCTGCGTCGTAAGTTCAGCTTCCTCAAATGCTTGTTTCATTTTCAACTGGTCGAGCACAGACTGGAGGCTGTCCAACCAGCTTGGTTGTTTCCGCACAAACAACTCAACCCTAAGTTCAGCATTGGAATGCTGACTGGGAAGCATCGAGAGAATACCATCAATTTTCTTGTTCTCGAGTTGGGTTTGCAATTGCTCCAAAGATTCCGTTGCCACCTTCATGCGGATCTTTGAGTTGGGCGGAAACACAAGTACTTCATTGTGCCCAACCAAGACCAGATCGATTTGATTACTGTTTTGGACAAACTTGACGACTCCAAATCCGATCGCCGAAGTGACCAACATACTGACGATCCCGGCCAGTTGGTCACGCCATTTGAAAAAGCGAAAGAACTCCCACTTGGCGACAGTCAATACGTTTCGATTCATGCAAACACCCGTGGAGCGGTAACTGACTTGAGATTCATGCGAGCTTGCTTCCACAGCGAGTTAACTCGCCTGTCCAGCGGCAGCATCAGCACTTGGTTGTGACGCAACTTTCAAATAGATCTCGTGCAGTGACGTGGCGCCACTTTGAAACGAGCGAATGGTTCCCAATTCGTTCAATCGATTAAGCCATTTAGTTTGATTTTCCTGGGCGTCGATCTGCAGGGTCACGACGTTCAATTGATCCGTGAGAATTTTTTGCACGCCATTGGCCGAGCGCAGCTGGACCAGCAATGCCGAATCGATAGGATGTTCGAATTCGATACGCAATGATTTGCCACCGTGAGAACTCTGACAGATTTCGTCGACCGAACCCGAGAGAACTTCGCGTCCGCCTGCGATCAACAAGACATGGTCGGCAAGCCGTTCAACCAGGTTCAACTGGTGGGCGCTCAGAAGCACGGTTGCTCCCTCTGCTTTGATTTCGCGAATCAAGTTCATCATCAGTTCCTGGTTGATCGGATCGAGTCCGGAAAATGGTTCGTCGAGCACCACCATTTCTGGCCGATGAAGCACGGCGGTCGCAATCTGAACTTTTTGTTGATTCCCTTTACTCAACGTCTCCAGTTTGCTGTTCGCATAAGATGTCAATTCCAGTCGTTCGATCCAGAATTTCGCAGCTTGGCGGGACTCGGACTTACTCAGCCCACGCAGCGCCGCAAAATACTCCAGCGTCGGAGTTACTTTTTGGTCTTTGTAGAGTCCTCGATCCTCGGGCAAATAGCCGATCGAAGAGCGATTTAGCGGAATCTGGTTTCCCTGACGATTTCGCCAAATGAACGAACCTTCGTCAGGTGGCAACATGCCAATCAGCATGCGCACCAGCGTCGATTTACCCGCTCCATTGGGTCCGAGCAGCGAGAAAATTTGCCCTCGATAGACCGTGAAGGAAACGCCATCGACGGCTCGTACTCTCGCAAACGACTTGCCAACCTCTTGGGCGGAAACTAAGACGTCGGAAAAAAGCATAAGATTCAATATCTCTGCGGATTCGGTATGACAACTGTCGACCTGGGAGTTCTCTAACCATAATGATATCGGCGAAAACTTCAAGCCGATCATCTGACCTGCTAGATAATAAAGGCCTCGTCGAATTCCGCAACGCGGCCAATACGCTGGTCGTGAAGGATGATTACACCTACCACGCACAGCTGCGGAAAACAGTTTCGGCGGGTCGCAAAGCGTATCGCAAGCGTGGGTCTATAATGATCTCGGTCAATTAGCCACTGATGCGACGACTTACAGCGGCCAGTCTTACGCCGTGAATTGCGCTTACGATACACGCAAGGTCTGGCTCAATTTTCCGCTCAAATCAGTTTTAGTAGCGGGTTAAATTTGCTTTTCGAGAAGATGTAGCCAAATGCAATCCGCGCGACCGCCGAAATTTGTGCCTGCCCCTTTTGATTCGTTCCAACCAACATTCGTATTGGACTGTTGGTCACAAAGACATAACTTCCAATCCGGACGACTCTCGAACGCGGCAACGACGTTTTAGTCCGAATACAACCAAAGCGGTGCCCACCAACAAGATGCTGCCTGGTTCAGGTATGGGATTAGTCGATCCGACGTAAGACGTCGTTATCGGTCCCAAAATGTTGTAGATGGCAGTAGGCGCAGTGAAATCACCTGTAACAGCTTCGAGCGAACTCATTGGGCTCGAAAAAGCAGTCGTGGCAAAATCTGTGGGGTTCACGTAACTGCCGACACTCGGCGGAATCGGCGGTGCATTCAGGCTAAGTCCAAATTTGAAACTCAATCCCGAAGCAATCGTTGGTGTTCGATAAAAATTATAGCTTGTGGCGTTATCAATAAATAATCCTTCAAACCCGGCAGAAGGTGCGTATAAGAATCCATCAGGGTCCGAAAACGTGCCATTCGAAGCGGCGTTGGTCGCACCTGTTATCGTCAACGAGTGATTGGTTGTCTGAGCCGCCGGAGCCATAAAAACCTCGGTGTACACGGTTCCATTAAAGAAACGGGCATCAAAGGTAACATTGGCGTTGTTCAAACCAAGGGTGTCGACACCCGAAACCAAAGTCAGCTGAAACGAAACTTTCAGAACAAGATCGGCATCGGACGTCGTACACGACAATCCGCCGAAAACAAAAACAAAGAAGACAATTAAATTCCGCATGATCAACCTCCGACAAAAAATCAATTGTTTCAAACTCTAAATGCTAACTTATTCGCCAGTTGGCAAGAGCATATCCAGAATGGTTTTCCGATTCAAAAGAAAACACTGTGGAATTGGGGGGTTTTTGGAAATCGCAACTTCGCTGGGTTTTCCTGTCCGGATTCAGCCCGAGGTTCTCACAAGCTGGGGCTGAGACCAAAGGCCAGACCAAGCCATTTTGGGCGTCGGTAGTAGCGACAGTTGGAAGATCAGCCACGGTAGTGGCGACAGTTCTTTGCCAACGGTGTAAACCGTGGGAAGGGAGTCAAAAATATCTCGAAAGCCCCGGATAGGGGCGGCATTAAACTTGCAAAATCTATCGCCCCGATTCGGGGCTTGAGGAAAATTAGGGGGAACCGAACCCACCGCTCACGCGGTGGGCTAGTGACTGCCGTGCCTACCGTCACTCAAAAAAAGGGATTTTCTGGGAGGCAGGGATTTTCTGGGGGTCACACCAAGAAATTTCGAACCAAGAAATTTCGAACCAAGAAATTTTCCCGAAGTAATTTTTTGATTCGATTCTGGCTATCACAGCCGACTGATTCTCAATGCTGGCAACATGAACCTCTGGTTGGATATACCATTATCTGGCACTTGTATTTTTTGTCTGGACCTTATTTTGTTAATTTTTCCTAAAAAACCGGCTACTTTGGGCTTAGTGGGAGCGAATTCGTTTGGATGAAATCCATTTCCTAGTTATAATCGCGTTTGAGTTATTTAGGCGAAAATGGGAAACTTTGACATCTTGCGTTGGAGCGGAAAATGAACTTTGGATTGACTTTACAGGCGTTTGTCGGGCTTACACTGACGATGGCATTAGCAACTTCCGCCGTCGCTCAAGATGAGGCTATTTTTTGGAATCAACAGGCCCTGCAAGCCATCAGAACAGCCGGCGGTCCCGGTGCTCCGCCACCAAAGGCCTCTCGTTCTTTGGCGATGGTCTCACTTGCAGTCTACGACTCAGTGAACGCCATTTCAGGAACTCACACACAATATCACTACAACGGCGGAGCCTTAGGTGGAACCTCGAAAGAGGCCGCTGCGTGTCAATCTGCTTTCGACATGCTCTCTGCGCTTTACCCCTCCCAGAACTTCAATAGTCAATACACAACGAGAATGAATGCAATCCCAGATGGTGCTGCAAAGACCCAGGGAATTGTACTTGGCCACAGTGTTGCCACTGACATTTGGAATCTTCGATCTAACGATGGTTCTGCGAATAACTCGGTCTTTACTGGTGGAACTGGCATTGGACAGTGGCGTCCGACTTCGGCTGGTACCACCGGACTTCTGCCTTTGTGGGGACAGGTTACTCCCTTCGGAATGACTAGCGGCAACCAATTCCAAATGGGTCCACCACCGGCGGTAAACAGTGCGGAATACACAACGGCTTACAACGAAGTAAAAGACCTCGGAAGTGCGACCAGTTCTTCTCGCACCGCTGATCAGACCGAAATTGCCAAGTTTTGGGCCGACGGAGGTGGAACGATTACCCCACCCGGACACTGGAATCAAATCGCCCAAACTGTTGCACTGAGCAATGGTCAGGGACTCGATGAAAACGCCCGCATGTTCGCGTTGTTGAACATCGCAGAAGCCGATGCAGCGATTGCTTCGTGGGACATGAAATATGTTCACAACTTCTGGCGACCTGTTACCGCAATTCAAAACGGCGATCTTGATGGGAACATCGACACGATTGGTTATCTGGTTTGGACGCCCTTAATTGCAACGACTCCACCTTTCCCGGGATTTACTAGCGGCCACAGTACGTTTAGTGCAGCTGGGGGTGAAATTCTGAAGCTCTTTATGGGCACGGACAACATTTCGTTCACCACGTCGACGGATGCACCCGGGGTTGCTGCCCGTTTTTTCACTAACTTTTCCGCTGCAGTGGATGAGGCAGGAATGAGCAGGATTTACGGTGGAATTCACTTCCAATTCGACAATACGGTTGGAAAGACCATGGGTCGCAACATTGGAGGATATGTTTATAGCAATTACCTTTCAGCCATTCCCGAACCATCATCGATGTTAGCCATCGGAGCCGGGATGATCGCTTTCGTGATGCGTCGCAAGAAGGCGAAGAAAATCTGACTTTCAACCCTGTATTGAGGAGCAAAACTGGCGTCCCACAACCGAGTCTATCGAGTTTACCGCGACTGTTGTCGGAAAAGTTTGAGCGACTAACGTGGGAACACTTGAGGAACCGACAACGGTGCCAACATAAATTTCGACGCGAACATTCGGTGGGAATTTATGTCGCCGATTTTTATTGTGCTACAGCAAAATTAGTGGTCGAGGTTGACGGACAAAGCCATCGGTCTAATGAGGCCAAACAATACGACTCCGTGCGGGATCAATAGATGCGGGCTCAAGGGGTTCGCGTGTTGAGATTTACCTGTACTCAAGTTGAAAATAATCTGCCAGATGTCCTGCGGATCATCGACCAAACTTTATCAAAAATCCCCTCACCCCCCGACGCTGGCCTGACGAAAATGTATCAACATGAAATGACGAACAGACCGGAAATCCCGCAGGCTTGCCCTGCGGATGGTTAGGCTGTTGACTACCAAGGGCCACTATCACATCC
>JANNPW010000015.1:0-47691 GCA_031400405.1 Mariniblastus sp.
GAAAAGAGCCGCGTGAATACCCTCGACAAGCTCATCCACGCCGCCCCAAAACCACCAAATTTCAAAAATCACTACGAAAAAAAAACGCAACTGACAGCTCTCTACCGCCCCCCTAGAATGAAAGTCAGTGGCATTGGGCGCGAGCCGTCCGGTTTGTTTGCGCACCAATACGATGGACCGGATGGCTTGCGCCATTCCGCTACAAATGCGCTATTCCGCTACAAAGAGACCGAGCCGCCGGCATCTTGTGCCTCCATAGTGTATTGAATCGCTGCTTCGAGTGAGGCATCGTCGAACAAATGCCTGACGCTTCCTTTTCGAGTCCACCAATGGTCTCGTACCGGAGTTTCAGGGGCGAGCTGTAGTTGATTCTCTTTCAGGCGTCGTTTGGCCCAGGACTTTAACTGATCCCGTACCTGTTCGCCGTTGTGGTCCTGAGCGGTAACGACAACATGACAATGGTTGGTGCGGCAATTCCGGGCATGCAAATGCCAATTCCGCAGGCGGCAATGTTCTTCGATCAAGTTGTTCACGATTAAGCGTTGTTGATCGTTAAACCGAACGGCGGACTCCACCATTTGTTCGCGACACCAGTCGGCCAGCAACGGCTGCGGAACTTGATCACCCGCGTGCCATTTGGTCCAGCCTCGGTCGTCGCCCGGCATCCAGGTGCCGTAGCAAGTCCAAGTGATGAAAAAGGCTATGGGATCGCCTGGCATGGTTTTGTTTGAAGTGGTTTTGTTTGACGTGGTTGTAGCGGAACGGCGCGAGCCGTCCGGTTTGTTTGCGCTCCAATACGACGGACCGGATGGCTTGCGCCATTCCGCTACCAAGTGATGGCTGGCGCCATTCCGCTACCAAGTGATGGCTGGCGCCATTCCGCTACCAAAGTTAAGACGAACCGGATGGCTGGCGCCATTCCGCTACCAAAGTGAAAACCATTTGGGATGCGGCATACGACAAAAATTATTGTAGCGGAACGGGGCGAGCCGTCCGGTATGTTTGCGCTTCCAAACGACGGACCGGATGGCTTGCGCCATTCCGCTACCAAAGCGAAGACCAATTGGGATGCAAGAGCAACCGAAAATCACTCGTTGACGATCTCTTCCAGCTTTTCGCGAATCGCTCGGCGATATCGCTCAATGGAGGATGGAGCACAATCCAGAGCATCGGATAATTCCCTATTAGTCAGGGATTCCGACGTGATCAGCATCAATACTTTCCTGGGTTTTTCGTCCAGTCGCTTGACCAGTTCAGAAAACAAACCCTGCACATCTGCGCCCAGTCCGTTCAGCATTTGCTCCAGATACACTTGCTCTGGGACCGATAGTGAAGCCGACTGTTCGTCCAGCCATATCGAATCCGCATTTTCCACGGCATATTCTCGGATGATTGGATCGGATAGTGACACCATCACGTCATCGTTGAGTTTGATATCGCGTTTTTCTGCGAAATGATACTTCCTTCGGTCACGGACCTTGCCGATCACAAACTGCTGGAGCAGACTGCCCAGCTCTTTTTCTCCGAGGAAGTCGCAGGTTCCGTCGCGAAACCGCAGGCAGATCGACTTGACGGCGCTAATCGCCACATCCTCATAGTCATCCATCGGACTCAGCGCCTGCATCTTGAATCTGGCAAGTTGAAAGGCTTTCGGCAGAAGGTATTCGGCGATTTTATTCAGGGACGTCTCATCGCCCGCGCGAGCATCGACAATCAATTGTTGAAGAGATGCGGGGCTGCCGCTTTGGAGTTGTGGCATCATCGGAAAAGGGCTTCTGCAAAATAGAGGGAAGGCAGTTTTATTTTGATGGATCTTTTCAAAGGAATCCATATTCAAGGAAGGTCCTATATCGTATTTGATTTTCAGGCGAAATCAATCACAAATTTCCCCTCTAACCCCAAATATGTCCGTGGAAACAGACCTCGAAAATACTCTAATTGACCGTTTTGAAGATGACATCAAGGCGGGAACTCCCACTGATATTGAGAGTTTTCTGGCACGTTGTCCAGAAGACGCGAAACAGCGGATGCTCCTCGAGCTAATCTCGATCGAAATCTTCCACCGTGTCAAGAAAGGCAGGCGTGTCGGCAATTCGGATGGCGGAAATTCGGATTATAGCCGCTTCGGTGAAGAGGCCGAGAATCACGCCAATCGGCTCCAAGAACAATTCCGTATCTTGGATGGCCCCAAAATGGCCTCGTTCAGGCGATACAAAAATAGCGTCAATCCATCCACGGATGGATAATCCAAGGTTGATTTCCAAATCCCCAGACTTTCGAACTCGGCAGCCCAATTGAAATAACCGGCATTGTCTGTCCGAAGCATCAACAGCCATTCGTTTTGGGAAAAATAACGACACATCTTCTCCGAACTGTGATAACATGTAAGTTCGTTGCTTATCGCCATCGACATCCCACCAAATCAAAAATCACCCCGCCGGTGAAATCTCGCCATCTGTGAAAACTGATTTCGACAACCGACTGATCGACCAGTTCGAAGATGACATCAAGGCAGGAAAATCACCTGACATTGAAAACGTCTTGGCACGGTTGCCTGAAGATTTGAAACAGCGGATGCTGCTGGAGCTGATCTCGATCGAAGTCTTCCACAGCGTGGTAAAACGCCGACCCGTCAGAAATGCGGGTTATACTTGGTTTGGCGAGCAGGCCGTAAATCACGCGAATCTTGTCCGGGGGCAATTAGCCAAGCAGAACGAAACCAAGCGGCCGTCTGGTGACACTTGGGGAAAAAAACCGGTTGGCGCGGATTCACACAATGGCGGCTCGTTTTTCAAACCATCAACAGAAATCGGACCCTATAGGTTGATTGAACCACTGGGTGAAGGTGGGATGGGAACCGTCTGGCTAGCGGAGCAGAAAAAGCCGATCAGAAGACGCGTGGCCATTAAGTTGATCAAGTCCGACTTGCCCTCCAAAGAGATCCTGGCCCGCTTTGATGCCGAAAAACAGGCACTGGCGATCATGCATCACCCCAACATCGCGCGAGTGATTGACGCAGGTAAAACGGACGAGGGCCGTCCGTACTTCGTGATGGAATTGGTCGATGGAATTTCGCTCACCAAATACTGCGATATCAAACGACTCAATATAGATGATCGGCTGAGGCTCTTTGTTTCGGTTTGTAAAGCGGTTCAACACGCGCACCAGAAAGGGATCCTGCACCGTGATCTCAAGCCATCCAATATTCTGATTACCGAAATTGATGGTAAACCGGTCGCCAAAGTAATTGACTTTGGGATGGCGAAAGCCATGGAGAAAGATCTCAAACTCACCGAACAGACGATGTACACGGAGTATGGCCGGATCGTCGGAACGCTGCAGTACATGTCACCTGAACAGGCCGAGTTTAGCTCCGTCGATATCGATACCAGAACGGATGTCTATTCTCTCGGCGTCTTGCTTTACGAACTGTTAAGTGGTTCAACGCCGTTGGACAAAGAAACGTTGGGCAACAAACCGTTCCTGCAAGCGCTCCAAATCGTGCGGGAGAAAGATCCGCCCAAACCAAGCAGTCGACTCAGTGCTTCGCCCGCTGAGGTGACGGCTAAGGTCGGTGAAGCGCGCCGAATTTCACCAGCCAGTCTGCAGAAGATTCTCAAGGGTGACCTGGATTGGGTGGTCATGAAGGCACTCGAAAAGGACCGAGCTCGAAGATACCAGACGGTTGATGATTTTTCAGACGATATCTCCAGCTATCTGACCGGTGACGCGATTCGGGCGCGTCCTCCGTCGACCTGGTACCAGGCTCGAAAGTTTGCCAAACGAAATCGCGGACTGGTCGCCGCCATGCTCGCAATTGGTGTCGTCTTGCTGGCTGGTATCGCAGGAACGAGCTACGGATTGTTTCGAGCGAACGAAAAAACGAAACTTGCGGAAGATAAGACACACGAAGCAAACGAGGAACGCGCCAACGCCGTTGAGGCGGAAGATCGCGCGACTGCAGAATCGCAACGTTCCCGCCATGCCGAAGCGGCGGCCAACTTTCAACTCGCCAACGCCAGATGGGAAACCAACCGGGCCGGTGACGCTCGTAACCTGCTACAGGAGATTTCGCACGAGTACCGCGACAACATCGAATGGAATTTCTGCAATCGACGTTTTCAGGGCAGCGACATGACCTGCTACGGCCATCTGAACCACGTGAACTGTGTGGTCTTCAGTCCCGATGGCACGCGGATCGCATCCGCAAGTTCTGACAAAACCATCAGAATCTGGGACGCACAAACGGGTGACGAAGTCGCCACCTTAACTGGACACACCGCCGCCGTGGTCACCGTCGCTTACAGCCCCGATGGATCGAAGCTCGCCTCCGGCAGCGACGACAACACGGTCAGACTCTGGGACACTCGGACAGGTCAGGAACTTCAGGTGATTCGTGAGCATGCGACGTCTGTCCGAAGCGTCGTCTTCCGGCCGGACGGTCAGGTTCTTGCGTCCGGGAGCGAAGATCATCAGATCAGGCTTTGGGATCTCCAATCGGGGAGGATCGGCTGGATTCGGGGACAAGGCGGTGTACTCACGGGGATCGCCTTCAGTCCCGACGGCGGTCGGCTTGTCTCCACCGCCCGCGACAACAAGATCATATTGTGGAACGTGAGCGATCCGCATTCCGTCGAACAGATTCGCATGCTGGAACCACGCGGATTTTCACTGGCTATCGCCTTCAGTCCCGACGGCACTCGGATCGCAGCGGGAAGCAACGACAACATTGTTCTGTGGGACGCCAATTCTGGACGCGAAATCAACAAGTTTGTTGCTCACGCAACCTGGATTCATAGCTTGCAGTTCAGCCCCGACGGCACGCGACTGGCGTCCTGCGGCGACGACAAGCTGGTCAAGCTGTGGGACGCCCGATCGGGCCAGGGAATTACCACCTTCACTGGGCACACGCAGCGCGTCATGAGTGTCGCGTTCAGCCCCGACGGATCACACGTCGCATCCGCGAGCAATGATTTCAATGTGAAACTATGGGATGCGCGATCTTTTGATCCGGCCAAAACGCTTCGCGGACACACGCTGTTTATCGACAGCTTGGCATTCAATCCCCGAGGCAACCGGCTCGCATCAGCAAGCTTTGACAAGACCATCAAGCTGTGGGACCCTGTCAAGGGCCAAGAAGTCCTGACGCTCACAGGTCATGAGCATTGGGTTCGCAGCGTCGTCTTCAGTCCTGACGGCACACGCCTGGCCTCGGGAAGCTCCGACAAAACAATTCGGATTTGGGATACCCAGACCGGGCAGGAAACAAGGGTCATTACGGGGCATGCTGATGAAGTCCGCAGCGTCGCTTTCAGTCCCGATGGCACGCGGCTCGTTTCGGGAAGTTCCGACAAGTCCATAAAAGTATGGGATGTGGAGACAGGCCGAGAACAGCTCACAATCGACGGTCACACTGCTGCTGTCCCGTGCGTTGCCTTCAGTCCGGACGGATCCCGCATCGCCTCGGGGAGCGAAGACGGCTCCGTAAGACTCTGGGACGCGAAATCCGGTACGAAGATCCTGATTCTCAGCGGCCATCAACACATCGTCGGTTGCGTTGCCTTTAGCCCGGACGGTACGCTTCTTGCGTCAGCCTCCAACGATCACTCAATCAAGTTGTGGGATGCACACTCGGGGCGCGAGTTAACGTCGCTCAACGGTCACATGGCGGGCGTTGGGTGGCTCGCATTCAGTCCGAATGGTAAGCGGTTGGCAACCGTCAGTTTGGACCGAATGCTGAAGCTGTGGGATATCAAAAACGGTCGGGAATTGGCTACGATCAGCCGAAACAACGTCGAAGTACTTCGCGTCGCCTTTGCTCCCGATAGCGAAACAATTGCAGCAGCCTGCATCGACCATCACATCCATCTGTGGCCCGCAAGGCACGATCAGGAAGTGACCCATCTTGCAGGTCATACGAACTCTGTCGGCACCGTGACATTCAGCCACGATGGCAAGTGGATCTTTTCCGAATCACCGAGCGAACAACTCGTCTGGGACGTTGCGACCGGCTTGCCTGATGCGAACGCAAAATGGGAACCGCCAGCTGAGCAAAAACAAGATTCGCCGGATGGCCGATGGTTTGTTACCCGCGAGTTCATTCACGTCCTACTGGTCGACCGAGAGTACCGAAACACACCACATGAAAAAGCCTACCGTGCCGCGAAAGCCCGGTTTGAGCCAGAGTGGCATCAAGAGCAGGCAACATCAGCCACCACGGCGAAGAACTGGTATGCAGCGACCTTTCATTTCGCTTTACTTTTGAAGCAATACCCGGATCAGACTGCACTTCAAGATCATCTGCAATCATCTCATGCAGAACTTGAATCACAGTTCGAGCAGGAAGGACGCGACCTCGAATCCCACCTCGCGACGGTGGTCCGGGAAGCTCTGAAGCTGCCACCCCGTAAATGAAATTGTCCGTGTCTCGAATCCCGCCGAATTCGCCCGGAGGAAGCGACATTGAATCCAGCGGCCTTCGGGGTCAGGAAGCTGCAGGCGTTGTTAGTCGGCCCCGACGATTCTGAGAGTTATTATTTCGGGATGAGACAAAACAGGGGTCGGCGTCCCAGTTGCGCCGTATTTCAATAAGGCACGCACGCTTGTCCCAAGGATCGAAAAGAAAGACAGGCGAATCCGCGAACAAGCGAATCCGCGAAGGGCTGCCGGATTCCGCTAGTTAAATCCGACAATCCTTCGCGTACGATTTTCAAACGTAAATCAAGTCGCCAGAGCGCTAGCGGGTATCTTCAACTCGTTTTGCCAGGGTCTGGCCCCCGTTTCATTGGGATGAAGAATACCTGCCGCAGCGATGGCCTCTTGGGCGAACCGTTTGCGAGCCGTACCGTGGCTGGCCAGGTGAGGAGCGAGAATCTTGATGGCGACCGGTCGATTCAACTCGGCGTCATGCGCCTTGAGAACAACTCCCATTCCGCCTCGTCCGATCTCTCGCTCGATGTCGTATTTTCCGACGCGGCCAAGCATCTCGGGATGTTTGGGGTGATCGAGCAGCTCATTGATCGGATAGTGCCAGTTCGTCTCGTCGTCCGAGCGAGAATCAAAACGTGGCCGGTCGGCACCGTTCCAATTTCTTTTTCCTGGAATTTCATCACAGCCGTTTCAGGCGGCGGTCTTCAGCATCGTTGGGGCCTTGTCCCATATCGAAGATTGAGCCGTCAACGCTTCGAGTTCCCTGCGACATTCGACACAGCTGTGCACATGCTCGCCAATGACTCGCGAATCAACGGACTCGTCGGGACCATGGATGAACTTCAGCAGATCGTCTGTACTAACATGTTTTGATTGGTTCATGCAAATTCACTACTCGTTTCCTTCAAATGTTCCTGAATCAGTTTGGCCAGGCGGTTCATGATTCGCGACCGCGCCACATAGACTGCGCTGCACTCCATACTCAGCCGTTGGGCCACTTCCTCGATCGGCAGTCCCTCGACTGTCGACAACCAAAACGCTTGCCAATTCACAGCCTTGAAAGTTGGCTTCAGTTGTTTGGCGGCCCAGTGAAAAATCTGTTGTTCGTACTCAGCCTGAAACTCGCAAGGCGCAGACGATTCCGAATCAGGAATCTGACTCAGCCCACCGTCCTGGCCGACCGTTCTGGCAAGTTCAACTTTTCTCTTTCGCAGGAAATCAATCGTCAGGTTTCGCGTGATCCGGTAGAGCCAGCCCCGGAACGTGCTCTGCTGCTGTCCTCCATCCCAGGTCGAAATCGACTTGGCCACACGACTGAGGACTTCCTGGCTGATTTCTTCTGCGTCCGCCGATTGCAATCCATGCCGCAGAATGAACCGCAAAATCACCGGTTCGTAGATGCTCGCAAACTCGTTCCAAGCGTCGCCATTCCCCAAATCGCAAATTCTCGCGATCAGGCTGGCCCGTGTTTCCGGATTGGAGTTTGCGTTCATCATTCCAGTCTATCCCAGCAGTTCAACGAAGCAAACGAATAAGTCTTGCGCTGATTGCCCAAATATTTTCCAGAATCAATATCGAGTCGAGTGGTTGGGGTTCCTGAAGGGTGTGTGCAGCAAGTCACCCTCACAGTTATGCCTGAACAGATGTCAAGGCTCGATGCCTGCAAATGGGAAATGCTGTACGAGAGGACACGATCGAAGAAAACCGTCAAGCAGGCCGAGTGGCTGAATCAAGGCAATCTCGCCAACCCTTAGCCTTGGTGATTCAGTCGCGATTATCCGCGAAAATCGGACGCCGATTACGCCGAACGAAAAATGCAATGAAAGCCCCGCCAAGTACAAACGCGGCTGTGGGTTCTGGGATTGTATTGAAAATCAACCGAGGTGGGGAGGCGAAAACCCCATTCTCAGTTGAATGAAAAGTCAACGTCGAACCGGGGTCGGAAAGAAGCACAAATCCGACGTTGGTTACGGGAGTGTTGAGCCAGCCCTGAATCGTGGCCTGTGGGACGTTCCACGTTACCGATTGGGTGTATGTCCCGGAAATTGAATCAAGGGGCGCACCAAGGGGCCCGGGTTGATTGTTCCAGGTGATCGAACCTTCATCCCAACTCCCGAAAGCACGATATAGAGCGCCGTTGGTCACAAAGTTATTGGCATCTCCCGTGGCCCTCAAGTTCAAGGTTGCGTCTCCAAGCACCGTAAGGCCGACTAAACTCGAAAGGTCAAAGTACAGATACGTGCGCTGAATATTGCCGGGATTATTGTACAGACTGAGCAGTCCCCCGTTGCCTTCATTGCTATCTGGAAAAAAACTCAACACCCTGACATCGGCCGATGCCGTCACATCGAAAAAGTCAGCTTTCAAAGGGGTTGCAAGAATGCACAGGCAAGCAAAAACGACAGCAGCGCGGCAAAAGTCGGTGTTCATGTTGGTAACTCGCATCTGGGAGATTGGTTTAGTTTGGCCATTGGTTTAAGAACGGGCATCTGCGGATGTCCAGTTACCCTAATCGAATCCGCCCTACAACTCCGGCCAAAAATCTCAAAAAAATTCGGAGGATTTAAAGGGGTCAGGCCTCTTTGATCTGGTTGTCATTTGATGTTGACACTCGTTGTCGCCCTCGTGGACGGATCGTGGATTCCAGCTTGAGTCGTCTGGTGATGGATTCCCCCCACGCTGGATCTCCCAAAGGTCGGCCGCGTTGAGCGGACAGGCGAACGGCGTCCAGTTCGTTCGCAGTGAGCGGAGAGTTAACCCGGTGTACCCAATTCGGCAACCGCGGAAGGGGCCATGGAGACAGGAGTTGGGGTCCGGCTCAGGCGCTTGCTGCCAACGCCACAACGATCCCCAGCGCCAATCCTCGGCGCGTGCCACCAACTTCGCTCGCAAAGCATTGCGTTCGACGTACCGGCAAACCACCCAGAAGTGATCGTCGTCCTGGATCGGAAAGCTCTTGTATCGCTGTTGATAAACATGATCTAGTCCGCTGGTGTGATAATGGGCATGATACCGCATCGTGTGCGTGCCACCAATCCAACCCATGAACCGGCTCATTTCGCCGTCAATTAATGGGCGCAGGACCAGATGATAGTGATTGGACATTAACTGGTAGCTAAACAATTCAAGCTGATAAAACTGCAAAGCTTCGTGCAAGATTCGCTCGAACGCGGCCGAACGCGGCGAAGTCGTCGGCTTTTCGAAAAATATCCGCACGCAAGTTGCCCCGATTGAGGGCATGATAAAGTCCGCCAGCTTCGTCAGCCCGTGGTGGTCGCGGCATCAGATATCGCTCCTGAAAATGCAAAATCCTACCCGTACCACTGTCAATTGAGGCCTGACCCCTTTGATTCTCTCCACTGTCAATTGAGGCCTGACCCCTTTGATTCTCTCCTTTGATTCCTCCCCAGTGTAGGCGAAGGCGAGGTCGACCGTCGCGGCGGATTCGGCAGTGAGATTGCCGAAGCTGTCGTAGGTTCGAGGGTTGGTGAGATCGAGTTGGTTTTCAATGGACAAGATCGCCAGCGGAATGACTACAACGCAAAACCGATAATTCGGTCCAACGTCTTGATCAAACCAATATTCTGGATACCGGCGATTCGTTCGAGGACACTGAAATGCGGACCGCCGGCATTGAATTCGGTGATCTCCGCATGATCCCAAGTTCCCGTGATCAGCACGGTACTGGATTTGGTAGTTTTGTTTCCACCTAGCCAGGGGTACGTCTTCCACGAACTGGATCCGACGCCGGAAATTTCCCCCGCCATTTCATAATGACGCAAATATTGTCCCAGCCGCAAAGGTTTGGTATCCTTGACGCGGATGTACTTTTCCAATGAATGCGTGTGATTGTCGTCGCGCATGGTCCAAACTTGATGACGCGCTTGGAACACGACTTGGGTCCTATGTACACCTGCATAGGCGACGGCATAGATGATCGCCATGACCATCATCAAAAATGGCAATCCCATAACGAATTCCAGCGGCGCCATGCCAGCACGTTTGGTCTGTCTCGCCGGCGAAGCAACGTCGCGCTCCGACTGTTGTATGAAGTAATCAATCATGGGATGGCCTTTGTCGTTTCTTGTGGTGGTAGTTCTTGTTATCAGTGTCTGGTCAGTAGTTTTTGTCAGTGTTTTTCATTAGTGGTTTTGCAGCAAATACTGCGATTCGCGAGCATTCAAGAAGGCCGCGCGCCAGCTTCCATTCCAGCCCATCACCCCCGGTGCGGTCTTGATCAATTTATGAACCGTCACTGGTGTTAGCTTCGCTTGCCAATTCAATTTGATTTTTGGTTCGTTTTCCGGCCACAGCGGAGAAAAGTCAAACAACCGTTCGAAAAAATTTGGGTTTTCCCATTCCCTGACGCGTTGTTGATCGTGATCCCAGGCGAGAGTGTCCCATCCGACAGCCGGTTGGAAATCGCCACCACTGGACGAAGCCTGTTGTGAATTCGCGTTGTAGATCATTGCTTGCGAGTAGCACATGATTCCACGCGGATTTTCTTGGCGGAAAAATCGGCGGGACAGCACGGTCGGAGGCTCGGATCGGGCAAAACCCATGCAGCTGAATATCTCGTCGGCTTTGATGGTGCCTGCCAACCCCGACTTATTCCAGACTTCATCGCCCTTCCCCGCGCTGTTGTTCAGTTCTTTGACGACGTACAGCTGGATACCCATTCCTTTTTCGCCGGTGCTTCCACCGCGTCGGTTGATCACAGTCAATTCGGCATCGAAATTGTTTCTGGTGTCGGTGCGCAACCAATGACTGGACTGTCGGGCGTACCGATTGGTCCATTTGATAAAACCATCACTGGCTCTCGAAGTCGGGGCACCGACGGAAAACGCCAAATTGATATTGAATCGCCACTTGCGGACCCAGGGATACGTGGCGCGAATCAACTGACTGCGACCTTCGTCGGTCGTGTTTTCCAATTCGATAGGCAATGACGGAAGAATTCGGAGCATATTCGCCACGACATTCAGTGTTCCGCCGGAGGGAACGTCTGGCAAATCACCCAGCGCAAATCCACTGCAACTCGTCCTTCTAGCAATCCGACCTGCGGTGTGCTCAACTCTGAGAGGAACTTCTACAATGGTGCGGGCCTGTTGATAGACGTTGACAGCCTTGATGATGCCAGGGATCGCCAACTTGGCCGGGGCCAATTGAATTGCTACCGATTCGACTCGATCCAATAGTTCGTATTGGCGGTGAATACCATCCTCAATATTTTTGGCGGTGCGCGCGGCAGCGGCTCCGGCCTTCATCTTCGCGATGCCGTCGACTTGGGCCGAGCCCGGCGGAAGTGAAATTGGTTCGTAAAAAAGCAGCCAACCTTCAAAATAGGTCGCCGCAGCGGCGGTGTGCGCGACGTATGCCAGCAACATCTGAAATTTCAAGATCTCCTTGCCTTCGAATATCGCAGAATTGATGTCGGCGATCGGGTGTTTTTTGACGCGATCGTAATGGTCTTCATCCGGATTGGGACCGTCGTCGATCCAAGGCGGCCCCTTGGACAGTATTTCGGTAGCATCCATCGCCAAATCAGCGATCCAATACGCCACATCCAACCCGAGGTTTACGAGTTGATAATAAATACCGCCAAAATCAAATGGCGGGGGAAAAATCCACCATTCCCAATCACCGCTATTGCGTTCTCGGTCGTTGTGATGCACGTCCAGCCATTTGCCGCCCAGCGCATGATGAATGGAATACAGCGCATTCATTTCGCCGATTACATGGTTGGTGGCGGACACACCATTCATCCCTCGCGCGATCCAGACACTGCTCGAATAAGCAATCGTGTCGGCCGAGTTTTGAGTTTCCATTTTTTGATTGACGACGATCGCCACATTGGAAACCAACGAGACCAAAATCATCAACAACAACAATGAAAGTAGCGTACCCCAAGTGATCAACCCTTGTTCAGAACGCAACCAGGTGCCGAATTGAATCGAGTCAATCGATGCGGATTCGTTGGGATGATTCAGTTCGGCGGAGAATTTATTCCACAAATCAACTAACTTGGGCGTGGACAACCTGCGGTTTGTATTCATCATTTCACCAGCTCCAGAATCAGACTTGGTTGGTAGGGAATCCCAATTTTGCCATGGGGGGTCTTCGCCGCTTCGGACGGCAAAGTGACCGTCGTTTCAATGTCCCGGTAGAAAGTCGTGGGTCCGAAAAACCACCCGGTACGCATACTCTTGCCACCTAGAATCCGCGCCGTTCCGGGTACGTGAAACGGCATTCGATATCGAACTTTGACCGTCACGTCCTGGTTCCACGGGACCAACTGTTCCGGTAGCGTCACCCTCGTCGAGGCAGCGGCAAATTTGTATTTGTTCCTCACGTACGCCCTTTTGGCTCCCAGCAATCGGTTCTGAATGATCTTGTGCACTGGCCCGGTATCGTGCTTGTTCGCGTCGGACAACAACCGGTAATACACTTTCGAATACTGAGGTTCATCAATTTTGGTTAACATTTCGACGACCCTGGATGGAAATACCGAAGTGCCGACTGTTGAGCCATTCAATGACGGAAACCCGGGATACATGTTTTTTAGGTGTTGAGGATTCGAAGAAGCGAACGGGACCATGGCCATACTCGCGGCGCGCATTGCTTTGAATTTCGCAAAATCAAACTGGACACCACCCACCGTCTCGTTTTGTGCGGCCGATTGCCAAACGATATATGTCCGCGCCGAAGAATAGGCTGAATACACGGTGCCGATCTTGCACATCAGAATCAAACTGGCCTGCACGAAGATCGCCATCAACAAGACGAAAATCGGAAATGTCAAGACATACGGCAGCGCATACGATGCCCCTTCCTCACAGGCATTAAATCGGCGACAGCTGACGATGCCGAATCGTCCGATCACTCGGCGACAGCAAATCGCCAGTAATAACAGGGCCACCACCCAGATCAACCAGATGTCGAGGACGGATGCAAAAATAGTAGCCATCGCACACTCTCGCTTTCGTTAGAAATCAACCAGCAGCATTCGTTTTTCCTCGCAACACCCGCGCTGAATTTTCGTATTACAGCAACGGACTACCGACCATTTCACCAATCACCGAGAACACGATCCGCGAAACCCGCATGGTCCAAAAGGTCGCGAACGAAAAAATGATCATTGTGATGACCGTGGTCATTACGACTTCCAACGCTGCCATCCCTGCCCGCCGTTGGGACCGGCGAGTTCCCCGATACGGACGGTCCGTTGTTCTCACTCTCGGATTTCGAGTGGTTAGAGTCGCAATTGACATTGGCTATCTCCTCGAGTTGGCAAACGCGAGCCGAATTGATTCGCGGAACAGAACCAAGATCGTTTGGATCATGTAAAATCGGAAACCCCGTGGCTTCTCGAACGTAACTGCGCGACAATCGCAAATGCGTCGCGCTTTTTGAGGAAAATAGCTAAATTCAGCAGCGGCCCGCAAAAATTGACGTTCCACGTGTTCCCGGCGTGAGTTAGCGACCCGATCGACACGGCAAAAACACCGCAAATTACCCGGATTATGCTGCGGCATCTCAGTCCTTCTTAAGACCGGCGAGCACTCGCGCATTTCGCCGCCCGGTGACGGTGTTCCGCAACACCAATCGGGCGAAAGCCGTCAGACTGATCTTGCGAAAAATTATTGATTTGTTTGACGCAAGGCATTCGGCAGCGCAGTTACAATCGGGGGCGCGCGAGTCGGCGAAGAACGAAGAATCAGGATTGGAAGCCGGGCAATCGGTGAGGGCCCACCGAGCGGTAAAGAAGATCTTTATGGCAATCAAGAAGCAAGATGGAAACAACTGATCAAAACAACCCGGCCTTGATTGATTCAATCCTCGACGATGCCCTGCGCTGTGTTCGTAGTGGAGGCGGATTTTCGCTCGAAGAATATTGCCAGCGCTATCCCGAGTTGGCGGATGAATTGCGGGTAATGTTGCCGGCGTTAATATTGCTGGAAATTCCGCATCAGGAATCCGCGGCGTCGCCCGCAGACCGCAGCTCTGGAGAATTTCCCCTGCGGATCGGTCGCTACCGAATCGAACGGGTGCTGGGTAGAGGTGGTTTTGGCTTGGTCTATCTGGCTCACGATGAACAACTCCATCGCGCTGTCGCCATCAAGGTGCCCCATCCCAAGCGGATTTCGAAACCCGAGGATGCCGAAGCATACCTAGTCGAAGCTCGCACGGTCGCGAATCTCGACCATCCCGGCATCGTTCCGGTCCATGATGTCGGCAGCTCAGCCGATTGTCCATGTTACGTCGTCTCGAAGTACATCCAGGGGATCGACCTCAATCCGAACCTTGTCGATTTCGGACTGGCGCTGCGGGAGGTAGACTTTGGCATGGGGCCGACGAGGCACTACTGAACCGATTCGGCTGGGTTTCGACGAACAGTGAAAAGCATGTGCATCCACCGCAGAAATTGCGTCCGAACCTACGAGGTGTATTTGACCTGCACGGAAATCTGTATGAGTGGACGCACGATTGGTATGAGGAATATGGGGTCGAAGCGCTAACGGATCCGCTGGGCGCCAAAGAAGGCTCATCGCGCATGTTTCGTGGCGGCAGTTGGGAGCATGACGCGGCGCTGTCCCGGGCAGCGGCTCGTGCGACGGGTATACCCACGGACCGCGCGAGCTACGTCGGTTTTCGCCTGGCATTTCGTTTGTCGGAACCAACGTCGGAGCCCGCCTCAGTCCAGGGAGTCGAATCAACCGATGGAGGCCCAAGGGGAGAAACCACGGAGCAGCAACGTTAATCGCCACCAAAAATTAGCGGCACCTGCAATTTGTTGGCGGCGCTGTTGAAACTATCCAGTTCCGAACCAGTCATGTTGGCAAGTTTCTGCAATTGCTCGTCAATCAGTTTCGTCAACTCATCGCGGACCCGTATCGCTTGTTCCGTCGGAGCGTTGTCTCCCTGTGCAACCACGCCGACCAAACTCGATAACCGGTTGTTCAACCGGATTGGAAAATTGAGTGGATCTTGCCCGCTGCGATTTTGGGTTTGGTACAACGATTCTTCGACGTCCGTCAATCGTTTCGATAGGTCACCAGCCTGTTTTACGAGCTCGGCAAAATCTTCACGTTTTTTAAAGCGTTTCGCAAACTCACTCAACTGGGTCCGCAACTGGCGAATCTTCGTAATGGATTCGTGAATCTCCGTCAGCTTGTTGCGCACGACCAACAGGAACTCGCATTGTTGTGCGAGATCTTCGTCACTGGCACTGGATCGGGGATCGCGTCGAATCAACAACGGCACCGACGCCGCTAATTCACCCACAGCAAATTCAAACTTGTATGGCCCCGGTGCGGCTTCGGGACCACCGGTTCCTCCACCCCACAAAACGATCCCTTCAAAGGTCTCAGCTGCGGGGTATCTCAAATTCCAGGCCAATCGATTCCAGCCCGCTTTCAATTCCAGTTTCGATTGCCCTTTTTCCGGTTTCGAACCCGCGACAAAAACCGCGGCCTCGCGTCCCGCTGGGTCAAGTACTCTTACCGACGCCGCGACTTTTTCGGCAGGGGCGTCCTTCATCCAAAACAGAACTTCGCCTTGAGTTTTCCGATTGGCTCCGGCAGTCAGTGACGGCTGACCGACTCCGCCGCTGATTCGATCGACGGCCAGCGGCTGATAAACATGCAACGCTTCGTTCAGATGTGAATCGTCAAATGTATGCAACAACGATAAATCGTCAATCATCCAGAACGCGCGACCTTGAGTCGCCACTACCAGTGACTGGTCTCGAACCATCAAATCGGTCACGGGAACAATCGGTAAATTGTTTTGCAGCGGTTGCCACAGAGCACCGTCATTGACCGAAACAAATAATCCCCGTTCCGTTCCGGCGTACAGCAATCCGCGTCGCGCCGCATCCGCCCGCACGACTCGCGTAAATTGATCGCGCGGAATACCCGTATCAATTCGTTTCCAGGTTGCGCCGAAATCTTTCGTGACGAACAAATAGGGTCGAAAATCATCCGATTTATAGGCCGTCGCCGCGACGTACAATCCGCCGGGCTCGAATGGATCGGCGTCGATGCTGTTAATCTGCGCCCACTCCGGCATTTCGGGCGGAGTCACGTTGGCCCAGTTGGCACCTCCATCGCGGGTTACTTGAACCAGTCCGTCGTCGCTGCCACTCCAGAGTACAGCGGGATCATGAACGGATTCGGCGGACGCAAAAATCGTGCAGTAATATTCCACGCCGGTGTTGTCTCGCGTAATCGGCCCACCACTGGGCCCGAGACGTTTGGGCTCGTTGCGCGTTAGATCCGGACTGACTTGAGTCCACGACTGTCCACCATTGGTTGTTTTGAACAAGACGTTGGCTGCGGCATACAACACGGTGGGATCATGTCGCGAAAAAAAGATCGGAAAGTTCCATTGAAACCGGTATTGAGCGTCAATTGCGCCGTGCCCCATCGGATTGTCTGGCCAAACATCGACGTTGCGCGTCTCGCCCGTTTTGTGATTAATTCTGGAAAGGAATCCACCATAAGAGCCGCCATAAACAACGTCTGGATCATTGGGATCCGGTGCCAAATGGCCACTCTCCCCGCCAGCGGTGCTTTCCCAATCGCTATCCGACAGAAACGCGCCGCGGCCACGATGGGCGAGGCGGATTGCCGAATTGTCTTGCTGCGCCCCATAGATGCGCCAAGGGTAATGGTTGTCCGAAGTGACTCGATAAAACTGCGCTGTTGGCTGGTTGTCGCAAGTCGAAAACGTCTCGCCACCATTGAAACTGACTTGAGCGCCACCATCGTCGGCCACGATCAGGCGTTGGTTGTCGTCGGGATCAATCCACAAATCGTGATGATCACCATGCGGAGTTGAAATTGAATCGAACGTTTTGCCGCCGTCGCGTGAGTGGTGGAATGAAACGTTGACGACATAGACGCCGTCGATTTCCTGCGGATCGGCAAAGACGCGGGTATAGTACCAGGCACGTTGTCGAAGATCGCGATTGTCGTTGACGCGCGACCATTTCTCGCCGGCATCGTCGCTGCGAAACAATCCTCCTTCAGGAGCTTCGATCATGGCCCAAACCCGATCGGGATTCACCGGCGAAACGGCGACGCCAATGATTCCCAGGGGGCCGCCAGGCAGACCGTCCTGTTTGCTAATGTCTTGCCAAGTGTCGCCGGCATCGGTGCTTTTCCACAACGCAGAACCTTCGCCGCCACTTTCTAGGCTTGAGGGCGTCCGCAGTATTCGCCAGGTCGATGCGTACAACACGCGGGGGTTGGTCGGATCCATCACCAGGTCACAAGCGCCGACCTCGTCGTTGACATACAAGATGCGCTGCCATGTCTCGCCACCGTCACGTGAGCGATACACGCCGCGTTCTCCGTTGGCTCCATACAAGTGACCGAGCGCCGTGGCGTAAACCGTGTTGGGGTCTTGCGGATGGATGCGGATTCGCGGTATGTGGCGCGAATCGCTCAAGCCCAGCTGTTTCCAGGTCTTTCCCGCATCAACCGTTTTCCAGATCCCATCGCCATGCGAAACATTTCCCCGCACCGTCACTTCGCCGCCACCGACATAGATCACGTTCGAATCCGAAGGGGCAACCGCAATCGCTCCGATGGATCCGCCAAAAAAACCATCCGAGATGTTTTTCCAAGTTGACCCACCATCGCCAGTTGTCCAAACACCACCACCGCAGGCTCCCATGTAAAAACGAGTCGCATTTCCGCGCACGCCTTCTACGGCCGCACTCCGTCCTCCCCGAAAAGGACCCACACTGCGAAACTTCATTTGTTCGATTACGCCATCGGGCAGCGGACTGGTCGCCACGGGCGACGTTTCGGAACTGGTGGCTTGATAGGCTGCTGCGGGAGCAACGGCGACCAAGGCAGTCAGGAATAACAGGCTGCTAACAATAATTCGAGGCATGAAGGGGATCCTGTTGTCAGATTCGATGGTTCGAGGAACCGGAAAACAGGTCAACTGTTCCCAGTAATATCGAGCGATGGCATGGCAAACAGTATAAACTACAACGACAGGCGAACCAAAATAAAATGATGAAACTCACTTCGTTGGGGCAATTCGTTGGGGACACTCAATAGTCATGTATTCAAGTCCAATCGCGATTTCGCCAAAAAACAGGAGTTGCCGGTGGCTGACATAGGTTTCGTTGCAGAGGCCCGGGATCGTATGCGATTTCAAAACTCAAGAGTCTTTCGAGGCTTGCCGTACCTTGCGACAGTCTCGATATTCGCGCTGATAATCGTTTTTTTCGCTTGCCGATTGACTGCACAAACTGTTGATCCAGCCGAGCTCGACCCAACCTTTAAAAAGTTCATTCAACCTTTGCTCGTTCAGCTTTGCTACGACTGTCATTCTGGCGACTTGATCGAAGGCGAAATTGACCTGACTGCCTTTGGGGACATCGAGCAGATTCGCCAACAAACGGCCGTCTGGCAAAAGATCAACGAAATGCTCACAAGCGAGCAGATGCCTCCGTTGGACTCGCCACAGCCTTCCGCTGATGAGCGAGCCACACTGGTCGATTGGGTTCAGAGCTACTTGAAGTCGGAAGCCACGGTCCATGCCGGTGATCCTGGGCCGGTCCTGTTACGACGGCTCAACAACGCCGAATACACCTACACGCTGCAAGACTTGACCCGGATTGCCGACCTGAATGTGGCCCGGGAGTTTCCTGTCGACAGTGCATCGGGAGAAGGGTTCTCTAACGTTGGCAACTCACTTGTGATGTCACCGTCCCTGCTGACCAAATATTTGGACGCAGCCAAAGAAGTCTCTTCACATGCGGTGTTGCTACCCACTGGCATGCGGTTCTCGCCGAGTAATTCCCGGCGCGATTGGACCAATGAGTATCTGGCAGAAATACGGAGCCTCTATTCCCGCTACACCGATAGTGGGGGTGGGACTGCAGTGGACTTGCAAGGAATTCAGTTCGACACCAATCGGGGCGGTAGGCTTCCGGTCGAAAAGTATTTGTTGGCGACGATAGCAGAAAAAGAGACGCTTTCATCTGGACATAAGTCGATCGAAACGGTAGCGCGAGAACGTGGACTGAGTTCGAGATATCTCGGCACATTGTGGACGATGCTGAACGACGCGGACTCGAATTCTTTTTTGCTGGATCCACTGCGAGCGAAGTGGAAATCGACGCGAGTCGAAGAGGTCTCCGAGTTGATGGTATTAATCACGCCTTGGCAGGAGGCTCTGTTTAAATTCAATTCGGTCGGTCAAATCGGATTGCACGAGAATGTAACGTCCTGGTTGGTCCCGGTCAGTCCACTCGCCAGTCAGCACGAGTTTCGGGTCCAGTTGTCCAACGACCAATCGGGAGAGATCCTGTTGTCACTTCAAGCGGACGATGTCGGCGACGGAAACCCACACAAACAAGTTGTGTGGGAGCGTCCACGATTTGTGGCTCCAGGGCGGACGGACGTGTTGCTCGAGGATTTGGTCCGTGTGTCAGACGAATTGATCGAGTGCCGCGATCGCTATTTCGCGCAGGCAGCCAAGTGTCTTGCAGCGGCGGGCGAGGCCGAACAATCCAACGCGATCGTCGATTTGGAATCGCTAGCCAAAAAACATGGTCTCGATATTGATGCGTTGGCTACTTGGTTCGATTACTTGGGTGTCGACGATGACGGTATCACGGAACTGGGTACACCGATCAGTGGCACGCAAGAACGGTTCGCGGATTTCGACTTCATCCAGGGTTGGGTGGGCGATGACGCACTCGGCGTGTTGGCGAACTCGTCGGACCAGGCAGTTCGAATTCCCGGCAACATGCGACCCAACAGTGTCGCGGTACATCCATCGCCCAGGCAATCCGTCACAGTCGGCTGGCGCAGTCCAGTCAACGGGTCGATCAGGATTTCGGGGACGGTTGAGCACGCTCATCCGGAATGTGGCAATGGGACGGGATGGTCATTGGAGTTGCGGCGCGGCCGTTCGCGGCGGCGATTGGCTACCGGTACTACCCAGGGATCAACGATTGTCCCCGTCGGACCTTGCAAGTTCGTCGCCGTGCGCACCGGCGATGTCGTCGCGATGGTAATCAGTCCGCAAGATAACAATCACTCCTGCGACCTAACCGCAATTGATCTGACACTTGACGATGGAACGCAAGAATGGAATCTTTGGAAAGACGTTGCACCACAGATCCTGGCGGGCAATCCTCATGCCGACCGTTTCGGGAATGCTGGCGTCTGGCATTTCTTTTCGGAACCCGCGAGTGACGGCCAAGGGTCTGGGATTCCCGCGGATTCATGTTTGGCAAAGTGGCAGGCGGCCACCGATCCGGTTGAAAAACAACGATTGGCGGATGAAGTGCAAGTTATCCTGCAAAGCGATCCGGCCTCGTTCCCCCTCGATTCACCCGACAGAGTTTTGGTGCAACAACTGCGGTCCATCTCGGGACCATTCATGCCGGCCATTTTCCATCGCTTGGCTGAACAACCGATTGATCCCGCAACCGCAACGGAATCAAGATGGGGACTGGCGCTGACTCGTTTCGGAAAATGTCCCGATGGAACGGCGACCGAGTCAATGAACTTGGGTGCGTCCGCGCCCGATAGCTTGTCGATATGCCTTCCAGCAGAATTGGTGGCCGGTTCCGAATTCGTCGTGTCCGGCGCGTTGCATCCCGTCGCGGCCAACGACGGATCGGTTCGGTTGACGGTCCAAGCCACCGGTTCAAACGAGGGGCAGCGGTCGGTCGCCTCTCCCTTGATCGTGAATCCAGGAACCGCAGCAGCTGCGCGAATTGAATCGAGCTTGGCAGAATTTCGTCGATTGTTTCCGCCCGCATTATGCTATGAGCAGATAGTTCCGGTCGACGAGACAGTGACGTTGATTTTGTATTACCGCGAGGACGAACACCTGCAGCGATTGATGTTAACGCCAGCAGAAAAAATACGCTTGGATCAGTTGTGGGAAGAGCTGCTGTACATCTCGGAGGAGCCCTTGGAAATGGTCACCGTATTCGATCAGTTGTACCAATTTGCGACCCAAGATCGGGCCGATTTGCTACCCGCTTTTGAACCACTGAGAAAACCAGTCCAGGACCGCGCAGCAGCATTTCGACAGCGGTTGTTGGACGATCAACCGCAACAACTGGATGCGTTGATCGAGTTTGCAACGACAGCGTATCGACGTCCGTTGGCCAAGGCTGAGGATGCCGAGCTGCGTGGATTGTACGCCAGCCTTCGACAACAGCAACTGACACATGAGGCGGCGTTTCGATTGACACTTGCCCGCGTTCTCGTCGCACCGGCGTTCTTGTATCGACTCGAGTCTCCCAATGAGGGACGGCACGCCGCACCTGTCTCGGAATACGAACTTGCCAGCCGGCTGAGCTATTTTCTTTGGTCATCGGCGCCTGATGCTGAACTGCTGGATCTCGCCGCGAGCAATAAATTACATGATCCGGAGGTGCTCGCCGCGCAAGCGAAACGAATGCTCGTTGATGACAGGGCGCGTCGAATGGCGATTGAGTTCGGGTGCCATTGGCTGCACATTCACGACTTCGACAATCTGAACGAAAAAAGTGCCCACTATTTCCCGACGTTTGCCGCACTTCGCGGCGCGATGTACGAGGAGTCAATTTTGGTGCTGACCGATTTGTTTCAACACGATCGGTCATTAATTTCGCTGATCGACGGCGATGTGACGTTTCTGAACGAAGAACTTGCTGCGCACTATGGCATCCCTGGCGTCACTGGAGCCGAGTTTCGACGTGTTGAGGGGGTTCGACAATATTCGCGGGGTAGTATTCTGGCGTTGGCTACGACGTTGGCGAAGCAATCGGGCGCTTCCCGGACCAGTCCCATTCTGCGCGGGACTTGGCTCAGTGAAGTCATGCTCGGCGAGAAACTTCCGCGCCCACCAAAAAATGTTCCGGTGCTGTCCGAAACGGTTCCCGTCGGCTTGACCGAGCGGCAACTTGTGGCCCACCACACCAGTGACCCGGCCTGTGCCAGATGTCATCGGCGGATCGACCCCTATGGATTCGCGCTCGAAGGGTTCGATGCGATCGGACGAATGCGGATCGCCGATGCCGCTGGATTGCCGATCGATACGAAAACGGTGCTCTACGATGGCACTGCTGTTGAGGGGTTGCAGGATCTTAAGCGTTACCTTGGAACCACCCGCCGCGAGGCATTTGTCGGGCAGTTCACCAGGAAACTGTTGGGCTACGCCCTGGGGAGATCGGTTCAATTGTCCGACGAACCCTTGTTGGACACGATCGAGAAGCAGCTCGTTCAAAACGACTCTCGCGTCGGAGTTGCAATCGAAGCGATTGTTCGCAGTCCTCAATTCCGGGAAATTCGCGGACAGGAATTTCCCGCCGAATAACACGCACCGGGACCCGTCGCAAAACAAAATTAATTCATGACGATGACAAAAAAAATTCTCAAATTTGTTTCCGAAGGATGAATCAAATGCCTCAGCACTTTTCTCGCCGTGCGTTTCTTCGGGGCCTGGGAGTCTCCGTGGCGCTTCCCTGGATGGAGTCAATTTCGGTTTGGGGTGACGAGTTTACGCAGCGACAAAATTCCAGCGAAGCGCCGGTTCGGATGGCCGTACTTTTCGCTGGCAATGGTTTTCACGGCAAAGAATGGTGGGCCAAAGGGGAAGGTAAGTCCATGGAACTGGGGCAAGTGCTCGCGCCACTGACGGACTTCCGCGAGAAATTGCTGTTCATCCAAGGACTCTACAACGTGGAGGCCACGAAGGGGAATATCCACAGTTCCCAAACCGGCAATTTGTTGTCGGGAGCGCCGTTGGCGTCGGGCGGCGAGATCAAGTCGGGTACCAGCGTCGACCAATACCTCGCCCAAACCTATGGTCGCTCGACCAAGGTCCAGAGCCTGGTTCTCGGTTGCGAGGCGGCCAACCCATCGGTCCACAAAAACTACTCGATGCTATACAGTTCGCACATTTCGTGGACCTCGCCGACCACGCCGACGCCACTGGAGCTGTACCCGGCATTGGCGTTCGATCGCTTGTTTAAAGACGACGTGCAAGCTGGGGACAAGAGCGTGCTGGATTCGATTTTGACGGATGCCGCCGACGTGCGCCGACGGATCAGTACCAACGACCAACGCAAGCTCGACGAGTATCTCGATTCGGTGCGCGACGTCGAGCAACGAATCGAGCGAGCTGGCCAGAAGGGTGAATTGCAGGGCTGGCGTCCCACGCTCGACAAACCAAACATGGCCCGTCCAGCCGGCGGAATTCCTCAAGATATCGCCGAGCACATGCGGCTGATGTGCGATATTTTAGTGTTGGGTTTCCAGACCGACACGACGCGGATCACGAGTCTGAAGTTGAACAACGATCATTCTTCATTGCGATTCCCGCACTTGGGTGTGGACTACATGATTCACCATTTGTTGTCGCACTCCGATACTGCCGACTGGCTTAAAGTCAACCAGTTCTTCGTCGAGCAACTAGGTTACATTGCTCGCAAGCTCGATGCGATTCAGGAAGGGGAACGCACCTTGCTGGATAATTCCATGTTGCTGATGTGTTCCAGTATGATGACGGGCAATCACAATAACGATCAACTGCCAGTGGTCGTTGTCGGTGGTGGTGGAGGACGAATCCAAACCGGACGAACACTCGATTACCGCCACCAGACGAACCGTCAAATGTGCCGCCTCTATCTTTCGATGATGGATAAAATGGACCTGCGACCGACAAGCTTCGGCGATGCAACCGAACCACTGAACGAAGTCTAATCGCCGAAATCGATTTGCTTGGAGGTCCGCGAGCGGGTATGATCCGACAAGTCCACGGTCCGCGTGAGGCCGTGAGATACAATCCAACGCCTGCGAAGTTTCGGTTCCGCTTTGGACCGCGATCCCACGCTCTCGAAGTGTTTGATCGCTCGATTGAGATGAACCGAACCGTTAGGTCGTAGAAAACACGATTTCCCCCACCCGATCTTGGAGGTTCTATGAAGCGAGTCACTGGCATTGGCGGCATTTTTTTCAAAGCCAAAGACGCTTCGGCGTTGCAGGCTTGGTACAAATTGCATCTGGGGATCGACGTCCAGGCATGGGGTGGTGCGGCGTTCAACTGGACCGACAGCGAAGGCAAGCCCGTTGGTGGAACAACTGCCTGGTTGATTGATGGCGCGAAAAGTGACCACTATGCGCCCAGCACCGCGACGTTTATGGTCAACTACCGTGTGGACGATCTGCCTGCATTGATCAAAGCCTTGCGTGAAGAAGGCTGCAACGTGCTGGAGAAGATCGACGAATCCGAGTACGGAAAGTTTGCCTGGGTGATCGATCCAGAAGGAAACAAGGTAGAACTTTGGCAACCTCCCGCGGGCCAATGACCTGCGACCTAACTGCCGACCACCGGCAGGTAAACAAATTGCAGTTTCGACCTTATAGTTTTTGTGTACAGTGCGGACGAGAGGACTTGAACCCTATGGCATTTGCTTCGAACTAAAATCTTCTAGCCATTCCAAAAGATTCACTTACAAGAGTTGTCCATAAAAATGGCTTGAATCGCGGGATCATTTGACGCTGTCCGTCTTAATCACGAAGTCGAAATCACCGTAGTGAATGTAGTTCACCCAGTCGGCGTTTTTTGTTTGGAGTAGCTGTCGTCGGCCGGCTTCCACGGCAATGCCAACCGATGCACCAACGAGTATTTGTTGATAGAGCTGTTCTGCAAATGCGACGGCACCAGTGTCGCCAACCGGCCAGTAAGTTCCGATATAAGCCCCAACCCCGCCGCGCAAAAAGGCTTCGGCAAACGACACATTGCGACTGGCCAACTCCCGTACATCGATTGCCTTTTGCTGGGCATTACTGCCGGAACGTTTCATGCGCGTCGGAATCTCGCGCGATCGAACACGGCCGGTTTCGCAAGCGTTGAATACGACAAGCGATGGAAGTGAATCGAGCGTCGCCAGGTCTCGTCCGGAGAGCACCTTTTCTCCGGCACACAAGATTCCGCTTTCAGCGCGATTGCTCTCATCAAAATAGGCATGCCCCGCATAGTGAACCATGTCGTATTTTCCACAAGAAAACTCTTTCGTCAGTCGCTCTTTGGTCGCGTTTTCATTCCAGATATCTGTCGTGTTGATCCCGGGAATTTTTTGCAATGCATCCTTGAGTGCCTTGCCTTCATTTTGAGCACCATCCAGATCGTTCGTCGGATTGACCACCAGCAGCAACTCAAGTTGTGGCGATATTCTGCGTTCGTGCAACCACTTGGCGACCGAAATGTTAGATGTCGCGTATTTTCGCGAAAGATTGCCTTCGAGTCCCGCCCTCCACTTGCCGATTTGCATCAATTCCCATGGAATCCGCGAGCCCCAAAGATCGTTGATTACCGTTAAAGCGCTCGGCTCCGTACCTTTTAGTGCGAGCAACAAATCTCGCGGCAACAGAAGTTCGGCGAGTGCTTCGCCAAGTTTTGATGTGTTTGCGAAAAAGTCGCTTCGTTTCGCGGCGGCGTTTACTTTGTCAAGCAATCGATCGACTTCGGAGTTCAACACTTCGGTGCGGCCACTCAGCACCGTGGCCTTTTTCCCAGTTCCCAGCAGCGAAAAGTCGACAACACGCTTCTTGGAATTTGTAGAAGTACTGCTCGAATTCTCGCTCACCATCAAGTAGGCGCTTTGATGTCCGGTCGCCAAAACCGAAACGCTCGACCCGACTCTACTACGCTCAGTTGAGGGCTGGATTTCATGCTCCAAAACGAATTCCATCTCATCAAATTTCGCCGATGTTGCGAGCTCGAAAATGCTCTCGCAAATCGCTTGATAGTCTTTGGGGAATTTGGTCGCGATACACAAACTTCGTAAGGACAGCCGTCGACGCGAGTCGAGCATTGCCGCCTGCACCCCTTCCATGATGGCTTCCGTCAATTCTGGGATTTGCAAACCCGAGCCTCCACCCATCGGCACCGTAACCAACTCGTCAACATTACAATTCAACAAAGTCTTGGTCGCGTTTTGGACACTTGAGCGCAGACTTTGCGTGGTGAACTCGCTAAATCGCCCCAGACCGATCAACACAACCATCTCGGTTGCTAACTTCTTTCGTTGAGTGGGCAGCACAAAGATTTCGCCGACATTGGCCGAGAACATTCTTCGATCAATCACTTCCGCCAACATGCCTCCCAGTTTGGCGTCTACCGCTCCGGCCGCGCCGCCCGGCCGTACATCCTTGAACACACCCAGCATCAACGCCCGGCCTTCCACGTCCCCGATGTCCCCTTGGGTCAACCGCAGGTCCAATCGCAACGACTTCTTTCGGCTAATAATGATTGGGATCTGGCTCCGAATCGCGGACTCCGTAGACAGTGTACGTTCCTCGGTGGTCGGCTTGAATCCCAAGAGTGGTTCGAGAGCAGCGAGGTAGTCCGCGTTTTCGGGCGAATCGGCCTTGCTGCGAGCCTCAAGCGATTGAACACGCAGTCGATCCTCGAACGCTCCAGCCTTGCGCGCTGTCTGAACTGACGAGCGAAGGAAGGAATCTGGCGTACTACTTAAACGACTTGTTTCGCCATCCCGCAGAATATCGACAGTCGCTTTGATTGCCAAATTGTTCATCGGCAAGTTCCCGTGAGTCGACGCGCAATAAAGATTGGTCGCGCCAGGCAATATTGCCAGATTCAACGGAACAGTGCCATCACCCTCGCGCGACAAGATCGTTTTGAATTTACTGGGATCATCGGTGTTTGCCTCCAATCCAACAACGGTATCTACGCCGGCTCCGGCAATCATCCAGATCTTGTCGGAACCCCTGGCGAGCCGAGACTGCAGTTGGTTGGCTACCGTCAAGACGGCTGTGCGTACCGCTCGATCTTGAGTCGGATAATTTTTGACATCAAAGAAATTCGTGCCGCCCGATTTGGCTGACTCTGGCGTCATCTCTGCCAGTCCCACAAACGTCGCGAACACATCTTTGACCAAAGCGCCTTGCGGATTCTTGCGATCGAGCCAATCCATCCACTGCACTGTCGAATAGTCGCTGGTCATTACAAGGGCTGGTGCATACGATCCGAAATTCGGCGTGCCTAACAGCACCACATTCTTAATCAGTTTGAACGCGTCACCTCCAAGCGACTTGATCGCGGCCCGGCTTACCAAGCCGCCCATGCTATGAGCGACCAAGCCAACTTTCTGGTTTGCAGTCGCCGCCGAGCGAATTTTATCGACCAACAGTTTGCCCGCATCCGCGATAGGTTTCCGCCAATCGAAATGAAAATACTCGGGGTCAAATCCAGCCAACTTCAATTTCAGATAAAGCTCGGTGTAAGTTGGCCAGAATACACCGTTGGATGCCACGTTTGCTGCACCGCCATCCAGTGAAAGTAGTTTTAGCTTCCCCTTGGCGATGTCAATCGGATCGAACCAAATCGTGTCGTCACCGACCGCCAAAGTAGAACCAAGAATCCCCGGCAGAACAAAGACCTTCTGTTTGGGCCCAAACCAACCGCGAGTCTGTTGCAGCTCCTTGGCGAGCGACCGCAAATATTCGGCATACTCTTCGCCCACTACCGAATCAAGCGCATCGCGATTGTCATCCACGATCAGCGCTCGCTCGACTTCGCTCACCCCCATCTCCAGCCCACGAACCATCGCACGCGTCCGATCGCCTTTCGCCAATCGCACCCCGTCAATTTCGCGCCGTTTGATTGCACGTCGACTCGTCCCCGTCGCATTCCGGCGAATTGCTCGTTTCTTAGCCACAGTTGATGCTCCCCAGAAGAAAACTCAATCAATGTTCAAACCGCTTTTGTTTTGGATTGCGACGAGGACAGCCAGTAGCTGCTCTGCTCGCTGGGCTTAAATACAATTGCTAGAGTTCAGCACACAAAGACTAACTGAGATTTTAGTCAAAATGGCCAATGAATGTACGAACCTTCTTGCAGTCGTTGCTAAAAACACTGAAGGATCGCAGTGGGTTCTGCACGAAATCGGCGTTGCAGAGCAAGCTCCCCCCGTATTTTCGTCGATGACAAACCTCAGCGATAAAATTTACCAGGTTACCGGATGGAAAGGCCTAGGTTGCGTGGTGACGACGCCGTTGACAAATTTACGAGGCGCTACAAAAGCTGCTCGTCGAGAACCTGTTGGGAAAACGTGCTTCGTTTCCAAGTCAGCAGAATTCGGTTGAGTCTTTTGAACGACAACTAAAATTACAGCTTGCTCAATAATTCCGATGCTTTTGCTTCAATACAAGAAGATCCCAACTCAAATGGCAAAAAGAAAAGTGTTCATTAGTTATCATCATGACGGTGAACAATCTGTCGTGGATGAATTCAGAAAGACGTTTAGCGAGGACTACGAAGTCTTCACAGACAACTCGCTTGAGCGGGCTGCCAACAGCGATGATGTCGATTATCTCGCTCGAGTTTGCCGTGAAGCGATTTTTGAACCAACGTGACGATTGTGATGATTGGAAAACAAACGGGTTGCCGGAAGTTTGTCGATTGGGAAATTGACTACACTCTTCAATGCAAACAAGGTTTGCTGGCCATTTCGCGACCCGGTCTTCAAGACACAGATGCCTGCCTACCAGATCGACTCAAAGACAACCGAGCCGTCCGGTCTCGCTGAAGCCGAAACCGAAAGCGACCAAACCCTCGAACAATCCGGCAAAACATGACCGCCTGTCGGGATTGCACCTTAGTGGGATTGCACCTTAGTGGGATTGTACCCAAGTGGGATTGCACCCAAGTGTTGTGTCGATGGTGTCCCCAGTTTTGCCACCGCTTCAACTTTTGAGGCCGCAAAGTTAACGCAGTCGCGACACATAGAACTGTACAAGCGGATACAGATCAAATTCTCGATGATTGACGAACGCATTGTAACCAATTTTCCGATTGTAGCAGGTACTGTCGAAAAGAGCACCGACAATCAACTCGGCAAATAATAAGGGAAAAAAACATGAAGTGGGCACCTTTAATTCTTGGCCTGATCGCTTTAAGCGGTTGCCACACCTTTCGGACAACTGCGCTTGACCGCTGCGAAGACAACGCGTTAGTCGTCAATCCCGGGCATCCATTGAAAGGAATCCCGGTATCACTGCGTGTTCCAACGCATCTGGAACTGAATGTCATTGAAACGACCTATTGGGAGAAACAAGACAATCCAGGGAAGAAACCAACTCTTGTTCCGCTGCACACGTGTCGTACAACGCGGACGGTAAAGCATAACATCTGCTATACGGAAAAAGTGTTTTTGGTCGACCCTGTTCGTCCTGGCGCCGGTACGCAAGCGTATGGGTTTACGTTCACGTCGAACAAGGAAGGTAACACTAAAGATGCCGGAAAAGGATATCTTGATAAAGTTACCTACAAGATTGATGACACGACCATCAAGGAATCAGCAAACTTGCTCGCAGATTCGCTTAGTTTGATCAATGCGTTCACGGTTAGCAGTGCAAATAGCCCAAATTTGAATACCAGTCGGTTAGTCGCAACAGACCGAACGGTCGCTTACACCAGACTCGATATCAACTCGTGTAGCTTTGAAAGCGACGTTGAGCAGTTTCTCGACATAAATGTAAATCAAGCACCCAACGCCTGCACAACTTGTCCCGATATTTGTAAACCAGAAATTTGCGAAAAACAAAAGTAGCAAGCTCGCCCCCTGCCCTGACGGATCAGTGCAGGTAAACAACTTTTTGTAAATGACTCAAGGAGGAGTCCCATGTTAAAACATTCCATATGCGTGCTGCTAGTAATTGTGTTCAGCGGATGCACATCATTCCGTACGACTGTTCTGCAGCGGTTTTCGAACGATTCGGTAAAGCCGCAAAAAACCAACCAAAAGCTCAAGGGCCTTCCGGTCAAACTAAAAGTTCCATCTCACCTTCTGGTGACAATTTATGAGGAACAAGTGATTCTAGCAAATGGCGACCCAGATCTGGCAAAGTTGGCAGATGCAGCCGCAGGTGCGGCCGCAGAAGTGCAGTTGATTGACGCACAAATTGCAAAACTTGATACAGATGTTGCTGAAAGCCAGGCGCAGGTCGATAAACTAAGTTCGATCATCACCGCTGTTTTGGCCCAAATCGAGGCCATTGAACCGAACCCCGATGACGTGTCAAAACAAACGGTAAAGACCCTACAAGAGGAGTTGAAAAATACACGGACACTCCTCGCGAAAGCGTTTACCGCGAATCGAGAAGCGTTGGGACGTCAATCGACGAAGCCTAAACTTATAGCGGACAAGGAAGAAGCGATCGCAGCTGCCAAAGTAGCTGCTGCTAATAGCGCAATCGGATACACCCTGATTTCGTTCACGCCAGCTCAATTTCACGTTGAATCTGAACTTCAGTACACTGACAAAATATTTCTTGTGGACTTCAAGCGACCAGCTGGTGGAATTCTTAACTTGACTGGGGCGTCGATGGACGAAGAGCAGTACTTCTCAGACGTTCAAGCAGAAGTGACGGAAAGAACTCTGTCAGACATTGGTGATGCGCTGACGACCGTTGGCGGAGCTGTAACAAAGCCGAAGCCGACGGCTGCAACGCCGGTGTCGTCGGAAACTCCTGCAGCCGATGGAAACAACACTGTGAACTTCCAACAGTCCGTGATCGCTTCCAAGCGGTTTGATATTAGCGAGTCCGGTTGGGAGCAAAATATGAGAGACTTCGTGAACGGACATCTCGGTCGCAGTGATTTAATTGGTGAGACGCCTTCGCTAGCTCCTGCGCTATATGAGCATACTGAGCGGATCATCTACGAAGGCCAGCATGCACCAGAGCATTTGGAGTCCGAACGGGTGTTCACTGACGGGAACTTAGGAAGCACTTCCAATTACTTCCAGCAGTAGGATTTAGCCCGCTTCAATCGAAACGGCCCCTCGAGATGCCTTGCTTGGGTCCGTTTTGAGATTAGGCTGGATTGAAACTCCAGCAACCACCGACTCCCGGAACTTCTGTCATGGCAAAAAAGAAAGCATCTTCCGATAAACGTCGTAGAACTACTTCGCAAACCCTGGGCAATTTCCAGAGGGTCATCGAGAGCAGTAGAAATGGGGAAAATCTTAAACGGATCGAAGGTATTGGTCCAAAGCTCGAAGCAGAACTAAAAAAGAACGGAATCAAGACTTATAAGCAGCTCGCCTCGGCTTCGCAAGCAAAACTCAAGAGAGTCATTGCGGATGCGGGCCCTCGTTTCCGGCTACATGACCCGACAACCTGGAGTAAGCAAGCGGCGTTGGCCGCCAACGATGATTGGGATGAATTACGGACCTATCAAAATCAACGAGACGGAGGAAGGAACAAAACAGAGCATGCCTCGAAGCAGCAATCCATTACGGTTGCCTTGACGGGACTGGACGGTGGCGAATATCGAACCGGGCAACCGTTCAAAATCGAAAGAATCTTGACCCATGAGGAGGCCGAACAAGAGTACAAAACGCGAAAAGACGAAATTGATCGTCAATTCGTGGAGGCGCACAAAACCATTGCAAAATTGCTGGCCGCGTGGAACAACAAGACGCGGAAACCCCCAAGATCAGGAAAAGGAAACGAAACGCATTGTGAGCAGATGTGCCGACTCATTGACAATGGAAATGTAACAGCGGTTTCCGCCCGATACAGAACGAAATTCGGTCAACCGGTTTCTCCATTGCACGTTGTTATCGGAGTTAACGTCGACAGAAAGTTGGAAGAGGCGAATCTCAGAACAAGAAAAAGAGCAAAGGATATTCTCCCCAAACAATACGAAGGATTCGACATCAAGGTGGTCGAAGGCACGTTCTATCTGTTGTCTGGATTGAACGGCGTATTACTTCGCGGAGCGCGCGAACCAGCCAATCCTTTGCCGTTTGACCAAGCGGTGGTTGGCGGGATTCCCATATCGCCAGTCAACTCACCCACGGATTTCGGAACACTCGGTGTTGTTCACAAGGAAGGAAGCACTTTCATTGGCCTCACCTGTCAGCACGTTGCAAAGGGCAGCCCCGGCGATGCCATATTGCAACTCGGGTCGGGTGGCTTAATGCGAGGGTTCGCCGAGATTGTAAAGGTCGTGCTTCCCGCCAATCGCGACAATGGTGTGACCGAATCAATCGACTGTGCGTCGATTAAAATTAATACGCAGCCTGGGCCACCTCCAATCATTGCTCCACCAGATGGCACTTGGACACGAGGAATTTCACACGCGATGGGAACTCATCCCGGTGTCGGAAACACAACTCCACTGCTGTTTGCGAATCGGGAATTGGAACCTGACGATTGCGACCTACCGCTATGGAAATTTGGGAACGGGACAGGGGAGCTTCTTCAGGGAAAGATTAGCATTTTGAGGCATGACCTAGTGATGGTCAATCAACCAGGGTCGGGGACTCTCGGTTACCGCAACAATTTTACGATGCACCGAGTGGACTCTGGCCGACCGTTCGTGGCACCCGGCGATAGCGGCTCGCTTCTTGTCCTTGAGGCCCGGGCAAATTTCGGTGGTACGGTTCAACCAGTTTATGTTGCCGTCGGCGTTCTCTTCGCGGCTTTAGAAAACTCCTCAATTGGTTTGGCATGCAGCATGGTAAACGTAATCAAAGGATTGGACCTTGGCAGCAGCCTGGCCGCTCGCCTAACAAAGCGATGGTATAAACGCTAAAATTACTGAAATTGGGAGTTGTTATGACTGACAAGAATTCTCTAGCTGCTAGTTTACTCAACTGCGCGCTCATCATCGCGACCGTTTCGATGTCAAAACCAGCCTCAGCAATGGACCCTCACCAACTGCTCCAGCGATGTAGAACTAGTCAGTTGCAGAGTGATTCAGAAACTGGCTCAGTCGTCGTAAAAACACTCGGTCTTAACGCGAGATCAGTCACCGTTCCCAGAGATGGCATTTCGCTGATCAAGGTCATCGCCGAGCCTGCCGTTGCCTCCTTGGTCAAGGAGCTCAGCGAGAAGTACCTCGAAAACAATATTGCCAACTCGAACGTGGAGAGGAATCTACGATCACCGTTCTTCTTTGCGGACGGCTTATCAGAAGCCGATGGTGTGATGATTGGACGAGGGAACCAGCTCCTCGTTTTTCCTAGGTTCATGCTTTTACATCCACTTGTTCAGCGTGTTACGATCGAGCCTGGAGATATTGTTGCTATCTTCGATTCTCGTTTATCCAATGTAGTGGAGCTTCCGGAGTCGTCTGTCGACAAAGGTCGCGATGCCATTCAAAAATTCGTTATGGAGTTTAATCCCCCAGTCGATTCCTCTGTTAATCCCCCAATCGATTCTTCTGTAGAATTTGCATCAACCGAAGAGCTTTCGGTTGAGGGCGTAAGGCTATTTCTTGCAGCTGAGAAAGACTTGAGACGTATAAGCCAACTTTTTCGTGATGGAGGATTGGAAGGTATTCCCCCTGGCAAGTCACTCGACGAACTGCTGCTCCAGCAATCCAATTCAACCAATTTATCCCAGCCTGTGTTTATGTTGTCGCGGCGCAAAGACCAGCTGGTGATCAACTACATCATTCCCTTTCGTTCATCTGGCCCACTTGGAGACGAAGGCGTATTGTTTAACTCGCTTCTTAGGGACCCAACACAGAAACGAAATATCGACTATTGGATGCGCGCTAGTGGTGGATTCTACGAACTTGAGTTTCGAAACTCTGACAAACTGATCGTCACCCGCCTCGAGAAAGTACCGTTTTTCGTGCTGGGGCAATAGCAGCTCAATGAATGATCTCGGCGATCGTGCGTAAGCACTGAGAGGCCATCCTCCTTAATTTGCCAGCTTAGTCGCCTGAGATAGTGTCGTGGTCGACGTGTCGTCGTTAAGTTCGGTTTTCAGTTTGGTTCGGGGTGGCGTACACTCGTTTCAGCTTGTCCTGAACTTCATTGCATCACCAATGTCGCCGATGTTGGTAGTCTCGAGACCTGATTCGGTGCCGTCCCACCAGTTACGGCTGGGGGTAGTGGCAGTGCCGAAGGCGGTTTGAGGAACTGTTGAAAAAAGATCGCCTGCGTATCCTTGGTTCGCGTTGATCTTTTTTAAGTCAAACTTCCCATCGGCTGGCTCCAGCGAGGATTCATAGTGCTGGTTGGCCGTAATCTGCACGTTTTGGTTCGAACCGTGTTGGTCAATGTGCCGGATGGCCAACCCTGCACAGGGTAAACGCAACTTGCGACCGGTTTGTTGACGGTCCTCAATCAGGAAGTACTCATTGTCGTTTCTCTGGAAATAGAGGACCTTATCACTCGACGCCTGGGGCACCTCAAGCCGGCAAAGCTCCCGCGCCTAATGACAATAATTTGTTCCATCGAGGTCATTTGATTGCCGCCAAACAGTCGAACACCAAGGCAAAAGACTCTTCACCTGCTCAATGATGAGTGGACAAAAATATCCATATTTTCTTTGCGACCAATTTGTAACGTTGCAGTAGCTAATGCACCTTATCTCGTTCTCTACAACGTACATTTCTGTAAGTCAAAACTAGGATAATTTTATCCTATATCTTTCTCGATAGTTGACGATCTTTTGTTTTGAATGCCGGAAAAAGAGCCGTTGAAGAGTTAATGTAGCGCTGGCGCGATTGTTGCAGCCAGACTCGACTACTAATTCACTGACTGCTTCACGAGGCTTGATTCGAGTGCCGGATTTTAATGTCATCGCAGATGTTTCCGAAACGATGGTCGCCGTTCTGAACGACGCACTTCAAGCTGTTGATCCGTTGGGTGGAGTCTCTGCGCCGATTGCCGTGCTACACGATTTGCAGACACCTCCTGCTCCCCCCAACCAAGAGTCGGGAGTTTTGGCGGTAACGCTTGTGGAAAATGGTCGGCTCATCTGTGAAGTCGGTATCGCGCCCGTCTTCCCAGCCGAGTTCGTGATTTTCCGCATTCAGAAGTTTACAGCCGATAGCAAACTCGGCTAATTCCAACAAACAAAACGATCGGAGATTGAATCAGGGCAGCAGTTAGAAGAGACGATTCGTATGGTGGATACAATTTCGAAATTTCGGTTACAGGGGTTGCCGAGGGTGGTAAGTCAATTGAGACTCGACCGATGGTGAATTTGAGCCCCTGCGGAAAACCAGGCCAGCGCCAGGAGCGAGATAACATAGCCGTGATGAACGGACTTTCGTTTTGAATTCATCGGTTGTGCATCTGACTTGGTGTCATGTGAGATTTGCTTAAAGCCATCAGAGAATTGTTTAGCTTTCATTAAGAGTTCGTGAATATTGTTCCCGACGGACTGACGGTTAGCCCGGATTTCTCACATAGTTGTTTCCAGTCGTAAGCTGATCGGTTAATCTCCGCTTTTGGCAAGTCACCGTGGCCTGGTTGAATGCCAAGTCGATTCGCAGCTCCTGGTTGAGTGGTTTAACGCTGAGTTTGGGTCAAACTGAGGGCCGATTTGATGTTTCAGACGAGCCGCTTGCGCATCCCTTCCGCAGTTGGAATTCCAAAAGAAGCATCGAGGGCGATCTTTGATTGAGAACAACCGCCGGAAGGCTTCCGGGGGCCCAATCCGGTGGCCGCGCTGGCAGCGTTATCTGCGGCGACGAATCCGCAACGAATCCGCGAGGTGTTGCCGGATTCCGCTAGTAAAATCTGGCAATACTTCGCGCACGATTTCGCGCGGACGATTTCGTTTTAACGAAAAAGTTCTTGGCGTGGCCTCAACTTTTCCTGCCAACTTTTCCAACTTTTTCCCCCTGGTCGCCTGGCTGGAAGCGGTCTTCGAGCGGTACTCGGCCGAGGAGAAGATCGAAGCGGAAGTGGTTGAGATCAGGTCACGTTGAGCAAGCAGCGGCGTCAGGTGCGAACAGAATACAAAATTTCCAATCAGTCGGTCTGTCCCCTCGCTCTTACAATATTAAGAAATCCTCGCGTTCTTTTCGTTCAATCTTGACGCAATACTAACCCGTGGCCGAATGTGGCTCTGATATATTGGGGTTAGCCGTAAGAACGGCGGCACAGTTGTTCTCTAGTATCGACGGTGGTTGATTTGTTGAAGATGAAACAGCGAGCTTTCACTCTGGTTGAGTTGTTGGTGGTGATTGCCCTCATTGGCATTTTGATGGCGTTGCTTTTGCCGGCGGTTCAAGCGATGCGCGCGGTGGCCAGGCGGACCAGTTGTCAAAACAATCTGAGACAAATTGCTTTGTGCGTTTTAAGCTACGAATCAGCGCAGCAGAAGCTACCGCCACTAGGAGACTATCACACGGCGGGAAGTTCAGTTTACTGGAGCATTCATAGCCGACTCCTGCCGTTCGCCGAGCAGGTGAATTTGCAGGAACTGATCGATTTCCAGCGACCGATCAGTCAACAACCTGAAGTCGCAAAAGTTCGCGTGCCGTTTTTTTTGTGTCCCAGCGAAGTTAACGATCGACAACGGCCTGATGGACCGACGTTTATTCATTACCCAGGTAATTACGGTGCAAACGCGGGCGACTGGTTGCTGTTTCAACCTCCGGTGGGGGTCGGGACGGGAGTGTTTTCGATCGATGGGGAAACCAAAATTGCCGAAGTTTGGGATGGCACCAGCAATACGCTTGCCTTTGCGGAAGTCAAAGCATTCACTCCTTACTTGCGAGACGGCGGCAATCTATCGGGGTACGTGTCGATGCCAGCCAACGCGACTGACGTCAGCGCTTTTGGTGGCGAGTTTAAAATTGATTCCGGACATACAGAATGGGTTGATGCTCGCGTGCATCAAACTGGATTCACGACAACTTTTTCACCCAACACCGTCGTTCCTCACCGGGTTGATGGCGTTGAATATGATATTGATTTCAATTCCATGCGTGAAGGACGATCAACGACGTTGCCGACCTATGCGGTGGTTACAAGTCGTAGTTACCATGCGGGCGGAGTCAATGTTTGCTTATTGGATGGATCGGTAAGATTCGTCAGCGATGAAGTTCAGCGAGCGACTTGGCAGGCGATTGGCAGTCGAAATGGAAGTGAATTCGTTACTGATTTCTAAAGTCTCATGAGTTACCGAGTACGGTTTTTGCGCGCTGACGATGATTCCGGTCCAATGCCAGGTAGTGCGGGCATTGTTGCTGTGGACCGAACTTCAAATTCTTCCCATCCTTCAAACGAAATCAAAAATGAAGCGTCAATCGAGCTTAGCGTTTGTTGTCTTTTCAATCATCTGCCCATTCCAAGAGGTCAGTGGGCAAGAGCTTAAGTTTCAGGCTCCAGCGGGCAATCAATTTGCAAAGGTAGTTCCGGGCGAGACTACGATTCTTCCCAACGGGCGTTTTTTGACGCCAATGGGTCAGCGCCTCTATACTGGCGAAAATCTATGGAATGTTGTACCCAGCCCGGACGGAAGATGGATCATCGGTTTGTGCGATTTGGGCATCGTGGTCTATTCGGCGGATAATCCAACAACCGAATCCAATTCGATTGTCATTCCCTGGGAAGATGCTGCCTTTTGCGCGGCGTTCACGCAGGACAGTTCACGTTTAATTGTTTCCAGTGGTGATGAGGGGCATGGCATTCAAGTCTTCGAAACGGCAGCTTGGGCGACTCCAGCAACCCAGCGGTTGGAAAGTCGTCGCCAACAGCCCGCGCTTTCGATCAAAGCAGATGACGAAGCACACATTATCGACCTTGTGGTTGCGCCCGATCAACGTCACGTTTATGGTGCCGACGTCGCGCGGCAGAAGATCGTAGTCTTCGACATCGTTGAGGGTACTGTGATGGCGGTTATTCCTGCGGGCCGAGAGCCCTTTTCGTTGTCGCTTTCGGAAGATGCGTCCAGACTGTTTGTCGCGAATATCGGAGTCTTTGACTATTCATTGATTCCAACTGGCGACGGGGATCCTCGCGGGATTACAACACCCGCCTTTGGTTTTCCGTCTGAAGAGGCGGAAAAAGGCACCTTTCATGAAGGCCGTCAAGTTCCAGGTTTGGGAAGCCCTTTGGTGGCAGACGCGAATTCGGTTTGGATGTTTAATGTTTCCAATCCAGCGAAACCAGAAGTGGCCGCGAAAGTGAAGACGGGCATTCTGATTCATGCTCCAGCCGATGGCGGCAAGGCCGTGGGCGGCAGTTCCCCGAACGGTTTGCTGCATTGGGGCGATACCTTGCTGGTTACCAACGCCAACAATGATACGGTGCAGTATCTTGATTCTAAAACGCTAACGATTAAGAAAACGGTGAAAATTGCGCCGTGCGCTGAGTTATCAAGTTTGCGCGGGGTGATTCCTTCAGGAATGACTTTGTCCAAAGACGGCAAGACCTTGTATGTTTGTGCGTCGGGTTTGAACGCGATTGCCGTGATCGAATTTGAATCAGGAGAAGTGGTCAACTGGATTCCGACGGGCTGGTTTCCGACCGCTTGTCGTCTATCGCTTGATGAAGAGACGCTTTATGTGGCGACTCAAAAGGGAATTGGACGCGGTCCCAGGGGTTTTAAACATCAACGGGCGGAATCGGATGAGCGGTACGGATTGCCAGATATGCCCGGGATGATTGATGCCATTGCCTTAACTGAACTACCCGATCAAACGCAAACGGTCTTGCGCAACAACGGCATGATTCCAGTCCGCGAGAAGGCAAATTCCTTTCCCGCTGAAATCAAGTATGTTGTTTTCATTACGAAAGAGAATCATACCTTCGACGGAATTTTTGGTGGACTTAAGGGTAGCACAAGCGAGCCGGACTACGCCGAGTTTGGTATCAATGGATGGATCTCGGAAAATGGTAAAGGTGAACGTTTACCAGTCATGCCCAACCACATTCGATTGGCCCAACAGTTCGCGATCTCGGATAACTTCTACATGGAGCCGCAAGCGTCGGGCGACGGACATCGCTGGCTCGTTGGCGTCTATCCAAGTCTCTGGACAACTCGAGTTTTTTACTCCGGCTGGAATTTCAAGAAGAGTGATACGGCGATCGGGCGGCTACCTTCATTCCACTCCAATGGATCACAAATCCCGGAAGATTATTTAGAGAACGGCTCGTTGTGGGAACATTTGGATCGAGGCGGGATCACGTTTCGCAACTTTGGCGAAGGTTTTGAATTCGCCGACAACGACGAAGGTCCGATGACCAATCGCTCGGGCGCATTTACCCAGGTCAACTATCCGATGCCGAAAGTTTTGTTTGACAATACCGACTTTGGCTACCCAGCTTACAACACCTTTATCCCAGATATCGCCAGAGCCGATTGGTTTGCCGAAGGCATTGAAAACTATCGCACCCAGCATGGAAACAGGCTGCCACAATTTATCAACATCACCCTCTGCAATGATCATGGTGCCAGCCCGGTGCCCGAGCAGGGCTACCCGTATGTGGCAAGTTATATGGCGGACAATGATTTGGCGTTAGGCAAGATAGTGGCTTATTTGTCGGCTCAGCCTGAATGGAAAAACATGGCCATCGTCGTCACCCAGGATGATTCGGGCGGCGACAATGATTCGGTGGACCGGCATCGTTCGTACGTGCTGTGCATTAGCCCGTGGGCGAAACGAGCTTATGTCTCCCATGAACACACATCGATCATGAGCATTATCAAGACGATCTACTCGATCTTCGATTTAGGACCAAACAATTTGTTCGATGCTTCGGCGACTGATTTGCATGACATGTTTACCACGGAGCCCAATTTCACTCCGTTCAAATATATTCCAGCGGATCCACGAGTCTTTAAACCAGAAGACACCTTTGATCCAACGGATCCAAAGTTCGAACGGCGCAGAAAGGCAGGTCCAGTGGTCAAGATGGACGATCCCGACTTTGTGGAATGGCTGAGGAAGAGAGGCGACTAGTTATTGACGAGTGATTCGCCAGCATTGGCCGACGACTGATCACGAGGTTTCACTTCGAGATACGCGGAAAAACCGCTTGGAATCGGTCACCTCAATCATTTGACCTGCCTGGAAGTTTTCGTGCCGGTGGGCAGTTTCGCCAGGGGGGCACTTGGCTTACCGAGATAAAGCTTGAGAACTCCAACGTCGGTGGGGAACCGGAGGGCTCGCGCCCTTCCGCTACCATCAAACCGCAGAAGTTAATTCGGGACAATTCCTAAGAGTCTCATTCTTGCTACGCATTCACTGATTGACCAACTCAGAAAAATTGACTCGATAGATCAGTTCGGGTGTTTCATCGTCTGCATTGTGGATGCGAAAAACAATGTGTGGTACATCCGTTTCCGATGTCTCCCATTGAATATCCAGCCAGGCATAGCTGTGCTTGGATTGGCAGACCGAAGATACTCGCCAGGGATTGAATTCCGGATCTTCAATTTGATTCAAGCCAGCAAACTGAAATTCGACCGCATCGTAGCCCAGGGCTCCACGCAATCGGCTGACTTCTCCGTAATGCTGATCGCCAGTAACAAAGATCAGATTTTCGACTTTGCGCTCCCGTATCAAGTCAAACAATCGCTGCCGAGCTTGGGGAAACTGAGACCAGGACTCCGAACCAGTATCGGGGCCCAATAAAATCTGAAAGCCGGACACCAATAGTCTGAGGTCAGCAGGCTGGGATAGTTGCTCTTCCAGCCAAGTCCATTGCGCAGCCCCCAAGATATCTGCCGCCAGTCCCGGGTCATCGCGATGGTAACGAACATCCAACATCAAAACTTGCAATCGCCGAGATCCGACTGCGAATTCTTGCGAGTAGTAGATTCCCTGTTGATCTGCCGGGATCGCTTTCTCCAGCTTCCAGAACTTCCGAAACTCGTGCTGGCTGGCCACTTTTAACGGATAGTGTTTGCCAGCATCGTTCCATCCAAAGTCGTGATCATCCCAGGTAGCAAGGTGAATTCCCTGCGATCGGAGCGCGTCGAAAAAAGGCTGAGACTTGAGCTTCGCATAACAGTCTTGCAATTCGGCAAGTTCCTTTGTATCCGCATAGATATTGTCACCGAGCCAAAGATGCAGCCCAGCCTTTAGCTCGACGTATTTCTTTAAAGCCGGGACGGGCTCTTTCTGTCGAATGCAAGCCAGCAACGCGATGCGCTCAATTTTCTCCAGTTCGTGGTCAGTAGCCTTGGCTTCATCGGCTCGAACTGGCTTGAGCAAAAAGTCCTGCAAGATCTGTAGCTGGTCGGTTCCAATCAAGTCCACTTTTGCTGCCAGCAATTCGCTCCATACTTGTGAACTTTCAGGTGTGGCCCAAAACCGCAATCGGCGCCCGGCAACATGTGCTCGTGCGGCAATCTCGCGCAGCTTCTGGCGTTCTTGGTCAGGAAAATCTCCTCGTCCTCGCCAGCGAAAATGACTGCTCCAGGATTCACTGATCAAGGGCATGAGTTCCCGTGAATCCGTGGAATCCAAGTCGCTAATTCGGCCATCAATGCCCGCCATGTGTCCGGCGTCAGCACGAATTGCCTCCACAGGACGGTCGCCGGAGATGACAATGCGAACGGCACGCCGATGATAAACTCCGTCGTCAAAAGTTGAAATGAGCTGAGGGTAGTCTGCCAATAGTTCCTTCAACTTTGCATAAACTAATTCACCGTCGGCTTTGAAATCGACCAACAGGATCAGCTCACCGCCGCCCGGCAAAACCATCCCATCACCTGCTTCGGAAAGTTTTTGGAGTGGATCAAGATACAGTTTTCTGAGCGTTCGCTCTGGCGTCAGCTCCCAACGACTGTGCCCGACCAGCAAGTTGCCATCAACGAGAAACACATCGGCTTCAATGCTTCCAAAGCCTCGTTCCAAAGCCTCCGTCAGTGGCTGCGGGTGTTGATAGTCATTGTGGGCATGACCGCGATGGCCTCGGTTCAACGAATCCAGATTGGGACGATCTTCCACCGGATTGTTTTCTTGGCTTGCACTTCCCGAAGTTTGCATCGCTTGCAAGGGGACAGCAGCGGCAAGGCAGAAACAACAGGCGACAAGCCAGCCAAAGTTTCGATTGTTTCGAACACGATCCATTGGTTCACTCTCCAAATTTTATAAAATTGATGTGCAAGTTCGATCGGTACATCAGACCACAGTTACACTTCAGCGGAACGGCGTAGGGTGCGTGCCGCAAGTCGTCATCGAATGGTGTGTTCCGTCGGCAGAAGACTGCTTGAAGTTTAACATCAAGCTAACGTCAATTGACTTGCGTAACGCAACACGGTTTTGTGCCGACTGCACAAACCCCACTTCTACTTCATTCGCCTGAATTGTTACTCTTTTCCAACTTCCACTGGTCGCGGAGTTTGCCATCGAGGTCGTACATTTGAAAGGTGAGGCTATTCCCATTGACTTCGCACATTACATAATGATGTCCGCGAAAAGTCTTGGCGCTGAACCAGGCTGGCGTGGGGCCAAAGTCTTCCAGATTCCCACCTCCACCGCCCGCCAGCAAATGAACGATACCTTGATGACGATCGATCTTGCCATCGCGAATCGGAAATGAACGTTCGTACAAATGGAGGTGACCGAACATCATCAGACCAACCCCCAATTCTTCGCACAATGGCACTAGCGGTCTCACATTCATATCTCCAAATGTCGAAGCCTCCTTCCAGCGATCGCCATAATCGTCTTCCTCGCTGGTGTAAGTTGCGTGATGATGGCAGACGATCTTCCATTTGGCCGTAGATTCTTTCAAACGCTGCTCCAGCCATTCGTATTGCTTACCGCCGACCGCGAAATCAGATTCACTGCGATTGCTGTCGAGCATGAAAAATCCGATATCGCCGTACTCGAACTGGTAGTACCCCTCGGGATCGGGCAAGCGATGGTAGTGCCGATACCAGAACAGGTCACCCTCTCCGTTGCCTGGCACTGGAAACACGGGCAGCCGACTGTGCAAGGCTCCCATTCCCAGGAAGTACTCTTGAGTCCACTCATAGCGATGTGGCTCCATGCCCGCATCGGTCAAGTCGCCGAGGTTCACAACAAAATGTGGCCGCTCGCCCCAGATCAGTTCAGCCAAACGATGGTTGACATGCGGACGCGATTCCGTGTCGCCAAGGATCGCAAAACGAAAAGGTTCGCCCGCATTCACGCCAGTTTGAAAAGTCAACAGGCCACTGTCCAGCGGCGGAAGTCCAGCGGAGTGACAGGTCACGCGATAAAAATAGTTGGTGTTTGGGCTGAGCCCTTCCAGCGTCGTTTCCTGTAGTCGTTGAGCTTGATCAAAGGTTAGCGTGTGCTCCAGTTCCGCGGTCGGGCCCCAGCGCAGAATGGATGTCGCGTCGCGATCCGTTTCCCATAACAAGTTAACTCCGGATGCAGACAGTAGATGCAAGTAAGGTGGAGCGGTGAAGTGGAATTCTCCAGGAAACAGCTCGCCTCGTTCGACTTGGCCACAGAGTGTCTGGAAACGCTCGGAAATTTCCGGCTTGCTCAAAGTCCGATCCCAGAGAGACACATTCCGCAACAAGTTTCCCAGCTCCATGTAGGGTTCATTTTCCATGTAAGCCGCGACCTCGAATTTCGGCTGAGTGGGCCAAGCCAGTCGGCGGTTTGAATGCGCTATTGAAGCCACCAGGTCTCCATTCAAATACAACTCCACTTGGTTACCTGTGACATTCGCGATCAAGTGCACCCAACGTTCCTTATAGCCAGTCCAAGTTTTCAGCGGTTGCTTTAGCAACAGTTCCTGCTGATCCTCAAATCTCAAGCTCAAGCTTGCTTCCCAATCATAGAAAGACAGCATCCAGGGAATGGACTCATCTCCCTGACCACGAGCGGCAACTACGGCACCCACGGGCTGGTCGACGTGATACATCGCCCACATCTCAACGGCAAACTCATCCTGCGGCAGCGATTTTCCCTCAAGGAGATTCAGTTGCCGTTCGCTGGGAAGTTGTCCCTTAAAACGCATCGGCAACGATGGGATCTCCACCAGCCTTTGACGCTCTTGAAGCACTGGGGGTCGTTGAATTTCCTCGCCAGCACGACCGGCGAGTCGGGTATCAGGCACAAACCACCACTGGCCGATCGGTTCCGACTTGTCCTTCTCGTGTGCCGATTCCACCAGCGAAATTAAGACTCCTGTGGTCGATCCAAACAACAAAACGATCAGCAGCTTGAAGAAATGATTCATGGTTGCGTCCATCGGTTACGGGTGGCTGGTGGGCAGCTCAAAGCGGCTGTATTAATCCAGATCCTACAAGACCAGGACGAGAGTCCTGAGTAGACCACATTAAGATTTGAAGAGTTTTCTTTGAAGACAGCCAATTTGAACCTCGACGTAGGTCGGGCCGCGCGTTGGTTGGATGTTGCAATGGGCCAGTTGTTGTAGGGGGTGGCCGCAGGGTGGGACAAGGTCGTGATGATTCGAGGGTTCTGTTCGGGAAATTTCAGTGTTGTGTCCGGTGAGAATTGGCCCCATCAGACGCCACGACCGCCGGCCCACCAGGCAGCATAGCCAACAAATCGGGAGGTTATTCCGACACAAATACTCACATGGTGCATTCAGGGTCGCTACGTTTTCGTCGCGACGCGCCCAGCAACTCGCTCCGGGCCTTCAACTTAAAATAAACGGCTCAGTCTACTGGCAACTCCAGCAGCACACCGAACTCGGTTGCAAAGTTCACCGAGACCCTGGCGTGCACTTTACCTTGGCGATCGAAAAACCGCTGAGTACCTTGAATGGCAAATACTCCCTCGTGCCAGATGTTCGGATGGATATAGCAACCTTGGGTTGGCTGAAAACGGAAGCAAACAAAATCCTCCGGCCGTACGTCATCCCCGGGCAGTGCCAACGGAATCAGATAGGGCGATTCGCTATCGAGCGGGAAGAATAGCTGACCACCGTCAGGATGATAATTTGCGTGCCACATCAAGATCCTCTGTGCCGCGCGCTGATGGTTCGTTGCGGCTTCTTCCGGATCGACTGAGTATCCGAGAATATAGTTCCCTCCGACAGCCTCGTTGCTTCCAAAGAGGATATCGCCTTGCCAAGAGCTCACGAAAACACCCTCAGTTGTACCACCTTCGTCACCGCTGTCTTCGTCGACTTTTCGCCAGCCCGAAGCTGGCCACCGAACTATCTTGACAACGACTTCGTCTTGTGAATGTAGCAGATGACCGTAGCCCTCTAGATTCGCAGGTGTTGCATCGACAATCGGAACTTTATGTCGGATTAAATTGGCGGGCAGATTGGGATTGAGGTAATTTGTCATTTCAGAGATCCGACGGTTGAAGTGCTATTTCAATGGCTACGTTCCAACAGGTAAACGGCATTGGTAATGTCTGGTTAAGCCATTGCGGGCTTCACTCAAATCATGTTTCGTAGCGCGACGAATTGTAATTCTCGAAGAAAACCCTGATTTGGCAAGCAAAGGAATCTTCACACCCAATTCTGCTGAAATGAATCGACTTTGAAATGCGCAAGCTGACAGTCGATCGATCCTTATTGCCTTGCATACGCACGCAATAAAGACATGAACGATTACCCGAAATTAACCAAAGCTTAAACCGTTGTTCCGAGTTGCTTAACAATCTTTCGATAGATTAATGGGCTGTCAAAAGTTGATTTGGCTGTTTGTCCTTTTTTTGGAGTCAGAGATGCGATTCAAGAATGTGTCGGCATTGTTAGTACTTTCCTTGTCGCTGGTCAGTCAGGCGTTTTGCCAGATCAGCTACCAAAATACCAACTTCGAGTCATTGGCGAAGGCTGAAACCGATGTCGGGCCGGAGTACGCGTATATTATCAATCGGGGCGATGAGGTGGCAGCGGATGGAACTTACATCTTCAGCGAATCGGGCGAAGCGCCGGGCTATTACTCCAGTGCATCGGTGGCGGTCGAGCATGCTTCGGAACTCCGGTCCGATGGATTTCACCTTACCGCCAAGGCCCGCGGGTATGTTTCGGACGACTATGGCTATGCTCAAGCCTGGGCCAACTCGGAAGCAATCACCAGCTTCACATTCACGTTGAACCGACGGCAACGAATTTCATTGTCAGGATTGTTTTCATTGACGGGTTCGTCGCTGCCGGAAGACTACTCGAGCTACTTTGAATTGCGTCGTTCCAACGGAACATTGTTGAAATCTAGCTCAGGGGTTGGGACATTCAGTTTTGACCAGCGGCTTGCTGCGGGAACCTACACCGTCTATGTCAGTTCCTATGTGCTACGCGAACTTAGCGGTGGTGGCGATGCCTACGAAGGTAGCACCGCTTCCTTTGACGTAACAATGACGGCTCGCTAATCCTCGCGTTCTAAAACATCCGCAACTGTTTTTTTTGGAGTTCCATAATGAAAAAAGTGTTTTTCTTTCTGTCCATGTTTGCCGCCAGCTGCATGATGCTGCCAAGCGATGTTTATTCCCAGACATTTACTTCCATTCGTCATCATGTCTCGGCTTCTTTTTTGGGAAACGATCCCTACGGTGATGATTTTCCTACGGGTTCTGAGTCGCTAACTAGTCGAGCTTTTGAAGCGTTCTATGGAAACTTTCAGATCGGAAGTGGTGGTGCCCAAGCGGAATGTTCTCTTTCTTCTGACTTGGATCGGTCGACTGGCGTTTTCTACGCTTATGGACACTCGGCCTCCGGGCTGTACGTCCAGGGAACTGCGACGGCCCAGTCACAAAGCAGTTTTCAATCCGACTTTCGGCTCGATCGTCCTGGTCAAGTCACGCTTAGCGGCGTCATCGGAGTCTCGCAGTTTCTCGGCAGTTATCAAGCTCATGACGTCCCCGGAACGGCTCAGGTCATACTTCGAATTCGTAATCTCAACACGAACCGAAATGTAGTCAACAAGGTTGTGAAGATGAACGGGTATATCGACTCACCGTTGGGTCTGGATCAACTCTCGCTTGATGATCTTTCGCCAGTCGAGCTTCCCGCCGGCAGATATCGGTTGTTGATCGATGCTTCATCAAATGATGATGCAATTCAAGAAGAAGTTGCTGGCAGTATCGCAGTGGCATTCTTCGAAGTCGAAGGAACCATCGTCGACGAATAAAGTTGACTTGCCCCACAGATCTGGTCTGCTTTTCTGCTTTTCTGCTTTTCGTTTTTGCTGCTCTTCATCAAAATTTATTGACGGACACATCGACTAACTTCTTGGCCCAAAGCTTTGAACATCATCTTGAACAGCACCTTTGTCACGATCAGCTGAATAGACTTTCACCATGATCGGCGTCTACGTAAACGCCCGGCGTCGAGAAATCGATTGCCGGGCGTTTCTCTTGGTGACTCATCTTGCGCACGATTTGGTCGCGGACGATATTTCATTGACGTGGGGTAAAAATACTCAGCCGAAGATAAACCACGAGAATACTGGCGGCTTCGTTACAAATACTTATCCAATCTTAGCTGGTGTTGGTCGTTGCTTCCACTTGGCACAATCGCGAAATCTTGCACAACCGGCCGGCTTAATGCCTGGCGGCATTTTCCATTCGGCG
>JANNPW010000055.1:0-22488 GCA_031400405.1 Mariniblastus sp.
TCCATTCCGGCTTCGGGATCATGCGAATGAAAAAACGCTTCGGGAAACCCGATCGCCAATTCGTTTTGGTTCCGAATTCGGGTGAACTGCACACCTGCCGGTTTGCCATTCAGCTTTAGCAGTCGAGTATCCTGCGCGTGCCGGAACTCCAATCGGTCGATGTCGATCAAACCGGACGATCCGATTTTCAATCCTACTTCGGCGGCACTCCAGCCCCACACCTGCGCAGTCAAAATATCTTGAAGGTGGTTTAGCCAAATCTTTTTAAGCTGTCTTTCAATATAGACCGCCACTTCAGGCCGCTGGCATTTAATCCCCGGCATGAATTGGCCGTTGTCCTTAAACCCAAACTCGACACCGTAAAGCGGCGCCGAGCGGATAGCCAGGCACAACCGGACTTGCGGATCGTTCAGCATTTGCAAGATCGCCCAAAAATCCCAAACCGGCAGTTCTCGAATCTGAGACCAGTATTGGTAGTCAATGCTGGTGTAGCCTTGGGTCTTTAGTTTTGCGGTGGCTTGCACACCCTGATTTTTCAGCCCGATCCATTGACGGACGTTGCTAATCAATTCGGTGATCATGGTCTGGTCCTTCTAGTCTCTTGTTCGATCAAAGCTTTCATGCTTGCTGATCGCGCGTCCAATGCTTGTTTCTCATCACCAGTGGCCAACAAGACCAATTGATAAACGGATTCGTAATCTGTCGAGTTAAACGTGCCATGGACCAATTGCTCTTGGGCTTGTACGCGGCTCAGATTGGCCACCAATCCAAGCACCATATCGCCGGGCAGTTTTGTCGCATCCAAATGAAACCAATGAGCGATATCGCCTACGACCGAAAATTTAACCCGGCTCTTGTGGATCGAATGGCGGTATAACAGCCAGACTTGATACGCTTGAGTCGCATCGACAGCCCGGCCCCACAATCGGTTCAGGTACTCGCCGATTGAAGCCAAGAATTCGGGCGTAGGCGTACAGATTTTTACCCCTTCGATTTCAACAATAGGCAGGCTCGCGGAATGCTCTAATTGGCGAACGTGCAGCAAGTCGAAGACGCTCAATCGGCCTAAGCTGGTATTGATCATGGCGGCGGGCTCCACTCCCCATCACCCTTGAGTCCTGACGGATCGGTTTCTTCCCGCTCTGCCGGGCTCGAATCCTGATCGTAAATCAAGCCGATGCTCCAAGTCGCCTCGAATATAGGCTGGCAGTATTGATAGCCGACCAAATCGTTTACGACTCTTGGTGTTCCCGCCAATTTCATAGTCACGCCGTTGACAGTGACCATCGTAGGCGGCGGGATAGGAAAGCCGATTCGTTTGGCAGTGCCTCGCCAGATGTACCGCTGCACACTGGGTGCATTGATGTGTTTTACTGTGTACCCCGTGCCGGACGGCTGGAAATCGAACGCGGGCTTTTTGCTACTGGGGGATGATGGGTTGAACGCATTTTGGGCGATCGTGGATTCACCGTAGGTCGTGTAAGTCACGCTCTCGATTGCCGGGGCTTCAATCAATTCCGCCTGAAACTCCAACCAGCTTTTTTCCGGCGTTGGTGTCGGATTGCAGAGGGTCAGCAAAACATCCAGTGGGGGGACCGGCGGTTCGTGGTCCGTCAGGGTTACTACTTGATTGGGGTTGTCGCACAAACTGATTTTAGCCAAAGGGCGATCCAGAGAGGCGTTGCTCAAGCCTCGTGCGCGATTGGCATTTTGCATCGACGTAGACCACAGGGCCCAATCATTATTGACCAACGCGAAGAAACTGAACATCGTCAAATGCATGATCAGGTTTTGGTTGTAGTGGGTCACCACGCAAGAAAATGAATAGTGATTCGTGAACCAATCTTCTGTGACTGTCATATCGCGGACGATGTAATCATTGCTGGCAACGGCAACGCGACCGAGTCGGGCCGCAAGAATTGAATTCCAGATCGTCCACGCCCGCAATCGGCTTTCGTTGCCGCGTAGTTCCATGTTGCATGATATCTGCACTCGGGCCGACGTTTTACCTACATTTGGGTCTAAGCTGAGACTCGGCAGTCGACAAGTCAATGTTGACGGCGCGCTGATCGATACCACTCCCATCGGGTAAGCATTGGGCGATTCAATTTCCTGATCGGAAATCGAAAACGACAATCGCCGATTGTCTTCGCTGATGTTCCAATTCTGCGTGCGGTGACAATTGGGAGTATGGGCGATCGTGATGAAAGACCGGTAGGCGTCAGCTCCTTCTGTCGTCACCGCCGCGACTTCCACAAACCCCGACCAGTTGAAGGTCGAATAACCTTTTTCGTTGATTGAATGCGAACTCGTCAGGACAAAGCCCGAAACGCCAATATGGGTTTCGAGGCACGGACTGAGCGTGAACTCGACTACCCAAGTAATCGCGGCGGCTTGGTTTGCCCCGATCGGCGCCCACTCGAACGACATCGGGTGCGGGCCGTGATTGATTTCGTGACTCGCGACGGACAGGTCCACTTCGCCAAATCCAATGCCTGAAATCGTCAGCGGTTTTCGGCACTCCATCAACAGGCTTTTTAGCCCTGTTACAAAAGCCTCCATGTTAGCCGGGCAAACAGGATCCTCTCCAGGTAGATTGCTACCCTTCAGAGCGAAGTCTTTGACCGTCAATTTTATCTTGTGACCAACGACGGCAAGATAAGCCGGATCGTACACGTTCTCCTGGACGATCGTGAACGAAGCGTACTCGCTGAATTCGTAGCCGTTGTAGGTGACGCCCATCAAAACACCTTTGCATTCGCGTTGGGGGCTTCGTTGGCTTTAGCGAAGGGGTTATGGTCCAAAATGAAGAGTTGCGTCTTGTTTTCTGGTTTTTCGCCAAGCATCTCTTTGGCGGCTTCCGTGCCCTGCGCAAACGCTCCATAGGCCGAGACCAGTGATCCAGCAGCTGCGGTCTTGAAGTTGAGTTGCCATTCCACGATCGCCGTTAACAGATGAATCATCGTTTCTGCGGATCGCACCCCGACCGTAGCGGCATTTGCGCCAATACTGATTAGCGGCTCGACCTTTACGAGTATTCCAAGAATCGCCGTAGTCGCGTCAAACATCGCTTCGTTCAGTCGATCTTTCGACAACTCGAACGATGCCAATTCGGGACCAATCTTTTCGGCCCGCCGGAGCATTCGCATTTCTTGATTGGCTTCAATCTCAGCCTTCGCGCCGGCGATCGCCCCACTGTACTGCTCGAGCTCATTGGCCTGACGACTGAATAAACCCATCAGCTTGTTCGTCGCCACTGCCAATCCGGTCAGTGCGATCACCACACCGGCAACCGCAATCCCGGCAGGCCCAAACCTTGCAGCGGTAGCTGCGATTGTTGATCCGCCTGATGCGGCCCCTTGAGCAGCTGCGGCGGTTACTGGTCTGGCAACCATTCGACCCACAACAGCCCCTTCGACGATCCGGCCTGCCGCCGGGGCCGATGCCGATGCCGTGGTAGCTCCTTGAGCGATCCCACCTGCCGCCGGGGCTGCTCGCCCTACAACAGCCCCTTCGACGATCCGGCCCGCGGTTGGAGCGGGTATGGTTGGTGGCGCGGTAGCCCCTTGAGCGATTCTACCTGCCGAATACGACCCAGTTGCCGAACCTATCGCCGGTCCGGCTACCGATCCTCGATTCGTGACCTCATTGAAGGTCCGCTGGTATTCAATGTTTGGCGTTCCGGTGAACACAGAATCCGGCGATTGTTTCGCAGTCCACGATCTACCACTTCCGCTTTCCGGTGTGGTCCGAGGCCCCCCACGGCGATCGCGATTCCGCAAAAACGACAGAATGTCGTCCAGTCGGCCAACTACTTTCGAGTAAACCGAATCCGATGGTATGTCCCCAACGGGGTTATACCCGGTCGGATTTGGCGTTCCGGTGAAGGCGGGTTCATCTTCCGGCTGCACAATTGACGCGGTGTACGTCGGCTGTTGGGCCTCTTGTTCAGCCTTTGGCGATTTCTTTTTTTTGTCGCCTAGGAAAAACAACAAGAAATCATCCAACTTACTCGCAGCCTGGCCGACAAACGTCGAATCATCCCGTTTCTGTTGCCCGAATATCGAATCGGGTGTAGCAGCCAAAATGCGATCGAACCAACGGCTCATGTTCGACGGCAAGAACTTTTCGCCTAATTGGGATAGAGCCGATCGCAGATTCAGAAACTCGTACCGCAAATCGTCGGCAATTTTATCGCGTTTGCCCGTACTCTCCTCGGTCGGCACCGTAGCGGAGTTTGGGGTCTTCGGTACTGGTTCTGATTTGTCGGTCTGGGGCGCAGCGTTATCTACCGGCGGGGGTGTCCCTTGATCGACCGGTGGAACCGATTCGTCCACCAAAACAATTTCGATTTTTTCAGGCATGACACGTTACAATTTCCGGAGTTGGGCTAGGAATTCCGACTCGACCTGAGAAAACTTTTCCGATGCTGCAATCCAAATCTGCCGTGCCAATGTTGGGGTGCAACCCGCACAACCAAGAGTCACCAGTTCACCAGCAAGCGATTCCAAAAACGATTCGGACGCTTCGATTTGATTGCCTACTCTTTGTAGGTTGTGCCTCCGCTCCAACGACTCGCAAATCAATTTGACGATTGTTAAATCACAATCGAACGCCTCGCCGGAAGGCAGCACGAATCGCAAATCGCCAGACTGAAGTTTGATTTTCTTTTTCCTCCAAAGCATTAGCTCACCGTCGCAAACACGCCGTTGGAACTTGGATACGATCGCAACCGAATCGGGATATTGCGGGGATCGCTGGAGTGAAGCAGGTTGACTGGATAACCTTCAGCCAAAATGCAGTGCGGGAGTGTGATCGAGGCAGGCGAAGCGGTGCAGGCACCTAATGAGGTCATGATCAACGCGCCGGCAATACCGGTACAAGCTCCAACAGTCATATCCGTTTGCCCAATCACACCAAGGGTGAACGGGTCGCCATAAGGCTCAATCAATTCCACCACGGCGGCTTTTAGCGCTTCGATCAGTTCGAATTCGACGAATTGCGCGCGGCCCCGATAGATTGCGTTTAGTGGCGTGTCGCCCCCTTCGTCAGCAGTGATCAGTCGCTTGAAAAACTCGTGAGACAGCCGATAACCGTCCCGAGTCATCCCCGCAGCCAAGGTTTTATACGTGGACGAATACGCACCTGCTACGATTTGTGGGATAGCCATTGTTTATTCGCTCCATTGGGATTCGTTGATAGGGGTACCAGTGGGATCGACGATCCCTAATTTTTTGATTGCGGCCAAACAGCCAGGGCAGTTGACGTAGGCCGGTTGGTCGGTCGCGCTTTCGTTGTTGGTGGTCGTCGCCAAATACGCTCGCCGTGAATCGCAACCCAGCTTGAATCGCCGACCGCCCATGCCTACGATCGGCCCCCCCGTATCCGGGACTAAGTGATGGGCCAGGCTAAACACTCCGATATATGGCTCTTTGTCCGCGCCGCATTTCGGACAGCAGAATCTATCGTGCTCGACTTGAAATTCGAACTTCTCGCCCATCTTGGTGCGGCATTGCGGATTACGACAAAACGCCCGTACTGGCTGTTTGACGCTTCGATCTTTCCCGATTGCGATCATCTGTATCCTGAGTATCTCGCCTGGCCAAATGACATCCCGCGAACAATGGCTATCTCCGGATCGCCCTGCCCTGTACTTTTTGCCGCATAGTCCACCACACTGACTGTTCGAGGCTTGGGATCGATTCGCACCAATTTCATCGGCGTCGTAAATTTACCCTCGGTCCCACCCGCAGCTAAAGTCACGTTGACAGCGCAGGTGAAATCAGCATTAAAATGAAACAACCTAGCAATCGCATCAAGGCGAGAATTGATGTCCAACAGCAGGTTCGAGTAGATGCTCCGTCTGCGATCGCGCGGGATCGCCGATACCCGCTGATATGCCGCGATGCGAAACCCAAACGTCGCATCGAACGCTTCAGGCGACTTCATGTCGCCGATCGACAAGCCGTCGGCGGATACCGCGATGTACTTATCCCCCGCAACAGCAGGACATTGATCGTCGATTTCAATGTCGCATTCATGCTCAGCAACCACGAGCGAATCGATAATCGTTTGGCGGGCGGCAGCCAACAGGATATTTTCTACTTTGATCATGCGGATTGACTCAACAGTTCGACCAATCGGCCATGCGCTGCCCGTACACCTGCCGATACCCAATTGGTTCGCCACGCTGCCGGGATTTCTCCGGTCGGCAAAAACGGTCGAGCCGGGATACCGCCACCCTTGCCTGTTTTGCTTTTGGATCCGTGTTGATGAACGGACGCATAGGGGACGTTCGTTCCAATAGCGACGCCGTTTTCCGCCAGATTGAAAATCTGATCTTCCGGCGGCGTGTAATCTCCGTCGCCAGTCCAGTAAGCAGGCGACAACGAATTAAACAGCACTCCGGTATCCCGCAGAATCTCCACCTGCCGACTGCCGAATACCTCCAGCATCGTCTTTGCGCCGTCGGCCTTCAGGATCGTCCAAGCGATCGCAGCTGCTCGACCTTTGGCTTCCGCCGGTCCGACTGATACTGCCAATCGCCCAAAGTGGAATCCGAAAATACGCTTCCACTTTTTGTTTTGATCAGCGGTCAACAATCCTCGATGCCGATGGCCCGATCCGAGTCCGGCCGCCTTTTTCAAATTCGATTTTTCGCCCGGCCCGAATCGACGTTGATATGCCAAGTACTCTTTCGAGAGCGGCGCCCATTTGACTCCATCTTCGCCCGTGCCCCCTCTGGCCTTGCGGACGAAATCGGTTTTGATATCGGCAAGAGCCGCAAGCCCGATTGCCGTATGAACCACCTTTGCCGATTCGGCATGTTCAGCTGCCGTCCCGGCGCACGATTTGACAAACGAGAGTATCTGTTCTCGGACATCGGATCGGTTCATACGGACGTAAATTCGCGGCATAACTTAATACCATCGGCGGGTTGAGAAATCTCGGGGCAATTCGCTGGGCAGATTTGTGGACGTGGGACTAATGACTCTGGCGGTTCGGTTCGCGTATCGACGATCGATGTCGTAGTTGGTGATTGCCGGAGCATTGACTGGAGTCGAGGCGACTCCGGGGATGATAAACGACCCTTTGCGGGCCATGAATATAAAGCCCGTCGGATTCATCAGCCGATCGAACCCATTGGCCAACGAGTCGGGCGGCGGATTGCCCCTCCGCAGACACAGGTAATAGGCCGACATCACCACGCACCATTCGGACACCAGCGCCGATTGCTCCAGTTCGCTTTCCGGATACAGCGGATAGAGCAAGCCGATCAATTCCGCCGATGCGCGACCAATGCAATCGTCGATGACGGTATCGTCCCGCACCCCGTCATATTCATGATCGGAGAACAACATCACGCCCAACGGCGATAGGTATCGTTCAAGTTGTTCGGCGGTACAGAGCATAAACAAAAACACCGCGCAAGCTTTTGATCGCCGGCGCGGTGGGTGTTCCTGTCGGGAATCGAGTTATTAGAAAATCACGGTTCCGAACGCATGGGCGTTCGGGACGTGGTTGACAGTCAAAGCGTTGTCCAGCACGTACAGTTCAGTCGATGTCGGGTTGGCTCGTTTGACGGACCAACTGGACAGCCCAGTCCGAACGGTCTCCGGTCCGCCATCGTATTCGGCGATCGGCTCGCTACCTTCGTAGCAGGCCACCGTACCGTCGTCTGGCTGATGGCCGATAAACAAAGCGGTATTGTCCGGGATCATCTTCTGGAACGTCTCGGCACCAGGTGCCCCCAGTTCCAAGCCTTCGTCGGTGATGTACCAGGTAACATCCGGATAGACCGACAATCTGGCCCGATAGACGTTTTTCATCGTCTTACCCAATTCAGTCTCGACCGAATCCCGTTCCAAAACTATGAACGGAGGATTGGACGATCCGTGAATCGCGGCTACATACTCGTTAGCGATCACAGCGTCCCACACGGTTGTGCCGCAAACGACCGCAGACAGATGGCCGCCACACAATTGCTGAAACGCCGCATTGATGGCCCCGAGGTGTTTCGGGATTCTGGTCGTCACTGTCAACCACGATGCATCGATGATGTTGCCAGCGCCCAACATGTTGAGTTGAGTTTTGTTCCCGGCGGGGATACGGGCCTGAACAGGAACGACAGGCAAAGCGCCTGCGGTTGCCGCGAAGTCAAAAAACATATCGTCGCCAATGTAACCCACATTAAGTGAATCGCGTAGAGTTCCAGCAAGCATCGCCTTACGCCAGTTGCCAGCCAACAAACCCAAAGAATCAGTTTGGCGAGACAGCATATCGGCCCCTGCCGCATCGCGAACCGTCGGGTCCGAAATCTTAGCCAGGTTGTGCAGCACTTCGGCCAACAGTGGGACCGAATCGTGCATCCGTGGGTAGTCAAACGTCACCCGGCCCATCGGGTTGGGGGCGCGTCGGCCAGCTGCCGAACCGGGAGTTCGACCACGAGCGACCTTCCGCACATTGTTGAAAATATGGTACGCACCGTTCCGGCCGTGACCGTAGTTCAAAACGTTTTTGCCGCCCGGCTGAACGCCGAACAGGCACTGCAGCCAGTCGGAAACGCCAGCGACCCGGCTGATAGTTTTGGTCAACACATTGGGTTGAAGCAGTTGTTGCAACGAAGGCATTTTTTCGCATCCTTAAAAAGCAAAAGGGCTAACGCTTTTCAGCGTCAGCCCCTCATGGCTGCGAAGATTGAGGCTTCTCGCGGGTAGCTACTCCCGCTTCTCGCCCAAGCGGCCAACGCCAAAAAGCGTTAGCCCAAATTGGTAAATTCCTAAACCGCTATTACGCTACAGTGCCGGTTGTGCCAGTGCTCAACAGTGTGTAAATCCATTTCAACGTGCCGTTCACGTTGGCACATTCAAATCGCGCTCGAGCTCCGATCATTTGGGACGCCGTGTTGAACGTGACGCTGGTCCCAGTCAATGAGTTGGCGGAAATGATATGAGCGGCTCCGCCGTTGATGATCATTGCGTTATTGGTCGTTTGCAAAAACTCATAGACCAAACCTTCGACCCGCGTCGGCAACGTGAACGTTACCGCACCGGTAATCGCGTGGAACAACGTTCCGGTGTCCGCAGACAGCACGGTATAGTTGGCCGCCTTGGTCACGATGCGTTTAGTTCGGCCGGACAATATGCCAGTCGGGTCATCATCGAACACAAAACAGCCACTGTTGACAAATGCCGCTCGGACTGCGAATTCGGCAGCATGGCCAACGAATGCCGCGCCGAGGATGAACAGATTTCGGGCCTTGACTGGAGCTGCGATAACGATCGGAGCGCCTTTGTCCAAGTTGGTTCCGGCCAATGGATCGACGGTTACCAACTCGACAGGCAACACGCCAGCGGGGATCTGCGATCCGTCAGTTGATGCGGGATCGTACTCTTTCCACTTTTTGGTCGCAGTGATTTGGCCCATGACCAAACCGGCTCGCAAAATTGAAGTCGGGGTATTGCCTAAGTCACGAGCTGCGCCAGACACCACCGCCTGAGCGGTCATGACTCGCATTTTTGTTGCGTCAGAGCCCCACAGGAATTCGTTGGAATCCGAATAGACTGCTTCTGTTTGGCCGGGGATGCCGAATTGACCGCCGTAATACATTTTCGTTTCCTACTTCAAACTTGATAAATTCGACAACCGCAAAACAGAAACAACAGAACGACAACTACCGACGGGTCAACAAATCAACAGCATCGTCCAGGGCTTTGCCGGTCAACATGCCACTTTTAGTTGTAGCGTGATCGGGCTGAGGGACGACAGACATTTTTCGGAGGCGATCTTCAGACGACCAAACCGCACCTTCAGGGAGGGTTTTTCGATTCGCGATAAACTGCGAGACCGCGTTTTCTGCCGGGTCGCCACTTTTGGTCAGGGACAGCTTAACCGCTTTGAGTGAGTCGACCTGACGGCGTACTTCCGCTGGAGTTGCGCGACCCGATTTGAGCAGGCCGTTAAGTTCGCGGGCCAATTCAACCCGATACGATTTGTGCGCGTAACTTTCAAGGCTCATGGCCATAAATCCTTGTTGGGGCTGACTGATTTCGATATCAGCCGATTGGGGTTGTACTTCGGCGGTGGCGACCAATGCGGTCTTAAGGCGATCGAGGAAATTTCCCGAATCGGTATCGTCGGGTAGTTTGATTTCGTGAGCCGCAAGAGCCAAAACAAGATCACCGATTTCACTTCCACCCATTGCGTCGGCTTCAATCGGCGATTCGGTTGGGGATTCAATTTCCCCTTCGCCATCCAAAGCGATGGACTCGATATCGTCATCGCCGTTGGGCAGTTCTCCGTTATCGGCTGCATCGCCGGCGGGCAAACCACCATCCGCCATATCGTCGGGAGGCAAACCATCGCTTTCGGGAAGCTCATCCTTGAGCGAATCCTCGCCTTCCAAGGCGGCATTCAACAAATCTTCATCGTCGTCTTCATCCTCAACAGGATCGTCGGAGGATAGCCGGTAGGGTGTTACGCCCATCCGAATCAGCGAACAGCAAACAGCTTCCGATTGGCTATGGTCAACCGGATGATTGACAATATCCAAATGAGTGATCAGGTCTTTGTACTCATTACCCTCGCCATCTTTCCAACTTGGGAAAATGACAGGCGACAATTGAGCGGCATTGGATTTGACGACCGATTCGGCTCTGGGGTCATTGACCTCAAATTGGATTTCCGCTGCGTCACCAACGGAATTTAGCTTAAAGCCGGTCATGCGACCGACAGAGTTTGCCGCTGATCTTTTCCGCTGTTGGAAATCCGACATCGACACCGGCGATAACTCACTGAGCTTTTCGCTGTGGTCGAAGTGCATCGGCACCGTTTGGTTTGCGTCCGTGAGGCGGCTAAAGTTCGCCGCCCAATGCCGCAATCGATCCGGGGTCACGTCCACCACGCCGTCAGGCGAATGGTACTGACCAACTTTCAACATCGTCTTGGAAAATCTTTTTGACATATTGGCAATTTATGCCGCATCAAATCGATTGCAACGATCGCGATTTATTTTGTGGTGCACGATGGTGCACGATGGTGCGAAATGGTGCAGAAATAAATTTTCAATCAGTCGTATTGAAATCCAGCCGCTCGAAGATTTCCTCGCGGGGCAGGAACTTGTTGTTGGTGTAGAACTCATCCAACACTTCTTCGCGGATACCGATCAAGCCCGATGGGTTGATGACTGCAGGCAGTAGGCCATCATCGATCCAACGGCGAATCGTATTACGGTGCTTGCCGATCCGCTCGGCCACCTGAGTCAGATTTAGCACCCGGCCGACAGGCGATGGGTTCGGCTTCTCTGTTTTTGACATTGTTGGCCTAATTAGAGACAGTAAAGGTAGAAATACTTGCCGGTTGAATCAGGAATCCCAAGACCAACATTCGCTGAAACTGCGGTAAATCGGATGTAAGGAGCGACCACATGATAAATGTTCGCAAGTATTGGCCCAGCTAAATGATGCCAACCATCGGCTTGGCTGAGTATTTCATTTGCGAAGTTTGATTCTTCATATCCTGCCCAAGTCTCTCCGTCCGCACTAGTTTCCCATCGGAAGTGCAAATCAAGCCCCAGATTAGGATTTTTCAGTTTTGCCGACATTGGTGTTAACTTGTTAAACCCAAACGTATTGACCGGAGCAGTCCACACGCCCTCGGTGGCAGGGAGTTGGATTAGGTAGAGGGCCGCGTTGTTGCGGATTGATTTATTAATTAGTTCTACGGTCATTTTCCTAGTTTCTTTTCGAAGGCTGCATTATCCGTGTCGTTAAATTACGATCCCGAGCTTTTCAAAAAGCTGGCCAAGCCACAGCTGCCAACAAAGCAATCGGAAATCAAATTTCGATATTGTATTCAATCCAAAATCGTCGGATATCAGACCGTTCCAATCGGACGCAACGACCACGGCCGGTTTGCCTAGTCGCCTTTGAAAACTGCTTTTGTCGCTGGCGTCTAGCGTGACGCTGGATAGGTTAGCGTTCATAATTGACGTGCCGCGCGCTGAGTGCCCAAGCCCTAATCGGTGACCGAACTCGTGCTTGGTCGCGGCTTCGAGGATCGACGCTCCAGACCACCGCGATCGAGTCGTCAAGTAAATCCAATTGCCGTCCTGCAATCCCAGCGGAACGATTTTTCCCGAGCGGTAGGATGATTTTTTGATCCACATCATTTCGTCACTCGCCGGGTAGATTTTTACATAAGCACCCGACGCCGAAGGCACACGAACAAAATCCGCATTGGTGAAGGCCGATAGTTCGTGCAGCGACCGCATGATTCGAATGCCGAATTGTGTTTCACTGATTCCGCCGACCGTGCCAGGTGCGATGTAAATTTTTAAATTGCGACGTGATGCAACTCCTTCTGGCAGATCGTCGATTCGGAATTGTGTTTCAACGTCGTCAGTGCCACAGCCGCATTCGATGGCCGGCTTTGGCTCAAGCATGTAGCTCGCACAGATAAACACGATGCAAGCGCCAAGAGCCCCTACGCGCAACCACGGGATATCATTTTTGTTTTTTGGCATCATGTTCACTCTCAAAGAATGCCCATCGCCAAAGGGTGAATCTGGCGATGGGCGGTATCAACCGGAGGTCCAATCCGGGAAGTCTACTATCGCTGAGCTCTCAATCGAAAACCTGTCATCGTCGCACGCAATCGACCAACCGAGCGAGCGCGGGAAGCCGACTCGAAATTCGAACCGCTGCAAGCCCAATAATCAAATCCTGCCATGGTGGCGCATCGCCAATTCCCGCCGCCGTTTTGACGGCAAGCGGAATAGTTTTGTGCCGCTTGCATCGCGCAAGCCGCATTCCATTTGATGCCCACTGGCACGGGCCGATCGAGCAATTGTGCCGAACACTTTTCGCAGCCGGCTAACAGTAAACACGTCGCAACAACTGCGACGACAGCGAGAAAGTTTTTCAAGGGATCACCTGCTTTCATGGTAAGTAAATTTATCCAAACGGAACAACCACGGCACGCACCGCAGCATCCTTTGATTCCAGCAATTTGCGCAGCGCCACCGTTCGCTCCGGCCCGCGTTTAATTTGAATCACAATCTCGTTTGCTAGATCATGGAAAGGCTTGGACACCGCTTGCAAGTGTGGCGGCAAATGGCTGTATTCAAACCACTTCAAAAGCGGCTCAATTGGCTGCACGTCTGAACGCAATGTTTCCGCTGACTGTTCAGGGTCGGCACAATCAAATTTGAATCCGGTCATTTTTTACTTTCTTCATCGGTCTGTGCGCGATCATATTCCATTTTAAACTCCAACAGATCTTTGTGCGGTCCGACAATAAACAGCCGCTTAGGACCGTTGTTGAGTTCGTAGACTCCGCTACTGTGGTAGTCGAGTAGCGCCCATTTATTTGGTGGCGTTGGATCTGTGGGGTCGACAGGATCAACAGGATCAACAGGATCGGTCGGTGCGTCTGGGTCTCCCCAGATTGGATAATCGCCGACGCCCGATTGCCGTACAAACCCGTCGATGACAAAGCCGTTGTCTACTAAATGTTGTGCTTGGTCCGGATCCTGAAAGTTTCCAATCTCGGCAAATCGCTCGGAAGTGTTGGAGCAAAAATAACCTTCCACCAAATCGTCTTGAGTCCCTTGCCCTGTCGGGATCAACAATCCAGGCGGGCGGATGTCGCTGTCTGCCGTTTGGTTGCGAGATTGCTTGTAAATGTTCGCGGTGAATTGCCCCGCGCCTACAGAGCCGCCTTGCCCACCGTAACTCCACGTCAAGAGACCGTGTTGATAGCCGCGTTGAATCACTGCTGATCCGGACTGGCCACCAATCGAGTTCGGCAGCCATTTCCAGACCGCACCGTCAACAGCAACGGTTTTGAGAACTTGCCCTTGCGGCACTTCGCAGCGTGGGCAGCCCCACGTAAATGCGGGTTTGGTCGTGTCCGGCATTTTGATCGATAGCTTGATCGGCTCGATCCCGCGCATGTGCTGGCCGTCCGCTTTGACCAAAGCCCAATCAGTTGTTTGTGTCGAACTGTAAGCGCCCTCGATCACGACACCCTGAAACGATTCTGTGCCGGACAGGTCGGCTAAGACCGCTTCGCAAGTAACCTTTGCGCCCGGCCTGTTTGTCGCGACGTGAGCGTTAGTGAGCAAATAGATTGCGTCAGCAGATCGCCCGACCAGCGAGCTGGTTCCGCACCCAGAATTGTTGCGAGTCCGCACCGCTCGATTGATATACTTCTTGGCCTCGGCCCGGTTTGCTTCGCTGTCCAGTCCGTTGGCGGGGACAAGTTTTTTGAACCACTCGATCGCCGATACTTCGCATGGATTTTGAGCGACTAACGCCGGCGGCGACGGCTGAAAATAAATCGGCGATTGGAAGCCGGGCAACGGGCATCCGCCCGGCGGGCAAACCTGTTGACCAAACACCGGTACCACGATGGCAAAATAGACAAAAGCAATTTGGAGTAGCGATTTCATTTTCAATCCTTGAAGAATTCAGTGAACAAAAAGCCGATCGCAGCCGACGAAAGCTATTCGGCGGTCGGCATTTCCGAGACGGGCTGCGGATAATTTTCGGCGTTGACCTTTGCTCGCTTTTCGGCGAAAGCCTCGGCTTTGGTTTTCTTCTCGCAAGGTACACAAAGCGGATCTTCAGCCGCCGCAAATGCCTCTACCAGACCAGGGGTCGCAAACGATACTTCGGTCACGAAGTAATCTTCCAACAACGCCACGTTATCTACCAACGTGGCAGTGTCATCCAGCAAAAAAGCAATTACGCCGTTCACACTTAAGCCAGTGCCCGCATTAGAAATTGCGTTATAAACCGGCGCGTAAGTTGTCCTGGTCATCGCCACGATTGCGACCAACGCCTCTTGCGCTTCGTTCAGCGTCGGCGAAACACCGGGAAGTAAAACTTCCGCATCCGCCAACCAGGCATTGAACTGGGTGAACTTGGCCGCGATGGTGTCAGGCGAACCGATCAGCCCGGTGAACACTTTGAACAGCGTATACTTTTGCGACATTGAAGTCTCCGACCAATTGAGCCTTGACCCGAATTAGCCAAAAGTGTCACTGCAATCAAATCGGAGTGCAACGCTGTTCAACGAATCTCGCAAACGTAGCTACGCTACAGCATCCTTGGCGGGCAACTCGATCACAGCTCCTTTGGCCGACGGCTCTTGAATGACCAGCGTGTCAGTGAACAGTTGGAAATGTTTTCCGAGTAGCTCAAGCGCACGAATCTTATCGGAGTCTTTCGCCAAATCGCGTTCTGCGATTCGCGATAGCCGGTTCAAAACTTCTTGAGCGTTCAGCTGAAAGGCTTCGTTCTTTTCTTTTTGATATTCCGCGATCCGCTCGGTTACGTCATGTTTGGTAAGGATTTCGTTTGCAATCTGCTTAGCCGATCGAACTGAGTAGCCAGCGCGGATAGCCGCTTTGGTCGCGTTATAATCCAGCACGTATTCACGACAGAATTGATCTTGTTTCGGAGTCAACATGGTAACTATTTGTCCACAAGCAGGACCGCAAACCAAACTTCTTAAATCGACAGCCGACATTGTAATATACGGCGGCGCCGCTGGTGGGGGAAAGACATTCGGATTGGTACTTGATCCATTACGGTACATCGACAATCCGGGATTCCGCGGCGTGATCTTTCGGCGCACGATGCCTCAGATCGAAAACGAAGGAGGACTACTCGATACGGCCAGAGAGGTTTGGCCTTTGGTAGGCGGCCGCATCCGTTGCGGCAAAAAGATCGACTGTACTTTTCTGAGCGGTTCGCGAATCGCGCTTCGGCAATTGCAATACGAGGCGACCAAATTTGAGTATCAAGGTGCTCAAATCAGTTGGATCGGATTCGATGAATTGACGCATTTCACGCGCACGCAATTTTTCTATCTGCTGACCCGGAATCGAAGTTCGAGCGGCGTACCGGCATACATTCGAGCGACCTGCAACCCGGAAGCAGGCTCGTGGGTGGCTGAATTTATTGCTTGGTGGATCGATCAGGAGACCGGATTGGCCATCCCAGAGCGATCAGGAGTCATTCGGTACTTCATCGCCAACCCCGAAGCCGATGACGAAGAATCGGCAGACAAATACGTCTGGGGCCAAACACGGGAAGATATCGTCGATCAATATCCGGATACTGAATTGCAAGACGTTATGTCGCTGACCTTCATCCCTTCCAAGCTCGAAGACAATCCGAAGATGACCGACAAGGATCCGCGGTATCGGGCAAAGCTGAAGAACCAGCCGAAGGTTGAACGGGAGCGACTGCTCAATGCCAACTGGCTGATCAAGCCCGGTTCAATCATTGATTGGCGATGGTTCAAGCGTTATCAGGCATTGAACGGTCATTACCAATTTTTAGCTGCGGGGAGCGTGATGAATATCCCGATCGGCAGCTGCCGACGGTTCGCCACTTTGGATACTGCGGGCACTTCGGAAGAAAAGCTGAAGGAATCCAAAGGGGGCACCGCAAGCCATAGCGTTTCGATGGTTTGGGACCATTACTACTTCAGTCAAGGCCGGACCAAAGCGGAAATGGTTGTGATTGACATTTTGTTTTTGGTCAATGTTTGGCGGGCCAGGGTCGCCTGGAACGAATTAAAAGATGACGTTCCGGCTTTTCTGCGGGCGAATCAATGTCGGCATATCGTGATCGAGAACGCCCACTTTGGACAACCAATCGCCGCGGAACTGAACTCCGGATTCAAAACGGATTTGGTAGGCCCGGTGATCGGCGGCATGGACGGCAATCGTCACGCCAAACTGGAACGGGCAGTTGCGAGCAAGTTCCTGACACGACTCGAATTCAGCGGAGTCTATTTGCCGGCGGATGAGCCCCTTTGGTTGCCAGCGTTCAAGCGTGAGTTGGCAGGTTGGTCCGGGATGCCCAATGAGGCAGCCGACCAGATTGACAACTGTTCTTATGCTTGCCACCACGTCCGCCAAAACGTCGGTAGTTGGGGCGGTGTGGTCTGATCTTTTACTTTGGGGTGCATTTACCCTTAGCTGGTCGGTGCAGGACTTGCAGGACTTTGCAGGACTTTATTCTCAACCCCCAGCTCATATACAAATAGTGGTGTTTCGTGCTGTTTTACTTTTTAGTTCAATCCTTAAGATGTCAAATAAAGTCCGCAAAGTCCTGCAAGTCCTGCAAAACTCAATTTTACCGAAGATTATTGAATTCAAAATGCAGGACTTTGCAGGACTTTGCAGGACAATTTTAGCCGTTTTTGGCGTTTTGGCGATTTCCTCCCGTATTTTTTCCGCCGGGCTTTGAAAATAGCAAATCGCCAAAAAGCGGGTTTCGACCAAATAAAGTCCTGCAAAGTCCTGCAAAGTCCTGCAAAGCCCCGCATAATTCCGGCAACCTCCTGCAAGCTTATTTCAAAAATAGCCCCTTTAGCCCCTTATTTCTTTGGTTACCAAGGAACCGGGAGGCGCTGACCTCTTTGAAATTGACCATGCGGAATATGTGGTGATGTGTTGATATTAAATTCGTCAATTTGCTTTATCTTTGGCGGTTTGGTGTTGATCTGAAAACCGCCTTTCATCGGAGGTAAATCTGAATTAGCCTCCAATATCTCCAAAGGCGGCAACCTGAAAACCTGTTTGCATTTTGGGCATCGCACGCGATCGCCCGCTTGATCTGCCGAATAGGAAACCGATTCTTTGCAATGATCGCAGGGCGATCGCAGGTGCATCATTTGCATCATTCAGCCTTTCGTTTTGTCTCACACTTTTGTCGTAATAGACTGAAAAATCAGAAACCATCTAAAGCCGTTCGCGCTAAGAGCGATTGCAATTAGGTTGATGATGATCGCAATCACACAAAGAGCAATCCAACCAGATTTCCTTCTATAGCTGGACATCATGCCGAGCGATCCCGTGAATAGCCCAGCAGCCACTAAACACATATTTATGGTTATGTCGGTCCAGTCAAGAACCCCGTTCGAACTCTTTACCAATGCGATTACGCCGCAGACTAAAGCGGGAATTGACATCTGAAGGCCGAAGGATTCAGACTTGTCGAATTGGTTTATCTGCCGCAAGCTATCGGCCAAATTTGGTTGGTAGGGCTTTTGCGGCGGATGGTTGGTTTTGATATGGAAATCGTCCATCATTCAGCCTTTCGTTTTGTCTCAGTTTTTTTCGGGCTTTTGATATTAGCTCGGAGTTTCGCAGCTTCCGTGTCGGCTAATTCGGCATCCGACTGACGAATTGCAGGCGGCTTTGGTTGAGGGGTGTTACGAACCGCTTTTTCCAACGACACGGACGAAATCGCTTGAAACAAGTTACCTATCCAGTTCCGAACGTGGCGGTAGCCGACCCTCAAGGTTGGAGTCCCCACCACATCTATCCCTCTATCTTCAATGTCTTTCGCGGCAAATCGCACTTGCCTAGCGGCGGCGTCAAAAAAATCCGCGAGTGCGTTTAGCGACTCACTTGTGTGCGTGTCAGGTATTAGCTCGTCAGGTAGTTCGCTTTTTGCCATGCAACAAATTTATTACGAAAAAATTCCAAAGTCAATAACATGTTGCACGGTAAGGACTTACGCCTACACAAGTAGACAACTTAGTAATTTTGTAGATATTTCTAGTTGACGATATACGATCATCTATTATTATCTATTTTCTTAATCAAGTCACGGATCGGCAACTAACCAAATCCGTGAGGAGTTTTATGGGTGATATCGAAATCGTGATTATTCGCCGGGCAAAGATGGACCGAAAAACAAAAAAACGAGTGGACGCGAACCGAGCTGCCGGAATGTGCATCTCGTGCGGGCTGAAAAAGCCATACAAACGAGAAACGTGCGTCGCGTGTCATGGTCGCTACATCAATCACATGCCCCGCACGAATAAAAAAACCCGCGCGCAATACGAAGCTGGCGCAATCGCGGCAGGCAAGATCGGTGAGAGCCGACAAGGCCAACGAGGGCCAAATTGGTACAAGGATTTTTCCGCGAAAGTGGAGTCCGGCCAATGAACCCCTCCGTCCCGTTCAATCAGCGAGCATTACTAGGCCGTCGCGATGCGGCGGACTACCTCTCCATCAGTTACACGATGTTCAAAGCCTTCGAGGCCAGCGGTGACATCAAGGGAATCAAGATCGGCACTGGCAGAGAGTGTCGCTACCGACGGTCGGACCTCGACAACCTGATCGACCGGCTGGAGTTGCAAGACACACAAGTTGATCGCACGAAAGGCAAGTAGCGATGTACACGGTCAAGGAAGTCGCCAAGAAGATCGGAGCTTCATATTCGCACGTAAAATTGCTCATCGCCAAAGGACATTTGCGAGCGGTTGACGTACGGGCTGGAGTCAATCACGCCTGGCGGGTGTCGGACGAAGACTTGGCAGCGTTTTTGAAATCGAGAACAAACACAAACAAGGGTGGATTAAAGGGGCGGGCATGAACAGTCAGGTTAAGGCAAATTGGATCGCCTATCAAATTCGGGAATCGCAGTTGGCCCCGGTCGATGGGCAAGCAGTGTTGGACGCGGTGTATCTGGATGCAGGCCGGGACAGCTTGATCGCAGAACAAATGCTGGATGAATTGGCCTCGAATCAGGAAGCTCGCGAATCTTTTGCCCGCTCGATCATCCGGGTTGGGGAGCGGGTAATCGTTGTCGATTCGGGTACGGGCCATTCGGATGCAACGTTGTGTTTGGCGGTGAGTATCGCGTTTGCTTTGGGTGTGTTTTTTGCGTTGTTGACTTTTGAAATTTGAAACTTGGAAAGGTATTGAAATGGAACTGACCGTACTGCTCAAGCTGAATGAAGATTCGGCGATGCTGTTGAAATCGTTTGTGGAATCTGTGGGGCGGGTTGCCGGTTTGCCGTCGATTGGGCAAGCGGAGTCGATATCTGTCGTCACGCTAGAAGCCCCGGCTGTCGAAGTCGAACCCCCGACGAAGAGTGAGGCGAAGCCGCCTGCTAAAAGTGAAGGGATAACCGAAGCGATGATGCAACAGATTCGAAAGTCGTTAACGACCCAAGAGCAAAAGGTCAAAGCCCTGGCGGTGCTCAAAACGATGGGTTTCGAGCGGATGGCTGATTTGCCCGCTGGCCGATTCTCCGAGTTCCTCGTAGAGCTGGGGATTGCATCATGATTTTCCGCGCTAGTTCCAGTGCCCGGTGGCTCAATTGCCCCGGCAGTGTGGCGTTGTCCGAAGGCGTGGAAAACGAATCGAGTGAATGGGCGGCCGAAGGGACTGCCGCCCACACGCTGCTGGAGATTTGTCAGCGGTTTGATGTCAATCCGCATGATCATGTGGGCGATCAGCTGGGCGGATTCACCGTCACGGTTGAAATGGCCGATGCCGTCAAGATGTTCCTCGACTGGACCAAGGAAAACGTGTCGGCGGGCGCCGACGTGTATTACGAACGCAAACTGTCGGGTGTGGGTTTTGACATCCCGGAACTGTCGGGGCACGTCGACTACGAAGCGGTTGAAAGCGATCAGGTCACTATCCTCGATTTCAAGTACGGGGCCGGAGTGCCGGTGGCGGCGGAAGGTAACACTCAGCTGTTGAGTTATGCCGTGCTGGCCCATGCGACGCGGTTCAAAAAGATTCGGTTGGGTATCATCCAGCCGAGGACCGACAACCCGATCCGCATTTGGGAGATTGAATCGGCACCGGTGGTCGAGCACTTGGCAAACATCGTCCGGGCGATCAAGGAGTCGCAGCTGCCTAACGCCGAGTTGTCTCCGGGCGACCATTGCCGTTGGTGTCCAGTGCAGGCGCGATGCCCTAAGCTGCATGAACAAGCGATGATCGCCGCCCAAAACGAGTTCGAATTGGTCAAAAACTCATTGCTCGATGAACAGGATTTGGCGTTCTGGCTGGATCGCAAAAAGCAGTTCGAGTCGTTCCTTGATGCGGTGTCAAACGCCGCGAAAAAAGTACTTGAACAAGGCGGCGAAGTTCCCGGCTACAAACTTGTCGAGACGATCGCCAACCGCAGATACATTGGCGATGACCCGACTATCGAAGGTGAATTGCGCAAAGCGGGCTACAAGAAAAAAGACCTTTACGAAGTGTCAATGATCGGCCCGGCCAAAGTGGAAAAGCTCCCTTTGCCGGCGGCGACATCCAAAAAACAGCGTGATGAGTTGATGGTCGCTTTGACCCATCGGCCTGTTACGGGTTCGACGATTGTTCCGGAATCGGACAAACGCCCGGCGATTTCTACCGCTTCGCCAGCGGACGATTTTCTATCTCTTGGAAAGGTAACTTGAAATGTCAACTGAAATTAAAAACGCGGAACGGAAAAAAGTCGTCACGCCGATCTTCCGGGTCTCATTCCCGGCGGTGTTTAAGCCTGAAGGTATGGACGGCTCGGAGCCGAAGTATGGGGTCACCATGCTGTTTGACTCTGAGGCGGATTTGACTGAGCTGAAGCAAATAGCCCGGGCGGCGGTGAAGGAAAAATGGGGCGACAAGCCCCCGGCAAATATGCGAACGCCGTTTCGCGACGGCGCGGAGAAGCCTGATCTGGATGGATATGCCGGGTGTGTTTTCGTCGCAGCCCGATCGAAACGGAGACCAGGGGTCGTTGATGAAAACGTTCAGCCGATCATCGACGAATCGCAGTTCTATGCGGGCTGCTACGCCCGCGCGTCAGTAACCGCTTACACCTACGACAAGAGCGGCAACAAGGGCGTTTCGTTCTCGCTGGTTAACGTCCAGAAGATCAAGGATGGCGAACCGTTCTCTTCGACTTCGAATCCAGAAGACGATTTCGGTCCCGCCAGCGAATCGTCAGTTGACGAATCGGCGATGGATGACCGATTGGGGTTTTAATACTACACCCCAGCCCGGGTTATAGGGCGTTTGTGTGAGCGTGAGGCGACACCTGCCCCACGAGAGAAGCGATCAGCGCGTAGACGACTGACGCGAAGTGGAGTGACAGCCGGAGAGACGGCATTTTGGATCGGGTGACGAGGGGACGAGTCACCGGGCCTACAGGTTGGGCGGTAGGGCACTGCCAAGTCCAACACTAGGAGTCAAGCGTTAGGAACGCCGCTGGAAAGTGAGAGCCAGCATTGAGGGTTTGAATCCCTTCCGATCCGCTTTCCGTTTTAAGTCTGAATTTATTGAAAGGGTGAACGATGATCGTGGCCAGGACGCAAGACGAGTTTCAAGCGGCAATCGATTCGGGATCTGTCGAGATTGAATTGGCGGCCGAAATCACTGTGGAGATCAACGCACCTTTAGGGGTTCTGTTGGTAGTCAAAGGGGTTGTCGGCTCATTGATTCGGCTGTTGTCAGGCCGTGTCGAGGCTTGGGGATCGTCCAGTGTCGAGGCTCGGGGATCGTCCCGTGTCGTAGCTCGGGGATCGTCCCGTGTCGTAGCTTGGGGATCGTCCAGTGTCGTGGCTTGGGAATCGTCCAGTGTCGTGGCTTGGGAATCGTCCCGTGTCGTGGCTAGGGAATCGTCCCGTGTCGTGGCTAGGGAATCGTCCAGTGTCGTAGCTAGGGGATCGTCCAGTGT
>JANNPW010000112.1:0-43304 GCA_031400405.1 Mariniblastus sp.
GTGGAATTCTGTGTAAATTGTCAGGATTTTTCCCAGTCGACTGGTCAACCCTGCCTGTTTGTTGCTTACAGTTAATTTTCGAGCTATTCTCTAGCGGTTGACTGGCAGTAACCAATTGAAAAAGTAACATGGCAAAGAAGCTCCCTAAAAAACCTGATAAACCTGATAAACCTGCCACCGAACCATCACAACGCTGGAAACGACGCACTAGTCCACACACCAAACGACTTCGGAACAATTTCAAAGCCAACTTCCTATTCGTACTCGCCGAAAACAATCTGACCCGCTCCGACGTCGCACACAAAATGGGGTTGGGCCGCAGCTCCATGACCGACTACCTTTCCGACCATGGCAAGGCTTCAAACTTGACTATCAACACACTTTGCTGCATGGCCGACGCACTCGGCATCAGCTGGCTTGTCTCTCCGGCGTGGCTACTAATGCCCCATGATGAGTTTGTTGTTCAATATCGCCAGCAACTGACAGCGAAGAGTAAACCACATGAGTGATTTGCAGCACGATCGCCGTCGCCGTCAGGTTGCCGAATAACCGCCGAATCGACGTCGGATGATTCAGCCAGATTTCGTGATACTTAACAGGTGATCTCGGTGATTCTGTCAATGACGGAACCCAAGGCGAATCGTACTGTCGAACCAGCGCCCCGCCGGGACTGTATTGCTCGTCTACGATGAATTCAAACGTAAGATTTCCTAGCGCCAAAACGCCATGGTCGACCTCGGCCCAGCCCAGTGTTTGGAGCGTATCCCACACGTTTTGTTGTAGTCGTTTCATTGCTTCCTCAAACATTTCGATTGATTCCTTAATTCTACTGGTGTTAAACCGTCGTCCTGTTTTTGTAACACTGTCTCAATCGCGGCCATGCAATCCACTGGCGTCCGTGTAGCATCTGATGCAAGCCAGTGGATATTTTGAAGTTTTTTCAGAATTCTTTTTTGGGCTGGATTTCCGTTTGTCCGGAACATCCAGCGACAAAAAAAGCCCTGACCACTTCAGCTCACTTGTCACAGTGCTGAAATGGCCAAGGCCATGGGTTTGATGCTTTCATCACTGTGACAAAAGACAGTATCGGGCATTGACAAACTTTGTCAATAGATCATTTGACAAACTTTGTCAATTATTTTTCTGGCAATAGATTTCGTGTTGATTTCAGTCCATACAGTTGAGAAATTTCAGGAAGGTCTTCGATTTTTGGCAATCCCCTGCCGGACTCCCAGTGGTACAGCGTTCGTTGATTTTTGATTACACCGCGCGACATCAATTCGTCGGCGGACTCTTCAACTGAAAGCCCGGCTTTAATTCGCAATGCCTTTAAGCGTTCGGCAAATCGACCTCTGTAGGTACTCAAATCAGGTTCTTTTTTGGCGGGAGCCATGCTGGACGCTGGGGGTAAAATCAGGAATTGCCACGAAAATCGGGTCGCTCCCCAGTTTAACCTGATTTTCCGCATTTTTGGACAGCAATTTTGTATAGAAAATTGCTGAAAACTATTGACCCACAAAACCGCTTGTTATCAACTGGTCGAATTATGCTGCTATTCGTGTTTTCAATCGCTCGACCTACTTCTACACTAGGAATTTGTGATGCGTTTCCAGGTCACTGAAAAAATCACGACGGATGCGACGATCACCCAAGTAGGCGAGGTACTGCAGGACAATTTCCGACGAATTGCGGCCTCTGTAATTCCCGTTGGTTCGATCTTGCGAGTGACGAGTATTCAGGCAACTTTTGGTTCAGTCAACCGAACCGACGTAACTGATATCACCATCAAACCGACTGACGATGGGTACTTGTTGATTGCCAATGTCGAGTATCGACCATCAGTGGCGTTTTGGATTATCTTCCTGATTTCATTGTTGACTTGGGTTTTGTGGATAATCCCTGTCGCGTTTTATTTACTTCAAAAAGACACAGTTAAGAATTGTATTCAAGAAGGATTTAGAAACGTCAAAAACGAACTTCCATCATCCAATCGCGCCGGTTCGTCTCATTCGCGCGGATCGACATTGGGAACCGCCATTTCCGATCTTGAAAAACTTGGTTCGTTACTTTCAAAAGAACTGATTTCTCAGGAGGAATTTGATCACCAAAAAAAGGTTTTACTTGGAATGGCCAACGCCGGCTCATTGCCGACTTCCAGACATACACCGCCGGTCTTGAAACCCACTCCAAGTAGTTCGTCGAAAAGCACGGTAATCAATGACGAAGACAAAGCATCCTCAGCATTTGAATCTGCCAGGGAATGTTTAAGTCGAGGCGAAAAAGATATGGCTATTGAAATTCTCAAGGATATTGTCAAACGATTTCCAAACACGAAGGCCGGTTCGAAAGCTCAGAAAAGCCTTGCCGCTCGCAAGTAGTCACGATTAGTAGTTTTTCTTCAACACTTCATCACGCTGGACATTCAACAATGTCGAATCCCAAGCTTTGGCGAACAACGTCTATTTTCACCGCTTTGACTCTTGTTCTTATTGCGAATTCGAACGGGCAATCGACGGGGAATCTGATCAACCTGGAAGTGAAGCAGGTTATTGATGACAACACCGCAGTGCTGACCGTCTCCGGGACAGATTATTGGTACATTGGTGACACAACAGACTGGGCCGATGGGGAACCAACGAGAACCGATCGTTACGTGATTACTGAAGGAACTCACCAGTACGATACGGCGCCGGGAGGAACCCGCACAATTCGCCAGCTTCGGGATGCCACAGAAGCGGAAATCAAATCGGAAGGTTTGGAGCCGATCGCAGACAGCAAGAATCCCGACACAACCCAATTCTTTTCCGGCGAAATCAATGCGATCCAAGTGCTGAACGACGATTCAGCACTGGTTGAATTGGAATCATTCAGTGACAATCACACGTTGCTTTATCGAGGCTCCACAACTGGCTGGATTGACGGTGAAATTCAGCAACTACCAAAAGCCAAGATACAAGGCATCCATCGATACGATTCAGTGTCTGGATCGATCAGAACCGTTCGAGTTGTTCAATCCGCAACGGACGTTGAATGGTCACAACATATTGCCACAGAGAACGCGATCCGCCTCAATCACGAAAAAGAAATCGCTGCTAAATTGGCTGATGAAAATTCGGCCAAAGTGGCGACCATGACAAAGATTGAATCGGCAAAGCCTGTTTGGCAGGCGATCCAACCAACAAGGATTGGCGTGATTAGAGGCAAAGATGATTCGATCATTACCACGAAAGCGTTCATTGTCGGCTTTGTCGATCTAAAAAACAAAACCAAAGGAATCGAACGATTCAGTGCCAGCCCATCACTCGAACAAAATCACGCGATTTTCACGACCAAGGAATTGGAAAATAAGTTTGTCGCCGTCGCAGTAACCGCACTGGACGATGCCGTCGTGAAGAAACTGAAGCCATCGTTTGAAACCGCGATTGCGATCCAACAAAAGACTGGCGTTTCGTTTGCCGTGGCAGTTGGGATTGAATCGTTGTCGAACGAAGAAGTGCTTTATCCCGACACGCCGGATTTGGCGAATTCAAGTTGGAGCAAGTCGGGCAAAAGAATCGGATTGGGTGGTGGCATGCCTTCACCAAGTGGTGGAAGGTAGAACTGTTTGCCAACCATCCTCAGGCATAACCCGGCCAGTGCCGTTCTGTCACCACGATTTATTTTTAGGAATTCCACCAACAAATCAACTCAGCCGCCGAATATGATCTTGTTCAACGGGCAATTTCGCCCACACCACTATTAACGGGAGAACTACCATGAGTCTTGTACTACACTGCGGCGCGCATCAGGTTTCACGCGAATCGGTCACTGCGGCGCCCACGCCAACCAACACGGACACCCATTTCCCAATCGCCCACAGTCAGTTACTCGATCGAGTAACCAACCTTGTCGATACCTCCGGCTGGTCCATCACCAGCGAAGCTCACGCGCTTTCTCACAACAACAACCGGTACTTCGGTTTACTTGAACTCCAAAGCAGTCGAGACGACCATGGACTGGTCATCGGGATCCGCAACTCCCACGACAAAACCTTTCCGGCGTCGTTGGCACTGGGTTCGAAAGTGTTCGTATGCGATAACCTGTCGTTCTCAGGCGACATCAAAATCAGCCGCAAACACACGCGACATATCACGGACGACCTGCCTCGCGTGGTCGCTGAAGCGTTCGGTCGGTTAGCAGGTTATCGGACACGCCAGAACCATCGTTTTGACGCCTACAAGCAGTCCAGTGTCGGCGTGGCCGAAGCCCATGACTTGATCGTCAAAGCGATCGACGCGCAAGCGATCGCCGCCCCAGCAGTCCCTGCCGTGCTCAAGGAATGGCGCTCGCCAAGTCACCCAGAATTCAGACCGCGAACTGCCTGGAGTCTGTTCAACGCCTTCACAGAGGTCTACAAAGATGGTTCTTTGATCCAGACGCATCAGAAATCACAACGCTTGCACGGACTGCTTGACGCCCACCTTGGAATTGCAGTCTGACAATTTGACGACCGAACGAGCGCGGGTCACAATGGCCCGTGCTCGATTTTTTTATTCGACGGAGCCAACACGCGACCAATCCATGATCATCGTCAAACTGATTCGCTGGTCCATCGTCAATATGGTCTTCATCATACTGTGGCCGGAAGCGTCCCCGCCAAGTGTCGCCGATGCACGATGGTCGATGATTCGACTAAGGATCTGACACGGGATTGCTCGAATACGACGCGACGCTAAAACTAAGAAACCAACGATCAATTACGGAGATAAACAATGCGTCGAATTCACCTGTTTTGCCCCGCGTTCATGGACACCGCTGGAACGGTTGAATTCAAAGAAATCAACTTTGAATCCGTGGTATCAACGTTGGCAGATCCGACGAATCAAATCGTTTGGCGCAACACTTGGACTGGCGTTCGTGAAATGCTGCGACGACATGGCAAACTATGTCTACCAGACGACGATCAACGGCGGGAAATCATTTCAGCCCATCGTCCGATGGCTGTTGACGAATTCGGCATCCTGTTTCGAACGGTCGAACAAATGGACCTGAAATCAACTAGTCTGCGACCGATTGATTTCATTTTTACGAGTTGCTATCGACTGAAATAGGCTGTCTTGGATTCCTTGCAGTTCGCCTCCAACTGGCATGACTGTTACCTAAAGTGTTACCTAAACTCTAAAAAATGGCCTTTTCTCTAAGGCAAAAACCCGTGAAATCGAACCAAACAAAATAGACCCGTAGGCTTATATGAAACGTGGGCAAATCAGGTAGCTATTTGAATGGACTGTTAATCCGTTTGTCGTAGGTTCAAGTCCTACCGGGGGAGCTTATCGCTTCGATTTCGAACCAATCGAACATCGTAGTTAACGCCCGACTTCCGATCTCCGGAAGCCGGGCGTTGCTCGTTTTGGCACCGACCTTGGGGATTTTGCCAAATTATACCCGCTACGCCCCATTCTCGCTTTCGCACCAAAGATTCTAGTTTGCGAGCGAGATCGACAGTTTTTCGGTCGAACCCTCGTTCTCTGGCGACGGAACTCTCAGTCTCTCTCTGAGTTAACGAGATAAAAATTAACATTCCGTTCTCGTTCACAGCCTAGTTTCGGCATCTCGAACTTCTTTCGCGTAGGTAAGTAAGGGAGCGACATTTTCTTGCCAGTTCGCTGGTCGGTTTTCAGGTCACTTCTCTTGCCAGCGAGAAATGCCAGCTCGCCACCAGCCAAAATTTTCAATGATGGGGCGAATTCATGCCTTGAGTTCGGCTCGGTTTCAAGGCTCAATGGCTGACCCTTCAATTTCAAGTCATTGTTGATCTCGATTTGATTACAACCCGCGAACCAGGAGCGACCATCTCGATGCCTTCCAACCGTTACGAAGATCACTTTAGCCACTTGGATTCCAAATCGGCGGCAAAACAAAAAGAAATTGCCGCTGAGATTTATGCTCCGGCCGATACGCCAACACGCGATGATCGAGCCGAAACGGTGGCGGCGATTTTTGCTGAGGCGTTGATTCGATTGAAGCGACGGCATTCTCTACCAAATGATGTTCCGGCAAAGGAATCATCAAACGCCTGAGCGGAATATGCAAACGCGGCCCGTCTGAAAGTTTGCTGGCAACGACCGTCACGAAATATGTTTTCGACAATCTGTCTCTTTTTTTCCAACGTTCGCTTGAGCCCTGTTCGAAACGATGGCTGAATGGACGCACGGTTAACAGCCGCGATAGCTGAAATGTTTTCGCGGAACCGATGCTGCCAACTTCCATCACCACCGATAACCCACAACAGAAACACTCATGACCGTCAATGTCGCTGCCAAAGTTGCGAGTTTCAAACGGATGTCCGTCCGGCAACTGCGAGTTCAATACGCAGAAATATTTAGCGAAGAAACCAAAGCCAACAACAAAGCCTGGCTGATCAAGCGAATCGTCTGGAGGATTCAGTCAGAGCTCGAAGGGGACATTTCCGAGCGAGCCCAATTGCGAGCGGCCGAACTGGCAAACGATTCTGACCTGCGCCGCTCGCCACCCAAAAATCGCTCCAACCCCGCCTTCAATCCATCCCATGATTCTGCCGACCCACCGACCAACATGCACACTACGCAAACGGTCGACTTCCTCGTCCGACGGGATGATCGAATACCGCCACCCGGCGGCATCATTACACGCACCTACAAAACCAGACAACTGCAGGTGCGCGTCTTGGCACGAGGATTCGAATTCGAAGGCACCGTCTATCGCTCGCTCAGCGCCATCGCCAAACATGTCTCGGGCCAGCACGTCAACGGCTTCAGTTTTTTCAAATTGAAAAGCTCAACTACAAACAACACGGAATCAAATCATGAACGCCCATAGCACTGGTAAAAACGCCCGGAATCCTGCTCGCGAGTCCGCTTCCCGTCGCACCGTTCGGTGCGCCATTTACACCCGCAAATCAACTGAAGAAGGACTCGAACAGGAATTCAACTCGCTCGACGCCCAACGCGAATCGGGAGAAGCCTACATCGCCAGCCAAACGAGTCTCGGTTGGGAATGCCTGCCCGACTCGTACGACGACGGCGGATTCACCGGCGGGAACACCGAACGCCCGGCACTGAAACGATTGCTCGCCGACATCGAAGCCGGCAAAGTCGACTGCATCGTTGTCTACAAAGTCGACCGCCTCAGCCGATCGTTGATTGACTTCACGAAACTGATGGAAGTCTTCGACCGCGCAAACGTCTCATTCGTTTCGGTTACACAACAATTCAATACAACCAGCAGCATGGGTCGGCTGACGCTGAACATTCTGCTTTCCTTCGCCCAGTTCGAACGTGAAATTATCTCCGAACGAACACGCGACAAAATCGCAGCGACTCGCCGACGTGGCAAATGGTCGGGCGGCATGCCGTTGCTGGGCTACGACGTGGATCTGCTGACCAGCAAACTGGTGGTCAACCAGGACGAGGCCCAACGCGTCTGTGACATTTATCAGCTCTACCTTGATCATCAATCGTTGATCCGCGTCATCGACATCCTCGACGAACGTGGCTGGGTCAACAAACGGTGGAAAACTCGCAAGGAAACTTTTCGTGGTGGCGGTGTATTCAACCGGTCGACGCTGCACCGGATGTTGACCAACGTGACTTATCTCGGCAAACTCCGTTACAAAACCGAAATCCACGAAGGGGAACACGACGCGATCATCGACCTGGAATTGTGGCGCAGAGTCCAAACGATGCTTGCTCGCAATGGACGCAGCGGCGGTGGGGTCGTGAAAAATCAATTCGGTGCATTGCTCAAAGGCAGGCTACGTTGCACAGCTTGCGACTGTGCGATGGTTCCTTCTCATACGACCAAGAAAGGCAACGTGCGATATCGCTACTACGTTTGTTCAAACGCTCAAAAACGGGGCTGGAAGAAATGTCCGTCGAAATCGGTGCCAGCTTCTGAATTGGAACAGATCGTCGTCGAACAACTTCGAGCTCTCGGTTCGGATGAACGGTTTGTGCAACAAGTTTTCGGGCAGGCCCGACAAGCAATCGAATTGCAATTGAAAACGCTGGCCAAGGAAGCGGACATGATCGCTCGCGACGTTCACCATTGGACAGCGGAATTGGATTCGATTCCGAAGTGGATCGACAGCCAACCCGCCGACGCGCGGACTCTGAATCGTTTGGCGGAGTTGAAGTCTCGAATTGACTCAGCGTGGACGCGTCAGCAAGCGATCGAACGTCAAACCGACGCGCTACGCAATACGACGTTGACCCACGCAGAGACGATCGAGTCGATGTCGAAGTTTGACGGTATGTGGCAAGTCTTAACGACGCGCGAACAGGAGCGAATCATCGGAATGTTGGTCGAAGAAGTCTCGTACGACGGTGGCACCGGCCAATTGTCGATTACTTTCCAGCCCAGCAATTTCGCGGCGTTGAATTAAAAACGAATCCCCAATTCCAAGGCAACCATGAACAAGCCCAGACAGGTCACGCTCGCAATCCACTTCACCCGCGACGGAAAGGGAGCCCCACGAACCATTCAACTGGGCGAAAAACCAGAGCCGAAACCCACCCTGAAACCGGGACGCATCCCGCGAGTATCGCGAATGATGGCGTTGGCCATCCGCTTCGAAAGACTCTTATCCGCCGGCGAGATCAACGATTACGCCGAAGTCGCTCGCCTCGGCCACGTCACCCGTGCCCAAGTTTCTCAGATCATGAACTTGAGGCTACTCGCGCCCGACATCCAAGAAGCGGTCTTATTCCTGCCTCTGACCCTATCCGGCCGTGATCAGATCCTGCTACGCGACTTGCAGCCCATTTCGCTAACTCCCGACTGGCGTCATCAACGAAAACAATGGGAATTTTTGTTGAGCGAGCGAGTTCCAACTTCAACTTCCTAAATCCGAATTTTCAATTTGCCACGCTAGGCGTAATTCAATTCGTCGTTGATCGTTCATGTTTAGCAACCGAGCGACTGAGAAATCGGCGAGCTTTCGATTGCAAAATTGAGATCACGTCGACCGCCTCAACAAAGTCTTTGTACGCTGCGTCTTCGGCGGGAGACAACGTGCCAGCATTCGCTTTCTCACGCAGCACTTCAACTTCAGCCTTGAGCTGTTCGTCGGCTTCAAGGCCAACAATGACCCGAGCGAACTCGGGGGTCATGGCGTCAGTCACAGGTTCCAAAAACCGGTCGAGATAATTTGTGGTCTTCATACACTCCATTTTAGCTGGTTGGTTCGTGTGAGGAAACGAGGTTTTTTCGAAAACGATTTGCGGCTGACTGCGATTCGTAGAGAATGAACTAGGAAGTTCATTGTGATTCTTGGGGCAAAATCCCCCTTAATCAGACCGCTTGTTTCAAAGTTGGCTTCCAATTCCAAGCTGCCAACTGGATATTCGCCTCGGATGAGCGATACGATCATTGGCCGCCATCACATCTTTCTGTGCAACGACTTGAGTTCCGACGGAGTAGATCATGGGCTATTCGCTTTCAGGTGTGATTCCAAGTATCGCTGCCTGCTCGTCGATCCATTGGAACAGCCGCTGGTTTTCATGATATTGCTTTGCCGATTGGTCGAATTGCCCTTCCGACAAATCTTCGATCGGACATTTCACGATAAGTTCTAGCGGATTGGCGGTCCCATAGGGCGGTCCTGTGTCCCAGTGGTATTCGGTGAACAAGTATCGGTGTCCCATTTTCATTCGAATGCCAACGAACCCTTTTTCGTCGTCGTGGTAGACGCCCAGATTGAGATTCCGTGAATAGATTCGATACAAGAAGCCATGTTGACAATCGGGGATCGGTATTCGTTCGGGATGTTCACGCATCGTCGTCTTCCAACGGCGAATCTTCTATCGCGTCACCTAGCTGCAACATGAAATGATGCAATTCCTCGGCGTTTCGAAGTGCTTGTTCGCGATACTGTTCTTCGGTCAGCTCGAACGCCCGCTCACCGAGTCGTTCGACTTCGAGACGCGTGCTTTGGATCACGACGCGACCGTTGTTATTGCTGTACCACTCCAGGTACAGGCACTTGCGCCAAACGAACGGTGGTTTCTCACCTGCCATCAGACGCTCAGCCAGTTCCTTGTGCGACATCTCATGGTATTTGATCATTTGGTCAGCGGTAATGTCGCCGACGTGCCCGGATTGGTCGAGACTGATTCCGGTGTAATCCGTTCGCTCCTCATCGTCGCCGGCCAGCGGTAACTCAGGTTCGAAGCGACGAATAAGAAGCTTCCAGCCCGCAAGGTCGGGATGACAGTTGCCGGCCAGTTTGAGTCGCAAGCGACCGTCGATACCTTCGAGTTCCAGCCAACCTACAGTCCAGCCAATTTGCGTATTGTCGAGTTCGCCGGCTTTCACCAAGCGTTCAAGTCGCCATGCCATGTTGGGTTTACCTTGGGAGAATAGTCTCAATTGAATTCGTTACAATCTTAACAACTCGCGATCGAACAGTATCATTACCGTTTCCCAATTTGTCTGATATTTTATTACTGCAAGTGCAATGATTGAGCGTTGCCAACTTATAAACGTTTCATTTTCAACAGGAGAAATTTGTGGCATATCAAGCCTGGGTAGCAAGCGAAATTGGCGGCGAGTTTAAGAAACAAACGCTCGATCGACCACCCTTGGGAGCGGAAGAAGTCGAGGTCGCGGTGGATCATTGCGGCATCTGCCATTCCGACCTTTCGATGTGGCAAAACGAGTGGGGCATGACCGAGTGTCCGGCGGTGTTCGGACACGAAGTCGTCGGACGAGTCACTGCGTTGGGGCCACAAGCCAAAGGACTGGCGATCGGCCAGCGCGTCGGCATTGGCTGGAATTGTGCAAGCTGTATGCACTGTCGCCAGTGTATGTCAGGCGAGCAGCATCTATGCAGCCAGGCTCAACCCACGATCGCAGGTCACTTCGGCGGTTTCGCAAATTCTGTGCGTTCGCATTGGGCCTGGACGCTGCCGCTGCCCGAAGGTTTGAACTTTGCGGATGCCGGACCATTACTGTGCGGAGGCATCACGGTGTTCAACCCGATCGCGATGTTCGCCACGCCGACGAGTCGTGTTGGTGTCATCGGCATCGGCGGACTCGGGCACATGGCACTCAAATTCGCGTCGGCGTATGGATGCGACGTCACGGCGTTCACGTCCAGCGAAAGCAAGTTCGAGGAAGCCCGCAGTTTTGGTGCCCAACATGTCGTCGCAACCCGTGACAACGATGCCATTGAAAAACTGGCGAAGTCATTTGATTTGTTGATTGTGACCGTGAATGTTTCGTTGGATTGGGAGCCGCTGATCAACTCGCTCGCGGCCAACGGTCGGATGCACGTCGTTGGTGCCGTGCTGGAACCGATCCCCGTTCCTGTGTTTCCGCTATTGATGCGACAAGGGAGCGTGGGTGCCTCGCCGACAGGTTCGCCGGTGGACATGGCTGACATGCTCGCGTTCGCGGCCCGACACGATATCGTTCCCAAGACCGAACATTTTCCCATGAGCAAAATCAACGAAGCGTTTAAACACGTTGCCGACGGGAAAGCTCGCTATCGAGTGGTCTTGGATGCAGATTCTTAGACTGCAATAACTTCGGAAAGTAGATTCGATTGGCAATCGAATCTACAACGGCAACAGTAGCTGCGTTTGTATCAAGGAACCGAAGCGATGGTTGAAGTGGATCTGCAGGGTGAACGGTCCGGCATCGGCGTATCTTGCATTTGGAGTTTGCCGCGTCTGCGCAGCTTCCTGACGAAGTTCAGTGGCATGACTTTGTTCGACCCAGCGATTTCTATCCCGTTTGAGTGTCTCGACCCCTAAACCGGAATGCCCACGCTCCCAATGCTTGATTTCTGTCATTGCTCCGTGCGTTGGCCGGGCCCTTTTTCCAATGAGCCATTTCTTTCCGATGTTCAGGGTACATTTTTTCGAAAACTATTTCTGACTTTTTCCAAAAACTATTCCCAAGTGGACCAAAGGTGTCACGGGCATGTGGATATTAGGGGCTTGCTAGCTTACCGATTGGACGACGCCATCCGCCATCCAATCCCGACAAAATCACCCTTAACCCGCCGAAAGACTCGATGAACACCGCACAAACGTCGAAACCCGCGAACAAGAATCTGGTAAACGCCAAACCGAAATCCCTTTCGAAGGCGAACGAAATCACGGAACAGCAACAGGCGACGCTGACCGAAATTCAAAACCACATCGACGAATTTGGCTTCCCGCCAACCGTCGATGAACTGGCCAGCAAAATGCAAATCACCAAAGCGACCGTCCACGGGATGCTCAATCGGCTGATCAAGAAAGGACATCTCCGGCGAACGCATGGCAAGGCCCGCGGCATCGAGATCGTGAACTCGGGCGTGATGGGCCTGATCGCACTCGTCCCTGTTCCGTTGCTTGGCGATGTTCCCGCCGGCGCTCCATTCTTGCCGCACGAAAACAATCGGGGCCAAGTGTTAGTGCAAGCCAGTCTAGTCAAAGACAGCAATTGCTTCGCGCTGCAAGTCGTCGGCGAGAGCATGAAAGACGTCGGGATTCAAAACGGCGACACCGTGATCGTCCGCCAACAACAAGTCGCCGCAAGCGGTGAGATCATTGTTGCGTCACTCGACGGCGAGGTAACGGTGAAACGTTTGTCGATCGACAAAGACCGAATTGAATTGCGGCCCGCGAACAAGACGTTCAAACCGATTTTGATTCGTCCCGAACAAGATTTACGAATTCTCGGTCGCGTACTCGCGGTCAGTCGTCCGTTGAAAGGCTGAAAAATATTTTTGTCAATTCAACTCGGTAATTCACTGATAAGAATTTTCGCGCGAACAAATTTTCCAGGTTTTATTTTCGAGTCATCCAAAAACTTGCGTATATATTAGTAGAGAAACCATCCTTTAGTTTTGAATTTCAAGATGAGCCAGTCACACAAAACTACCACCACAACTCAAACGGCCACCCGATCAAAAAAACGATCGGAAGCCAAAACCGCCGCCGAGAAAACCCGCTCGACATCCGACGCTCGAATCAAAACCAAAGCCCGACCCAAACAAATTTCCTTAAAACAAATTTCTCAACAACGACGAGATTTGTTCGTGTGTATGCACGAACTTGGCTGTGGAGAAATTTCGGTTTTGAAGATCGCAGACGGAGAGCCGGTCCTGGATCGTCGCTACATCCGCAAGCAACAAAAACTCGCGACGGCCGATGTGCGAAAGCCGATCAGCCTGAACTTTAAATTGAAAGAGCCGCATTTGGTGTTGCTGAAGCGGTTTGAGGAAATCAAAAACGGAACGCTTGAAGGCGTCATTTTCGAGGACGGTCGACCTTACCGCGTCAACGATTAAGCAACCAGCCGAAACTCTCCGTGAGTTTCGCTACGACTTCCGAAGCGAAAGTCGCTTCACCATCCACACGATGCGGATGGACTTCATCACTCGCCACCCCGCACTGTTTGCCAGCCCGAGCCGTTTTCTTTAGGCCGAGCTATAAACCAGTCAGCCCGTAACGACTGCGACCCGAGCCGCCGAGCCGGACCAGCGATTACGTTCTACCGATGATCCCATTCGAGCCATTGGCCGTTTGATCGTCGCGCCGGAATTCGCCGATCGACTCGCTCCTCCGCAAGTCGATCGCTCTCCCCGGCATTCGACTCAACGTTCCACTGATCACTCACTTCCTTTGGGGAGCATCGCCATGCACTTTTTCAATCAACCAGTCCGTACCCTCGTAACGGATTCAACTTCAGCCCAAGCAGCAAATGTCGAAACAGCAATTGTCGATTTACCTTCGGCCGCTTCCGTATCCGGCGACTTAACGTCTGTCGAATCAACTTCCGGCGACGCGGCTTCCGTAGAAGCCATCTCTCTGATCGACGATAAAACTGTCGCTAAAGTCCAAACCATCGTCGCCAAAGCCATCGGTAAAAAGTTTCTCAAAGCTCAAGACGGCGATGAGATCGTGCAAGAAATTCTAATCCGACTCTGGGAAAAAAAAGATCGTTTCGATTCCGCCCGTTCGAGCTGGTCAACGTTTTGTGGGTTAATCGCCCGTAACACGATCGCCGAACACCATCGCAATCGGGGCAGCAAGCGAAAACTTGAATTTCAATCATTGGATATCTGTGACCAGCCGGACGGCGAAGGCGTTTTTCGCGAATTTACCGAATCCGACAAACCGTCGAGTCGAACGGGCAACCGACGAAACGCAGATGAGTTCGCCGAGCTGCAAACCGAAATTGCAGCGGCAAAAACTGGTTTACCTGAAACGTTGCGGAACGTTTGTACGGCGATCGAGAACTGCGACTCGTTTGAAAGTGCGGCGCAACAACTGGGGATCACTTCGGCAACGCTTCGCCGACGACGGGAAAAACTCCGCGAGCTGTTGGCGGAAAGTCCACTGAGCCAAGAAGTTTGATCGACTTGCGTTGTGATCAGTGGCAATGAATCTCAAACGACCACTCTCATTTTGCTTTCCCTAAAAACGCTTGCCGGAATCGACCATGAATAAATCCGCGTTGACTCCAACCGTCCTTACGCGTTTCGACCATCGGCTTGTTCGCCGCAAAGCGCGTCAATTGGTGGGTTTAGCGGGGTTTACTCACCAGGACATTGCCGAGATCGAACAGGAATTACTCACGTGTTTGCTGGAGAAATTTTCCAAGTTCGATCATCGTCGCGCCCATCGCAATGCGTTTGCTGCCACTGTCGTCGAACGCCACGTTGCTTCGATGCTGCGACACAGACGCGCTGCGAAACGGCATCCACAGAACCTCACATCACTGAGTGACGAAGTGCCTGTTCCAGATCAAGGGCCGACTCCATTGCAGGCTTTGATCACCGAGGAAGAGCAAGACCGAAGGATCGGTCGTTCGCGACGCAGCAATCAAATGCTGAGCGAACTGAAAATGGATTTGGCGGAATTCGTGCCGACACTTCCCGAGCCGTGGCAGCGGTTTTTGGAGTTGCGAAAAGCCCACGGCATAACCGCGACCGCGCGGTTGATGAAGATGCCTCGCATGACGCTTGACGGTTGGATTCCAAAAATACGAACCCGATTCATCGAAGCCGGATTCGACGATTACTTGTAGAGGCTTTGGCTTTCCGCCGAGCCATTTTTTAACGAGCTATTTAACCAACGACCTTTCTAACCCAGACCTCTAGGAGCATAACGTGAGCTTATTACAAAAAATTGAACGCGGCCGTACCTCGAAACCACCACGAGTTCTACTTTACGGAGTCGAAGGGATCGGCAAATCGACGTTCGGCGCGCAAGCCCCGAAACCGATCTTTATTCAAACGGAAGACGGACTCGACGAGATCGAGTGCGATAAATTCCCGCTGGCGAAAACCTTCGATCAAGTCATCGACGCACTCACGGACCTACGCACACTCGATCACGAATACGAATCGGTTGTGGTCGATTCACTCGATTGGCTTGAGCGATTGATCTGGGACAAATTGTGTTCGCAGTACAACGTCAATTCGATCGAAAAAGTCGACGGAGGTTATGCAAAAGGCTATACGCATGCATTGTCGATGTGGCGTGAGTTCCTGGACAACTTGAACGCTCTGCGGAACGACCGGGGGATGGTGATCGTCTTGATCGCCCATTCGAAAGTCGAACGGTTCGAAGATCCGGAATCTTCGCCTTACGATCGATATTCACCTCGTCTGCACAAACACGCCGGCGCACTGGTTAGCGAATGGTGCGACGCGGTGTTGTTTGCCACTCGCAAGATGCGGACGCAATCCGAAGAATCCGGTTTCAATCGGAAACGTACGACTGCCCATGCGATCGGTCGCGACGGTGGCGAGCGGATCATCCGCAGTTACGGCTCACCCTCGTGCGTTGCCAAAAACCGCTACGGCATCAGCGAAGAATTGCCGCTCTCCTGGTCGGAATTTGTGGCCGGCATGAAGGCTTAGCGTCGGCCATGCTACCAGCCTGACCATTTTCAAAACTTTGTTCCCGCTATTTTTTTTACCACCAAGCCCAAGGAAAACTCAATGGCCAATCTGAATTTCGATGCTAACGAAGTCGAACCATCCAACGACTTTGAACCCATTCCCTCTGGCAAGTACCTTGCCGTCATCACTGACAGCGAAATGAAGCCGACCAAGGCCGGCACGGGCCAGTACCTTCAACTCGCGTTCCAAATCATCGAAGGCGAATACGCCAATCGCATGTTGTGGGTTCGATTGAACTTGGACAATTCGAATGCCACTGCGGTGCAAATTGCCCGCAGCGAACTTTCCGCCATTTGCCGCGCCGTTAATGTTCTCGTTCCGCAAGACTCGACCGATCTCCACGATCTCCCGGTCGTCATCCACGTCCGGCTGAAACGTCGCGACGACACGGGCGAACTCAAGAATGAGATAAAGGGCTACACCGCTCGAAACTCGGGCGACACGCCGCAACACGTGGCGACGTCGGCCCCTTCAAACGCCCCAGCGGCCGCCAAGGCAACTTCTGCTCCGTGGAAGCGGTAGTTCCCGCAGAATGATCGGCCTGATTTGTCGGATCAGGCCGATCATGTTTTTTGCTTCCTCCTGTCTTCCGCCTCAAGCCTCCGGCCTTTCCCATGCTCAAGCTCAATCTTCCCTACCCACCGTCCATCAACCACTACTGGAGACGAGCCGGAAATCGCACGATCATTTCCCGCGAGGGCCGTGACTATCGGTCTCGCGTTGTTGACCTGCTCCGACGAAAACGGATCGAGACGATCACTGGCCAACTCTCCGTCGAAGTCCAAGTCGCTCCGCCCGATCGTCGTCGCCGAGACCTGGATAACATCCTCAAGGCGTTGCTTGACAGTCTGCAACACGGCGGGGCCTATGAAGACGATTTCCAAATCGCCCGCTTACTCGTCGAACGTATCGAGCCCGCGAAAAACGGCAAAGCGATCGTCACGATTCGTGAATTGCCAACACCCGATTTAGAAAACGCGAATCGCAAATTTCGTTCGTGTTTGAAATGCCAACAAGAATTTGTCTCACGCGGTCCCGGCAACCGCATCTGTTCGCGGTGTTCCGCAGAAAATGCTGAGCTGAGTCCACTCGCTCCGATTGCGCGTGGCCAGAAGCGGCTTAACGGCGAGGTGATCTGAGACCAGCAGAGCAAACTCAACGAATCTTCAACCTAATTGATTCGGCTTTCCCAGTTCGCGTCGTCCCGACGACCATGAAACAACTCAGCTCGCACTTTATCCCAAGGCTCGCCTCGATTCGGATTCGCCTCCAATTCGGCCAATCGTTCATCAAGCAATTTACGTTGCTGATCGCCGATCGGCGGGGGGTTGTCCGCGTTGATGCTGTCCCAAATTTTTCCTACCAACACAAGGCGATCGTCAATCGACAAGTTCAAAATTTCTAGGGGCACTTCGATTTGGTTCATTTTCGCTCCATTGGTTTAGCATTATTTAATTTTACCATGCAACTTCGCCCCTATCAACAATCGGCGATTGACGCCGTCTACGATCACCTACGCAACCGCGATGACAATCCGTGCGTGGTGATTCCTACCGGCGGAGGTAAGACTCCGATCATCGCTCAGTTGTGCCGCGACGCAGTCGAGCAATGGAGTGGCCGCGTCTTGGTTTTGGCTCACGTCAAGGAACTTCTCGAACAATCGGCCGCGACATTGAGAACCATCGCGCCGACGCTCAACGTGGGTGTCTATTCGGCTGGACTCAATCGACGGGATACTTCGCAGTCCGTGATCGTCGCCGGCATCCAGTCCATCTTCAAACGAGCGTGCGAATTGGATGCGTTTGATCTGATCTTGGTCGACGAAGCCCATTTGCTGCCTCCCGATGGCGAAGGGATGTATCAAACATTTTTGAGCGAAGCCCGCATTGTCAATCCGCACGTTCGTTTGATCGGTTTGACTGCGACACCGTATCGCATGAAGTCCGGTATGCTCTGTGGGCCGGAGAATTTGCTTAACGAAGTCTGTTTTGAAATCGGAGTCAAAGAGCTGATCACCGATGGCTATCTCTGTCCGCTGAAAACCAAAGCCGGTCGCAAGAAGGCCGAAACCAGTTCGCTGCACATGAGGGGCGGCGAGTTTATCAACAGCGAAGTCGCCGCATTGATGGACACCGAAGACCTTGTTCGATCGGCTTGCCACGAAATTTCGAAGATGACATCGGATCGGCAGTCCGTGCTGATCTTTGCCGCGTCCGTCGAACATGCTGAGCATGTTCAATCCATGATCCAGACGCTAACCGGCCGCGAATGTGGATTGATCACGGGTGAGACAAAGACCGGCGAGCGAGAGGAATTGATCGCCCGCTTCAAAGGCCAACCGGTCGCAGTCAACCTATTCGGCGACGCAAAACCACCGCTCAAATTTCTGGTCAACGTCAATGTGTTGACGACTGGCTTCGATGCACCGAACGTCGATTGTGTTGTCTTACTACGACCGACCGCATCGCCGGGACTCTATTATCAAATGGTTGGAAGAGGATTTCGATTGCATGCCGACAAAGCCGACTGCCTCGTGCTCGACTACGGCGACAACATTCTTCGGCACGGTCCGGTCGATGCAATCGAAATCAAAGAGCGTTCATCCGTGACTGGCGAAGCACCCGCCAAGGAATGTCCAAAATGCCGTACGGTCGTCCACGCTGCTTTCACTGCTTGTCCCGATTGCGGATTCGTTTTCCCACCGCCGGAACGCGATCAACACAACACTCAAGCGTCGAATGCCGGCATCTTATCTGGCCAGGTCACGATGGACGAGTACGACGTTCAGGAACTCTACTACCAGGTTCATGAGAAACGGAACGCCAGCGCCGACACGCCGAAAACGATGCGTGTCGATTATCGCATCGGGCTCGATCGTTGGCAGAGCGAATGGGTCTGCATCGAACATGAAGGCTTCGCGCAACAAAAAGCACAAGCGTGGTGGCGTGCTCGTTCGCGGAATGGCTTTCCAACCTCCGTCCGGAACGCCGTCGCGATTGCCGACGCCGGCGGTTTGGCAGTCCCAACCAACATCACGGTTCGCACCGTCGCCGGCGAAAAATTCGATCGCATTGTGAAGTGCACGCTTGGCGAAATCCCGCCGCCGGTCGAAGTTGAATTTGAAGAGAGCGAGATCGGAATGGAGCATGAGCCAGAACTCAACCAATTTGGTGACTACGAATACGATCCGAGCGACATTCCGTTTTGATGGCGCCCGTCAGAAAAGGGTCACGAACCCCGCCGCTCGAAAATGCTCATCGTTCGAAAACACTTCTGTAATTTCCATTCGACTCATCAACACAAACGAAATCTGGTCAACAATGCCTGCACCCGCACCCGACCGCGACGAATAGGATGACCAAGCCAATTCAAGTTCTTCGTCTGTCGGCGTCAACAACAGGTCGCTTGTAACCGTCAATGATCGAAACCGAACTACCTCATCACGAACGGAAGTCCTCGCAGCAGCATTTCCGCACTCCAGAAAAATGGAATCACTACAGTAACAATCTACATTCTGATCAATCAACGACTTCATCGCATCAACGGAAGCACTATGCCATTGATCAGATTTATTCCAAACAGCTAACAAACCCACGGTGTCAAGGAAGACACGATTCATGATTGATGTTCATTGTGCTTCGCAGCCATGTCCGTTTGACCGGTTTCATAGCTTCGCGAAAGCGATTCAAACATTTGCTTTTTCATTGACTCACGATCACCGGATTGCTGTGGCTCAGCTTGCCTCACAACCACTTTCGTTTGATTGGGTAATACAACATTACCGATCGGTTTGAAAACACCGTCTTCGTAGACTGCTTCGTATTCAATTATTTCCATCGTTGGGCTCCTTTGGGGGCTAACCTCATTATAACTCATGCCGCCAATAAACCCAACTGAATGGCGATTCAATACGCAATTCTTAGAAGCGGCGATAAATTGCCATGCCGCCGGCTTGAGCGTTCTCCCCGCTCGCCGCGATCAAAAGCGCCCGGCGCTATCCGGCTGGAAATCGTTTCAAAGAAAACTACCAACGAGGAACCAGATCCAAAACTGGTTTTCTAGCGATGTTGATGCGCTATGCATTATTACTGGAACCGTCAGCGGCAATCTAGAACTGATTGACTTCGATTTCTCTGCAGAACTGTTCGATGCGTGGTCCGACCAAATACCACTGGAGCTGCGCCAGCGACTGTTTATCGAACGCAGCCAATCCGGCGGACGACACGTAGTCTATCGCTGTGAGCACCCGATCTGCGGTAATCTCAAACTCGCTCAGGACCGACGCGATGGCAAGATCGTAACGCTGATCGAAACTCGCGGCGAAGGCGGATTGTTTTTGTGTCACCCGACGGTTGGGTATGAAATCGAACAAGGCTCGTTGAACAGCCTTCCGGTTATTACTGCTGACGATCGCGATCAATTGCTTGCGGCGGCCTGGCAGCTTAATCGAATCGAAGACGAATCCAAACTAGCTTCCAACATTGAATCTGTCGGCGACCACGTTCTCCGTATCAGCGACGGTGACCTTCGCCCCGGCGACGACTACAACCAGCGCGGTGACATCACTCAACTGCTAAAGTCTAACGGCTGGATTGCCGGCGCAACTTTATCCGACGGCAATCAGCATTGGACCCGCCCCGGAAAATCCAGCGGAACATCCGCCACTCTGAAAGACCGTGTCTTTTACGTCTTTTCTTCCAACGCTGCGCCGCTGCAGAACGGCAAATCGTATTCCCCGTTCGGCCTCTATGCCGCACTGCAGCACAGTGATGATTTCGAAACGGCCGCACGAACTCTCGCGGAAACGGGTTTCGGCAGCCCAATTGCCGATATCCCGCCGACCCCGTTTGAAACCAATCTGATCAAAACGCAACCGAGCAAGGCAACCGCATCCACCTCGTCGCCAACTTCCGCCGATCCTGGCCGACTGCCCGAACACATGTTTCGCGTGCCAGGATTCATCGAGCGGGTCATGGACTTCACGCTCGCCAATGCCCCTTACCCAAACATCGGTCTCGCGTTTTGCGGTGCGATTGCATTGCAGTCATTTCTCGCCGGCCGGAAAGTCTGCACGTCCGGCGACCTTCGAACGAATCTTTATTTGCTCGCGCTCGCCAGCAGCGGAACAGGCAAAGAGTTTCCTCGTAAAGTGAACTCACAAGTTCTCCATCAAATCGGCATGTCGGCCTCGGTAGGTGACAAATTTGCCAGCGGTGAAGGCATCCAAGACGCATTGATTCGCACTGGTTGCATGTTGTTTCAGAACGATGAAATGGACGGCGTGCTGCGGCAAATAAATCTTGATCGTGACAACAGCCGAGAATCCATCCCGAATATTCTGTTGACCCTGTACACATCGGCGAGCGACGTTTATCCGACTCGGGTGAAAGCCGGACAGAAAGAAGCTCTCCACGTCGACCAACCGCATTTGACTTTGTTCGGAACCGCGACGCCGCAGCACTTTTACGAATCGCTTTCCCGGCGCATGCTTACAAATGGCTTCTTCGCTCGACTGAATATCATCGACGTTGGCCGACGAGGACCAGGCCAGAAATCGGGATCGGCTCGGCAACTTCCCGATTCCATTTTGGAAACTGCTAAATGGTGGGCCGAGTTCGAACCCGGTTCAGGAAACTTCCTTAACTTCCATCCCGCACCACGCGTTGTTCCGTTCGACGACGATGCCGAAGCTGCAATTGACGATTTGCGTCTGCGGACCGAAACCGAATACAACGTCGCCGACGCGGACCAGGACGAGGTGGCACGGACGGCTTGGAGCCGAACGTGCGAACATGCGACGAAGCTGGCGTTGATCTACGCGGTCAGCGAGAAGCATGAGCAGCCCGTAATTCGATTGCCAGCCGTCGAGTGGGCGACCGAGTTCGCGATGCACCAAACGCGACGTCAATTGTTTCTGGCCGGCGTGCATGTTGCCGACAATCCGTTTCACGCCGATTGTTTGAAACTGATCAAGAAACTTCGCGAATCGCCTGTCCACCAGATGCAACGCCGTGAACTGATGCGTGCGATGCATTGGAAAGCAAAAGACTTCGATGCCGTTGTTCAGACTTTGCAACAACAAGGCGACTTGATGGCGGTCGAGATCGCGACTGCGACCCGACCCGCACAAGGTTATCAACTGATTTAATGCGTCACGAATCCGTCACAAAAACCTGTCACCGTGTGACACCAAAAATTGAAAATTGCCGTTATGGACCTCCAAAGTGTGTTTTTTAAGTCGAATCAGTCTCAATCGGTCACAACTTTTTGTGACGGATTTGTGACGGATTTATTTAGAGGAAACCTAATAAAAATAGAGATATCTCTCTCTCATTATGTAATACGTCACATGTCACAGCCTCCTTCGCGCAATTTATTTTCGTGTGTGCGAGGGCGTGCGCGGGGGGTATGTGACGGATCTCCGTGACAGATTCAAAAACGTCGAGAAAACGGAGGCTCATAAGTCTGTACGGAAATCGTACTCAGTACAAAAACGAGGCAGCGAACGCGTCACGAAAAACTTTAGGTACTCCCGGGCAAACTGAGCCAAAACAGGCCACCCGGAACAGCCACCAAAGTAATCACAGTTTGTTTCGTTTGTCCGCACCGAACGTGCAAACAATTGCTTCCGAAAGTACGACGTCCGGCGTACAATGGACGCATGGATACAAAAGAGAAATTAATTCGTTTGGGAGAAGGCCGCGATGACGAGGACTCGTGGAGAGAATGGTATCGACTTACACCACTGCAACGATGGCAAGAGTCGATGAAAATATGGCAATTCTATTTGCAAGTAGGAGGCTCGCTTGATCCCGAACCCGATCCACAAAGTCCTTTCGACGCTTTCATTCCACGAGGTAAAGCACCTGCTTATGGGCGGTCAAGCTTGCGTGTTTTACGGCGCGGCCGAGTTTAGTCGAGATTGCGATATCGTGATTGTCGCGGACCCCCCAAATCTATCGAAGTTGACAGCAGCGATTAAGGAACTCCAAGCGGAATGCATCGCCGTCCCGCCCATGGAATGGGAGCATCTTGGTCGAGGTCATGCGATTCACTTTCGTTGTGGCCACCCTGATGCAAAAGGCATTCGGCTAGATATTATGACCAAGATGCGTGGCTGCGGAGAATTCGAATCGCTTTGGGAGCAGCGAGTTTCTATCGAAGACGAGAATGGATTCGTATATCAGCTACTTGGAATTGAGGATTTGGTCAAAGCGAAGAAAACGCAGCGTGAAAAAGACTGGCCCATGATTCGGCGACTGGTCGACGCTCACTACGATGAATTTTGCGAGGCTCCCACAGATGATCGAATTCGATTTTGGTTGCGAGATTGTCGTACTCCTGAGATCCTTGTCATGTTGGCGGAATCAAGCCCTCGCTTATTGACCGAAATACTTTCGGTTCGGCCGTTGCTGGTTGAGGCCAGACCAGGCAACGAGGAGAATTTGAACAGGCATTTGGAACTTGAAAAGAAAGAGGAGATGAAAATGGATGCAGAGTACTGGCGTCCATTAATGAAAGAACTAGAGGCAATGAGATTTGAAAAGCGAAACAAATGACCATCGGCAACACGAATCGTTTTTGAGAGCGACCGTTTCGAGAACATCCTTTAACGAACTCCTGAGTTGCTACCTTGATCCGTGACAACACAAATGAAATCGTCAAGCAAGCAGATGCAGCGATGAAAGAGGCTGCCAAGGCCGTTGTGCAGCGTGCCCGCCAGCACGGATCGCCGATCGTCCTTTGGCGTGACGGTAAAGTAGTCGAACTCGATCCATTCTCGCCTGAGTTCGATGATCCGCAAGATGACTCGCCAGTGGCCCAAGGCGAATAAACCCGCGAAGACCTGCGACACACCCGACCAACCCAACCGACCAACCAACGACCGAACCCTTTCCGTTTTTCCAACACTCCTCGGAAGGGAACCTCTATGAAGGTCGAAATGTGGACGCTTGACCGAGTCAAGCCTTACGATAAAAACCCGCGCCTCAACGACGACGCTGTCGATTCCGTCGTCAACTCGATTGAACAGTTCGGCTTCCGTCAGCCGATCGTCGTCGATACCGATGGCATCATCATCGTCGGTCATACGCGGTTCAAAGCCGCCCAGAAGATGGGACTGACCAAAGTCCCAATTCACGTCGCGAAGGATTTGTCCGCCGACGCGATCAAAGCCTATCGCATCGCTGACAACAAAACCGGCGAGTTGGCAGAATGGGATTATTACTTGCTGCCGATCGAGTTGCAGCAACTTGGCGACGCTGGCTACGATTTCGGTTTGCTTGGTTTCGACCAGGAGGAGCTGGCGAAACTACTCGGCTCGGAAATCCAGGAAGGCTTGACCGATCCGGATGATGTTCCCGAACCTCCGGACGATCCAATCACGCAACCAGGTGATCTATGGATCTTGGGCAACCACCGATTGTTGTGCGGTGATTCGTCGAAGCCAGAAGATTTGCAACGATTGCTAAACGGCGCGGTAATTGATTTGGTCAACAGCGATCCGCCGTACAATGTGAAGGTGGAACCACGCAGCAACAACGCAATTGCTGCCGGCAACAGTTCATTTCAGGCCAAAGGCGGGAGGCGGAAGGCGGAAGGAAGTTCAGAGCAGACGTGCGAGTCCTCCGGTCTTCAGCCTACAGCCTCCGGCCTCAAGAATCATCAGAAATTCGATCTCGAGCGACACCCCGGCAAAGCCAAACCAACCCAAAAAAAGATGCGGGCCAAGGATCGACCGCTGGCCAACGATTTTGTGACCGACGATGCGTTTGATGTCATGCTGCACGCATGGTTTCACAACATGTCATCGGCGCTCAAACCCGGCGGCTCGTTTTATATTTGGGGTGGCTACGCGAACCTTGGCAACTATCCGGGCCCGTTGAAAGCAGCCGGTTTCTACTTCAGCCAAGGAATTATTTGGGATAAATGTCACCCAGTTTTAACGAGAAAAGACTACATGGGCGCGTTCGAGATTTGCTTCTATGGCTGGAAAGAAGGAGCCGGTCACAAATATCACGGGCCGAACAATGAAACCGATTTGTGGCACGTCAAGAAGATCCCTCCGCAACAACTCGAACACCTGACCGGCAAGCCCGCCGCATTAGCCGTGCGAGCGATTCAAAACTCGTCGCTTCCTGGCGACAACGTGCTCGACCTGTTCGGTGGCAGCGGTTCGACAATGATCGGCGCGGAGCAAACGGGGCGCAAAGCGTTCTTGATGGAACTCGACGCGCCCTATTGCGATGTGATAGTCGATCGCTTCCAACGCTTCACTGGAATTCCGGCGATTCTGGAACGAACCGGCGAATCACCGATTCCAATGAAAGCACGAGAAGAGAACATGCGGTGAAAATTTACTTGCGTAGCCTGGCTGAACGGCTACTCCGGTGAACGTTGAATACCGCGAAAGAAATCTGCGATGCGTGTTTTGTCAGCTTGCCCTGTCGCAGTAGCCAAAGTTATCTCAACCAAACCCGATTCGTCGTTGTCAATTTGAATGCCATTGATTCTGAGAAAAATCATCGCCGCCGCAGCACCAGTTCGTTTGTTCCCGTCAAGAAAAAGATGGTTCTTAACAATATGAAAAAGGTATGCGGCGGCCATTTCGAAAAGATCGGCATGCAAGAATTTCCCGTCAAACGTGCTTTGGGGCATCGCGATGGCCGACATCAACAGACCCTCATCCCGCGTTCCATCAATCCCACCGTAAGTTTGAATCGAACTTTGATGAATCCGCTGAACCCTGTCCAGATCCAGAAACTTTGGTTCAGTCATTTCCAGTTATTCCGCCAGCTTCTTCATTGCGTTGCCAAAACGCTTGTGAACGTCGGACAAGGCTTCTTCAAACTCGTCGTTCGAGCAACAGTTTTTTACGGGCGTTATCGAAAGCGAACCTTCGTTGAGCTCGACTTCAAACTCGGTCGCTGTAGTCGCCTTCATCGCCTCGACAAATTTCGCGTCGATCTGGATGGAGTAATGTTCGCCGTCTTTGTTCAGTTTTTTAATCATGGAGGTGCCTGAAGTTGAATTCCCAAAGACATTTTAGATCAACGTCTAAAAATGGTCAAACGCGGAGGTTCGAGAAAGTGTCGTTCGACGAAATACTACGTCCATTAAAGAACTAGCGATACTCGATCCGGCGGCACTGATAACATCAGAGTCCGGCCGCAATCCCAATCGACGTCGACTTGGAACCAATCGCCTAGGTCGGTGACAGAAACCACGGTGCCGAGCTCGCCCGTTGGAACCGGATCAGGATCGTCGGCCATGTGAACCAGACGAATCCTGTCGCCCGTTTTTAAATTGCATTTCATGAAACATGTTCCGTTAGCGATTGTGGTTGTTGATCTGGTCGATGGTCGCAGCGACCTCCGACAACTTGGCATTGATCGCGTTCATCGTGTGGACATGTCTCCAGCCGATGGACTCGTGATCCGGATGCAGCATCGCGGCGAGCTGGGCGTGAATGTCATCGAGCAGGTCGCGTGAAATCAGATGAGCGTGTTCGTAGGCCGGATTCGGCAGGCGGGCAGGCATGTTTAAGTCTCAAAGAATTACAAAACGGATTTTCAGCAAGTGCCAACATTACAAACCGGAAAAAATTTTCAGCGGGACCAACACGAACTGGCCCTCGCCGGTAACGGGGAAAGCTTCGTCGGTAACCGTCACCGCGAACAAGATGTCGCCGGCGCGAACAACATGCTTCACCGATTCGTCGCCAACCAACCGGTTGTCGATCGTCCGCAACCGGTACTCAACACTGGGTTGGGGAAACGCCTTTTCACCCTCGGTCAGGCTCTCGACCGTTTTCAAATCGTAAAAATGTTTCACCGGTTACTCCGCACTGTTGGTAGTGAAATGGCCGCGATCGGCTTTGGCGAATCGAGATTGATCCCCCTTGGCCAGCTCGCGCAGAATGGCAGAGTACAACGTCGCGTGCGGCGTCTTGCCGCCGGGCGAAGACCAATAGCCTTTGGCTTCCATCGCTTCGATCATATCTTTCGCGTTCATCGGTTCCGACGATTCTTCAAGAACCTTGATCGCCGCGTCGATGCAACTCATCTTTTTCACTTTGGAGGCTTCGTCGGATTTTGGCTGCTTGCGAAACTTCTTGGCGACCCGTTTGTCTGCGGCCGGCGCTTCGTTCGACACAACGTTCGCGTCGGCGGCACCGCTGATGGTCTCGACGGTAGCCGGAACCGTTTCGACCACGGTCACGTTGCCGGTGGTCGTGACCTTGGTTCCATGGGGAGCCTTCGAACTCTTGGCCGATTTCTTTTCCGTCAATCGCTGAGCGGTCTTGATCACGACCTTCTTGTTGGTGGCAAGGTTCGTCGCGTCCCAGCCTCCGGAGTGCCGCTCCGCATCGATGCGGACGTCAACCTGCTTGTTGGTTACCTTGGCGCGGTAAACGCCACCCAGTTTTACGTCTTTCTGCTTCATCTTCATCTCTCCAAAAAAGTTACAAAAGGTAGTGAATCGCTATTAGCCGTATACCAGATCCGCCAAGCCGACACACAGAAAATCTGCGATGACTTGCGTGGTCGGGTCGTCGGCCGTTACATCCAGTCCGCGGTCGAAATTGAAAACCGTGACGTTGTCGGCCAACCGAAGGATCCAAAGTTTCGAAATCTTGCTGCGGCCCAGTTCGTACGTTTCCACCTCGGCGTGTTCCGCGAAGACCAAGGCTTGGAATTGGTATTCGTTGTTGACCTTCCCGCTGACCCAGGTTCCGTCGGCACCCGTGTTTCGTTTCTGCATTCGCGTGATGACCAAATCCAGTTCGATGAATTCGGGTTTGATGACTCGGCGTTGTTCGTTGTCATTCATGGTTCTGTTTCCGGTTGTGAAAATGTTCGTTTAGCAATCGCGGGCGACGTCCCAAGCGGTCTTGTCGCCGTAGCAAATCTGGCGGCCTTCGACGAGGTAAATCACGGCGTCTTTCTGTTCGTCGTCGTCATCCGGTTCCGTGCGGTCGTCATCGTCTCGGGCTTCGGCGATGTCTTCCGAGGAAGCAATCCCGCAAATCGAATTCTCAAAGGGCCAGTTCTGTTGCGTCATCAAGCGGACCTCGATGTTGTCGCCGTGGGTCTCTTGGTATTCGTTCAAAATCTCGATCAGCGTTCCCAGTTTCATCTTCGTTTCTCCAATTTTGGTGAGTGTTTGGCGTCGTCCGCGTTGTGCGTTCGATCCGTCTACAACACACATAAGCCATGCGTTTCGTTTTCCATCAAGCCAATTTCAGCATGTTTTTTCCATGTTTTTGCAGGTTTTTCGGCATCGCCCACGGTTCGCGACGTGCGCCCGTGTCGCGGCATTAGCAAGGTCGCAACACTGGGCGGAGTCAGGCCAAAATTGGCGACACGGGCCAACCGTGGCGACCGGCTTACGAAAAAACGCCGCGCTTCCGTGCACGGCGTTCATCCATGTTTTGGTCTTTTACAGAAACGTTCCGAGCATGCTGCCGTCCATCGCGTCCATCGCTTGGCAGGCGAGCAGGTGTTCGTGGATCATCAGGTCGTTGCCCGGTTGGGCACTCTTGGCGTCGGCGATTTCCAATTCGTCGGCCAGCGTTCGCAGGCCTTCGACCACTTTGTAGTACGCCTCGCGAATCTCTTGGGCGCGGTGCGGGTCGATGTTTTTGAAGATCGCCCGCAGCTCAGTTTCTTTGGCTTTGGCGAGTGCTTTGGCTTCGGCGGTTTTAGGTTTGGCGTTGGTCGTGTTGTTGGTCGCATTCATCTTTGTTGTTCCTGTTTAAAGTGTTTTGGTGTTTTCGTTCGCGTTAACACCACTGAGCCATGCGAAAAAAGAAACCTCAAGCCAACATTCAAGGAATTCTGGAAAGATTCTGGAATGTTTTTTGGCTTGCCCGTGACGCCCAGTGTTGGCCCGTGTCGCGGAATGGGCCGAAGTCGCCACATACTGCGTAATTTGCAAAACATTGGCTCTGTCGCGCGATGTGGGGCCAAACTGGCCCAAACAACTAGCCTGCTCCCCCTATTTATTGGCTACGCGAAACCGGCGGCGAATGACGGCGCGAGCCAGAAGAAAACGCAACATAGTTTCGCGATGGGTAGAATTCGGCGAAACGAATTGGACAGAATGACAATACGGTGGGTAGAAATCCCCAACGTCGTTGCCAGCGCAAACCAAGTCAGGCATCCGTGCCTGCGTCCGCTTGTGCTATTGGGCGGCGTCGTATTTCTTCGCCATCTCCATCAGCTTTTTCTTAGTCGCCTTCCAATCGCAGGTTTGGCCGTCGTTAGAGAGTTCGCCGTAGCGTTTGTTGCGAAGCTCGCCTTTGTACCAACCCTTCGTCCAACCCAGGCGGTAGTACAGCCGGTTCAATTCCGTTTCGCCTTCGCCCGCGCTGGGTCGATCCCAGCAGCTTTTTACGCCGTCCCGTTTTTCGTATTCCCATCCGCTGCAGCGTTTGGTGTTCAAGGCAAGTTCGACCAAGCCAAGGCACATCTGGATGTATCCGATCACCTTTTCTTTATTGAGCGTTCCGGCGAAGGCCCGAAACTCGATTCGGTTTTGTCCGCGGGCGAGGTGCGTCAGGTTCAGCAGGTGGTAGCGATCCGATTCGCAGCGTTGTTTCGCGGTGTCTTTGTTGCCGTATTGTTTGATCTTCTTGCTGAAGATGTTTCGCTCGCGTCGTTTCGTTCCGGTGCTGGCGAAGATGGCTTTCTCGTGGTTGCCGACCAGCGAAATCAGTCGTGCGAGGGCGGCTGCGTCGCCGTCCCAAGAAATCGTTACGTGTACGCCACAGCTTTCGTTGACCCGTGCGTGGCGAGCGTTGATCTGGTCAAGTGCGTCTTCGACTTGTTTCAAGCCGTCGTATCCGGAAAGTTTCGGCGATACAAATTCGCAACCTTTGCGATTGGCGGCGAAGGTCCGAATGCTCGAATCGCGTTCGGCTTTCCATCCCGCGGGCAGCCAAGGAATTTGCGTTCCGTTGTGGTATCCGCCGATCGGCGTGGTGTCGTTGTTTGGCAGTGTTGTTTCAAATTCGATCCCGAAAAAAATCTGGTTGGCTTGCATGGTGTGGTTCCTTTTGCGTGGGTTGGTTGTGTTTCGCGTTTGCGTGTTTGCGTCGCGTTACACCACATGAGCCATGCATGTTTGGGAACCTCAAGCCAGATTCGTAATGTTTTTTCGCAGATTTGTAATGATTTATTTCAGGCCACACGTTCGCCATTTTTGGCCCAACGTCGCGACAAAACATGTCCGCAACATTGGGCGAACATTACAGAATCGGGGCACAGATTGGCCCGTGTGGCGACAGCCGCCAAGTTTTCAGATAGGGAGCAAGTCCAATGAGCGGCACCTCCGAACCGGTCGACCCAGCGCGGTTGACGATAGCCCAAACGGCCAAAGTGCTATCGGCAGCGTTTCGAGAGAGAATTCCCGCCGAACAAATCGCGGCAGATATCGGCGCCGGTGCTCCGACGAATTCCGACGGCACAATCAATCTCGTGAACTACACCGCGTGGCAAGCCAAGGAGATGGGCCGTGGGGAATAGAAAATTCGAATCGGACTTGCAATCAAGAAGTCCAGTCTTCCATCTCAAGATTTGGAACTTTTTCAAAATCGCGTTGGTTTCGCGTGACCAACACCATTTGATTTGCGATCACAATCGAAGCGATTCGCAAATCCATCGTTGGGATTCGAATCTTTTGGTTCCGAAGGTCTTCAAAAATTTCAGAAGCGGCTGGCGAGTAAGGCAACACCTGCGACTCAGAAAAGTCTTGCAGAATCGACTCCAATCGCAAATAGCCGAAAACGATTTTGGACTGCTCCAGCGAACCTTTGACGTGTTTCGTCCAACCTGCGACTTGTTCATGGAAAGAAATAATCGTGACGTAAATGTCAACTTCATTCGCCTTCCGCAGTTTCTCGGTCAGCTTATCAAACGCGGGGCCACGTCCACGTTGCAGAATCCCAATATGGTCGGTATCGAATACGAACATTCCACTCAATCGTTGTTAAGCATATCGGATTTTCGCTCTTCGTTGCCCAATCGAAGAATCTCATCAAATTCTGGATCGTTCTCGAAAGTGCCTGTGATTTTTGAAATCCAGCCAACTTTCTTCGCGGCCAAATCACGGCTTTCAGACTTCTCTCGTTTCAAATCCGCAACTTCTTTTTCAAGTTTCGCTAATCTTTGTTCAACATTTGACATTTTGATTCTCCGATTTCAAGCCGTTCTTTTACCAAGTGGTTGTCAATTGCCATTGTACCAAAACAAGGGCGACCGAAGAAAGGCGAATCCGAATGGCCGCTGACCCAAGAAAGCTGAAGCCAAGCGAACTGTGCCGATTGCTGAACTCAACGCCGCTAGGCGAAGTGATCAGCGAACGGCAACTTTATCGGCATCGACAACGCGCCGGCAATCGAATCGGTGACGGCAAGCATGTCGACCTGCTTCGATACTGCGCTTGGTTACACAAAATCCGCCACACGCCGAAGCCGGAACTGACCGGCGATCCGTATGAGCGGATGAAGGAATCGGCGCGGGCTCGCAATGCAGCTCTAGCACTGGCTGGTCGTGATATCGGCGAATTGCCTGCTATTGAGAATCCGGATCGCAAGGAACGGGCTCGCCGTGAGTTTCGCTTTTTCTGCGAATCCTATTTCCCGTTGACGTTCCATTTGAACTGGTCGCCCGATCATCTGAAGGTCATGGCGAAGATCGAAGAAGCGGTGGTCAAAGGAGGTTTGTTCTCGTTGGCAATGGCTAGGGGCTCAGGCAAAAGTTCGTTGGCCGAGGTCGCATGTATCTGGGCTATTCTGTACGGCCATCGCGATTTCGTCTGCTTGATCGGCAGCGATGAAGGGCACGCCTGCGACATGCTAGACTCGATCAAAACCGAACTGGATAGCAACGATCAATTGCTTGCCGACTTCCCTGAGGTCTGTTTTCCAATCCAGGCTCTCGACGGAATTTCCAATCGAGCCAACGGGCAACTCTATCAAGGAAAACGAACGCAAATCGGTTGGACGGCGAAAGAAATCGTCCTCCCGACGATCGACAACAGTCCCGCCAGCGGAGCGATCATTAAGGTCGCTGGACTGACAGGCCGGATTCGCGGGATGAAATTCAAACGCCCCGATGGTCGCACCGTTCGGCCAGCGCTCGTGGTACTCGATGACCCGCAAACGGACGAGAGCGCACGATCGCTTTCGCAATGCGCCAACCGCGAATCCATTCTTGCCGGTGCGGTTCTCGGACTCGCCGGACCGGGCAAAAAGATCTCCGGCATCATGCCGTGTACAGTCATCCGACCCGGCGACATGGCCGACAACATTCTCTGCCGTGACAAACATCCCGAATGGAATGGCGCACGGACGCGGATGGTCAACGCCTTTCCGACCAACGAGACCCTATGGAATCGGTATGCCGAAATCCGAGCCGAAGGGATGCGAAATGGCGATGGGGGCGAATCAGGGACCGATTTTTATCGCGATCATCAAGCAGCGATGGACGAAGGTTCGGATGTCGCTTGGCCTGAAAGGTTCAACTACGACGAGCTGTCGGCGATCCAACACGCGATGAATTTGAAGCTGCAAGACGAAGCGGCTTTCTTCGCTGAGTACCAGAACGAACCGCTGCCGGTCGATGCCATCGGTGATGACATGCTGACGGCTGATGAAATCGCCAGCAAAATCAATCGAATTGAACGGGGTCAAATTCCGATCGGCTGCAATCACCTGACTGCCTTCATCGACATACAACAGAAACTTTTGTTCTTCATCGTGGTCGCGTGGGAGGACGACTTCACCGGTTACATCGTCGACTACGGTGCGTTTCCCGATCAATACCGATCGTACTATACGCTGCGCGATGCCAGGCAAACGTTGGCCACGATTGCCGATGGAACAGGCCTCGAGGGCTCGATCTATCACGGTCTGGAAACGCTGACGAGTGAAATCCTCGATCGCGAATGGGAGCGGGATGACGGTGCGGCGCTGAAAATCAATCGCTGTATGATCGACGCCAACTGGGGTCATTCGACGGATGTCGTCTATCAGTTCTGTCGCCAGTCAAAACATTCGGCGATCGTGATCCCATCGCACGGTCGGTTCGTCGGTGCGTCGAGTCTTCCGTTTTCCGAATACAAACGCCGGCCGGGCGACCGAGTTGGATTGAACTGGCGTATTCCAACCGTTCACGGCAAACGAGCAATCCGTCATGTGATCTACGACACGAACTGGTGGAAGTCGTTCGTTCACGCCCGTCTGTCGATGGCGATGGGCGATCGCGGTTGCCTTTCGCTATTCGGCGACAACGCGAACGCACACCGATTGCTCGCCGAGCATCTTACTGCCGAGTACTTCATTCGGACGGAGGGGCGCGGTCGCACGGTGGACGAATGGAAAGTGCGTCCTGACCAGCCCGACAACCACTGGCTCGATTGTTTGGTGGGTTCGGCCGTTGCAGCCGCGATGCAAGGTTGCGTGTTATTTGGAACAGATGGATTGAAAAAACAAGAAGCCGGACGAGTCAGTTTTAAAGAACTCCAGAAGCGCAAACAGCGATAAGCCACACTCAAATTTTGAAAATTCGTATTGGCGGAAAATCACTATTCAAAAATATTTCTTGCAAACCGGCAATCGTGATCCGTTTCGCGTAGGTATAGAAGTAGGGGAACATGTTTTTGGAGCAATGGTTTGAGTCAAAATTCTTCAGACGAATTGAAAGACGCTATTCGGGAAAACGCTGCCGGCCCGGCCAAGGTCGCAGGGGATGCCGGATCGATCGAGCAACACAAACTCACCGAACAAATTGCAGCAGACAAATATCTGGCTTCGAAGGAAGCAACGAAATCCAAGCATCGTGGCTTGCAGTTCAACAAACTTGTTCCGCCAGGAGCGTCATAGTGTTGGGTTGGTTGTCAAATCTATTTCCGAAATCGACAGCAGCTCGCAGACTGGCGCCAAAATCGCGGGTGTTGCGAGCTCGCTATGACGCGGCCGTAACCAACGAAGACAATCGTCGCCATTGGCGGAATGCTGATGGCTTATCTGCTAACGCTGCCAACAATGCCGAAGTGCGACGAATCCTCCGCAATCGAGCGCGATACGAGGTAGCTAACAACAGCTACGCGCGTGGCATCGTGCTCACGCTTGCCAACGACACCGTTGGAACTGGGCCACAACTGCAACTCTTAACGGATGACGCGAACGCGAATCGTGTGATCGAGAAAGAATTTGACGCTTGGTCGAATGCCATCAATTTGGCTGAAAAACTTCGTGCGATGCGCATGTCGCGAGCCCAGGACGGCGAAGTCTTCGCTCTTTTTACGAGTAATCCGAAATTACCGACAGCCATTCAACTGGACCTTCGCTTGATCGAAGCGGATCAGGTTTGCACACCGGACTTCGACGCCTCGAAATCGAAAACAGTCGACGGAATCGTGTTTGACGACGCCGGCAATCCCGTTGAATATCACGTACTCAAGGCGCATCCAGGAGAAACGAATCGATTCAATCGTGATTTCGAACGCATCAGCGCCGAAGCCATGATTCACTGGTTCCGGCTCGATCGTCCGGGCCAAGCCCGGGGCATCCCGGACATCATGCCCGCCTTACCCCTATTCGCCCAGCTGCGCCGATTTACACTCGCAGTCCTGGCAGCAGCCGAAACCGCCGCCGATTTCGCCGGCATCTTGTACACCGACGCGCCGGCCAATGGAGAGGCCGATTCGGCCGAGCCATTCGAATCGATTGAACTCGAGCAACGTTCACTGGTGACCATGCCTGGTGGATGGAAGATGAGCCAGATTGAAGCTCAACAGCCGGCCACGACCTACGCCGAATTTAAACATGAGATTCTCAACGAAATAGCACGTTGTTTGTCCATGCCGTTCAATATCGCCGCCGGTAATAGCTCGGGTTACAACTACGCCTCAGGCCGACTCGATCATCAAACCTACTATAAATCGATTCGCGTCGAGCAAGTCCAGCTTGAAACCGTCTTGCTCGATCGCGTACTCGCCGCCTGGTTTGATGAAGCCGCACTCATTCCCGGATATCTCCCGGCTGACTTGGGCCCATTCGCCGAATGGTCCCATCAATGGTTTTGGGACGGTCATGAACATGTCGATCCCGCCAAAGAGGCCAACGCTCAAGCGACGCGACTAGCCAATCATACGACAACTCTGGCCCATGAATACGCGAGGCAGGGTCGTGATTGGGAAGAAGCGTTACGGCAGCGGGCTAAGGAAATTTCGTTGATGGCCGAGCTGGGATTAACACCGGCCGGAGTTCAGCCCGTTATGGATATCGAGGAGAAAGAAGATGGCGAAAAAACATCCCCCCGCCGCGCTTAGAACCGAACCAAGGCCAAGCAACCTGCAGCTCACCGCAACAGCCGTTTTCGAAGCCGCCTCAGCCAATGAAGGTGGTTCCGAAACTGCGCTTCCGCGATTTCGGATGTTGGCCTACACCGGCGCACCGATGCGGATTGCCGGATGGCGATTCCCGGTCGTGATTGACCTGGCCGGCCTGGCAATTCCCTCTCAGTCGAGACCGATCCGATTCAGTCATGATCCTTCAGCGGGGGTCGGTCACACCGACACGATTCGCGTGGAGGGAGGACAACTGGTCGCGATGGGTGTTGTCTCACGCGATACGGTCGCGGCGCGAGAGGTCGTTGTCTCATCCAAGAACGGTTTTCCCTGGCAGGCCTCGGTTGGCGCCAGCGTCGACGAATTCGAATTCGTCAAAGAACGTCAATCCGTCATCGTCAATGGCCAGGAACACACGGGTCCCATTAACGTTGTTCGCAAGTCAACACTAAGCGAGATCAGTTTTGTCGACCTTGGCGCTGATGGTCTGACGAATGCAACCGTTGCCGCGTTAGCAACCAACCCCGATTCAAACCAATACGAGGAGGAGCCCAAAATGGACGCCAGCGAAACCGAAGGCCCGACGAACGAAATGAATGCTCCATCGGTAACTCCAGCGGACACCGTGATGGCTAATTCGGCTGTCGATGAAATTCGAGCGCAAGCGGCAGCGGAAGTAACGCGGATCGCCGCGATTGGCCGGCTATGCGCTGGTCGATTTCCCGAGGTGGAAGCGAAAGCGATCCAGGAAGGTTGGGACCCGACTCGTTGCGAGCTGGAAGTCTTGCGGGCAAATCGACCGCGAACCCCGGCGGTTCACATCCAAGACAAAACGATCAATGGCCGAGTGTTGGAAGCCGCCTGTTTGATGGCCGGCCGCGTCGATCAAATCGAAGGCCTGTTCGACGACGCCACACTCAATGCTGCCAATGATCGGTTTCGCGGTGTTATAGGACTTCAGGAATTATTGCTGGAAGCCGCCTGGGCCAATGGTTACTCAGGCCGAAATTTCCGGGACAGTCGCGCTGTATTGCGATATGCGTTCAACCCCACTTTGGAAGCGGGCTTTTCGACGATCGACGTTGGTGGCATTCTTTCCAACGTCGCCAACAAATTCTTGCTGGAAGGTTTCTTCAGCGTCGAGCGTACTTGGCGGAATATCTGTGCAGTGCGGAACGTGAGTGACTTTAAGACGGTCACCAGCTACCGACTGGTCGGCAAGGACCAATACGAATTGGTTGCACCAGGAGGCGAGCTCAAACACGGAACGCTCGGTAATGAACAATACTCCAACAAGGCCGACACGTACGGGTTGCTCCTGTCGATCGATCGGCGCGACATTATCAACGACGATCTGGGAGCGATCACGACGGTGCCGCGCAAACTGGGTCGTGGATCCGGGCTGAAGATCAATGACATCTTCTGGTCGACGTTCATGAACAACGCGGCGTTCTTCACGGTCGGAAACAAGAACTTCCTGACCGGCGTCGACACGGCGCTCAACATCGACGGACTGACCAAGTCAGAAGTCGCTTTCATGGATCTGACCGATACCGACGGCAAGCCGATCGGCATCATGCCATCGATGATCCTCGCGCCCACGGCGCTGTCGGCGATTGGCTCGCAGTTGTTCAAGTCGTTGGAACTACGCGACACGACGGCCAATGCCAAGTTCCCGATCGCCAACCCCCATCAAGGGAAGTTCCGGGTCGAGGTGAGTCGCTACCTGGCCAACGCCAGCTATACAGGCAACTCGTCCAAAGCGTGGTACTTGCTGGCCGAACCGACCGACCTGCCGGTGATCGAAGTCGCGTTCCTCAACGGGCAGGAAGCGCCGACGATCGAAACGGCTGATGCGGACTTCAACGTGCTGGGCGTACAGATGCGTGGTTACCACGACTTCGGCGTCGCTCTGCAAGATCCTCGTGGTGCCATTAAGAGCAAGGGTGAAGTTTAAACGGAAGGTCGATGGGTGACATGCCAGGAGACGACGAACCAACTAAAGGAGAAACAATACCAATGCCACAGGCAATCTTTATTCAAGACGGAAAATACATCGACTACACACCAGGAAGTGCAGTTGCTTCAGGTGACGTGGTCGTCCAAGGAGATCTGGTCGGGGTCGCGCTGCGGCCGTTGGCAACGGGTGAACCCGGTGCACTGGCGGTCGACGGTGTCTTTGACTTCAACAAAAACACCGGCGTGGCGTTCACAGTCGGCACAGTCTTGTACTGGGACGACACCAACAATGTCGTAACTGCCACTGCGACCGGTAACAAACAGATCGGCAAGGTGGTGCGTGCCGCGGCGACCAACGACACGACGGTTCGGATGCGACTCAGTCAGTAACCCAACTAAGTAAAGTTGGCGTTTAACAAAAAAATGATCGTCAGGACATCGCATGACTGGAGCGATAATGAAAATCACTGCAGAGCGGAGTCTTGAAATCTGCGAGCTCAAACTGGTGGGGGGAACGACCAGCCAATGGCTGGCGGCCGGCTCGATGCGCAGCGCGTTCTGTATCGGTATCGGTTCAGCATCGCTGGTGCTGTGGACGGTCGAGGGGTTGTTGCCCAACGACCAGATCGTGACCTTGGCGGACTATCCGCTAACCGGACCAATCATCCAAGATCCACCTCCGGAAAGTTCACTCTTTCAACCAGGAAAACCGCGCTACATCTCAGTCAATGCCATGTGCGGTTTGCCGATCCGGTTTGTCGCCAGTGTCGCCCCCAGTCCGTTGTTTCAACTGTGGGTGATGCTCAAAAGTTGAGGGGGACCATTTTGCTGGAGTGTATAGAGCGCTCCCGCAAAATGGCCCCCAATAGAAATTGTCTTGATAGTTTTTTTATTATGGGAAAGGACTCTTTATGAATCGTAGTTATGTGAATCATTATTTGATATCTCTCGGTTTACTTGCTTGTTCGATCGGGGTAGCGGACGCGCAGATATTCCGAACTCGGATCGCGCCACCACAGCCGACTTGCAACGGTCCGAACTGTCCTTTGCCGCCGATGCTGTATGGATTGCCACAACCGTCGATCCAGACCCTGCCCGTCATTCTGCAGGCGCATCAGGAAATCTCTCAAGTCGATTGGTATCGCGTGCTGGTCGCGCCGCACGGCAAAGTCGTGACCCAATCGGAAGATGAAACCGTGCGGGCTTGGGCGAACCGGGCGGTTCGGATTCTCAACGGCAACAGCTGCGGAACCGGCAGTCTGGTGGGACGGGATGCGAAAGCGATTTATGTGCTGACCAACGCGCATGTAGCCAGTTCGCGAATCGGTCATGTCGTCCAGTGTCAGGCCCGCACGATTGCTGGCCAGGTTGAACAGTTTCCAGGGACCGTGATTGAATCGGCCTACAGCGGTCAAACGTCAACCGACTGGTCGCTGCTGCGGGCCGATGCGCAATACATGGCTGGCCTGAGTCCCATTCAGATGTCGACCGAGGGACCCAACCCCGAGGGACTGACCGGGACTTGGGGATGCCCGCGCTGCGAAGTTCCGCGCGGACAAGTTCTGGAGACTCGGCGACTCGGTTCGATCTGGTATTGGCAACCCAACAGCATTGGAGGTCAGAGCGGTAGTGCTGTATTGCAAGGGGACAAACTAAATCCGGTGCAAGTTGGTCTCCTGACCTGGACGATCAACGGCGACGGAGCAGGTCAGTTGACCAGCACCATTTATCGCCAGTCGCGCGAGCGAAACACGGACGGACCGGCTCGCGTTCCTGGCATGCTCGTCCCGACCATTGCCGGGACCCCCGACGTCGAATTGATCGAAGGTTATCACGCCGAGGCGGACTTGGGGGACTACCCGATCTGGAAAGTGATCGGCGCGCCCAACGATCCAGACGTTCCAATTCAACCATGCCCGGAAATCGACGACAACACGCGCCGACTGCTCGGTCTGCGGGATCGACTACAAGATCGGGGCTACAACTGGACAGCGATTGTCAGCTTGCTGATTCAGTTGATTGAACTGATCGCCAAAGGACGCGGTTAGTTGCGATGGGCGACCTGCTGCAAATCGGCTCCAACTGGCTGACCGAACAACTGCAAAAACACGCCTCACGGCAGGTCGTCTACGTTCGGAGCGCGGAGCAGGCAACGGTTCGAGCCACCATCGGCCGAACTTTGCTTAAGCTCGACGACGGATATGGCGGGGTCCGTCTGGAATGGACTGATCGCGACTTCCTGATCCAGGCAGTCGATCTGGTACTCGGAGGGGCGACGGTCACACCAGATCGTGGCGATCTAATTCGGGAAGTACAAGGGAGCACGATTCATGTTTACGAAGTGATGGCACCGTCCGGCGAAGCACCTTGGCGCTGGTCGGACGTCTATCGGCAACTCCTGAGAATTCACACCAAACAGATCGGCACGGAGGAACCGTAATGTCAGTCATTGTCGACATCGCCGACGCCGTGGTGGCACAACTCAATGTCGCTACATTGAGTCAGCCTCTTACGGCTGTTCGCCACTATCAGCCAAAATTTGAATTATCGGAGATGACCGAACTCAAGGTGAGCGTAGTTCCTCGGTCGCTGGTTAGCAAGTCGCTCGACCGCAACCGTGACAGTTTCGATTACCAGATCGACGTGGCCGTGCAGCGGAAAACGGACATGAGTCAAGCGTCGCTGGACGCGCTGATGAACCTGGTCGAGGAAATCGCCGACCACTTGCGGCAGACAGCTCTCACGCAATATCCGCAGTCGCGATGTACGGAAGTCGAAAATGCGCCGGTCTATGCGCTCGATCATCTGGGGGAACTGCGACAGTTTACCAGCGTGCTGACGGTTACCTATCGAGTCTGGAGGTAATAGCTGATGGTCAACGTTGGCTTCGAAAAAAAACAGTTCTTCTTCGATCGGCAGATCGTTATCGACGCGGTCGGGCGTGCCGGAGCCAAGAACCTGTCCAAGGCAGGGAGCTTCATTCAGCGGTCGGCGCGGTCATCGCTGCGACGTCGCAAGAAGGCCTCACTGCCGGGGGAACCACCGAGCGTTCACACGAAAGACCGCGTGGCGACGCTTAAGAATATCTGGTTTGTATTTGAACCGGCACGCCGATCCGTAGTGGTCGGTCCATTGAAACTCAACAGTTCACGACTCGAAGGGAGCAATCGCGAAACAGTCCCATCGCTACATGAACTCGGTGGATTCGCAGTCGTCAGAAACCACAAACGCAAACGTCGGGCGAAGTACGCGGCTCGACCCTTCATGGGACCGGCCATGGAGCGTGAGCTGCCGAAGTTCGCAGGTCTATGGGCCAATTCCGTCAAGTAACAGGGAGTACCATTCATGGCAGTCAAACTTGGTCTCGATGCCAAACTCTTTCGCAACACGGCGACCTATGCGGTCCCGACATGGAACGAAATCACCAACGTCCGCGATGTAACGCTCAGCCTCGAAGCGGGGGAAGCGGACGTCACCACGCGCGGCAACAATGGTTGGCGGGCCACCGTCGCCACGCTCAAGGATGGCTCGATCGAATTCGAGATGGTCTGGGACTCGGCCGACGACGACTTCACGTCGATTCGCGATGCGTTTTTAAACAAGACTTCGATCGAGATGGCGGTGATGGATGGCGCGATGACCACGCCAGGGTCTCAAGGTTTGCGAGCCAGTTTCATGATCACCAGTTTCAGTCGGAATGAACCCTTGGAAGAAGCGATCACGGTCAGTATTACGGCCAAGCCGACTTACTCGGCCAATCCCCCCAGTTGGATGACGACCATATTAGGATAGTGGGAAGTACTCATGCGAACATTCACCGACAACGCCGGCCGCACCTGGACCGTGCAAGTCAACGTGGCCGCCATCAAACGGGTCCGCGGGTTGTTGGGGGTCGACCTCTACAAACTCGTGGACGATGGCTTTCAGGCACTCGCCAAATTGGTGAGTGACCCAGTGGAACTGGCCGACGTGTTGTACTGCCTGGTCAAAGACGAGGCGGATGCCAAGCAGATCACGGATGAAGATTTCGGGCGCGGCTTGGCGGGCGATGCCATCACGTTGGCAGCCGACGCGTTCGTGGAGGAACTGATCGATTTTTTCCCCGATGCCCGCGCCAGGGCCGGACTGAAGAAGGTGATCGACGCGGGCAAGAAAGTGCGGGAACGACTGCTGACGCACGCGGAGACGCTGCTGGAACGAGTCGATCCGGAAGTCGAGGCCAACAAATTGATCGCCTCGTTTGGCAGCTCGCCGGAATCGTTGGCATCGACCCCGGTCCTTTCACGCTTCGAGAGTTAATAGAAATGGGGGAGGCCCGCAGTCAGCAGGCTTGGGCTGGACTGTCAAAAATTCGGTATTGACAGGGAACTTGACCTGAGTGATTTTATTCCTTTTTCGGGATGTAAGTTTAATTTATATTTCAACAGGTTGCGACATGGTCAAAGCACTCGATGAATACCGCTCACCCCAACACAAAGTTATCGCTTTACTTAAGCAAGGCCGGGATCAGCTCCGTGTAAAGTATCGTGAATTGATGGAACAGCGGCGGGTTGCTGAGAATCAAGTTCGGACCGTTGAGAAAAGCCGAGCCATGTGGCGGGAGCGGGCTGAAGCCGCTGAGTCCGAACTTCGCGAATTGAAAAAAAAGTGACTCGGCACGTTTAATAATTTCTGACCACGAGAAACTCACGCCCGCACCGATCCACGGCGAGCTACTCGTAGCAGCCCCGAAGGTCGCTGGCAGTTTCTTTTCCATCGACTTGGTCATGCTGGTGTTGAAGACCGTCATCGAAGGAGCGGTCTCGATGAGAGCGGCCTCCAGGATCAGCGGATTGATCTGTGAGTTTTGTGGTGGTCATCGGTTCGATGGCCTCAGTCACTCCACCGTCCAAAACTATCTGCTGCGAGTCGGGCTCGACCAGATCGAAAACGCGACAGAGACTCGCTCTGATCGAATCTTGATCGTGGATCACATGATTGCCGCCGGTTCGCTCAAATGTTTTATCGTTCTGGGCATCACCGCCCAGCACTTTGCTAATCTCGGCCGCGCCGTCGAGCATCAAGATGTTGAGGTGTTGGCACTGATTCCCACCGAAGTCTCCAATGGATGTGTCGTCAACGATCAATTGAGCGCGATTGCTCAGCGGCGTGGCGTCCCGCTGGCCATCCTTAGCGATAACGGTTCTGACCTGAAAAAAGGCGTGGAATTGTTTCGGCAGACCCATCCGGAAACCATTGCGTTGTACGACATCGTTCACTTAACCAGCCGCTTGATTGGGAAGCGGCTGTGCAAAGACGATCGGTTCAGCCAGTACCGCCAAGCCAGTTGCCGATGTGCCAACAAGCTGCGTCAACATTCGCTGGCGCATCTCAAGCCACCACGGCCCAAGACAAAAGCCCGCTACATGAATTTGGATCCCGAGGCACGCTGGGGCCGCCGCGCGTTGTGGTTGCTCGACCGAGTCCGTAGCGGCAATTTAACGGATCGTCAACGAACACGTTTGGATCTCAAAGAAGTCGAAGCACAACTGGGATGGCTGGAAGAGTACCGCGAGAAGTTGGGAGTTTGGTCGGAGCTGTGTAAGCTTGGGCAAGCGAGCTGTGCGGTGGTGCGTCGCGAGGGATACTCTTCGGTGACCGTCGCGAAGTTGCAAGCCGAATTGGGAGCCGGTACCACGCCGGTGGCCCAGGAGTTGATTGCCGAACTGATCTCGTTAGTCGAGCAACAGTGTGACCGTTGCAGCGGTTTGGGGAGTCGGTTTCCCGGCAGCAGCGAAGTGATCGAATCACTGATCGGCAAAGGGAAGCGTTTGCTGGGGACGTCACAAAACAACAACAGTTTGACCGGACAGATTCTCGCGATCGCAGCGAGCTCGCTGAATTTGACTGCGCAGACGCTGACTGAATCATTAAGTCGCTGCCGGATATCCCACCTAAAAGCCTGGCTCAAAAAAAATATCAAAGCAGGTATTCATGTCGCTCGAAGTGAAGACTTGAGAGACCTCACCACCGGAACAAAACTTGCGCAATACGAAATACCCGCAACCCCAAATTTTTGACAACCCAG